>JBMFOH010000006.1:43545-78382 GCA_049969715.1 bacterium | reverse complement strand
CAACCATAAAATCTACAAAACCTCTACCATATGTCTGTAAGAATCTCTCAAGTAACCTTTGGCTTGCAGGTAACTCTATAGCTGGGAATAGGAATGGAGCTTTCTCTATTCTAAGTAGAATATCTAATTGAAAGAGGCTAGGGATTCCTAAGATTCCCATAATAAAAACATTGAAAAAGATATAGGCACAGGGTATCCTAGGTTTCTTCCTATCGTCCTCAAGACATTGGGGTAGGAATTCTATAAGGAAGTTCTTCTTACAAAACTGTATAAAATGTTGTATACTAACTTTTACCAGGATTACCCTCCAGAGGGGGGAGTAATTCTAATTTGAGTAATTTCTGATTGACTTTAATAAAGCTTGCAAAGGATAGACCGATATTATAGAATATAAATAGAAGACAAAAAGGAGGAGGAGAAATTATGTGGAAAAAGGTTGTTTTACTATTAGTGACAGCTGTATTTCTAATAGGCGCATCTGGAGGATGTTTCAGTGGAGGGGTGCCATATTTAGCAGGTAACTGGAAGGGAACGTTTAATAGTGGCCTTTTAAAGATAAATGGAACCGTAGAAATCACTGGATTAGTCCAGGATCAAAATGGTAATTTCACAAGTGGGACTCTGACAGTAATATATAAACCCAACCCTTCAGACGCTTCAAAGGATATCCGTCTATCCGCTCCAATAACTCCAAGTGATAGTAAGACGGATGAATGGCAGGCGACAATTGTATCCAATAGAACGATATCTCCATCAATACAGTTAGGTGCTACTACGATCTCTAATTACACATTTACATTCACCTTTGTCCATTTCTATGGTTGTATCGGAGGAGATACAAACAAATTAACTGGCGGATATATACTTACCACTGGTAGCCAGACAGTAGACAGTGGTACTGTAGATATAACTAAGCAATAAATAATATTTCTATAGCTATAGGATAAATGCCTTATGGCTATTTTTATAAAATATGAGGAAGTTACTTATATGTGAGAAGATTAAAGTTGAGTATGACTTCCAAAGCTTAAACTTAAAAGGTTTTGTCTGGAAGGATAAAGAATATAAAATTACAGAGGTTCTGTCAGCTTGGCAGGATTGGAAGTTCTCAGAGGCATTGGTTGGTAAGCATACTTGGATACAAAGGCATCATAGAAATTATTTTAGAGTAAAGACCTATGATGGAGAGGTCTTTGAACTTTATATGGATAGAAAAGGAAATAAAAAGGAGTGGATACTCTTAAAAAAAGTACTAGCAGAAGTTTAGCAACTTAAAGTCCAAGGATAAGATTTTTAATAACTTATTAATCTTGTCTTAAACACCTCTTAATTGTATTTTATTGCTTTCTTAATAGTTTATAAGTATATTTAGGGTAGAAGATAAAAATTAGGAGGTGTTAGTAAATGGATAAGTTTTATAAAAGGATTTTGGTGTTTCTACTCATCTTTTCTTTACTAGTAAGTTTCCAGTCATTCAGTTTTAGTGCAAGTCCAAGAGTAAAGTATGTGATTGTTATGATAGCGGATGGCTGTGGATTTGCTCACATTGGACTTACTCAGTATGTCAACAAATTTGTACTAAATGAAAAAACAAATCTAACTGATGAGCTATTCAAAAGAGGAAATCTAGCTATTGTTACTACTTATTCCAATGATGCTTTAGTTCCAGACTCAGCATCAGCCGGGACTGCACTTGCCACTGGGTATAAGACAAATAATGGTATGATTTCAACCTCTCCTGACGGTAAAATATTAAAGACTGTCGCTGAAAGAGCCAAGGAATTGGGTTATAAGATAGGACTAGTGGTAACAAGTAATGTTACAGATGCCACTCCTGCTGTATGGGCTTCTCACGTAAAGAATAGGACGGAACAAGCAGAGATAGCATCCCAATATCTCCAAAAAGGAATAGATGTTATACTTGGAGGAGGAAGAGACTATTGGATTCCAAAGAGTGAAAAGGGAAGCCTCAGGCAAGATGATAGAAATCTCATAGAAGAAGCTAAAAATCTCGGTTATAATATAGTATATAATCTAGAACAATTAGAAAGGACTAATGATGGGAAATTGTTAGGTCTTTTTGCTAATGGGAATATGCCATTTATGCTAGACGCAGACCCTACAGTAGTACCATCATTATCTGATATGACTCAGAAAGCTATCGAACTACTCAGTAAGAATAGTAATGGATTTTTCCTTATTGTAGAGGGGAGCAGGATCGATCATGCCTCTCATAATAATGATGCTGCAAGTGTAACTGCCGAGGTAAGAGCATTTGATAAAGCATTAGGAATAGTATTAGACTTTTATAAGGCTCATCCTAGAGAGACATTACTTTTAGTAACCACTGACCATGATAATGGGGGGCTTTCTCTTACAGAAGCATATGATACTCAAGGGAAAGAGAGATATGCTACAGTAGATGACCTAAATGCTATCTTTATGGTTCCATTTTCTTTCGAAAAAGCCCGGCAGACAGTAGGTACATCAGTCACTAAAGAAGGAGTAGATAAACTCTTTAAAGACCATTATGTAGGTACACTAAATATTCCTGAGGAGTGGAAACAAAAGCTAGTAGATGGTAAAATTATTACTCCAAGCCTGACTAATTCCTTCTATGCAAATCTAGGCGCTGGATTTACCTCTGTATTTATGGTTAGTTGGTCAACAAATGGGCATACTGGGACGCCTGTATGGGCTGTATCTTTAGGATATGGTTCAGCGAGATTCAAGGGTTATATAGATAATACGGATATCGCCAAATTGTTATTTTGGGCTTTAGGAGAAAATTCTAAATAAGGAGGGAAAAATGTTTAGAAGATCACTAATAGCTTCATTTGTACTATTCCTTGTTTTTTTTACCTCTATAGGCTACACTACAATAGTAAGGGGTAGGATCACAATAAAAGGGTCTGATACAATGGTAATAATGACCCAAAGGCTGGCTGAAGAATATATGGGAACCCATAGAGGGAAGATAGTACAGGTAACTGGGGGAGGTTCAGGAATAGGGATAGCTGCTCTTATTAATAGAACTACAGATATAGCAGATGCTTCAAGGCCGATAAAGGATACTGAAAAACAGAGGATAAAAAATGTCTGGGGGAAAGAGCCTAAAGAGTTTAAAGTAGCACTTGATGGAATAACTATCTATGTAAATGAGGCTAATCCTATCAAAGAATTCACCCTATCCCAGCTTAAGGATATATTCACTGGCAAGGTTACCAACTGGAAGGAACTTGGCTGGGAAGACCATCCTATTATAGTATATACTAGAGAGAATAGCTCTGGAACCTATGTATTCTTTAAAGAGCACGTCCTTCAAAATCAAGATTATACAAACAGTGCCCAGAGTATGCCAGGCACAGCTACAGTAGTTAATGCAGTAGCAAAGGAAAAGTATGGAATAGGTTACGGTGGAGTAGCGTATGCAAGGGGGGTAAAGATCGTTCCAGTAAAGAAGGATGAAAAATCAAAAGCATATCTACCTACAGATGAAGAGAACATTAAGAAGGGGCTATATCCAATTAGTAGGTTTCTATATATGTATACCTGTGAATATGAAGACCCGGAGATAAAGGCATTTATAGATTGGGTATTAAGTCCAGAGGGACAAAAGATTGTATCTGAAGTCGGATATTTCCCTGTAAAATAGCCTCTTACTCTATCCTTTATAGGAGAGCCTGAAAACTTTAGGCTCTCCTATCTTTTTTTATTTTCTTTTATCTCTTATCTCTTATTTCTCTAAATATCTCTTGAAGAAGCTTTCTATCTACTGAAGAAAGTTCTGCCTTGGCAAGTAGGTCTGGACGTCTATTAAGAGTCTTTCTTAGAGCCTCCTTTCTTCTAAAAAGCTCTATCTCCTTATGGTTTCCACTTAAGAGGACATCCGGTACTTTATACCCCATAAATTCAGACGGTCTAGTATATTGAGGATAGTCAAATATACCCTTAGTAAATGATTCAGCCTCTACCACCTCCCTGTCTATTACTTCTGGGAACATCCTTGATATGGCATCTATCAATACCAATGCAGGAATCTCTCCCCCAGTTAATATATAATCTCCAATAGAGATCTCTATATCAGCAAGGTGAAGGGATATCCTCTCATCTATACCTTCATAGTGGCCGCAAATAAATATTAAAGAATTCTCTCTACTCAGACTTTCTATAAGAGCCTGAATAAGAGGAACCCCTTGAGGAGAGAATAATATTATCTTGCTATTACTTCTAAGCTTTTTTATATATTCAACTGCTCTAAAAATAGGTTCAGGCTTGAGAATCATACCCCTACCACCCCCATAGGGATAATCATCTACCTTTCTATATCGGTCGGTAGTAAATTCCCTTGGATTAAATATATTTATCTCTAAGTAACCAGACTGTTGTGCCCTTTTTATAATACTAAAGTTAAGAGGACCTATAAATGCCTCAGGAAATAAGGTTAAAATATCTATATATAAAGGCATCTAAATAGATTCAACTACTATTTGAATCTTAAATCTACCTACCTTACGACCTAGAGTACTTGCTATAGCTCTCACTGCATTTATAGTATGCCCCCCTTGTCCCAATACCTTTCCCATCTCATTATCAGGAACTTTAATAATAAATTTTGCCTTCTTTCCTGAAACCTCAGAATCAACCTCTGCCAAATCAGGATTATCTACCAGGCACTTTACAAGAAATTTTACTGTACTATAAAGCTCATCATCCATAATTACCTATCCTTTCAAATTATTTAAATCTAATCCTACCTGTGACAAAAGACGTCTTACAGTATCTGTAGGTTGAGCCCCCTTTAATATCCATTCCTTTGTTTTTTCTAGGTCTACATTGAAAACAGTAGGTTCTGCTATAGGGTCATAGTATCCTAGGACTTCTATAAACTTTCCATTCCTAGGGTTTCGGATATCAGCTACCACAACTCTATAGCTAGGTCTTCCCCTTTTACCCATCCTTCTTAGCCTTATCTTTACCATATCTTCCCTCCTAACATAGGAAATCTTCCTTTCTTCTCCATTCGTGAAACCTGTTTTATCATCTCTTTAATCTGTATGTATTGTTTTAATAGCTGATTTACGTCCTGCACGGTAGTTCCACTACCTTTAGCAATTCTCTTCTTACGACTTGCATCAATTATATTTGGGTTTTCTCTTTCCTTCTTAGTCATAGAGGATATTATCGCCTCTATCCTCTTTAACCTGCTTTCATCTACTAAGACAGGCATCTTTGCTGTTATTTTAGACATCCCTGGTATAAGGTTCACAAGTTGATCTAATGGACCCATATTCTTTATCTCTCTTAACTGTTCCATAAAATCATTCATATCAAACCTTTCTATAGACTTCCCCTCTTTTTCTTTTAGGGCTGCAGACTCTACCTTTTCAACAAGTGTCTTTATATCCCCCATACCAAGGATCCTACTCGCTATCCTATCTGGATAGAATGGTTCTATAGAGTCAAACTTCTCTCCTGTCCCCACAAATACTATAGGAACCCCTGTAACTGCTCTCATAGATAGGGCTGCCCCACCACGGGCATCTCCATCCATCTTAGTAAGGATGATACCTGTAATAGGGATAAATTTAGAAAAGGACTCCCCAATATTTACAGCGTCCTGGCCAGTCATTGCGTCTACTACTAAGAAGACTTCGTCAGGCTTTATTCTACTATAAGTCTCTTTCAATTCTATCATAAGCTCTTCATCTATATGAAGTCTCCCAGAGGTATCAAGTATCACAGGAGAATAAACCTTCTCTCTAGCATACCTTACAGCATGCTCAGCTATCGAAATAGGGTCAGCGTTCTCCTTATATACAGGAACATTTATACTATTCCCAATCACCTCTAACTGCTGAATAGCGGCGGGTCTTCTTGTATCACAGGCTACTAAAAGTGGCCTTGCCTGCCTCTTCTTATAATATACAGAAAGTTTCCCTCCAGTAGTAGTTTTGCCAGAACCTTGGAGTCCTACCAGCATAATAACATTAGGGATACGATTATCAATCTTGAAATCTCCACCCAAAAGTTCTGTAAGTTCTTCATATATAATCTTAAGGATCTGCTCTGTAGGGGAGATACTCTTCAACACCGTCTCTTGCAGCGCCTTATCCTTTACTCTAACCAGAAAATCTCTTACCACCTTATAGTTTACATCTGCTTCTAGAAGTGAGATCCTTATCTCACGTAAGACCTCGTTTATATCCGATTCACTAAGCTTACCACGTCTTCTCACCTTATCGAATATACCCTGTATCCTTTGCGTAAGGGATTCAAACATTCTAATTCATCTCCCAGAACAAAGCATTAACAAACTCTTCCCTATTAAAACCTTGCATATCCTCTATATCCTCTCCAACCCCTATCAATACGATAGGAATTTTAAACTCAGAAGCAATACCTATAATAACTCCTCCTTTAGCAGTACCATCTAGCTTTGTTACTGCAATCCCATCTACACCTAAAGCTTCATTAAACATACGTGTCTGATTTATTGCATTCTGGCCCATAGTAGCGTCTATAACTAACAGTGTATATAGATTGTATTCTCCTCTTTCTCTATCTATGACCCTCTTAACTTTCTTTAATTCTTCCATAAGATTATACTTTGTATGTAATCTTCCTGCGGTATCCACTATCACTATATCAATATCCCTGGATCGAGCAGACCTCATTCCATCGTAAGCTACTGCTCCTGGATCAGCTCCTTCTCTATGTTTAACTATCGGAATGCCAGAGCGTTCACCCCAGACCTCCAACTGCTCAATAGCTGCAGCTCTAAAGGTATCGGCAGCTACAAAAAGCACGTCCCTTCCCTTTTGCTTCAATACATAGCCCAACTTACCTATAGTAGTAGTCTTCCCACTACCATTTACCCCCACAACAAATATAATCCATTTGTCCTTGGAGAAAAGTTCTAATATATCAAAAGAGGGAGGGAAAAGTGAATTAACTATATCCTTCATCAGGTTAGGAAGACTTTCTCTAGGGTATGCGTTATGTTTAGCTCTAAGGGCTTCCAATAAAAACTCAGTACTCTTAGGTCCTACATCTGCACTTAAAAGAGCTACCTCTAGCCCTTCTAAATCCTGAGGGTCTAAACTATTAAACCCTCTCTTTATTAACGCCCTGGTCTTTTCCAAGCCTTTTTTTAACCTATCAAACCAACCCATCTATTTTATTGCTTGGATAGAAAACTTTATAGCAGTCCTTTCTTCCCCATCTACCTCTACTTTGGTAAAGGCAGGAAACATTACTAAATTGATCCCATTTGGGGCAAGGTAACCTCGAGCGATAGCTATAGACTTTACTGCCTGATTTACTGCCCCTGCTCCTATTGACTGAAGCTCTACGCTTTCACCGTTTCTTACCACAGCGGCAATAGCACCAGCAACAGACTTAGGACTAGATTTCGCAGATACCTTTAGTACTTCCATTACTTATTTCCCTCCTTTTCATATAGTTTATTTAAGGCTTCTCTAGCAGCATACTGTTCTGCTTCCTTCTTACTAAAACCATAACCAACTCCAACAGTCCTTCCATTAATTACAACCTCAGCAATAAATCTACGCGAATGTGTAGGTCCTTCTTCCCCTATTACTCTATAAATAGGGGTCTCTTTATAGAGAGATTGGACATCCTCCTGTAACTTACTCTTATAGTCCTCCTCAAGAGGTGTCTCTAGATTGAAGACCTTCTCAAGAAAAAGTCTAGCCGAATTGAGTCCACTCTCAATAAAAATAGCTCCTATTAGGGCTTCCAGGGCATTGCCTAGTATAGTAGTCTTTTCCCTCCCCCTTAAAAAATCAACTTCCCCTCTAGCCTTTATCTCATATATCAAATCTAGTTTATAAGCCAAACCTGATAGATACCTTCTGCTTACTAGTTTTGCTTTATATTTACTCATCTCCCCTTCAGAAAGGTAAGGTTCCCTCTTATAGAGCCTCTCTGCTACAATTAAACCTACTACTGCATCCCCTAGAAATTCGAGTCTTTCATTATTATTAATCTCACTATAAGACTTATGAGTAAAGGCTATATCTAAAAGCTCTCTAGAGACCTTAATATTAAGCTCTTCTAACAACTCAAGATACCTTGGCTTCTTCATACTTCTTTAAAGCAATTGAAACGTTATGTCCTCCAAAACCAAAAGAGTTGCTAAGTGCCACTCTTACATCCTTTTTTCTCTTTATATTAGGCACATAATCTAGATCACACTCAGGATCAGGATACTCATAATTTATAGTTGGAGGAATTATCCCTTCCTTTATGGTTAATGCTGTGGCTATAAGCTCTATACTTCCTGCCGCCCCAAGGGTATGTCCAATCATAGACTTAATCGAACTGATTGGGATCTTATATGCCAAATCCCCAAAAAGGTTTTTTATTGCCCTAGTTTCCACCAAATCATTGAGTGGGGTAGACGTTCCATGAGCATTTATATAGTCTACCTCCTCCTTTCTTATATTACCATACTTTAAGGCAAGTTCCATAGCCCTTGACTGCAACATACCATCTGGCTCAGGAGCTGTAAGATGATAGGCATCAGAGGTGCTTCCTACCCCAGCAATTTCGGCATATATATTAGCCCCTCTAGAGAGAGCAAAATCTAGAGATTCTAATACCAATATTCCTGCTCCTTCAGCCATAACAAAACCGTCCCTTTTAGCATCAAATGGCCTACTTGCCTTTTCTGGCTCATCATTCCTAGTAGATAAAGCCTTCATATTGGCGAAACCAGCCACAGAAAGTGGAGTAATAGCACCATCTGTTCCCCCAGTAATAACTACATCACATTCCCCAAACGCTATAGCCTTTACTGCTTCACCAATTGCCGTTGCTCCTGTAGCACAGGCGGTATTTACAGAAAAACTAATCCCTTTTAACCCAAACATAATAGAGAGATAGGCACTAGCCATATTAGAAATAAGCATAGGAATAAAGAATGGACTTATTCTACTAGGACCCCTCTCTAATATCAGGGAATGCTGTTGCTCCAAGATATGTATGCCCCCTATGCCAGAACCAATAATCACTCCAACCCTTTCTTTATCTATCTTCTCTAAATCCAAACCAGAATCCTTTATAGCATCTATTCCTGCTACTACAGCAAATTGGGTAAAACGATCCATCTTCCTGGCATCCTTCTTGCCAAGATAGACGTCAGGGTCAAAATCTCTTACCTCTGCGCCTATCTTCACTGGCAAATCAGTAGTATCAATAGTAGTTAGATACCCAATGGTATTCCTACCAGAAAGTAACCCGTCCCAAAATGGACCTTTACCCACACCAAAAGGAGTTACTATTCCTATTCCTGTAATAACTACTCGACTCTTATTCATTCCTCAATCTTTGACTGGATATAGTTTACAGCATCCGCAACCGTCTTTATGTTTTCGGCATCTTCATCTGGTATCTCTATGTCAAAACTGTCTTCAAAAGCCATTACCAGCTCTACCAAGTCTAAAGAATCTGCTCCAAGATCATCTGTAAAAGAAGCATCTGGAGTAATATCTTCTTCATCTATACCCAGTTGTTCAGCTATAATTCTTTTCACCCTATCTAATACAGCCACAATAAGCACCTCCTACATTACTAATCCGCCATCTATATTTATTATCTGTCCAGTAATATAACTGGCATCCTTACTTACTAAAAATCCAACTATTTTAGCTACTTCCTCTGCCCTACCAAATCTCCTTAAAGGGATTCTATCTAAATACTCCTCCTTTACCTTTTCATCCAATATAGAAGTCATCTCCGTCTCTATGTATCCTGGAGCCACAGCATTCACAGTTATATTCCAACGGCTAAACTCTCTGGCACAAGCCTTCGTAAAACCTATTAAGCCTGCCTTTGCTGCCGTATAATTAGCCTGACCTACATTACCTATTTCCCCAATCACCGAAGCTATATTTACTATCCTTCCCCATCTATTCTTCATCATAGAGCGCACTACAAGTTTAGTACATATAAACGCTCCCTTAAGGTCTACATCAATCACATCTTTCCATTCTTCCTCTGTCATCTTAATAAGAAGATTGTCTCGGGTAACACCTGCATTATTTATAAGAATATCTATTCTACCCCATTTAGTCAAGACCTCTTCGATAACAGAGTTCATATCACTCCATTTAGTAATATCGGCCTGAAATATCAAACCTTCAGTCCCTAATCCCTCTATTTCTTCTAGAGTCTCTAGTGCTTTCTCTCTATTTGTCCTATATATAATGGCTATCTTCTTACTTTTAGAAGCAAGTTCTAAACTTATAGCCCTTCCTATTCCTCTCGATCCACCTGTAACTATGGCAACCTGATTATCTTCTAACATCATATTCTCCTAAGAAAGTCTATAGCGCTCTCCAATGATTTAAATCTTTCACTGGTCTGCTTGACAAGTCCACATAAAACATTACCAGTTGCTACCTCTAATAATTGATCACAGCCAGTTTCTTCAATACTTCTTACCACATCTACCCACTTAACAGGATTATACATTTGAACTCTCAAACATTCCCTTATCTCTTCAGGGTCTTCAACCATCCCTCCTCTAACAGAAGAAATAAATCTTATATTAGGAACCTTTATCTCTATATCTTTTATACATTCTATATAAAACCTCTCTCCATACTCCTTAAAAAGACTAGAATGAAAAGGTCCAGCTACCTCTAAGGGAACAATCCTCTTTGCGCCATACTCCTTCAATATAGGAATAATCTTCTCTAAAGACTCTGTCCTTCCAGATATTACTGTCTGCTTTGGACTATTAAAGTTCACTGCCTCTATATCTTGAGCTCCTCTTATTATATCAATTAAAACATCTTTATCAAGACCAATAACTGCAAGCATACCTCCCTTTATCTTAGTAGAAGCCTCAGCCATTATCTCTCCTCTTCTTTTTACCACATTTAAACCATCTTCAAAACCTATGGCTCCACTGGCAGCTAAGGCTGAGTACTCTCCAAGGCTATGTCCAGCTACTACATTGGGATGAATATCTTGAAGTTGTAATGCATAAAATAGGGAGAGAGAAACAGCATATGTAACCAATTGACTCAACCTTGTATCGACTGGAGATACTCCTTTTTTAATCAGATCAAGAAGATCAATGCCTGACAATCTTGAACCTTTTTCCAGAGTCTCGGTAACTAGAGGAAAATTAAGGATAAAATCAGCATCCTCTTTTCTCATCTGACTCCCTTGTCCAGGAAAGACAAATGCACACCCTACCATTCTAACACACATGCCCCCCAAGTGAGTCCTGCGCCAAAACCAACCATAACTATATGCATACCTTTTTCTATCCTTCCTGTCTTTAACGCTTCGTATAAAGCTAAACCCACCGATGCTGAAGATGTATTCCCGTATTTATCTAGATTTATAAAGACCTTATCCATAGATAATCCTATTCTTTCTGCGGAGGAATTAATAATTCTTATATTAGCCTGGTGTGGTATATATAGTTCTATGTCCTCTGGGGTAAGATTTGCCCTTTCTATAGCCTCCAAGGCTGCATCTCCCATTATTCTAACTGCAAACTTAAAGACCTCTCTTCCATTCATCTTTATAAAATGTAAGCGCTGATTAACTGTATCATAGGAGGCTGGTAATCTAGAACCTCCAGCTGGCATTTCTAAAAATTTCCCCCCACTCCCATCTGTACCAAGGACAAAGGACTTAAAACCACCGTCCTTTACATGACTTAGGATAGCTGCACTTGCACCATCTCCAAATAGAATACAGGTGGAGCGATCTTGCCAATCTATTATTTTAGATAATGTTTCCCCTCCTACTACAAGGATATTATTATATGTGCCATTAGCTACAAATTGAGCTCCAACACTTAATGCATATATGAACCCCGAACATCCGGCAGAAAGGTCAAAGCCAGGGCAACTTGCCCCTAATCTGTCCTGAAGGATACAAGCAGTTGCCGGGAAAAACATATCAGGAGTAACAGTAGCTACAATGATTAGGTCTAACTCTTTAGGAGAAAGATTAGCAGATTCAAGAGCAATCCTAGCTGCCTCATAAGAAAGGTCCGAAGTAGCCACATTCTCCTCTGCAATATGTCTTTCTCTTATCCCACTATGGGTGACAATCCACTCATCAGAAGTATCGATCATCTTTTCTAGGTCGAAGTTTGTTAATATTTTGGGAGGGACATAAGCCCCAATACCCTTTATACCTACATTTCTAATATACATACATAGATACTCCTTCTTCAATTCCTTTTAGAAGATTAGATTCAACAGACCTCTTTGCCACTTTGATAGAATTATATATCGCCTTTGCATCTGACCTTCCGTGAGCTACTACACATACCCCTCTCACCCCCAATAGAGGAGTACCTCCATACTCTGAGAAGTCATACACTGAAAAGGCACTCTTTATAGAACTGTCAATAAAGACTCTGCTTGCTCTGGGAATAGAGTACTCTGCGAGACCTTTTTTTATCATCTTCTCAAAAGTGGAGGCAAATCCTTCTGTAAATTTGAGAAGGATATTACCGACAAATCCATCACAAACTACTACATCTGCTTTGCAATCAAATATATCATTCCCTTCTATATTCCCAACAAATGTATCTATCCTCTTAAGGAGCAGATAAGCCGACTTTGTAAGCGCATTTCCTTTAGTCTCTTCCACTCCTATATTGAGTAGTCCTACTCTAGGCTTCTCTATCCCTAAAACATTGTGAGAATAAACCATACCCATAATAGCAAACTGGTAGAGATAATTAGGCTTACAATCAACATTAGCCCCTGTATCTATTATGAAGGCTGGGGTCTTTAAAGTAGGAATAACTACACCTATAGAAGGTCTTTCAATCCCTTGAATAGTACCTAACATAATAGAAGCACAGGCAACAAATGCTCCTGTATTCCCAGCAGAAACTACTGCATCTACCTCTCTATCCTTTAACATATCAACAGCTATAACTAATGATGCCTTCTTTTTATTTTTTATCGCTTGGGCAGGATGCTCCTCCATACCTATAAACTCCTCGGTATGTACTATCTCAAAGGAAACCTTTCTAGGACCTACAACTTCTTTTATCCTTTCCTCATTTCCAATAAGAACCAATTCTACATCTAGATTATTAGAAGCAATATACGCTCCTTCAACAATTACCTGGGGAGCAAAATCCCCACCCATTGCGTCTAAAGCTATTCTCATTTCTCCTCTTCTATCTGAAGAACCTTTTCCCCATCGTAGTATCCACAGGAAGGACAAACCCTATGAGGTAAGGTCCAGCTATGACACTGAGGACAACGGACAAGAGAAGGAGCATCTAACTTCCAGAGAGACCTCCTTCTATGAGTCCTACATCTTGACATCTTTTTCTTTGGATTAGCCATATCTCCCTCCAATTTAAATGTCTAAAGTTATAATATCTCTAGTATTACAGCTACAATCTCCCTCATTTAAATTCTTACCACATACAGGACATAATCCTTTACAATCTGGTCTACATAAAGGTTTAATAGGGAGATTGATAATTATATTTTCCCTAACACTACTAGAAATATCTATAGTATTGTTTTCTATTGTAAACTTAAAGTCTTCTTCTGTCAATTCCCCAACTATTCTAAATGGCTCTTCACTATACACCTCTCTATAAGAAAACTCTAGGGGCTGAGGATAAAGCTGCAGACACCGACTACATTCAAGTATCACCACAGTTTTTACATTACAAAATAAGATGACCTTCCCATCCGCCTCCTCTGCAGAGAGAGAAACATAAGGTAATTTTCCAAATGAAAGCCCTTCCATAGCTTCCAGACTCTCTTCATACTCCAATGTTTTCCGTTCTATACTACCCTCTAATAGTTCTCTTACATCCAATCTCATCTACCAACTAGCCTTAGTGTCTCTCTAGCTATTACAAGCTCCTCATTGGTTGGTACTACCCAAACCTTCACCTTAGAATTAGGAGTACTAATCTCCCTTTCCTGTCCTTTAAAATTATTCCTCTGAGGGTCTATACTGATCCCCAAGAAATCCATATCCTTACATACCAACTCTCTTACCTCTGGCTCATTTTCTCCTATGCCAGCAGTAAATACTAAGATATCTAGACCATTCATTATGGCTGCATATGCCCCTATATATTTCTTTATCCTATAACAGAAGATCTCCATAGCAAGCTGCGATTTTTGGTCTCCAGATGCTGCTGATCTCATTACATCCCTCATATCATTACTAAACTCAGAAAGTCCAAGAAGTCCACTCTCTTTATTGAGGATGTCATCAACATCTTCAGGTGTATATTTCAATTCTCTTATTAGATATAAGGGGATAGCAGGGTCTATATCACCACTTCTTGTCCCCATTACCAGTCCCTCTAGAGGCGTAAATCCCATACTAGTATCTACAGATCTTCCTCCTTTTACCGCTGTTATACTACATCCATTTCCAAGGTGGCAGGTAATAATCTTTAACTCCTCAATAGGTTTCCCTACTAACTGAGCTGCCCTATGGGATACATAGTAATGACTTGTCCCATGGAATCCATACCTTCTTATCCTATGGTCCCTATAAAACCTTAATGGAAGGGCATAAAGATATGCATATTTAGGCATCTGAGAATGAAAAGAGGTATCAAATATAGCAGTCTGAGGAACATTAGGGAGTACTTCTAAACTCCCTCTTATACCAGCAAGCCCTGCTGGATTATGTAAAGGGGCTAACTCATTATTCCTTTCTATCTCTGCCATTACCTCCTCGTTTATTATAGTTGGCTCTTTAAACCTCTCTCCCCCATGAACTATCCTATGACCTACTGCACCAATCTCTTCTATAGACTTTATTACAGGTCTCTCTTCATTCAGTAGAGCATTTACAACTACCTTGAAAGCTTCCGTATGGTTAGCAGCTTCTACCTCTTTCTTCACCTTTTCGCCATTTAGCGTGTATACAAGGTAGGACGGGGGAGTCCCTATCCTTTCTACCACTCCCTTGGCTATAACCTCCTCATTTTCCATATCAAATAGTTGATACTTTAAAGAAGAACTCCCACAATTTACTACCAAAACCTTCATATAGCATATACCTCCTATAAAGCAGTAGCTCTCACACACACAATAGCAATAGAATTTACTATATCATCAACGTTACATCCTCTAGAGAGGTCGTTTGCTGCCTTAGCTGTTCCCTGGAGAATGGGACCAATAGCCTTAGCCTTAGCTAATCTCTCTGTAAGCTTATAACATATATTACCTGCATTAAGATCAGGGAATATAAGAACATTCGCCCTTCCTGCCACAGGGCTTCCAGGAGCTTTAGATCTTCCTACATATGGAACTAGAGCGGCATCTCCCTGTAACTCTCCATCTATTATAAGTTCAGGAGCCCTCTCTTTGGCTATCCTAGTAGCTTCAACAACCTTATCTACCAACTCATGCTTAGCACTTCCCTTAGTAGAAAAAGAAAGCATTGCTACCCTAGGCTCTTTCTCTACAAGAAGTTGGAATAACCTAGCACTAGATATTGCAATAGACGCAAGTTCAGAGGCATTGGGATTAGGGTTTACTCCACAGTCTGCATATATAAAGATGCCTTCTTCTCCGTAAGTACAGTCAGGGACTATCATAAGAAATGCACCTGAAGCTACATCTATCCCAGGCGCAGTTTTTATAATTTGAAATATTGGTCTTTCCGCATCTGGACTAGAATGCACAGCTCCAGCAACCCACCCATCTACTTTATCAAGTTTTAGGAGCATTGTAGAGAAATAAAGCGGGTCTTCTAATACTTTATAAGCTTTCTCTAATGTATCAATCCCCTTATTTCTTCTTAGCTCCACTAATATAGAGGCAAGGAGTTCTTTCTCAGGATAAGATTTAGGATTTATAATCTCTACCCCATCTAAATCCACACCTAACTCTCGTGCTCTTAAAGCTATTTCGATCTCATCTCCAATCAATACAATTCTAGCTATTTTCTCTTTTGTAGCTACTTCTGCCGCCTTTAGAGTCCTCTCCTCCAGGCTCTCCGGAAGCACTACCTTTTTTTGAGCATCTTTTGCCCTCTCTCTTATTCTTGATATAATATCACTCATATCTTAAAAATTCTCCTCCTTTTTATTTATCCCAATCTCTTGGATATCTAAAATCTATCCCTACAGTACGTTGAGATAACTTTGCCACTATAGGGAGAGTCCGTTTATATTGGTTTCTCTTAATAAGAGTCATAATTTTATCTATAGTATCCTTTTTATACCCCATATCTATCAACATCTCGGCAGGAAGTCCTTCGTCTACAAGGTGATATAAAATCTTATCAGCCTCTTCATATGTAAAACCAAGCTCTCCCTCGTCTGTCTGACCTATCCATAGATCAGCTGTAGGAGGTTTGGTAATTATCCTTTCAGGAACATCTAACTCCTTTGCTAAACTCCTAATCTGAGTTTTATATAGGTCTCCCAAAGGATTTATAGCTGATGCCATATCTCCATATATAGTCCCGTAACCTAAGAGAAGTTCAGTCTTATTACTAGTACCAAGCACAAGTGCATTATGAAAACTTGACCTATCAAACAATATACACATCCTAACTCGGGCAATAAAATTACCCTTTCTTAGTTTATCTGGATCATCATCCTTAAGGTAACTATCCACTATAGAGGTTATGTCTATCTCCTGGGAATAGATATTAAGTCTTCTCACCATTAGATATGCATCATCAATACTCTCTCTAAGAGTAGTCTTATATGGAAGAATATACCCAAAGACATTAGAATTCCCTAAAGCCTCTACTGCAAGGGTTGCAGCTACCGAGGAATCAATACCTCCAGATAGGCCTACAATCACATTGTGTATTCCAAACTTTTCTATCTCATCTTTTATAAATCTAGTGAGGACATTTCTAGCGTAAACTGGATCAAAAGGTAATTTATCTAACATCTCCAAGCCTCTGAATCTTCTCTCTTAGATAAGGGTCTGTAACTCTTGCTACTTGAATTAGGTCTAAATCAAGTTCTACATCAAGGATAGCCTCGTCATAATATGGACATTGGATAACTATCTCTCCCCTAGGATTGACTATATGAGAGCCTCCCCAAAAATTCAATCCGTCTTCAAACCCTACTCTATTTACATATATCACATAACATGAGTATACCTGAGCATAGATAGAGGTCAATGTATGCCATATAGAGGCACTCTTTGGAATACCCTGATCAGGATTAAATCCATAGGAGATACTGTTACTTAAAATTATAAGTATCTTTACTCCATCTTGGGTAAGCAAGGACATTACAGTAGGATCTAAAGCATCCTCACAGATAATTAATCCTATCTTACCAAAAATGGTATCGATCGTATAAGAAGATGACATCCTATGATAGATATGGCTCAATGTACCTCCATAATAATAGAATGCAGAGTTATAAAGGAACCCGTCATTACCAAGCTCTACAAGTCCTACTATAATACCGATATCCTTTGACGCCTTTAAAAGAGGAAGAAGGGAATGACTATCTTTTCTCTGAGCCACGTCTAACGTAAGGTCCATAAGATTATACCCAGTGAGGCTCAACTCTGGAAAGATCAAAAGCTGAGTAATAGATTTTTTCTTGTTTATAATCTCTAGATGCCTTTTTATATTCTCCTCTATGTTACCAAGTTTAGGATAAAATTGAGCCAATGTAACCTTTAGTTTCATATCTGAGAGACCTTCTCCTTCAATTTAGCTTCTACACATTCAGGGACGAGACCATTCACAGATCCACCCAGTCTAGCTATCTCTTTCACCACTCCAGAGCTTAGATATGAGTACTCATAGCTAGTCATAAAGAATACGATCTCCACATCAGGATTCAATCTTTTGTTCATCAATGCCATCTGAAACTCTGACTCAAAATCAGAAACAGCCCTTAAACCACGAATTATTACATCCGCTCTTATCTTAGATACATAATGTGCCAGAAGTCCACTAAAGCTATCAACCTTTACATTTTCACATCTATTTAGACTCTCCTCTATCAATTTTATCCTCTCCTCCACTGTAAAGAGAGGAGTCTTAGCAGGATTTACTAAGACAGCTACTATAAGCTCGTCAAAGAGCTTCCCTGCTCTCTTTATTATATCTATATGTCCATTGGTAATCGGATCGAAGCTCCCCGGATATACAGCCCTTCTCATCTAATCTCCTTTAATAAATATAAGTCTTGTATCCCCATATATTTTCTCTTTAATTATATTAAATCTTCTATCTTCAATAATTAAATTTTTCGCAAAAGCTTCCCATATTATAATACCACCAGATGCAAGTAACCCTTTATTAAAAATTTTCTCCATTATCCCATTCAAATCACCCAGAATATAAGGTGGATCAAGAAAGATAATATCATATCTATCAGAAGAATTTATAATAAAGGTATCTACAGACATAGTATATATTTTAAAATTAGAGGATTCTAACCTTTTTAGATTTTCTGAGATAACATAGGAGTATCTGGGATTTCTCTCTACAAAAGACACAAATCTTGCTCCTCTACTCAATGCCTCTATTCCAACAGTCCCAAAGCCTGCAAAGAGGTCAAGAAACTCTGCATCTAGGACCTTTTCACCTATAATATTAAATATTGCCTCCCTAATAAAACCCATAGTAGGCCTTACATCACTACCTTTAGGAAGTATAAGCCTTCTCCCCTTAAATACTCCTCCGGTGATAACAGTCTCCATACTATCCTATACTCAAAAATCTCACAAACCTTGAATCTTCTACCTTCTTTTCAAGGCTCTTACAAGAAGTAAGCTCAGCATCCTCCTTTAGTAATCTTAAGGCTTCCTCTCTTGCCAATTCTAATAATCTAGTATCTCTAAGAAGGTTACCTATCCTAAAGTCAGGGATGCCATGCTGGCGTGTACCATCAAGTTCACCAGGACCCCTCAATCTTAAGTCAGCATCAGCTATCTCAAAACCATCTTGGGTTTTTGTCATTATCTTTATTCGTTCCTTAGCATCCTCTGAGTTTAGGTCACTTATAAGGATACAATAAGACTTTAGCTCTCCCCTACCAACCCTTCCTCTTAACTGATGAAGCTGAGAAAGACCAAATCTCTCAGCATTCTCAATAACCATTACTGTAGCGTTAGGGACATCCACTCCTACCTCTATTACCGTAGTAGAAACCAGTATGTCTATCTCTCTATTTCTGAACCTACTCATAACCTCTTCCTTTTCACTAACATTCATTCTTCCATGCAAAAGTCCAACCTTAAATTCAGGAAAGACATTTCTTTGCATCCTCTCCGCCAAGGCAGTGGCAGATTCAGCTTCCATCTTTTCAGACTCTTCTATAAGGGGACACACTATATATGCCTGCTGTCCATTTTTTACAATCTTCCTTACAAAACTATATACCTGAGCTCTCTGAGCCCCTGATGCCCAGTATGTAGTAACAGGAATCCTACCAGAAGGAAGCTCATCTATTACAGACACGTCAAGGTCTCCATATAGTGTAAGGGCAAGGGTTCTAGGTATGGGAGTAGCACTCATCACCAAAAAGTGCGGAGAATTACCTTTATTCTTTAAGGCAAGTCTCTGCATTACACCAAAACGATGTTGTTCGTCTATTACTACACCGGCAAGATGCTTGAATACTATATCATCTTGGATAAGAGCATGTGTACCAACAACTACATCTATATCTCCACTGATAAGTGAGGCTTTAATCCTCTCCTTTTCCCTCTCTTTCGTAGAACCAATAAGGAGTTCCACCCTTAACCCTAGTTCCCCCAAAAGAGGAGCTATACGGTCATAGTGCTGCTGAGCTAAGATCTCGGTAGGAGCCATAATCGCGCTTTGATAGCCATTAGAAGAAACTACAAAGAGAAAATAAGCAGCAACTATCGTCTTCCCAGAACCGACATCTCCTTGTAATAATCTCTGCATAGGGCTTCCTGCAATTAGATCTCTCTTTATATCTTCTATCACACGCCTCTGTGCATTTGTCAACTCAAACGGCAGGATAGAGAGGAATCTCTTTTCTAAATCCATAGAGGCATAAATTATTGGTGCTTTTTCTCTAGAGTTATCTACCCTTCTCCTTAAAATGGCAAGTTGAAGGAGAAAAAACTCCTCAAAGGCAAGTCTTTCTCTAGCTTTTTTCAATGTACTCTCATCCTTTGGAAAATGGATGTTGTAGATGGCTTCTCTTATTTCTGGAAATCCATACCGTTCCAAAAGTTCTCTAGGCAAAAATTCCTTTATCTCTTCTATGTATCTATCTAAAGTATTCCACATAATACTTCTTACTATCTTCTGACTCAAACCTTCGGTAAGAGGATATACAGGAACGATCCTCCCAGTATGGATTGTCTCATCCCCATCTACTATCTCATAGTCAGGATTTTGTATCTCTACCCTTCCAAATCTTCTCATTATATTTCCATATAGATATACCTTTGTACCTTTTTTAAGCAATCTTTTTAAATATAGTTGATTAAACCATATGACAGTAGCTTCTCCAGTATTATCCCTTACCCTTGCCTTTAGAAGGGTAAGATTTTTTCGTATCCTCTCCTCAGAAAGGTCTACTACCTGGCAGAGAATGGTATGGGATGTTCCTGATTCTACTGAATTGATAGACTTCAGATTACTCCGATCTTCATATCTCTTTGGGACAAAATAAAAAAGGTCTTCTAACGTCTCTACCCCTAATTTCTGGAATAGAGATGCACGTCTAGGACCTATCCCTTTTACATATTGGACAGGCATCTCTAATGCCAATTACTTACACCTCTTTACTAGAGGATATACCTACTACATTTACATTTATAGAAGACACAATAAGCCCAGTAAATCTTTCTAGATCACTTTTTATATTTCTAGCTATAACATCACCCAACTCAGGAATATTGGTTCCATAACTTACTATAATAAAAACATCAATACTTACCTTATCCCCAGAGATACTTACCTCTACCCCTTTAGAGGGCTGCTCTCTACCTAAAAGATTAACTATTCCTTCAGTAAAAGACTTCATGCCCATTCCAAGAACACCTGGACAACTCAATGTGGCATTTGCTACTATATTTGCAATAGCATTAGAAGAAATACTTATCTTCCCTAAGGCATTTTCCAACCTACTTTCCATAAGAACCTCCTAGTGGATTATATCTAATCTTATTATAGCATAAAGAGGTCCCCATAAGCTGCAAATTTTACATACTCTCAGGTGCAGTTATTCCTATAATGTCAAGGCTATTTTTGATTACTTGTCTCGTAGCATCTACAAGAGCCATACGGGCATACATCAAAAACTCATCCTCTCCAAGAATACGGAGAGCATTATAAAATGTATGGAAATCTTTGGCTAATTCTTCTAAGTAAGCTGTAAGCCTATGTGGAGCACGGGCATTATAAACATTTCTCAATATATCCGGGAAATCCTCTAATATCATCATTAGATCTAGCTCTAATGGGTCTTTCAAAGGAGATAGATCACAAGTATATATCTTCTCTCTATCTATACCTCTTATCTCTGCCTGTTTAAAAAGGCTATTACATCTTGCAAAGGCGTACTGTACATAGTATACAGGGTTATTTATGGTCTGAGCCTTTGCCAGATCTATGTCAAAATCTAACTGACTGTTAGCATCCCTCATTATAAAGAAATATCTTGCTGCATCCTTTCCTACCTCATCCAAAAGTTCTCTAAGGGTAACCATCTCACCTGTCCTCTTAGACATCCTTACAGGCTCTCCACCTCGAAAGAGATGGACAATCTGATATATAATAAGTTCAAGGGTATTAGGATCATATCCTAAAGCCTCTACAGAAGCCTTCATTCTAGAGATATAACCATAATGATCTGCACCCCAGATATCAATTATATAGTCAAATCCTCTTCTATATTTATCTAGATGATAGGCTATATCTGCCAGAAAATAGGTAGGAGCTCCACCACTCTTTACAAGAACTCTATCCTTCTCATCTCCAAACCTTGTAGAGGCAAACCACACAGCACCATCTTTCTCATAAGTATAACCCTTACTCCTAAGTATATCTAGGGCTTCAAAAAGAGCATTCTTCTTGTGTAAAGTACTCTCTCTATACCAACAGTCAAATCTGACCCCAAAGATCTCTAGGTCCTCTCTTTGCCAACTTAAGATCATCTCTTCTGCAAATTCTTTTAATTTTTCCAATCTCTCCTCTTGAGACAAAACCCATATACCATCACCAAATCTCTCAATAGCTAATCTAGCGATATCCTTTACATATTCACCGTGGTATCCTTCCTCGGGGATCTGAAATGGCTCTCCCATCAGTTCCTTCATCCTCGCCTCTACAGAAAGAGCTAGTAACCCCATCTGAGTCCCCATATCATTTATATAAAACTCCCGCTCTACATCATAACCAAACCACTCGAAGAGATTAGCCAGGACGTCCCCAAGAGCTCCTCCTCTCCCATTGCCTACGTGAATGGGACCAGATGGGTTTGCACTTATAAACTCTATCTGAATCTTCTTACCAACGCCTTCCTTAGTCCTTCCATAGTTTTCTCTTTCTCTAAGGATGTTTCTTAATACTGAATGGAATGCTATAGGTTTTAGGGTAAAATTAATAAATCCATTCTTTACATCTATTCTAGAGATATAACCTAACGGGTCTTCTATCTCTTCTATTATACCTTTGGCAATTTCTAGTGGGCTTTTCTTTAGAATCCTAGTAAGGCTAAATGCTATTGGAGTAGCATAGTGGCCAAAACTTACATTCTGGGTTCTTTCTACGGACACATCAATTACTATATCTCTTTTCAATAACACGTCTTGGACGACTTTACTCAGATATTCCTTTATTAGCATCGGCAAATCTCCTCCAAATTTATTCCCATTCAATAGTGGCAGGTGGCTTTGAACTTATATCATAAACTACTCGATTTACCTTAGGAACCTCATTTATTATTCTATTTGATATGGTTTCTAGAAGTGAATAAGGTAATCTTGCCCAATCTGCAGTCATCCCATCTTCACTAAGAATAGCCCTCACCGCTACCACGTGGCCAAACGTCCTCCTGTCACCCATCACTCCAACACTCATCTCAGGAAGAAGGATGCCAAAGTACTGCCAGAGTTCTCTACTCAATCCAACCTTTTCTATCTCCGAAGAAATAATATGATCTGCCTTTCTTATTATCTCAAGTCTTTCTCTAGTGACCTCTCCTATTATCCTTATAGCCAATCCAGGTCCAGGAAATGGCTGACGGTAAACAATCTTTTCTGGAATACCAAGAGAAATGGCTACTTTTCTTACCTCATCTTTAAAGAGATTTCTCAGGGGTTCAATCAGCTTTAACCTCATCTTCTCTGGTAATCCTCCTACATTATGATGTGTCTTTATCTTATGGGCCTTCTTAGAGCTTGTAGCACTCTCTATTACGTCAGGATATAAGGTCCCTTGAGCAAGGAAGTCGACATTGCCCACCCTCGTGGCAACTTCTTCAAATACCTTTACGAATTCATAACCTATCGTCTTACGTTTTTCTTCGGGGTCTGTAATTCCCCTCAACCTATCTAGAAATCTCTCAGTAGCATCTACATATTCTACCCTCATATTAAAACTCTTAAGGGTATCAAGAACCTGAGATACCTCATTCTCTCTAAGCGTTCCCTGATTTACAAATATGCATACCAGGTTATCACCTATAGCTCTATGGACTAGAACTGCAGTAGTAGTAGAATCTACCCCACCACTTAAAGCACAGATTACCCTTCCATTATCCACTGTTTTTCTTATAATATCTACAGTCTCATTTATAAAATGTTCTGGGGTCCAATCTCCTTTGCAATGGCATATATTATATAGAAAATTTCTTATTATCTTGTTCCCATTTACGGTGTGAATGACCTCTGGATGAAATTGGACAGCATAGAGTTGCCTTTCAACGTCTTCCATACTGGCAATAGGGGCATTATCTGTAGAGGCAGTAACCTTAAAGTTCTCTGGAGGAGCCATTACCATATCTTTATGGCTCATCCATACTATGAACTCATTGTCGAGTCCTTCAAACAGCAAGGACCTCGACTCAAGTTTTAGTAGTGTCTTGCCATATTCCCCTTTTTCACCTTTTATCACCTTTCCTCCCAGAAGATAAGCCATAAGTTGCATTCCATAACATATCCCTAGCACAGGATACTTTCCATTAAATATAACAGGACTACAGATTGGTGCATTTTCCTCATAAACACTAGAAGGTCCCCCTGAAAGGATAATCCCTTTCGGATCTAGCCTTTCTATCTCACTAAAAGGAGCATCATAGGGGAGAATTTCGGAATATACATTGTGTTCTCTTATCCTTCTAGTAATTAGGTTTGTATACTGAGAACCAAAATCCAAAACGACTATAGTTTCTCTCATCTCTCTATTACCCCGAATCCAGTGTACGGTGTAAGGACGTTAGGAACCTTTATACTTCCATCTCTTCTCTGGTTATTCTCTATAATAGCTATAAGTGTCCTACCTATAGCCAAAGCGGTTCCATTTAATGTATGTACATAACTGAGATTTCCTTCCTCATCCCTATATCTTATATTTAGTCTTCTAGCCTGGAAGTCTGTACAATTACTGCAGGAATGGGTTTCTCTGTATCTATTCTGACCTGGCATCCATGCCTCTATATCATACTTTTTACTGGCTGGAAAACCTAGATCTCCTGCACATATAAGTACTACCCTATATGGTATATTTAATTCCTGCATAATCTTCTCCTCTACTGAAAGTAAAAACTCATGCTCCTCCCAAGACCTATCTGGATGAGAAAAGGAAAGCATCTCTAACTTGTCGAACTGATGAACTCTCAATATTCCTCTAGTATCCTTTCCTGCTGCCCCTGCCTCCCTTCTAAAACAGGAAGAAAATGATATAAATCTCTGAGGAAGCTCCTTTACATCTAGAACCTCATCCTTAAAGATAGGAATAACAGTGTGCTCAGATGTACCAGCCAGTCTCAGCTCATCAGTTGATATCCTATACATCTGCTCATCCAATTCTGGAAGATATCCTAGTTGATAAAGAACTTCCTCCCTTATAAGAACTGGAGGCAATACTGGAATAAAGCCTTCATTTATCAAAAATCTAGTAACAAATTGTATTAAAGCATACTCTAATATTACAGCCTCTCTTTTTAGATAATAAAACCTTGCCCCGCTTACCTTTGCTGCCCTTTTGATATCTATAATATCTAGAGCCTCACCAAGATCCATATGGTCTTTTACAGGAAAATCGAAACTCGGAGGGTCTCCCCAGTACCTTATTGGTAGATTCTCCGATTCATCTCTACCTTCTGGTACACTCTCATGGGGAAGGTTGGGAAGAGTAAGCATGAGACCCCTTAGTTCTTCCTCAGTAAGTCTCAATTCCTCCTCTAGAGTCTTTAAATGAGGAGCAATTTCTCTCATCTTCATAATAAGAGTATCCCTGTCCTTAGGATTCTTCTGAATCTCTCTAGAGGTTACATTCTGAAGATGTCTCAAGCTGTCAACCTCTCTAATAAGGTTTTTCCTTTTTTCGTTTAGTTCCAAGATTCTACCTATTGGGGGGTCTTCCATCCCCTTTTTCTTTAAAAGTCTTACAATTTCTTCTGGCTTAGATTCTATAACTTTCAAATCTATCATAACAGAGCTCCTAATATACCTCCTATTACTAGTCCCGGAAGAAGATTTGCCACTCTAATTCTCCCCAATCCTAAAAGATTTATCCCTATACCAATCACCATTAGTCCTCCTGTAGCAGTAAGACAGTTTATAGCTCCAATGGAGAGGGACTTACCTATTAATGTAGCTATTAAAGTTAGAGCCCCCTGATATATAAAAATTATTATAGAAGAGAATACCACTCCTATCCCTAAAGAAGAAGAAAGGACTATTGAACTAATCCCATCCATAATAGATTTAGTTAACAGTATATTATATGTGCCTTTCATTCCATCCTCAATAGCTCCAGTGATAGCCATAGGACCTACACAGAATAAAAGACTAGCAGTTACAAAGCCCTGAGTAAAAAGTCCTGACCTAGTATTCTTGGAGTATCTATTCTCAAGGGTCCTACCTAGTCTTTCCATAGCATCTTCAATTCCCAATATCTCTCCTATTATACCGCCTGTGGTAAGACTCATTAGCACTATAAGAGATTCCTTTATCCCACTAACACTGAGTGCCATCCTTAAACCAACTATTAATGTAAAAAGCCCTACCGACTGGATAGAAACCTTTTGAAGTCTATCAGAAAACTTCCCTCCTATGGCAAGTCCCAGGGAACTTCCTACTATAACTGTGGCAGTGTTTATAAAAGTACCTAAAATATTATATCACCTCTATCCCATTTTAAATCTTAAAATAATCTCTTCTAGACCCTTTACAAGTTCAGACAAACTGGTAATATTAGCAGTAATTTCTTCTATAGCTGCAGTCATTTCCTCTGTTGCTGCAGAGACCTCTTCACTAGATGCTGCATTCTCTTGGGCTATAGCAGCTACTCCTTGGACAGACTGGGATATAGTTCTGGCATCTCCCACCAACTCCGTTATCCCATTAGTTATATCTTGAATCATCTGGACCACTCTATTAGTAGCCTGATCTATCTCCTTAAATGCGTCTACCACTCTTGAACCTATCTCCATCTGTCTTGAGATAGTCTTTACTGCTTCTTCTGTATTCTTGGCTGTATTTGCAATTTGAGACCTTATTTGGTCTATAAATTGCGATATTCTCTGCGCACTCTGATTCGATTCCTCTGCTAATTTTCTTACCTCATCAGCCACTACGGCAAATCCACGTCCTGCCTCTCCTGCTCTTGCCGCCTCTATCGCTGCATTTAAGGCTAATAGATTTGTCTGAGAGCTTATACTTGTTATTGTCTCTATTATACGGCCTATCTCTCCTGCCGCCTTTTCAAGTTCATCCATCGAACTTACAACAGAGTTTGTTGCCTGAGTAGTCTGGGAGAAACCTCTGTTTAGTTCATCTACAACCTCTTGACCCTCTTGAGTGAGCTTTATTGTATCCTGAGTAGTCTGTTCTACACTAGATGCAGTCTGAGCTAGGTCTTCTATCTTCTTACTTATGCTATCAACTGCCTGGGAAGCATCACCCATGTTTCTAGCCGTCTCCTGGGCACCACTAGCTACACTCTGAATAGTGCTTGATACCTGTTGAATAGCCTGAGAGGACTGGTTGGCCGCTCCTAAAATCTGTTCAGTCATAGAAGAAGCTTGTGTAGCTGTATCTCTAGCAGTCAAAAGTAGACTAGTAAAGTTATCTACCAATCTGGCTATACTTCTGGCAAGAGCCCCCACCTCTCCTATATATCTTGTATTAATCGAAACCGTCATATCTCCTTGAGCCAGTGTATTTGTAGTTTCAACTAACTCCAGAATAGGCTTAGCAATACTTAGACTCATAAAGTAACCAATGATGATAACTACAATTACTGTGACTATTAGAGTGATAAGAAATACCTTAAAGAGCCAGTTCACAGGTGATAAAACCTTAGAAGAGGGGGTACTATAACCTACTATCCAACTTGTTCCAGGTATTGGAGCATAAGAGACAAAATCTAACCTTCCATCCCTGAGTACAAGACCAGAGTTTCTTTTTTCTCCCTTTAAGGTGCCTTCAAATAACTCCCTTTCTTTACTTGAAAAGTCAGTATTCAAATTCTTCTTAGATAATGATGGATCTGTGCTAGAGAAGATAGTGCCGGAATTATCTACTAGATAGACAGAGGCATCACTATCTGCGGTATCTAATACACTCTTTAGGAGCCCTTCTGTTTTATCCGCTGGATACAAGGTATTGATCACTCCAACAACCTTCTCATTTTTAATTACGGGAACATCTATAGCGAAGACCAGATTACCAGTGATCTTTGATGTAACTAAGGTGGCTGATACCGTAGATCTTCCTGTAGAGACAGTCCTCTGGAAATATTCTCTATCTGAGATATTTGTCATCTTTCCATCATCTGATAATTGATCGCCGCTAAGCCATACAAAGCCAACTGATTCAGCTTCCGAAACACTATGATGAAGGTCTTTTAATGCAGTTAGAAGCATCACCCGATATACTGCCTGGGTATTATTTGGGTCCTGAAATGCACTCTCCTGAAAGGTATTATTATTGCTTCCAAGCTCTAATCTTTTAATCTCTCCATCTATCCAATGAGAAATACTTAAAGCTCCAAGTTCTACATTACTGTCTATATTAAGGCTACTACTAGATTGAAGCATATTTCTCCCTTGGAAATAACCCACAAGCCCCATAATTGCAGTAGGAACTATAGAAAGTATTAAGAATGTAATTACCAATCGAGAGACAAAAGATTCCCTAAACCTTAATGGATTAATAGTCTTCATAAACTATCCTCCTCTCTATGCGATATTTACAAGCTCTCCTCTTTCCTCTCTTGATAAGATTCTGTCTATGTCTAGTATAATAATTAATCTTTCATCCAGTTTACCTACCCCTTCTATAAAGTCTGCTTCTATTGTAGTAACTGGTGGAGGTGGCTCTATATTAGATGTCGAGATCCTTAATACCTCTGTAACTGAGTCTACTATTAAACCTACTGTCTGAGAGGCAATCTCTACCACTATAATCCTTGTATCAGTATTAATCTCCTTTTCTGCCAAGCCAAACCTCTCTTTCAAGTCTATTACAGGAATAATCTTACCCCTTAGATTTATTACACCCTTAACAAAAGGAGGAGCTTTTGGTACATAAGTAATCTCCCTATACTGAATAATCTCTTGTACTTTGTAGATATCTATCCCATAGTTCTCTTCTAGAAGTGAAAATACAACTAATTGTCTCTCTTCTGCCATAGTTACCTCCTCTTTAAATTATTTTGCTCCTTTCAGATATACCAATGCACCTGCCCCTACTACTCCTGCCTTATCACCAAGAGTAGCTTGAACTATCTTTACATCTCTTCCGCCAGGAAGGGCATAGGTATCTACTATCTCTCTTATCGGCTTAATGAGAAGTTCTCCAAGATTAGAAACTCCTCCAGAGAGAAGAATTACATCAGGGTTAAATATATTTACAAAACTTACCATTGCAAATCCTAAAAGAGTACCTATCTCAAAGATGGTATCCAATACTACCTTATCCCCATTCTCTGCTTCTCTTTGTATCTCACTAGGAGAGTTAAAATCTCTTCCTCTTTCTTTTAGCCTTTTTATAAGTACAGGCCCAGACGCATAGGCTTCTATACAACCTATCCCTCCACAATTACATCTTATCCCATCATACTTTATACTCATATGTCCTAACTCTGCCCCTAAACCTTTGGCTCCTCTAAATACCTTACCCTCATATACAATCCCTGAACCTATACCTGTCCCTATAGTAAGACATAAAAGACACCTTGCACCCTTCCCACCTCCTGCCCACCACTCTCCTAAAGCGGCTACATTACCATCATTATCTACATATGTAGGTAGGTGAAATCTATCCTCTACCAGCCTCTTAAGAGGGACACCAGACCAGTCCTTCAAATTAGGGGTAGCAGTGACAACTATCCCAGTATCTGGGTCTACCTGTCCAGCTGTCCCAATCCCTATACCTTCCATACTAGGGTCAATAACCTCTTCGATTGCCTCATAAAGATGACCTAATATTCTTTCTCTCCCCTCTTTTCCCTCACTAGGAACCTTTATACTTTTTGTTATATTCCCATTTTCATCTACAATAGCAGCTAATATCTTTGTTCCACCTATATCTATACCAATTGCTCTTGACATTTCTTCTCCTTCTCCATAGAGTTATAAAACATCTCTACAGTTTCAAGGGTGGGGATTGCCTTTAATCCATCTATCCTAGTAGGTCTATTCTCTAAAAGTCCTTCACAAAAATCTGCCATCATTCTTCTGAAACATATCTTTCCCAAAGACTTTGGCTCATAGAGAAGTATTTCAGGAATAATTCTATTATCTTTTATATCCCAGACATTAATGCTATTTAATGCGACTCCACCTATCACTATAGAACCACTCTCTCCAAATATACTTACGCTTGTCTCTATGTTGTGTGGATATATAGAAAAACTACCTTCAAATGTAGCTAGAGCTCCATTTTCAAACCTCATTATAGCAATAGCAGTATCTTCAGTCTCAATCTTATGGGTAAATGTATCACTAACTGCTTGGATAGATTTAACTCTACCAAAGAAAGAAAGAAGAATATCAATATAATGGATAGCCATATTAAAAACCATTCCACCATCATATAGCTTGGTACCTCGCCATGAATTTTCAAAATACTCTTGAGGTCTATGCCAGAGCATACGGACATTTCCTAGAAAGAGTCTACCTAAAAAGGCAGAATTTACAGCCTCTTGGGCTATCTCTATAAGAGGATTGTATCTCATCTGTGCTACCATACCTAACCTTAAGCCCAATTTATCTGCAAGTAGGCATAAATCTTTGGCTTCTTCTGAACTCAAGGCAAGAGGTTTTTCAACTAGGACATTTACAGAATGTTCTAAAGACTCTCTGGCTATTTCTGTATGCAAGACGTGAGGAGTAGATACGGCAACAAGGTCAAGTTTTTCCTTCTCGAGGAGTTCTCTATAGTCTGTATAGACCTTTTCTGCTTTATAAGTATTAGCAAAAACTTCTGCCTTATCTTTATTTTTATCACATACTGCAATTAGGTCTAAATAAGGTATATGCAATACAGAATCTCCATGTTTTGATGCATTTTGTCCACAACCTATAATAGCAAATCTAAGCCTTCTCATAGAAATTCCTTATCTCCTTTACTACTTCTTCCACTTCTTCATCCTTTAGTTCTGGCCACATTGGTAACGCTAAGACCTCCTTACAAGCCTTTTCTGCCTGAGGGAAATCTCCCTCTTTATATCCAAGATTCTTATAAGCATTTTGAAGGTGTAGAGGGAGAGGGTAATATATAGCAGTCCCAATTCCTCTTTCAGAAAGATACCTCTGAAGCTCATCCCTCTTTTCTACTCTTATCACATACTGATGAAAAGTATGAGTACGGTCATCTTTAGTGATTGGAGTCTTTATAGAGGGTATATCTCTAAGTAGCCTGGTATAAAGCCCTGCTATTTCTTGTCTTCTAGATATCCATTTGTCTAAATATCTCAATTTTACTCTCAATATAGCTGCCTGAATCTCATCTAATCTGCTATTATATCCTAACTCTTCATGGTAATATTTATTTATGCTTCCATGAGCTCTTAAGATTTTCAATCTTTCATTTAACCTTTCATTATTAGTGGTTATCATTCCCCCATCCCCATACGCACCAAGATTCTTAGTAGGGAAAAAGCTAAAACAACCTGTATCTCCAAAACTACCTGCCTTATTACCCTTATACTCTGCTCCTATAGATTGACAAGCATCCTCAATTATAAATATACCTCTCTCTCTAAACTTTAAAATCTCATCTATATTGCATATCTGACCAAAGAGATGCACTGGAATAATAGCCTTAGTATTTTTAGAGATCGCTTTTTCTATCTTGCCTGGGTCTATATTAAAAGTGTCTGGTTCTATATCAACAAGAACAGGCTTAGCACCAATCACAGAGATCACTTCAGTAGTGGCAAAGAAAGTAAAAGGGGTGGTAATGACCTCATCCTGAGGTTTTATATCTAAGGCTTTTAAAGAGAGTAGCAATGCGTCTGTCCCAGAGGCTACCCCAACTGCATATCTCGTTCCACAATACATTGCTATCTCATCCTCTAGAATTCTTACATTCTCTCCAAGAATAAATTGTCCACTAGATAAAACATTATTTATTGCAGTATCTATTTCCTGTTTTATACTCTGATACTGTCTCTTTAAATCAAAGCTTGGTACTTTCATTCTTAGCTAACTCCTCCTTGAGATTTTCCCAAAATTCTAAAAAGAAAGCCAAAAATATTCCTAAAAAGAGAGATGCAACACCTGCTATTAAAATATTAATTACAGTATTAGGTTTACTACGTTTTTCTGGGGGGACTGCATAATCCAAGACCTGAATATTTAACGACTCCCTAGCCTCACTTATCTTAGCCTGTTCATATTGAGCAGAAAGGGTAGCATAGATAGTCTCCTGTAGTTTCACATCCCTAGTAAGACGAGAAAGTCTTAAACCTAGTTCAGGAAGTTTTTCCAACTTCATTTCATAATTTTTTATAAGACCATCCATAGCCTGTATTCTAGCCTCTAAAGTTATCCTCTTTACACTCAGATCAAAAAGGTCTGGAGTAGAAAGTGTCCCCAATGCATTGGAGAATCTTTCTATCTCGCTCCTTATAACCCTTTTTATCTCTTCTATCTCTTCTTTAAGAGCTATAACCTTGGGATGAAGTTCTCCGTAGTCCTGTAAAAGGACAGCTAGATTAGATTCATCCTCAACAAGTTTATCCCTCCAATTTTTTACATTTGGATCTGAACTTATAGCAGTTATTGTAAGGGGGTCTTTTCCTAGGAGCCTAGCCTGAGCCATAAGGTCCTTCTGTAATGTAACAATCTGAGAATTTACCGCATCCAATTCTATCTGAGAGAGCTCTCTTTGAGATTGGATATTAGCCATATTGTCTATGAGTGCCTTCGTCTCATCATCTATGCTGACAAGCTTATATCTCTCCTCAAAGTTCTTAAGCTTACTCTCAGCCTCTTCTAAAAGCTTCTTGGTTTCAGTCAGTCTCTTCTCTAGGAAGACTCTTTCTCTTTGGGAAGAACTCAACATAAACCTAGAACTTATATACTCTAAGGCATCTATATATGTATTGGCAATATCGGCAGCTAACTTAGGAGTATTTGCCTCTGCAGTAATCTCTATAGTATTATCCTTTGTATCGTTTATCCTTACTACCTTTAGTAGGCTATCAATAGCCTGTTGTTTACTCTCTGACCTATAGAGTTTTTCTAATTTAAGCCTATCTACTACATACTCTGCTGCTGAACGGCTCTTAAGAATAGCCAGATAGTTACTACCACTACCTCCCGAGACACCTCCAATAAGCCCTCCAACAGGAAGGCTCTGCAATAGCTGAGCAGAGATACCTGTCTCTTGTCCTTGAGGGAGAAGTATTACTGCTTTGGCAGAATAGACCTTTGGACTTACTTTGCTAAAAACATATGCAGACAAGACCGCTACTATAAATAGGATAATTATATAATTCCTTCTCTTCCTTATGACATTTATAATATCTACTAGACTTATCTCTTCTTCCATACTCACCACCCTAACAATGGTCCTAATGTACTCTTAAGGACCCCTATACTCATAAGTATCTGAGTAAGATCTTGCCATCCTTTGAAGAAGACCTCAGGTATATACACGATATCTCCTTCTTTAAGCTCTATATCTAAATTCCCTTTTCCTTTAGAAACAATATCTTCATAATTTACAGGGATCACTTGAGATTTATCATCAGTTTGACGAATAATTACCATCTTCTTTAGGTCTGCCCTATCTTTAGCTCCTCCTGCAAGAGAGACATACTCAGTAAGTCTTCTGCCTTCTTTATATTCGAAAGCTCCAGGAGAACTCACCTGCCCAAGGACATATACCAGTCTTCTCAATTCTGGAATAATTATAGTATCTCCATCTTTTACAAGAGGATTCTGTAACTCGTCACCTATAATGGCTGATGAGATGTTAAATTGAATGTCTTCTTTCTTATCATTTACTATCCTCTCTATGTGCCCTAAGGACCTTTCTGACTTAACAGTAAGTCCTCCAGCCCTTATAATGATATCTCTAACTCTATCCCCTTCTCTTATCTCATAAAGACCTGGGTCTCTTACTTCTCCTAATATCTTTACAGTCTTTTCTATAGGAGGAACAAATATTATGTCACCATCTATGAGCCTTATACTGAGCTCTTGGGATGTATCCCCGAGAATTAAAATACGATATAAATCAATTGTGGCTATCTCTTTCCCTCCCCTTAAGACTTTTATATTCCTAGTACTTGCTATAGGTAACACTCCTCCCGCCCTTGCTATCAATTCTGAAACCCTTGACCCCTCTCTTGCTTGACCAGAGATAGCTTCTCCTTGAGGGGTCCTTCCTTCCTCTTGAACTAGTGTGATTGAACCTGGATTCTTTACCTGTCCTAATACGTAGACCCTATCTACTCTTTCTGGAATCCTAATAGTATCTCCAGACATAGGAGTAATCTGAGAAAGTTTTAGTGAATCTAGGTCGATAATTTCTCCAGAACTACGTTCTACAATTCCTCCTATTAGACTCGCATTCGGCGTTAACCCCCCTGCCATCTCTATGATGTCTTTTAGCTTGTCCCCACTTCTTATCTCATACTCCCCTGGAGACCTTACTTGCCCTAATATCTTTACACTCTCTTTCATTACAGGTACGTATATTACATCCCCTGGTAGTAGCTTTATCTCCTCTTCTCCTTTCTCCCCTCTCACTAATACCTTGTATAGGTCTAGCTCTTTTATTATTTGGTTGTCTCTTATTATCTCTATCCTTCTGGTACTCGCTTGTGGTAGAATTCCTCCCGCTTTTGCTATTAGTTCTGATACCTTCGAGCCTTCTTGTACTTCATTCTCTTGTAATGGAGCCTCCTTTTGACTTACTATCGTGAATGGACCTGGATTCTTTACTTGCCCTAATACGTATATCTTGTCTACCCTTACCGGTATCGTTATCTGGTCCCCTGGGGCTAGTTCTATGTCCGCTTGATTGTCTTTTGCTATTAATAGTCTGTATAGGTCTATGTCTTTAACTTCTTTCTTTGTGTCCTTTATCCTCTCTAGACTTCCTATTAGACTCGCATTCGGCGTTAACCCCCCTGCCATCTCTATGATGTCTTTTAGCTTGTCCCCACTTCTTATCTC
>JBMFOH010000006.1:0-43446 GCA_049969715.1 bacterium | reverse complement strand
ATACTCCCCTGGAGACCTTACTTGCCCTAATATCTTTACACTCTCTTTCATTACAGGTACGTATATTACATCCCCTGCTTCTAGATAAGGATTACTACTAGTATCTCCTTTTTTATAAAACCTATAAAGGTCTACAGTAAAAATTATTTTCTTATTATCCTTTACCCTTGTTATCTGAATATATCGGTATGAACCATTGGGTAATACTCCTCCTGCCATAGTAAGAGCCTCTTGAAGCCTAGTCAGTGCTCTCACAGTAACTGTCCCAGGAGAAACAACCTGTCCAGTTACAAACACCTTAAATGTTCTGGGAGAAAGGAATATAAGAGAAAACTGGGCATCTTTATAATATTTAGGGATTATCCTTCCTAACTTCTCTTTTAAAGCCTTTATAGAAATATCCGCTACATATATTGGTCCTATAGTAGGGATCAATATATTTCCATCAGCCGACACTATCAATTCGTAGCTTTCATTGACAACCTTTCCATTAATAGAAATCATTAATCTGTCACCTGGACCAAGCATATAATCATCTGTTATAGGAATCTCCAAACCTTCTGTTTGAGAAACAGGGTTATTCTGAAAACTAGAGGTAACTTGAGCATCTAATATACTAGTAAAAAAAGATAAAAGGATCAAAAGAACGATAATTATATAGACCTTAAAATTCATCTTACATCCACCTCAATCTTTCTGCCAAAGCTCTCCACTGATAAGAAGATGACTCTCCCTTTAGGACACTCTGAAAATCCCTCAATATTCCGACAAAGAGGTCCCTATCTTTGCCAAGACGAGACTCATAAGTTTTAATCTTATCCTTCTCTATCATCAGGCCTCTCCTTAATAACTCTATCTGCAGGACATAAAAAGCTATCTCTCTACTCGCTTCTTCTATATCGTCACCATAGAGACGAGAAAGAGCTTGAGCCTCACTCTTAATCCAAGGTTCAACATCGATCAGCTCTTCCATTACATCCCAATATATATCCTTTATAGGAGAAGAAGGTAGATCGTACCATTCCCAAAGCAACCTTATTACAGAAAATGTAAATCCCTCTCCACTCTCTTCTCCAAGTTTTTCCAAAGAAAGAATTAACTCTTTACTATGAGGACATTTCTCTAACTTTAAAGTCATCTAAATAGATTATTAGCCAGAATATCTCCTTCTTATTTCAAATAACTCTGCACGAAAATCTGCTTTTTTAAGAGGATTCACAAGATGGTCTATAAGCTTATTTATAAGTGGAGTCATATCATCTACAGTAAAATTAGTAGGGTTTTTCCCTATACTACCTAAAGAAGATTGCAGAATTTCCTCTCCTTTAGTTCCTAGATACTTTTGGCATACTACCTTTAAATCGTTAAGCATCTGAGTAGGGTCAGCACCTTTCGATTCCCTTCTCCCAAATAAAGGCATACAAATTCCTCCTTTCTATATACCTCTATATACAAAGTATATGATGGCAATGACTACCAAAATCCATAACCACCAGTTTCTAGTAAGACTTCCCTTTCCATCATCTCTATGATAGGTCCTCTTTAGTTCCTCTACTGCCATATCTATCCTACCTGTCAAACGATAGAGATGCGCTAGATTAGTCCTGGCACTACTGAACTGTGGATCTATCTCTAAAGCCTTCTTATACCAATATAACGCCTCTTCATATTTACCCTCTTCAGTAAACAGGTTTCCTATATTACTATAGGAAGGTGCAAATTTTGGGTTTATTTCTATAGCCCTGTAGAAGCATTCCCTAGCACTATTTGTCTTACCATCATAAACAAAAGCCACACCTAACTTATTGATTGCATAATAGTCATTCGGATGATCATTAAGATAGACTTCTAAGATTTCTATAGCCTCTCCTATATCACCTCTATTAATCTTCTCCTCAGCCATCTTTATCTCAGGAGACACATCCATAGTGTTATTTAGCAATCTCCCTCCATCTCCACCGGCTCTAGTTTTAGAAATCTACGTTTCCCCACCTGAAGTATAAGCCCAGGAGTTATTCTTATACGAATATCCGGATCTTCTACCACTGAACCATTCACCCTTATACCTCTCTGCCGTATAATTCTCCTCGCCTCACTCTTAGATGAGACAAGACCTACCACTACCAATATATCTACTAATGATACTGGACTTCTAAAATAATCCTTAGAAAGTTTCGAAATAGGGATATCACTTGGAATCTCCTTTTGAGCAAACACCTTATTAAATTCCTCTTTACATTCTAATGCTTGTTCTCTGCTATAAAATGTAGAAACAATTGCTATCGCCAACTCCTCTTTAACCAATTTAGGATTAAGACCTGACTGCATCTCCCTCTCCCAACTTCTGATAGTAGAAGTAGGGAAATCCGTAAGAAGTTCCAGATACTTGATTATTAAAGAGTCTGGGATAGACATAAGTTTACCATACATCTCTTGTGGTGGATCCTCTAGAGCAACGTAGTTTCCATAACTCTTACTCATCTTCATCACCCCGTCTGTTCCCTCCAAGAGAGGCCAGGTAAAAACTATCTGAGGTCTCTGCCCATAAATAGGCTGAATCTCTCTTCCTACAATAAGGTTAAACGTCTGATCTGTCCCACCTGTTTCTATATCAGCATAGATAGCTACCGAATCATACGCCTGAAAGAGTGGATATAAAAACTCATGGATACTTATAGGTCTATTTTCGGTAAACCTCTTTTCGAAGTCATCCCTCTCAAGCATTCTGGCTACCGTATAATGACTAGAAAGCCTTATAATCTCTATAGAAGTAAGCTTTTCCAACCACTCGCTATTAAATCTTACCTCTGTCTTCTCTTTATCTAAAACCTTGAATACCTGCTTGGCATAGGTCTCTGCATTAACCTTTACCTCTTCCTCAGAAAGTGGCTTCCTTGTCTCTGATCGGCCTGAAGGATCTCCAATCCTAGCAGTAAAGTCCCCTATAACAAAAACTATAGTATGACCTAGATCTTGAAATTCCTTCAGCTTCCTTAAACCTACATAGTGTCCTAGGTGTAAGTCAGGAGCAGTAGGGTCCACCCCAAGCTTTATCCTCAATGGCTTCTTTAATCTATAAGACTCCTCTAACCTTTCTTTTAATTCGTCAATAGATATAACTTGAGCAGTATTTCTCAATAATACATCAATATCATCCTTATACATTTAATTCCTTTAAAACTCCTGTCACCATATATACTACTCTTTCTCCCACATTTGTCGCATGATCTGCTACCCTTTCTAAGTATCTACCTACAAGAATAAGATATATAGCTCTAGTAACCGTTTTAGGATCTTCCATCATATAAGTTAGAAGCTCTCTAAATACCTGATTATAGAGTGCATCAACAAGGTCATCTCTTTCGCACATCTTCTTAGCCAGCTCTATATCTTCATCTACAAAAGATTTTAGTGCGTCATCAAGCATAGAAAGTGATATCTCACACATCCTAGGGATGTCTATAAATGGCTTTAATGGCGGCTGATCAACAAGAATCTTAGCTATTCTTGCTATATCTACTGCATGGTCTGCTATCCTTTCTAGGTCTGTGATAGTTTTAAGTATTGTCCCTATGACTCTTAGGTCTCTTGCCATTGGCTGTTGCCTAGCTATAAGTTCCATACACTTCATCTCTATTTCTAGGTCCATCTTATCTACAACATCGTCTCCAGCAATGATATCATCGGCAAGCTTTGCATCTCTATCTATGAGTGCTTTAACAGAGTTACTTATAGCTTCCCTAGCCAATGTTCCCATTCTTAACAGGTCTATCCTTAATTTCTTCAACTCTTCATCAAAAGCATATCTGGGGGATATCATAAATGCCTCCACTAGCCAAATCTTCCCGTTATATATCCTTCTGTCCTCGAATCTTTAGGTAGGGTAAATATCTGGGAAGTCTCTCCATACTCTATAAGCATACCAGTCCTACCTTCATCTGTCAAGAAAAATGCAGTAAAATCAGAAACCCTAGCTGCCTGTTGCATATTATGAGTCACAATTACAATCGTATATTCTTCCTTTAACTCTCTCATCAACTCTTCTATCCTAAGGGTGGCGATAGGATCAAGTGCAGAGGCAGGCTCATCCATAAGGATTATCTCAGGTTGAACAGCAAGTGCCCTTGCTATACATAACCTCTGCTGCTGACCTCCAGAAAGGTCTAACGCTGAAGAGTTTAGTTTATTCTTCACCTCATCCCAAAGGGCAGCTCTCCTTAGGCTAAGCTCTACGGTCTCCTCTATCCTTTCTTTATCCTTTATCCCTTGGATACGAAGGCCAAAGGCTACATTCTCAAATATAGACTTAGGAAAAGGATTTGGTCTCTGAAAAACCATTCCAATCTTTCTCCTTAGAGACACTATATCTACCTTTGGATCATATATATTTTCTCCATCTATAATAACCTGACCCTCAGTCCTTACATTAGGGAGGAGTTCGTTCATCCTATTTAGTGCCCTTAAAAAGGTTGATTTTCCACATCCCGATGGGCCTATAATAGCAGTAATACTTTTCTCAAGAATATCTACGGTGATATTTCTTAATGCTAAAAAGTTTCCATAATATATATTTAGGTCTCTAACTGATATTTTTATCTTTGTATCCTTTTCATCCATTATCTAATACTCCTTCGTCTTATCTTAGACCTTATAAATATAGCCACAAGATTGAGCAAAAAGGTTAGCATAAGAAGGACCAATGTACTACCATATTGGATAGGTCTAGTGGCGTCAACATCAAAGGATTGAGTCGTCATAATATATATGTGATAACCTAGGTCCATAAATTGGTCATAAATAGAGGTAGGTAGATAAGGTAGATAATAAGCAACTCCAGTAAACAAAAGAGGAGCTACCTCTCCAGCTGCTCTACCTACACTAAGGATAGCTCCAGTAAGTATACCTGGAAGGGATTGCGGCAAAACCACTGTTCTTATTACCTGCCATTTAGTAGCCCCCAAGGCAAAAGCAGCCTCTCTATAAGAATTTGGTACAGACTTTAATGCCTCTTCAGTAGAGGTCACTACTACAGGAAGAGTAAGGATTCCTACGGTCAAAGCGGCAGAAAGTAACCCTGCTCCTAATCTCAGAAAGATGACAAAAAATCCCATTCCAAATAATCCAAAAACGATAGAAGGAACTCCTGAGAGATTATTGATAGCTATTCTTATCCATCTTGAAAATTTAGAGTCTCTTCCATATTCGTTAAGGTAAACAGCGGTAAAGATTCCAGTGGGAACAACAAAGATCAGCATTAATAGAACTCTAACAATGGTTCCATAGATGGCAGGAAATATTCCCCCCTTTGTCATCCCTTCTTTTGGAGGTTGAGTTAGAAACTCCCAATTTATAACACTTATTCCATTCTTTACTATATCAAATAAGATAAAACCAAGTAAACCGACAATAACAACAACTGACAAGGCGGTAAGTGTTATATAGACCCTTTCTCTAAATCTCATTTACCACCTCTCAATCTTACTTGAGTCCTCTCGATAAGGATACTAGCAGTGTAGTTTATTATAAATGTAACAGAAAAAAGGAGAAGTCCTAAAAAGAATAAGGTGGCATAATGGGCACTTCCAAAGGCTACTTCTCCCATTTCTGCAGCTATAGTAGCAGGAATTGTTCTTACTGAATCTAAAAGACTCAAAGTAATCTGAGCAGCATTACCAGAGACCATAAGGACGATCATAGTTTCTCCAATAGCCCTTGTAAGTCCCAGCATCACACCAGCAAAAATTCCTCCTGAAGCAGCAGGTAATACAACCTTTACTGCTGTCTGCCATTTTGTAGCCCCTAAAGCAAGACTAGCCTCTCTCAACTCTCTAGGAACGGCATTCAAGGCATCCTCACATATGGTATATGTAATAGGTATCACAGCAAAAGCAAGTGCAAAACCAGCAGTAACTGCATTTAATCTTGACACTGAGTGAAATACCGTCTGTACCCAAGAAGCTATGTTCATAAGGGCAAAAAAGCCAAGGACTACAGAAGGAATGGCTGAAAACAACTCAATAATAGGCTTTATGAACTCTCTTATCTCTCGTGGAAGAAATTCTGCAGTAAAGAGAGCGGCACCTAACGAAAGAGGTAAGGCAACCATCAATGCTACCAGAGTAACCTTAAGGGTTCCTACTATAAGAGGAAGAAAAGAGTATTTAGGATACTCTCCGACTGGCTGCCAATCTTTAGTAAAAAAGAATACCTTTAAATTAGCTTCTTTCTTTATCTCTGGATTAAAGAGAACAGGTAAGGCTTCTTTTGCTACAAACACAAATATAAGAATTACACTCAAGATAGCAATACTAGCTATTATTGCTATTAAGAGATAAATCGCCCTTTCCTTTATCCCCATGACAGTAATATTCTATATTATTAGAAAATATTATAGCAATAGAATCAATACCCGTTTCTTTAAGAAATTGTTAAGAACATCTTCCTTTTGAAATAAAACAAGAAATATAATCGTCTAAATTTAAGTAATTAAAAAAATTTAAGGATATAGAAGAGAAAGGAGGTGAATTTAGATGAAAAGATACGGAGCGATATTACTAAGCTTAGCGATACTTACCAGTATTAGTCAGGTAGCCTTTTCTTCTCCGCTATGGGTTATTCCATCTTCTAATCCTACCCCATGGGCACTCTATGTTAGCCCTGTAACATATTTCTCTCAAGGCATAGATATCACAAAGCTCGGAACTTTGAACCTTACTCCTATGCAGGTTGAAAAAATTAGAGCCCTTCAGAATGAATATACCGGTAAGATACAGAGTATCTTTAAAGAAATTCAAGACCTCGTAGCTTGTACTAACATCTCTCTATCTAACAAGACATCTGACATCGGCGGACTAAATGATGAACTCCTTACCTATTATACCGACTATGCACAGCAACTAGCTAAAATCCTTTCTCCACAGCAGTTATTAAATCTTTCTAAGAGAGAATATTGGCCAGGCTACTAAACTCAGGCTGGGTGTGCGTAGAATATTACGCACACCCAGGTATTATGATAAAATATACAAAAGTATTATATCACTTAAAAAGGAGGAAGGTATGAAGCTAGCAAACTGTCTAAACGAAGGAACCTTTATAGGTCTTGAATCAGGGGGAGGGTTTATAGACCTCTCAAGAGGAATAAGATTCTACTCCCTTATCAGTGAGGAAAAAGAAGCTCATATTTATAAGATAGATGATTTATTCACATTGGAGAACCCCTCTCTGTATCTAAGAGAAGTGGTAGATTTTATAAAGACACATAGATTAGAGGAACCACTATACGTAGATTCTCCCAAGATACTTCCCCCTATCATAAAACCGTCAAAGATAGTAGCACTAGGGAGAAATTATCTAGAACATGCAAGAGAAACTGGTTACGAAGCACCAAAAGAGCCAATATTCTTTTCTAAATCGATCTCTTCAATAGTAGCTACCGAGGAAGATATAATTTATCCTAAATGGCTCACTAGAGTAGACCCAGAAGCAGAACTAGGATTAATAATAGGAAGAAAGGCAAAAGAGGTTCCAAAAGAAAGGGCGTTAGACTATGTGTTTGGTTATACAATAATCAACGATGTAACCGCTAGAGATATGCAGACGTATGACCTAAAATCAGCAAACCCATGGTTTCGCTCTAAAAGTTTTGATACATTTTGTCCGATGGGGCCATTTATTTTACTAAAAGAGTATGTCAAAGACCCTCACAATCTAGAGATCGAACTCAAGGTTAATGGAGAAATCCGTCAAAAAGACAATACCAAAAATCTCATATTTAAGATTCCGGAAATAATATCCTTTATATCTAAGCATATGACGCTAGAACCAGGAGATGTAATAGCTACGGGAACTCCCTCTGGAATAGCCCCTATATATCCAGGGGATATAGTAGAGGTTTCAGTTGAAAGTATAGGAACCTTAAAGAATAGAGTAGTAAGAGAGGAGTAACGAGCTTAGTCTTTGCCTATAGGAGTTACCTATAGGTGCTTGCATTTTTTATCAAAAAACTGTATAGTTATAAACTGTGTAAGGATATCTTATATCCGAGAAAAAATTCTATAAAGAAAGGGGTTGGGAACTTGAGATGAAAACTCTCGGGCTCCATATACTAGTGGAAATCTCTGGATGCCAGGCTAATTTTTTGGATAATGTAGATAAGATAAGAGAACTTATGATAAAAGCAGCGATAGCTGCAAATGCTCATGTAAAAGAGGCTATATTTCATAAGTTTAGCCCTGTAGGAGTAAGTGGCGTAGTAGTAATAGCTGAATCCCATATATCTATCCATACTTGGCCAGAATATGGTTATGCAGCAGTAGACATATACACCTGTGGAGAAAACACAGACCCTTGGAAAGCATGTGAAATAATTGCTGAAGGTCTGAAAGCTAAGTCAGTTTACTTTACCGAAGTAGAAAGAGGCATTCCTTCAGAGGGTAATAGATTCATCCACACTCTACATCCTGTAGAGGAGGTGACTAGATATGCCTAAGCCACATAATTGGCAGTGGTTTTTAGAGTCTATAATTCCAAACGAATTCCATGTACATGGAATAAAACGTAGTCTGGTAGTGAGAGAGACAAACTATCAAATAGCAGAGATATTAGAGAGTTATCAGTTTGGAAGGATGCTTGTCCTAGATGGAGAGAGTCAGTCCTCAGAGAAGGATGAATATATATACCATGAGGCATTAGTCCATCCAGCTATGCTCTTATCAGATAGCCCCAAAAAGGTCTTACTCTTTGGTGGAGGAGAAGGAGCCACACTTAGAGAGATCTTAAGATATCCAATAGAAAGAGTAGTTATGATAGATATCGATGAAGACGTAATAGAGTTATGTAAAGAGTTTCTACCTAATATGGCTAAGGGGTCTTTTTCCGATCCTAGAGCCGAGGTCATCTTGGGGGATGCTAGAGGATACATAGAAAATACGGAAGAGAGATTTGATGTAATAATAAGTGACCTTACAGAGCCTCTAGAAGAGGGTCCAGCATCAAAATTATTTACAAAGGAATTCTTTACTACAATAAAGGAACATCTCACAGAGGATGGAATATTTGTTACCCAGGCATTAAGTGTCTCTATCATAAACAATAGTGCTCATACTGCTATTCATAATACTCTAAAACAAGTTTTCCCTATAGTAAGGTCTTATCATACTTATGTTCCTTTATACGATTCTGATTGGGGATTTGTAATGGGAACGTTAAAGAAGGACCCTAATTTAGTGGAAGAAAAAATAGTAAATGAAAAGTTAAAATTGTTAGGTTTGGAAGGCTTAAAATATTACGATGGAGAAACTCATAGACTGATGTTCAGTCTTCCCAAAGACCTAAGAGATGCTATCAAGAAAGAAACAGTAATAATAGAAGATAATAAGCCTCTATTGGTAGCAAGGAGAGAAAGGATCTTTGGTATTTAATGGAATAAAATTAATTATCCTTGACCTAGATGGAGTAGTAATAAGAGGTAAGAGTCTTGTCTCAGGAGCAAAAGAGGCAATAGATCTTCTCATAAAAAGTGGGTATAAGGTCGTTTATCTCACCAATAATTCTACTAGGCCAAGAGATAGAGTAGTAGAACTCCTTCGAGGATATGGAATCGATATCCCTCAATCAGATATATTTACATCAGGGTATCTTACAGCTCTCTATATTTCAGAGGAAACCCAGAAGAATGCTAGAATATTTATAATAGGAGAAGAAGGAATAGTCTGGGAGCTTTATAGGATGGGATTTAAAAACATATTCTGGTCAAGTTACGAACCACCGATAGACTATGTTATAGTAGGGATGGATAGGAATTTTACATTCCAAAAGCTTACAAATGCCCAACAAGCTATTATACACGGAGCAAAATTTATAGCCACAAATATAGATCCTACTTTCCCAATAGAGGATGGAATAATTCCCGGTGGGGGAAGCATAGTAAAGGCAGTAGAAGTTGCCTCTGGAGTAAAGTCAACAGTAATAGGTAAGCCAGAGATTCTTGGCTTAAAATTGATATTAGAAGAATTAGGTAGAGTTGACTCTAGAGATGTCATCCTTATAGGAGATAGGATAGAAACAGATATAGTGGCTGGAAAAAGATTAGGGTGTAAAACAGGCCTAGTGTTAAGTGGAATAACTTCAAGGGAAGATTTAAAGAGCCTTCCTGAAGGTCTTAGACCTGACCTTTGGGGGGAAAATCTATTAGACCTTGTAAAAGGAGGGAAAAATGAGGATCACATATAATGGGCATGCCTGCTTCTCTATTGAATCATCTACAGGGATAGTAGTAACTGACCCATTTGGAGAGGAGATCCCTTATCCAGTAGGAAGACTAAAGGGAACCATAGTTACTGTCTCTCACGAACATTTCGATCATAATGTTGTAAAAAGAGTAGAAGGGAATCCTGCTGTCGTAAGGACTCCAGGGGAGTATAACATTTCTGGAATAAAGATAAAGGGAGTCTCTGCCTTTCATGATAAAAGTAAGGGCAAAGAGAGAGGAAAGAATACCATCTTTGTTATAGAAATAGAGGGAATAAAACTGTGCCATCTGGGAGATTTGGGGGAGACTTTAAGCGAGGAACAAGTTAAAACTATTGGCAATGTAGACGTACTCTTCGTACCTACTGGAGGTTTCTTTACCATAGAACCTGAAGAGGCTCAGGAGATAATAAAACAGATAGTTCCCAAGATAGCTATACCAATGCATTATAGAACAAATTACATCAAGGAATGGAACATAAAACCTATAGAAGCATTCCTAAAAGATATAACCTTTCCTGTAAAATATCTAGAGACAAACTCAATAAAGATAACTAAAGAATCCTTACCAAGAACTACTGAAGTCTATATATTGAAGATATAAGGTATGAAACTTATCTTTGTAACAGGTGGAGTAGTCTCTTCTTTAGGAAAGGGGATATCTGCTGCATCAATAGGTAGGTTATTAAAAGCTAGGGGATTTAATGTTACTATTCAGAAACTTGATCCCTATCTAAATGTAGACCCTGGGACTATGAATCCTTATCAGCATGGAGAGGTCTTTGTCACTGAGGATGGAGCTGAAACAGACCTAGATCTAGGACACTATGAAAGATTTATAGATATAAATATGAGGCGAGAAAACAACGTCACTGCCGGAACAGTATACTGGTCAGTCCTTGACAAGGAAAGAAAAGGTGAGTTTCTTGGTGGTACAGTGCAAGTCATCCCTCATATAACAAATGAGATAAAAGACCGTATATTGGCATTAGGTAAGGGAGGATACGATATAGTGATAGTAGAGGTTGGAGGAACTGTAGGAGACATAGAGAGTCTTCCTTTCCTCGAGGCTATAAGACAATTGAAAAAGGATATAGGGAAAGAGAATGTAATGTATATTCATGTAACCCTTGTTCCTTACCTTAAGAGTTCTGGAGAGCTCAAAACCAAGCCCACACAACATAGTGTAAAGGAATTAAGAAGTATTGGTATACAGCCTGACATGATAATCTGTAGAACAGATAGAGAATTATCTCAAGATGTTAAAGATAAGATTGCCCTTTTCTGCGATGTAGACTCAAAGGCGGTAATAGATGCCCCTGATATGTCTTGCATATATGAAGTTCCTCTTCACTTCGAACGATTAACGGTAGGTAAAATAATTACAGAGACTCTAGAATTAGAGAATAGAGCCCCGGACCTAAAAGAGTGGGAAGAATTAGTAATGAGGGCAAAGACTCCTCAAAGAAGTATAACTATAGGTTTTGTTGGAAAGTATATTGGGCTTAAAGATGCATATCTAAGTGTTGTATCTGCCTTAGAGCATAGTGCCATATGGGAGGGGACAAAGGTAGGTATAAAATGGATAGACGCAGAGACTATAGAAAGAGAAGGAACAAAAATCCTTGAGGGAGTAGATGGAATACTAGTCCCTGGGGGTTTTGGTTCAAGAGGAATAGAGGGGAAAATCCAAGCTATACGCTATGCAAGAGAGAACAATATTCCATTCTTAGGATTATGTCTAGGGCTTCAATGTGCAGTGATAGAATTTGCCAGAGATGTATGTGGTTTAAGAGGAGCAAATAGTACAGAGTTCGACCCTAGAACTCCTTACCCTGTAATTGATATACTCCCTGAACAAAGAGAGATAGAAAACATGGGAGGGACAATGAGGTTAGGGGGATATCCATGTAGAATTAAAGAGGGGTCTCTAGCATTTGCTCTTTACAATAAACCTTATGCAATAGAGAGACATAGACATAGATATGAGGTAAATAATGAATATAGGGGCCTCTTAGAGGAGAATGGACTCATAGTAAGTGGAATATACGAAAAACGGAACCTAGTAGAGATAATAGAATTAAAGGACCATCCTTTTTTTATTGCTACCCAATTTCATCCAGAATTCCTGTCAAGGCCTAATAAGCCACATCCTCTCTTTTCAGGTTTCATAAAGACAGCTCTAAGATGAAAGAGTGGCATAGAGAATTCCTATGGACCTTAGGAATATTACTTCTTATTTGGATAATATATAAGATAAGAAGTATCTTATTTCTATTCCTGATTACAGGTATCTTGGCATATATATTTGATCCATTCGTTTCTAAATTAGCATCTAGATTAAAACTAAGAAAAGGGCTAGCAATAGGTATCTTATATCTCTTGATAATCACCCCGATAGTAGTATTTCTTGCCCTTGGATTACCTCTACTTGCAAATCAACTGATGTCTCTAGCAAAGAATATTCCAGGATACTACAGGTCTATATTAGATATAATAAAGAATTGGCAGGCTTCACTACAGACAACTCCAGAGCTCCAGAATGCAGTGAACACATTCATTTCTTCTCTTCAGCCCCGTATAGAAGCAATTATCTCCGACATTGCAAATCATATGTTCAATTTTATTATCACATTAACTACCTCTATATTTACTATAATATTGGCGATAGCTTTAAACTTCTATTTTCTCATAGACCTAGATAATATAAAGAGGTGGTTTGCTAATACGTTACCACCTTATATAAGAAACCAGACATTAAATGTCCTAGAGGAGATAAACATAAGCTTCCGCTCTTTCTTAAAGGCGCAGACAATCCTGTGTCTCTATGTTGGTATAGCAGATGGAATAGGGGCCTATATATTTGGGATAGACTACGCATTTACCCTTGGAGTAATTGCCGCTTTTACTGAACTCATCCCTTATTTAGGGCCATTTCTAGGTGGAATTCCAGCAGTAATTATTGCTCTTATAATTTCTCCATGGAAGGCACTTGAAATAGCAGTATGGTATACTATTGTACAAGAACTAGAGGCACATATAGTAGTTCCTAAAGTAATGGAAAAAGAGATGGGGTTACATCCACTCATAGTGTTATTTTCAATATTAGCCTTTGGCAAATTATTTGGATTTTGGGGGGTTTTATTTGCTGTCCCGTTAGCAGCAATAATAAAGATCATCATAAAAGTTTATTTCCCACATATATGGGAAAAAGGAGGACAATAGATGGAAAAGGGAAAATTGAGAATAGAATGGGCAGAGAAACAGATGCCTGTCCTTTTATCACTTAGAGAAGACTTTAATAGGGAAAAACCTTTTGCAGGGATAAGGATTGCAATGTGTCTTCACGTTACTACAGAAACAGCTGTATTAGCTAGAACACTTAGGATGGGAGGGGCAGAAATTAGTCTATGTGGCTCTAACCCTCTTAGTACTCAGGATGACGTAGTAGAAGTTCTAAACAGGGAACGTACAGCAAATGTATATGCAAGAAGAGGAACTTCGCAGGAAGAGTACTACAAAAATATAGAGGAGGCTCTTTCTATAAAACCTCATATTATAATGGATGATGGGGGAGACTTAACCGCCACACTCCATAAGAGATGGGAGGAGTTTGGAGAATACATAATAGGAGGAACAGAGGAAACTACTACAGGAGTAAATAGACTTATAAGTATAGAAAGAGAGAAAAAACTAAAGATGCCAGTAATAGCAGTAAATAATGCTATGACAAAACATTTTTTTGATAACCGCTATGGCACTGGACAGAGTACAATTGATGGGATCTTAAGGGCTACTAATATTCTCCTTGCAGGAAAAACATTTGTTGTATGTGGATATGGACAATGCGGAAGAGGGTTGGCGACTCGAGCAAGAGGTATGGGCACAAAGGTAATTATAGTTGAGGTAGACCCAATAAAAGCGTTAGAAGCAGCTATGGATGGATATGAGGTTATGTCGATGAGAGAGGCTGCAAAGAATGGAGATATATTCGTTACAGTTACAGGAAATACCAGTGTTATAAGGAAAGAACACTTTCTTTTAATGAAGGATGGAGCAATCCTTGGGAATTCAGGACATTTCAATGTGGAGATAGATATAAATGGCTTAGAAGAGATAGCAATATCAAGAAGGACTATAAGGGAGAATCTGGAAGAGTTTACACTGAAGGATGGAAGAAAACTCTATCTACTAGCAGAAGGAAGACTTCTAAATCTGGCCTGTGCAGAAGGGCATCCTGCAAGTGTAATGGATATGAGTTTTGCAAACCAGGCACTTTCGGTAGAATTTTTGGTGAAGAATGCTGGGAACCTCTCTCCTAGAGTTATGGAGGTACCTTTAGAGATAGATAAAGAGGTTGCTAGAAGGAAGCTTGAATCAATGGGAATATCTATAGACGAATTGACTGAGGAACAGAAAAGGTATATGGAAAATTGGGAGTTGGGTACATAATCAATTGGGTATTGTTTTTAAAAGTAGATACGTTCCTATAAGCCTTATAGCAGTGCCAATAAAGAACACAGGAGTTGTTCCTATTACTCTAGAGAGTTGTGTCCCTAGGATAGGTCCAATAGTAAGGCTTATACTTGTAATAATACCGTTTACTGCTAGATATTCTGCCCTTTTCTCTTGAGATAAAAAGAGAAGAAGAGCCATATATATAAAAACACTAAATCCTGCACTAAAAAAACCACCAACAGCAGAAAATGGGACGACCTGAGAAGGGCTCTTCAAAAGACTAAATATGAGAGGATAAAAGGAGATTCCTATATTACACCAGAAAAGGGTTTTCTTTATTCCAAGCTTCTTCCCCTCTCTTCCCCAGTAGGGGTAAGAAATAGCAGTAGCTAATCCTCCAGAGGTGTTTGTAAGCCCCACTTCAAAGTTCGAGAAACGGAGTTCTCTTACCATTCTTATCGAAAATAGAGGCATAGGGACATATAGACCTAGATAATATATAAATGTAGCAATCTGATACCTCATAAATATCCTATCTTCTTTAAAGAGGAAGTATATATCTCTAAATTGTGTCCATATAGAAGATAATTCGACAGGTTCCCTTTTCTCAGAAGGAAGAGACATCTTCATAGGTCTTAATAAGGTCATAAGATACAGGCTTATTATACTTGACAGGAATCCTATAAACATAACGAGTTGAAAATTTAAAGGGAAAATTACTCTATCGAGCAAGTAACCTACTATTATAGTAAAAAAGGTCTGGATAAACATAACAAGCATATTCCTATTTGATACTACAGTAGCTCTAAGAGAGGAAGGAACCAACTCTATAAACATCACATTAAAGGCAATGTTTGCTACCGAGGCAGGTATAGCTAGGAGAGTAACGATAATTAATATAAAAAGGGAAGGATTAGGAAAGTACGGGATAAAGGCAAGCGGCAGGTACAAAAGCCTTGTAAAAAGGAAACTCCACTTGTTGATCTCTATCTTATTAAGCCAGCTGTTTACAATCTGAGAAGCAGGATACATCAACAAAACATTAATTAAAGCTGGCAATGAAGAGAGAAGGCCTATAAGATTATTGGAAGCCCCTAATCTTATAGCAAATACACCTAGGTATACTCCTATTGTTCCATTCAAGACACCAATAAAGGCTACTTCAGCATAGAGAAGAACTATATTCCTAAGAAGGACAGACTCTCTCCATCTGTTTTTTAATCTCTGGGTTTTATCATCCACTGTCCTATTATAAAGAAAACAGTTAGTTTAAGTCAATGGGACAGGGCTTCATACATTTTTTACATACAGTCTACAGAGACCTTTAAGAGTAAGGTATGGATCAACAATATTGACCATCCTACAGTATTTAGCTATCCTTTCTGACCATCCTCCAGTAGCTATAACGAATGGATTAATATTCATTTCCTCTAGCTCCAGAGAAATAAGCTTATCCACTAAACCAGAAAACCCATAGATAATCCCAGATTGCATAGCAGTTACAGTATTCTTGCCTAGTACACTCTCAGGGGGAATAAAAAGGTCTACCTGAGATAGTCGAGCCGCTCTTTCCCACAGAGCTGAGCTAGCTGTCCATATTCCAGGGGCTATAGCTACTCCTAACATCTTCCTATCCTTTACCCCCAAGACAGTAATAGCTGTACCAAAATCCACGACTATCCCAGATGTTTTATAATCCTCCACAAGGGCAACAGCATTACATATAAGGTCTGAACCAACCTCTTTAGGATTTTCAACGTCTATAACGATACCCGTCTTTATCCCAGGAGCGACTATAAATGGCTTTGCTCCAAAAAGATATCTCACTGCTCTTTCCAACTCTAACGTTACTGGCGGAACAACCGAAGCTATAGCAACTCCTTCAATCTCTTCTGTACTTAGCTGATTATTCTCCAGCAACCAAGAAAGATTTATCGCATATTCATAACTTGTAGCAGATATATTTGTAGAAAATTCAAAATGCCTCACTAATTTATAACCCTGGAAGAAAGCTACATCTATATTTGTATTCCCTACATCAATTGCAACGATCATATCTTAACCCTTCTGTTAATAGCAATCACTATTGGTGTACAGATTATTACTGCTAAAAGAGCCTCTGGTATACCCTGAAGAATAGCTACAGAGAAAGCTGCAGAAAGAGGAAATATCTTAAAAACCACAGCCAGCCCTAAAGTACCAACAGTATTAGTAAGACTTCCTAGGAAGGAAGCTACAGCTAGGGAAACTATCCTAGGGTCTGAACTCCTTATCCAGAAGATTATGACTAAAAGAAGGAGAAAGAAAAGAAGGATGAACCAAAAACCAAATCCTAATTTGATATAACTTAGTCTTAAGGTAATACCCAAAAGGATGATAGACACGACAAGAGAAAACCATCTGACAGACCTTTCATCTTTCCTCTCTAAGAGTTTTACCATAGAATAGTAGACTATAGGAGGGACTACTCCTATAAAAGGTCTAGCAGGGAAAAGAACCCAGGGAGGAGCTATACTTAAGAAATAATAGACGGCAGAGACTCCGAATAGAGTACCAGCGATAGCACCAAACCTTGGACCTAGTATAAGCCCTGCTATTATTACTGGGATATGCATAATAGTAGCTGCACCAGCAGGAGTAGGTAAAGGTATATAACCAAGATAGGTAAACCCTAATAAAAGAATAATACCTCCAAACAATCCCCCTAAAGCAATCTCTTTATTAGATATATGCATTAAAACACCTCCGTTCCAGTCCGATAAGGTACCGGACGAAATTTATAGTAATAAAAATGGTCTTGCCTTATTCAGTGCAAGCCTTTTCCTTATTATACCACAAAACTATAAAATGGACTAACAGCATCAGCAGTTCCAAAGAGGTATATCTTATCCTCAGATCCAATTGTCTCCTCAGGCTCAGGAACAACTATTATATCTCCGTTCCTCTTTATCCCTAAAACTAGGATACCTTTATGAGAAAGAGTAAGGTCTTTGATCTTCTTTCCAACTATCTCAGGGATAGGAGAAACCTCTATGAGTCTAGCCTCTGGCATAGCATCTATAAGATCGATTATCCCAGGGGTAACTATCCTCTGAGCTATCCTTCTCCCCATCTCCTTCTCTGGAGTTACAACTAGATCTGCACCGATAAGTCTCAATATCTCTGTATGTTGGTCATTTAATCCTCTAGAGATAACATACCTTACCCCTAGATCTTTTACTATCAGCGTGGCTAAAATATTTGCCTCTATATCAGATAGGCATATTATTGCTACATCTACATTAGAAATTCCTGCATCTTTGAGGTCCTTTTCGTTTGTCACATCTACAACAATTGAATAGGTAGAAATATCCTTTACTCGAGCAATATTCTTCTCCTCTGGGTCAATTGCCAGAACCTCATACCCTAACTCTACCAAAGTCTCTACTACAGAAGTTCCAAATCTTCCTATCCCTATTACAGCATACTGCGTTGGGATATGTGGACTTCGCTGCCAAGGGAATTTCATCCTATACTCACCTCTCCGTAAGGTAACTCTATATGCGATCTCCTTCTAAAAGAATAAAAAACTGCAAATCCAAATACTACAGTGCCAACTCTACCTAAAAACATATTTAAAATTATTATTATCCTTCCTATTATAGATAGAGATGGGGTTATACCTGTAGAAAGTCCTACCGTTCCAAAACCAGATACAATTTCAAAAAGTATATTAAGTGGTGGAGCATTTTCAGTTAAGAGTAATATAAACCAACTTGTTAGTATCAAGCTTAAAGATAGGAATAAAACTGCCCAAGCTTTTCTTACTGCATCCCAGTATAAACTACGCTTAAAGATCTCGACATTGTCGTATCCAAGTATGGTAGCTCTCACAGCCGAAAGTAATACTACAAATGTAACAGTCTTTATTCCTCCTCCAGTTCCACCAGGGGATGCACCAATGAACATAAGAAATATTGTAAAGAGTAAAGTAGAAGGATGCATCTTTCCTATCGGGATTGTATTAAACCCTGCAGTCCTTGGGGTTACACTTTGGAAATAAGCTCCCAGAAGTTTCCCTCTTAGAGAGAGGGATTTAAGAGTCCCTGGATTATTCCACTCAAGAATGGTTATTACTAATGTACCTACCAAGATTAGTATGGCTGTAGTTATTATAACTATCCTAGAATGGAGCGATAATCTACCCCATCTTAGATTATTCCTAACATCAAAAATAACTATAAATCCTATACCACCAAATATAATCAGAGTAGTAACAGTAAAAACAAGTAGAGGGTTATCAACATATCTAACAAAACTCTGAAAATTTCCCAACAAATCAAATCCAGCATTACAGAATGCAGAAACACTATGAAATATACTAAACTTTAATGCGGTTAAAAGAGGATAGTCCTTTATAAATACAAAGAATAATAATATAGCCCCCACCGATTCAAAAGAGATTACTGTATAAAATACAACCCTAGCCAGTCTCATAACCCCCCTTATAGACCAACTTCCTAAAGATTCCTGAAGTATAACCCTTTCATGTAATAATACCTGCCTTCTAAGTAGTAATGCCAGAAAACTTAGTAAAGTCATATAGCTTATCCCACCTAACTGAATAAGAAGAAAAATAACTATCTGACCAAAAAGAGACCAGTAGGTACCTGTATCAACCACTACTAACCCTGTAACACAGGTAGCAGAAGTTGCTGTAAATAGAGCTGTAAGAGGATCAGTAAACTCTCTAGAACGTGAAGAAAATGGCAAGAACAGTAGAAATGCCCCTGTAAGGATAATCAGTAAAAAACTTAATACTATAAATCGCCAAGGATTATTCTCTCTTTTCATAAATCAGCTTCTCACAAAATCCTCTAGATTCTTATACCTTCCATATATATAGGCCTTATCACCAGCAAAGATTTTTGTCTTTCCTGTTAATTCGGTAATAATATTCTCCCCTCGTTTTATAGCAAATATTCTTATCCCGAAGCTCTCGGGAAGGTTCAATTCTTGGAGTGTCTTACCTATTGTCCAATGAGGAGGTTCAACCTCTATCATATCTACTTCAGGGGAGATTTCAATCCTTTCTATAATAGAAGGATGTGTTAATCTATAGGCAATCCTTGCCCCCATATCCTTTTCTGGTGAAATAACTAGGTCTACTCCTATTTTCTCTAGGATTTTTTTGTGAAGTTCACTCATAGCTGTAGAGATGATATACTTTACCCCCATCTCTCTTAGAAGAAGTGCAGTCAAGACGCTTGCCTGGAGGTCTTTTCCCATAGATACACAGGCTGCATCTACATTTCTTATCCCTACGTCCTCTAATGCTCTTTCATCTGTAGCATCTAAAACATAGGCATTAGAGACACTATCCTTTATATCCTCTACCACATTTATATTGCTATCAATAGCTATTACATTACAGCCTAAGCGCTGTAGATTTACAGCTAAAGAAAAACCAAATCTTCCAAGTCCTATTACTGCTATCCTTTTATATCCATCACTCATATATCATCACCTAGCTAAGGAATTATACCACTAAAAGGGATAAAGTCAACTAGATATATTAAGCTATAAACCCAGATAAAACCACATTATCCTTTAATTTCTCTACCCTATCTATAACAACAGGCAGTATGGTTCCTACCCTTATACTTAGATCTGACCTAGCATATACCCTTACATATGTTGGAGTAAAGCCGGTAACTATTCCATTATCAAAATCTTCTGCTAATATATTTTGAGGGGTATGCAAAAATTTCTTTAACTTAGTATAAGCAACCTCTAGACTTTTCTCTTTAAGTAGTTCCTCCCTCTCTTTAATTATCTTTTTATCTATCGGCATAAGATTAAAGGCTTCTGTCCCAGGTCTAGGAGAAAAAGGGAATATATGGACTTTAATAAAGCCAATCTCTTCTATCAGAGACACAGTATTTCTAAAATCATTCTCTTCTTCTGTAGGAAATCCTACTATTATATCAGTAGTAAACTCTATATCCTTCCGAACAGACCTAAATTTCTCTATCAGAGAGAGATACTCCTCTCTTGTATATTTTCTCTTCATATCTTTTAATACCTTATTGCTTCCACTTTGAGCTACTAAATGAATATGAGGACATAAATTAGGAATATCCTTAAAAAGTTCTATAATACTTTCATCTACCTCTTGTGGTTCTAGAGAGCTTAACCTAATCCTCTTTATATTAGGGATCTCTTTATTTATAAGCCTTACCAAATCAGGAAGTCTTTTTCCATCATCCTCAAATCTTCCTATGTGTATACCTGTTAGTACTATCTCGGGATAGTTTAATTCGACCAAAGATTTAATCTCTTCTATAATCTCTTCAGTAGACCTAGAACGAACCCTTCCTCTCACATAAGGCACTATACAATAGGAGCAGAAGTCATCACATCCATCCTGAATCTTCACAAAGGCTCTTATCTTTTTATTCTTTTTATCTATTACCGGAGAGTTTAATGTAAGATTAGGGAATAAGAGAGAAGGAATCTTTTCTTTTTCTCTGTTTCCAATCACAGTGATATCTCCCATCTCTCTTATCCTCTCAGGGTCTCTTTCTGCATAACATCCAGTAACTACAAACTTAGATTGTGGATAAACTCTAAGGAGATGTCTTATAAGAGTTCGAGCCTTCCTTTCAGCTATATGAGTAACTGCACATGTATTTACTATGATAAATTCTGGAGCTTCGTTAGGTATCGCCTCCTCCATAAATTGGAGAAATGTCCTCCTTAAAGATTCTGAATCATATTGATTTGTCTTACAACCAAATGTATATATGCGAAACTTCATATATTAGATACCAAACTGGATAAGAGAGAGGGCAACTAACCCTGCCGCTTCTGATGTCAAGATCCTCTCACCAAGAGAGAATATAAATCCCCCGTTTTCTCTTACCATTTGGACCTCCTCTCCGTCAAATCCACCTTCAGGTCCAATAATAAGAAGGATATCCTTTATATTATTCTTACCAAGCCACCCTAAGTCTAATCTCTCAATAGCATTCTCATACAACATAAAGGGTTTAGATTGAGGAAACATATTTAGAACAGATAGGAGATTTTCTAATACCTTTATCTCAGGTACCTTATCAAGAGAAATACTTGCCGATGTCACAGCTAAATGTCTTAACCTTTCTATCCTTTTTTCAATAATCTCTATATCCGTTACTGAAGACCTCTTAGAGATAAAAAAGACAAATTCCTCTACTCCTAGCTGAGTTCCTAGGGTTATTATAAGATCAAGTTTTCTCGGCTTCAAAATAGACTGGGCATAGGCTATTCTTCTCTGGGGTTTAAAGGTATCTATCTCTTCTACTCTTTCTACTGTTACAGAACCTTTCTTCCTTTTAGTTATCTTATACCTATAGGTCTTTCCTTCTCTATTACAGATAATAATCTCGTCTCCTTGGGCAAAACGCCGAGCTGATATATGAGCTAAGACTTCTCTATCCTTAATATCTAAGATAGGTGGTGTTTCCTCGATAAAAAATCTAAGGAGAGTCATAACTTAGAAGGAGGGTAGCCCAACCTTCTTTTGAAAGGGAATCTTGAAGGTTAAGGCCAAAAGAACCAGCTATATTTATGATATCTTCAGAATCATCACTAGAAAATCCGCTTACTATAATATACCCTCCGTGGTTAAGAACAAATTTAATCCTAGAGAATATAGGATTCATAAGCTGTGGGAGCAAATTGGCAGATATTATATCCACCTTCTCTCCCTCATAATCATTCAAGAGGTCGCCTACTCTTAAATCCAATCTATCTCTTACTCCACTCTTTAGTGCATTCTCTCTAGCATCAGATATAGCTACCAAATCATTGTCTATGCCTATCACATAGCTGCACCCAAGTTTTAGCATACATATTGCAAGTATCCCACTTCCTGTTCCAACGTCTATTCCAGTTTTCCCATCTAATGGAAGCTCTTCTAGCAGTTCTATACACATCCTCGTAGTAGGATGCAGTCCTGTACCAAAAGCCATTCCAGGTTTGATAAATATAGGGATAGCACCAACTGGAACGATAGAAAATTTCTCATCCGGAATAATAAAGAATCTACCTACCTGAAATGGTTCAAAATCTCCATACTTCTGCCACTCAGACTCTTTAGAGATAGCAAAGCTAGCTTTTATCCCAAAGGGCAAAAACTCTCCTAAAGAGAGAAAAAGTCTTTCTAGCCTAGTATAAAGGAGCGCATCCACAGGAAAGTATCCAGTAATTCTTATATAGTTACTAGAAGAATCTATAGCAACACCATAAGAATATGATTCCCAAAATTTACTAGAGATAATATCTTCTAGATCGATATGAAGAAATCTCTTTTTATTATACGAGATACTTACCTCTACCCAAAACTTAGACAATCATCCTCCAAATGCATTCTTCACCTTTTCAAAAAAAGACTTTCCATTTTTAGGAATATTCTTTCCCCTCAAAGAGGCAATCTCTACCAGAAGTTCTCTTTCCCTTTCAGAAAGCTTCTTAGGAATCTCTATATTTACCTTCACAATAAGGTCCCCCCTACCTCCATTATTTATATATGGAAGCCCCTTCCCTCTCAACCTAAATTGAGAACCAAACTGAACACCTGGAGGAATATTTATTATCTCTCTACCCTTCTCTAATGTTGGAACCTCTATCTCTGTACCCAATGCAGCATCAAACATATCTATAGTAGTTTCATACAATAGGTCTGCCCCCACCCTTCTAAATATCGGGTGAGACTTTACCCTGACAAATACAAAGAGGTCACCTGGAGGTCCACCATAACTTCCAGCCTCACCTTCACCTCTTAGCCTCAATCTCATTCCATCTTCTACCCCTGGAGGAATCCTTACTAATACCCTTCTTTTCTTGAATAGGATCCCCCTCCCATTGCACTGATGACAAGGATGAGTAATAATTCTTCCTGTACCCCTGCAAGAAGGACAAGGGGTTACAGTTACCATCTGACCAAATGGGGTATTTCTAACATTTCTAATCTCTCCTGTACCATTACAGTATGGACATCTCTCTGCCTGAGTTCCAGGCTCTATTCCACTTCCATTGCATACATCACAGACCTCTCTTCGGGTTACTTCGAGCTCTCTTTCTGCGCCAGTAAGGACATCCTCTAATGTCACCTCAATAGAGGCACTAATATCAGCTCCTCTAGCAGGGTTCCTTGTAGATGTTCTACTTCTCCCTCCAAAGAATGAATTAAAGAGGTCTTTTAATTCAGAATCTATATCATTAAATATATCAGAGTAGCTCCCATAACCTCCGAAATCAGTTGTACCTTGGCTACCAAAAGGAGACTCTCCCACAGTACCAAACCTATCATACTGTGCCCTCTTTTGAGGGTCACCTAACACCTCATAGGCTTCATTTATCTCTTTAAACTTTTCATTTGCCTGAGGGTCATCCTTATTTACATCAGGATGGTACTGCTTTGCTAATCTTCTATATGCCTTCTTTATATCATCCTGGGAGGCGTCTCTCGGCACTCCCAGGATCTCATAATAATCCTTCCCTGGCATCTCTTCTCTTAATTAACCTTATAGTCTGTATCTATAGTATCTCCACCTTGATTTTTCCCTTCTCCTCCATCTCCAGGAGGATTAGGGTTTCCTTGTTGAGGATTCCCAGCCTTTGCATATAGTTCAGTAGAAATCTTATATATAGCATCATTTAGTTTGTTTATCGCCTCTTTAATCTTCTCCACACTAGATTTATCACTAGACCTTACTTCTTCTATAGTCTTATTAAGATTGTCTATGAGGTCTTGGCTCACCTTACCACTGGCATCTTTACCTACCTTTTCAGCTGTATATATGAGACTATCTAATTGGTTTTTCATCTCTACCTCTTCTCTACGACGTTTATCCTCTTCTGCATGAGCCTGAGCCTCTTTCATCATACGGTCAATCTCTTCTTTAGATAATCCTGTTCCACCCTTTACTGTAATCCTCTGTTCCTTATTTGTAGCTAGATCCTTAGCAGAAACATGGACAATCCCATTGGCATCTATGTCAAAGGTTACCTGTATCTTAGGAACTCCCCTAGGTGCAGGTGGAATTCCATCAAGTATAAATCTACCTAAGGAGAGATTATCGGCAGCCATAGGTCTTTCTCCTTGTAAAACATGTATCTCCACTGAGGTCTGATTATCTGCCGCAGTAGTAAATATCTCACTCTTTGACACAGGGATTGTAGTATTACGCTCTATCATCTTAGTAAATATACCACCTAATGTCTCTATACCAAGAGATAGAGGGGTCACATCGAGTAAAACTATATCCTTTATTTCACCGGCAAGGACAGCAGCCTGAATAGCTGCCCCTAAAGCAACACACTCATCTGGATTTATATCCTTACGAGGTTCCTTGTTAAATATCTCCTTTACTAATCTTTGAACAGCAGGCATCCTTGTAGAGCCACCAACTAAAAGAACCTTATCTATCTTAGAAGGGTCAAGTTTCGCATCACTGAGAGCCTTATATATAGGTTCACGAGTCCTCTCGGTAAGGTCTCTTGTCATAGCTTCGAATTGGGCTCTAGTTAGAGTAATATTGAGATGTTTAGGTCCCTGCTGGGTAGCAGTGATAAATGGAAGGTTTATCTCAGTAGACATTAATGTAGAGAGCTCAATCTTTGCCTTTTCAGCAGCCTCTTTGAGTCTCTGAAGTGCCATCCTATCTTGACTTAGATCTATCCCCTCTCTCCTTTTAAATTCATCAACTAGATAGTCTATAATCCTTTGGTCATAGTCATCTCCACCCAGATGGGTATCTCCACTGGTAGCCTTTACCTCAAATACCCCTTCGCCTATCTCTAATATAGATACATCAAATGTGCCTCCACCAAGATCATATACAAGAATAGTCTGTGAACCTTCTTTATCTAATCCATAAGCAAGAGAAGAAGCGGTAGGCTCATTTATAATTCTTATGACATCAAGACCAGCTATAATTCCAGCTTCTTTGGTGGCCTGTCTTTGAGCGTCATTAAAATATGCAGGCACCGTAATTACTGCCTTTTCTACCTTCTCCCCAAGGTATGCTTCTGCATCTTCCTTTAGTTTTCTAAGTATCATTCCAGAGATCTCTTGAGGAGTATACTCCTTATTATCTATCCTCACTTTATAGTTAGTCCCCATATGCCTCTTGATAGAAAGGATAGTCCTCTCCGGGTTTAATATAGCTTGCCTTTTAGCTAATTGACCAACTAAAATCTGTCCATCCTGAGTAAATGCCACTGCTGAAGGGGTAAGTCTACTCCCCTCTGTATTAGGAATGACAGTAGGTTTCCCTCCTTCTACAAAAGCCACTACCGAGTTTGTAGTTCCTAGATCAATTCCAATTACTTTAGCCATAATCTATTCTCCCTCCTTTACACTCCTTACTACCTTTACCATAGTAGGTCTTATAACTCTATCGTTAAGAACATATCCTTTCCTTAACTCTTCCATCCTTGTCTCCTTTATATCAGTTTTCTCTTCCACCACTATTACTTCATGATATCTAGGGTCAAATGTACCACTAATATCTATAGTCTTTACCCCCTGATTTCCGAGCCAGCCCTGAAAATTCTTCAATATCATCTCTATGCCTTCTTTCATTCCATCTTCCCTATCTCTAGGAATAGAGTTAAATGCCCTTTCTATATCATCCAATATAGGAAGCAATGACTTAATAAGCTCTACCCTTATTACATCTTTAAGCTCCTCTACTTCCCTAACCATCCTCTTCCTATAATTATCAAAATCAGCAGCAAGCCTTATATATTTCTCATAAAGTTCATCGTACTGATGTTTGATAACATTTATATCTTCAGCAGGAAGTCCTTCTCCTGCATGGATATCATTTTCTTCTTTTGTAATATTCTCTTCCATAGGGTTCACCTCCAACGTACAGAAAGTATCTCAGACATACAAGAACTTATATAATTTAAAAGGGGAATGATATACTTATAGTTCATTCTCAGCGGACCTACCACACCTGCTCCACCTACAGGATGTTCTTTAATAAAATATGGTATCGCTATAAAGGTAAGGTTACCTTTCTCTCCTATGCTAGTCCAAGTATTCCCAGAATTTATGGCAGCACTTATCTTTTGAGCTACTACCTCTTCTCTATTAAGGAGGTCTATAACTATCTTCAGTGTCTCTGGGTCATTAAACTCTGGGATTCTATCTATATAATCAGTCCCTTCTATGTAAGAGAGGGCAGAAGAAAATTCTTCCTCTTTCAAACAACTTATAATTTCCTGAAGAAGGGACAAGTCTTCAGGAGGAAAAGTCTTCATTTCCTCTATGTCTATCTTCTCGATACCTTCTTTTTCCAGTTTAGAGGAGAAGAAATTAGAAATCGCCTCTAATCTCTCACGGTTATATTTAGTCTTTATTAGCTTATGGGCAACCTCCCCCGAGTCTGTCATATAAATTAGTAAAACGCTATTCTCATCTACAGAGGTAAGCCAAATCTTTTTAGCTAACCTCCCGGTTAATAATGGACCATAGCCGAACGCTAATAATCTTGAGAGCTGAGCTATAACCCAAGAGGTAGTCTTTATAACCTCTCTTAAGTCAGTAATATCTGACTCTAAATTTACTAATATCTTTCTTATCTTCATCCTCTGCTGGGAAGAAAGTCTATATTCCATTAACATATTCTCTACATAATACTTATAACCTTTCAAACTGGGAACTCTACCAGCAGAAGGATGAGGTTGAGAAAAATAGCCCATCTCCTCAAGGACACTCATATCATTTCTTATGGTAGCTGGACTTATATTTGGGCAATATTTAGAGGCTACCAGTTTAGAACTTATAGGTTCCCCTGTTTCTATATATTCCTCTACAACAGCCTTCAAGATTAACTTTTCTCTCTCTGTCAACATCTTCACTCATCATCTCCTGTTAGCACTCAATTATGTAGAGTGCTAACTTTACATAAAAAAGTTTACCATTTAACTGTATTTTTGTCAAGGAATTCAAAAGAATATCTGAGTAAACATCCTACCCAGGACCATAAAGATACCAACTACGATAATGAATACACCTCCAATGAATGAGATATACGGGATTATTCTACGTATCTTGGAGGCATTGGCTATATACCTTTCCCAAAATATAGCTACTACTATAAAAGGTATTCCTAATCCCAAGGCATATACAAATAACATCATCATCCCCTTGTATATGGAAGTCTGGGTAGCTGCAAGTATAAGGATGGAAGAAAGGATAGGAGTTACACAAGGGGTCCAACCCAAAGCAAATGTCATCCCTAAAAGGAAGGATTCAAAAAAACCACCAATACCCTTTATATTTATCTTAAATTCCCTAAATAGAAATGGAATTTTAAGGATTCCAAGAAAAGAGACCCCAAATATGATAAGAATGATACCACCAATGCGTAAAAATATCCCTCTATAGTTCATAATCCAATTCCCTATAAAGGATGCCGATGCTCCCAAGATCGTGAAAATGAGAGAGAACCCTAAGACAAAGACTAGGACTCTAGTTATTAAAAAGGAACGTGAACGCCTGATTTCCGAAGAGTATGAAGAAACACCTGAAATATATGATATGTAGAGAGGGATCAATGGTAATATGCATGGAGAGAAAAAAGAAATTATTCCACCCCAGAATGCAACTAAAAGAGAAATATTATTGCTCATAAATACACATCTCCTTCTTTATAGATTCTTTATATCAGGCAACTTTAACAGGATTACTATAACAATTACTATATTCATAACTGCTCCTATGAAGATAGCCTTAGGAGCTCCCCAAAAATTTGCCAGATATCCTGCTTGTAAGTTACCTAAAGGTGCCATTCCTGTAAAAAAAGTAGTATAGAAGCTCATAACCCTTCCCCTCATATCATCCTGTGTATAAGTCTGTACTGTAGTGTTGGCAGTAGACGTAAATACTATCATACAAAATCCAGTAAAAACTAACATCCATATGGCTACTGTAAAGCTCCTAGTTATGGTAAAAAGGAGCAGAAAGATAGAAAACCCTATTATTCCAGTGATGAGGAGTCTTCCCTTATATTTGTACCTCCCAATAGAAGCTATAAATAAGGCTCCTATCAAAGCTCCTACCCCAGTAGCTGACATTAGAAAACCTAAGCCTTGGGCCCCTACCTTAAATACATCTCTAGCAAAAACAGGCATAAGGGTGATATATGGCATTCCAAACACACTATTTATTGCTACCATTATTATAATAAAAAAGATATTAGGGTTTTCCTTTAGATACAGAAAACCTCCTTTTAGAGACTCAATAACAGAATCATTACTAGAAGAGTCTACCCTAAATTCTCCATCTATCAGAGACAATCCCACAATCACGGGGATAAAGCTTATAGCATTTAAGATAAAACATCCAGCAACACCTATAGAAGAAACCATCACTCCAGCAATAGCAGGACCTATGATTCTTGCTCCATTAAATATAGAAGAATTCAAAGCAATAGCATTCATAAGGGACTCTTTGTCAACAAGCTCTACAACAAATGTCTGTCTCGCAGGCATATCGAATGCATTCGCTACACCAAAAAGGGCAACAATAACGAGTATATGCCAAAATTTTACTATGCCCATATAGGTAATTATCCCAATAGAGAAGGCAAGAATAGTCAATGATGTTTGAGTAACAATAATGAGGTTTCTCTTCCTTACCTTGTCTGCCACTACCCCTGCAAAGATTGAAAGGAAAAGAACAGGTAAAGAACCTATGGCACTTACTAACCCCAAGAGGAAGGAGGAATTAGTAAGTTCAAGGACAAGCCATCCCTGGCCAACAGTCTGCATCCAGCTCCCTATAAGAGACATAAACTGACCAAACCAGAAGAGCCTAAAATTTCTATATCTAAGCGATTCAAACGTTGATAACCTTTGCATAGGACTTTATTATATAGATGTAGAATATAGATGTCAACCTAATAACCTTCCAGAAAAATTTGTATTAGATAGATAAATTTATGTTATAATTTCTTTATGAGGTCTTATTACATTACTGGGCTTATCCTTTCTCACAAGAATATAGGAGAAGGGGATAGATTGATTATTCTTCTTACTAGAGAAAGAGGAAAATTAAAGGCTGTTGCTAGAGGGTCTAGAAAGATTTCTAGCAAATTAGCAGGAAGCTTGGAACCCCTAAATGCAATAAGGGCATGGATAAACATAGGAAAGACGTTCGATATTGTTAAAGGAGTAGAGGTCATAAAGGCGTTTCCAAATATAAGGAAGGATCTAAATAAATATCTCACTGCAGTTAGGATGTTAGAATTTACTGAAGTTATTACCCCAGAGAACGATAGTGGGGAGAACTTCTACAGGCTTCTATTAGGAGTTCTCACTGCTTTAGATAGGTATGATGCTAATATAGAGTCTTTATTAAGATTTTTCTGGATTAATGCTATATCTTTAGCTGGTTACAAACTAAGGTTAGATAGGTGTATATGTGGTAGAGAAGATATCTTCTACTTTAGCCCTTCCTTAGGTGGAGTAATCTGTAGAGACTGTATGCTAAAGACAAATGATGCTATGCTTACCTCTAGCAAGGCTATAGAGGTCCTAAAAGAGTACGAAGGGATGAAGTTAAGTGAGGCTATAAAGAAAGAGGTTCCTCAAATGTTAGGGAAAGAGATAGACGATATATTAGAAGGTTTTAGACTATATCACACAGGTATAAAATTAAAGTCGGAAGAGGTGAAGTTGTGACCTTTCAAGAATTGATATTAAAACTTCTTTATTTTTGGCAGGAGAAGGACTGTGTAATCACCCAACCCTATGATATAGAGGTTGGGGCGGGAACAATGAGCCCTGATACGTTTTTTAGAGCCCTTGGACCAGAAAGATGGAATGTAGCCTATGTCCAACCTAGCAGAAGGCCTGCTGATGGAAGATTTGGAGAAAACCCAAATAGACTCTGTAAGTATTATCAGCTTCAGGTAATCTTAAAGCCTGCCCCTCCTGATGTAATAGATATGTACATAGATAGCCTCAGATACATAGGAATAGACCCAATACTCCATGATATCAGGTTTGTAGAGGATAACTGGGAATCGCCAACCCTTGGAGCATGGGGTGTAGGATGGGAGGTATGGCTTGATGGCATGGAGATTACACAATTTACCTATTTCCAACAGATGGGAGGTTTTCCAGTAGAATTAGTTTCAGCTGAAATTACATATGGATTAGAAAGGCTCGCTATGTATGTTCAAGAGAAGGAAAGTGTATTTGACCTCTCCTGGAATAGCTCTATATCATATGGAAATATACGACTCCAGGAAGAGATAGAACAGTCTAAGTATGCTCTCATAACTGGGGATGGAAATCTACTTAGAGAGCTATTTAAGCTCTATGAAAAAGAATCTAGGAGACTTCTAGATATTAAACTTATTCTTCCTGCCTATGACTATACCCTCAAGTGTTCTCACACCTTTAATCTCCTCGATGCCGGAGGTATATTATCTTACACCGAGAGGGTAACCTACATAGGAAGGGTAAGGGCACTGGCTAGAGAGTGTGCCAAACTCTATATGGAAACGAAAGGAGTTTCTTATGAAAACAGTCCTTCTTGAGATAGGAACAGAAGAACTTCCAGCTAGGATATTCCCGGATATTCTAGACCAGATAGAAAGAAACGCTAAGATCTTAATGGAAAGATACAGTATTAAATGTGGGGATATAGAGGTATTTGGCACCCCAAGAAGATTAACATTATTTATATATGATATGTCTCCAGCACAGGAGGATAAGGTAAAGAAGGTAAAGGGTCCGCCCAAGAGTGTCTCTCTAGATAACAATGGGAAACCTACTAAAGCCTTACTTGGTTTCGTTGAGAGACAAGGATGTGCTTTAGAGGATATAGTCTTTGAGAAAACTCCTCAGGGGGAATACGCATTCGCTGAGGTAAAAGAAAAGGGCAAAAATGTAAGGGACTTACTTGGAGATATATTTACAGAACTCATAAGGTCTCTAGATATTCCTAGACCTATGTACTGGGAAGAGACCAAGTTTGTATTCTCTCGCCCCATAAGGTGGATTGTTGCCCTGTTGGATGAGGAAATAATTCCATTCAAACTAGCTGGAATAGAAAGTAATAGGTATACGTATGGTCATAGATTCCTCTCATCAGGTAAGATCTATCTAAAGAATGCCAAAGAGTACAAAGAGAAATTAGAAAATGCCTATGTAATATTTGACCACAACAAGAGAAAAAGATACATCCTAGAAACTGTAGATAAACTAACAGAAGATTTGAATGTTCAGCCGTTACTAACTGAGGAGTTACTAAACGAAGTTACATTTCTAGTAGAGTATCCATATATAATACTGGGCAATTTTTCTGAATACTTTTTGGAATTACCTTCCGAGGTTCTTACTACTGTTATGGTCCACCATCAGAGATATATCCCTATCAAAAGAAAAACAGGAATGCTCTATCCTGGGTTTATCATTGTAAGCAATATGGGACAGGACGCAATAGCAAACATAAAAAAAGGTAATGAAAGGGTGATAAGTGCCAGATTTGATGATGCTAAGTTTTTCTATGATAGGGATACCTCTATCCCATTGAGGGAGAGGGTAAAAGACCTTTCTAAGATAAGTCTTCCTGGTACCAGAGGGACACTAAGGGATAAGGTAGAGAGGATGAACTTCTTACTCTCCTATCTTATAGATGTACTATCTCTATCTGATAGGAAAAAGGACCTTGAGGATGCTCTTATACTCTCTGAGACAGACCGAACTACTGAGATGGCAAAGGAATTCCCAGAACTACATGGCATTATAGGAGGCATATATGCCAGGTTGACGGAAGAAGAAACAATCTGGAGGGCTATATATCACCATGAGGAAGCAAATCCGGACGATTTTAATGCCAAGTTACTAGCCATTGTGGAAAGGATGTACGATATAGTCTCTTCATTTAATGAAGGTTATGTGCCATCTGGTTCTCAAGATCCCTATGGATTAAGAAAAGAGGCGTATAATCTAGTATATCTTTTAGGAGAGAGTAATATCGATGTAGAATTATCGTCCCTGATGGATATCCTAAATGCCAAGGATAAAAAAGAGATATGGACATTTATATCCCAGAGGGTCTATAATTATCTTGTAGGAAAGGGGATAAGGAGAGACCTAGTAGAGTCGTCCCTAGGTTTAGATACCACTTCTGTCTCTAAGATAACAAATACAGCTGTTACTTTGCAGGAACTATCTACTCAAGAGACATTTCCTCAGTTTGTCACCGCTGCGGTCAGATGCTTTAGGATAACAAGAGAGCTAGAGGACCTACCCATATGTAATCCTAGTTATTTTGAGACAGACGATGAAAGGTCACTGTATGAGTTTATAAATAACGTAAATCTAGATGGTGATATGTCTCTCAAAAAGAGATATGAAAGGCTTCTCCCACTAGTGGAGATATTAGAGAGATTCTTCAAGAATGTGTTTGTTATGGTTGATGATGAAAGGATAAGGATAAATAGGCTTTCTCTATTAAAGAATACATATAGACTCTTTAGTCCGTTTGGAGACCTCACAAGGGTAGAAGAGAGATGAAATTTTATATATGGACAATAGGCTGTCAGATGAATGAAAAACAGTCAGAAGAGCTTAGTACTCTTCTAGAGAGAGAAGGAAATATCCCTGTAGATTCTCCTCTTAATGCAGATGTAATAATACTAAATACCTGCTCAGTAAGGAGGCGTTCTGAAATAAGAATAGAGGGCAGACTAGGAGAGCTCAAAAGGCTCAAGTATAATAATCATCCTCCTATTATAGTGGTGGCAGGTTGTTATGCTCAGGCACATAAGGAGAAGATACTGGAGAGATTTCCCTATGTAGATAAAGTTGTAGGAACATTTGACTTTTTAAATATTCCAGATATTCTTAAGGAAGAAGAAAGGATATATGTAGAAGAAAACCCCGGAGAATGGAATATAATAATCCCTGAAAAAAGTCCTGTATCTGTATTTGTAAGGATTATGGAAGGATGTAACAACTTCTGTAGCTACTGTATAGTACCCTACGTAAGAGGAAGAGAAAGGAGTAAGCCAAGTAATCTCATCATAGAAGAGGTAGAAGGACTCGTTTCAAGGGGAACAAAGGAAGTTACTCTTCTTGGTCAGAATGTAAATTCTTATGGCAAGGATATCCCTGGAGAACTAACATTTGCAGAACTTTTATATCGACTTAACGGTATAGATGGCTTAGAAAGGATTCGATTTACTACATCACATCCTAAGGACATCTCTGATGAACTTATAAAAGCTATAAAGGAATTGCCAAAGGTATGTGAACATCTCCATCTTCCAGTACAGGGAGGAAATGACAGGATACTCCAACTAATGAATAGAAGGTATACAAAGACACATTATAGAGCCCTCATAGACAAGATAAGAGAGAATATTCCTGGGATTGCTATTACCACCGATATCATTATAGGATACCCAACCGAAACAGACGAAGAGTTTGAAGAGTTATTGACTTTTATAAGGGAAGTAAAATTTGATCAAGTCTATTCTGCGATCTTTTCTCCAAGACCTATGACGAGGGCATCAGAACTTCCAGATCTTCCCTATAATATTAAACAATCCAGATACGAGATATTCAATAGGGTTCAAAATGAGATCTCTGAACAGATAAATAAACAGCTTATAGGAACAGTACAGGAGGTCCTAATAGAAGAGGGTAAAACACGGTGGAACTCTCAATCAAGAGGAAGAACAAGGACAAACAAGGTGGTTATAATAGATGAAAAGATAGAATTAGGAAAGATAGTCTCTGTAAAGATAACAGAGGCTAATAGCTATACATTAAAAGGGGTTGTTATTTGATATGTCTTCTATATCTATGATAGAGCAGTACAGAAGGATAAAGAAGAGTTATCCTGATACATTACTCTTCTTTAGACTTGGAGACTTCTATGAGCTCTTCCAAGACGATGCTTATATAGCTAGTAGGGAGCTTCAGATAACCCTTACCTCAAAAGAAATAGGAAAGAATACCCGTATCCCTATGGCAGGAATACCATACCATGCGGCTGAGAATTATATCCCGAGGCTCCTAGAAAAGGGCTATAAGATAGCCATATGTGAACAGTTGGAAGACCCTAAACTAGCAAAAGGACTAGTAAAAAGGGACGTCGTGAAGATAATTACCCCAGGTACAAACTTTATCTCCTTAGAGTCTGATAACAACAACTATATAGCAAGTGTTATAAGAGACGAAAAATTAGGCTTCGGAATATCATTCATAGATATATCTACTGGAGAGTTTTATACGAATCAATTTCCTATAAGAGACTGGGAGGTATTTCTTGAAAGCCTATTAAAATTAAATATTTCCGAACTTGTAGTACCTAGAGATAGTAACCCGTTTGACTTTCTCCAGGAAGAGATGAAAAGGAATTGGATTATATCAGAATTTGACTCCGAATATTTTGATTACTATCTTGCCTATGAAAAGCTCTTAAGCCTATATAATCTTCAAAATCTAACGTCCTTTGGCATAGAAGATATGCCCCTAGCAATAGAGAGCGCAGGGGCTATCCTAGCGTACTTAGAGTATACACAGAAGACTCTTCCAAACCATATAATGCCTGTAAAGGTGTATAACCCTTCTAAGTATATGTGGATAGATCATAGAGCTATAGAAAGTCTAGAACTCTTAAAGAGTACTAATAATAGTTCTAAGTTTACTCTTTATAGTGCCATCAATTATACCATCACTCCAATGGGGTCAAGATTACTTAAGAGCTGGATCATCTATCCACTTATAGATGTAGATTCTATAGAAGAGAGATTAGACGGAGTAGAAGAGCTATTCAATAGTCAAAACTACTGTGAAAAGATAAGGGAACGATTGAAAGATATCGAAGATTTTGAGCGTATCATAGGAAGGCTCTCTTGTGGCATTGGAAATGCAAGGGACCTTATTGCTCTTAAGAATTCTCTAAGAAATGCTATGTCTCTTAAAGAGATATTTACGCCAAAAGCCAAGGTTCTTAGAGATATATGGAATAGGATAAAGGATTTTACTACTCTAATAGAACTTATTGAAAAGGCTATAGTGAATGAACCACCATTAACAGTCACCGAAGGTGGTATCATAAGAGATGGGTTTAACAAAGAGGTGGACGAACTTAGAGATATATTGCATAACTCTAACAGATGGTTGGCTCAGTTTGAAGCAAGAGAAAAGGAAAGGACAGGGATAAAATCTCTAAAAGTAAGTTATAATAAGGTATTTGGCTACTACATAGAGGTTACAAAGTCAAACCTATCACTAGTACCAAATGACTATATAAGAAGACAGACATTGGTAAATGCAGAAAGATTCATTACTGAAGAGTTAAAGGCATTTGAAGATAGGATTCTAGGTGCCGATGAGAAATTAAATACCCTAGAATATGATATATTTCTACAACTAAGGGATACCGCTGGGAAATGGATAAAGGATATCCAAGAAACATCTTCAGCAATAGCTACCCTTGATGTGCTACAGAGTTTTGCCTATGTCTCAAGGATAAATAGCTATACCAGACCTACTTTAGGAAATGATTTTAGGATAGAGATAAAGGATGGAAGACATCCAGTTGTAGAAAGGTCTCTAGAGCATACATTTATACCCAATGATGCATACCTAGATAGAGAAGAACATCAAATCATCCTTATTACCGGTCCTAATATGGCTGGTAAATCAACATATATGAGACAGGTGGGACTTATAGTAATTATGGCACAGATGGGATGTTTTGTCCCAGCAGAAAAAGCTCATATAGGGATAGTTGATAGACTATTTACTAGGATAGGAGCTCAGGATTATCTCAGTCTCAACCAAAGTACATTTATGGTAGAGATGGAGGAAACTGCCAAGATCTTAAACAATATTACTCCAAGGAGTCTTATTGTATTTGATGAGGTAGGAAGAGGTACAAGTACATATGATGGGATGAGTCTTGCTTGGGCACTGGTAGAATATCTAGGAACTACGAATGATAGACCTCGTACCCTATTTGCCACCCATTATCACGAGCTTACTGCATTAGAAAGTCAGATATACGGAGTAAAAAACTATACGGTTGCAGTACAGGAGAAGGAAGACCATGTCACCTTTCTCTATAAGGTAAGGAAAGGCTCAGCAGATAAAAGTTACGGAATATACGTAGCTAAGCTAGCAGGTCTTCCTAAGTCTATAATAGAAAGAGCTACCAAGATATTAAAGACACTTGAGACAACAAATAAAAAAGAGTCTCTTCCTAAAAAGAAGGCTATACAACCCCCATTATTCACCATAATTGAACATCCAATCATTGAAGAACTAAGGCATACACACGTAGAACTTCTCTCCCCAATTGATGCTCTTCTTAAGATATCTGAATGGTCAAAAGCATTAAAGGAGGAAGATAGTGAACAGGATAAAAAGATTACCACAAGACGTAATTCAACACATAGCAGCAGGAGAGGTAGTTGAGAGACCCGCATCGGTAGTAAAGGAACTATTAGAAAACTCTATAGACGCTGGAGCTAGACATGTCTATGTAAATATAGTCCAAGGAGGAAAGAGAAGAATTGAGGTAAGAGACGATGGCGTGGGGATATCAAGAGAGGACATTCCTTTTGTCTTTGAGAGATACTCAACCAGTAAGATAGATGATATAAAAGACCTTTATAGGATCTCTACCTTAGGTTTTAGGGGGGAAGCACTATCGAGCATCGCACTAGTCTCAAAAGTTATCCTAGAAACAAACACTGGAGATGAAGGGATAAAATACGTAATAGAGGGAGGGATAGAGAAAAGTCTAGAGTTATCCTTTATCCCAAAGGGAACAAGAATAATAGTAGAGGATCTATTTTATAATACCCCAGCAAGGAGAAAGTTCCTTAAGAATGATACCTATGAGAAGTCACTTGCTGTAGATTGGGTAAGAAGGTATGCACTCATATATCCAGAGATCTCATTCCGGTTAGAATCAGATGGAGAGGAAGTCTTTGTAACCCCAGGGACAGGGATATTTAAGGATGTTGCCTCTATCTTATTTGAAGAAATGTTAGAACCAATAGAGATAAATTTCTCCACCACCTATCTATCTGGGAGAGGAATTATAGAAAGGGCTAGGATGTATCCTGATAGAAAAAGAGAAGTATTTGCGATAAATGGAAGGGTAATAAGACTCTACATCCTACAGAAGGTAGTAGAAGATGCCGTAACAAAAGCCATAGGGGATAAAGGATTCCCCTTTATAATACTTGACCTTAAGATGCCATCAAGTTTTATAGATGTAAATATCCATCCAGCAAAGTTAGAGATAAAGATTCTCGAGGAGGGAAAGACATACAGTGCAGTATATAACGCTATATATGACCTACTAAAAGAAAAACAGACACATTACCCATTGAGTCAATCAATTAAGTCAGCCAGTAGTAAGATAGAGGAGGCTCTTCCTGTCTATGAAAGGACTTTACTCTTTAAGGAAACCGAACCCATACCAACAGATAATAAGGATATATTCCCATTAGAGCCCATAGGACAGTATCTCAACACATTTATTATATGCTCATCAGATAAGGGACTCTTCCTTGTAGATCAACATGTAGCACATGAACGTGTTATATTTGATTCATTTGGTGAAATAAAAAGTATTCCACAACTCCTTTTAGAACCTGAATATATAAATCTCTCTCACATCCCATATGAAGAGATAGAGCTAATCGTTAAGGAATTAAATGAATTAGGCTTTGAGTGTGATATCTCTGGACCAGAGAGCATAGTAGTAAGAGCCATCCCTAGTTTTTTAGACAGAATAAACTTAGAAGAAGCTTTGCTAGAACCTTTAGAGGAGAAAGACCTCAGTGTAAACACACTTAAGAGGGAGATAGCTTGTAAAAGTGCAGTAAAATTAGGTGATAGGCTTACTATGGAGGAGATGAGAAAACTTCTCGATGACCTATCTAGAGTAAATAACTTTAGATTTTGTCCACACGGTAGACCCATTATCATTGAATTGATAAGTCGTGAAGATATATTCAAAAAATTCAGAAGATAGAGGGGGTTATTATGAGTATAAAGTATGCCTTTGTAACACCACATCCTCCTATCATTATTCCAGAGATAGGCGGGATGCATCTAGAGGATGTTTCCTCTACTGTAAAGGCAATGGATACCCTAGGGAAAAAGGTAGTGGAGATTAAACCAAAGACAATTATAATAGTTTCTCCACATAGTGAACTATACTTCAACTACTTTGGTATAGTTACCCAGGATAGACTCTATGGGAGTTTTTCTGAATTTGGAGCACCAGATGTAAGGTTTGAGCTAGAGACAGATAGGATTACTACAAAAAGGATTATAGAGGAGGCGGAAAAGGCATCGTTACCTGTAAGAGAGATAGAAGATGTATACCTTGACCATGGAGCGATGGTTCCGCTCTACTATATTCTCAAAGAATTAGACTATAAGCCAAAATTAGTTCTTCTCTCATTTTCACTCTTACCTTTAGAGAGGGTATTTTCATTTGGTAAGGTAATAGATAAGGTAGGAGAAGAGGATATGCTTTTTATTGCCAGCGGAGATATGTCGCATAGGCTTTTACCTGATGCTCCAGCTGGTTATGACCCTATGGGAAAGATATTTGACCAAGCGGTAGCAGAGATATTAAAATCAGGGGACCTTAAAGAATACTTGAATCTTGACCCCGACCTTATAGAAAGGGCAGGAGAATGCGGACTCCGCTCCCTTGTTATGTTAGCAGGTATTATGGACGAAAAGAAGATAAGAACAAATTTTCTGTCTTATGAAGGGCCATTTGGCGTAGGATATCTAGTTGGAGAGGTGATTTCTATAAACAGTGAAGATCTTACCTCTTATATACTGAATTTGGCTAAAGAAGCAGTAGAGACCTATGTAAGAGAGGGAAGAGTTATCTCTCCTAAAAATATCCCTGAAGAACTAAAGAGGAGAGCAGGGGCTTTTGTTACCATAAAGAAGCATGGAGAGCTTAGAGGATGCATTGGGACTATAGCTCCTACCAGAGAAAATCTTGCCTATGAGATCATAAATAATGCTATAAGTTCCGCCACAGAAGATCCAAGATTCAATCCGATAGGAGAAGATGAGCTTCCTGACCTCTCATACTCAGTAGATATCTTAAACCCTCCAGAAAGGGTAAGTGACATATCTCAGTTAGACCCAAAGAAATATGGAGTAATTGTAGAAAAGGGATGGCAGAGAGGTCTATTGCTACCAGACCTCGAAGGGGTGGACACAGTAGAAGAACAATTAAGAATAGCTAGTCTAAAGGCAGGGCTTGCTATAGATGAGATAGAAAACATCTATAGATTTACTGTAACAAGGTACGGGGAGAAATAAACTTTTTGCCACTGAAAGGCTCATAATATAGACGCTAGGACCTTCTCCTTTTCATATCATACATGTGCTTATCAGCAGTAATGATGAGCTCTTCAATGGAGATAGGGTTTTTAGGATCAAAGAGGGAAAATCCATAACTTATAGAGAGAGGATATTGTTTCTTAAGCTCAAGGGTAAGCCTACTAAGCTTATCTGTAATCCCTCTCATTATATCTTTTGCCTTGTCTATAGTGCATTGAATAAATGCAATTATAAATTCATCCCCTCCAAACCTAAACACTATATCAGAACCTCTAATAGTTTCCTTTATAACTCTAGCGATAATCCTTAAGCACTCGTCTCCCTCTACATGCCCAAATGTATCATTTACCATCTTAAGTCCATCTGTATCCACAAATACAATAGTAACTGGAGAGTTTTTGATTGTAGCTAACTCAAGTTCCCTCCTCACTATCTCTAGTCCCATCCTCTTATTGTACACTCCAGTAAGCTCATCTATCGTAGCATAATAAGTCAAACGTTCCTCTAGTTCCTTTTCTCTAGTAAAATCCACTCCCGACGAGAGAACACCAAATACCTTGCCATTCTCATCTCTTAGAAGAGAGTTATGCCATCTTATTACCTTTTCCCCATTCCTTGCCCTGACGTAGTTTTCTAAATATTCCTCTTTGGGTACATTGCTGTCTTCTATCAATCTAAAAAAGTAATCTTTAATCTCTTTTCTAGTATACTCAGGTATAAAGTTTTCAAACCAGTCCTTCCCAATAATCTCATCCTTAGGATAACCTAAAACATCTGAACCCATTTTGTTAATAAGAGAGACCTTACCATTCCTATCAAGTAATAAAAATATTGTACCGGCATACTCTATATAATCCTTAAATGTGTTTACCTCCTTTGTAAGTTCTGCAAAGATGGTTTTATACGGAGATCTAAGCGACATCTCTAGTAATGCCTTCCCTATAAAATAGAATGAGATAAGCTTAAAGATGTGCCCAATTACATTCGATATTCCATAAACACTTATATATAATGTAAAGAAGAGTTCACTTATAATAGTAGCCAATATACTTAAGGTTATAAGTGAAAATACAGTATCGTCAAGATTTTCTTTAGATTTCCAAAGAATAAATGAAGACAAAACTAGAATTCCTGAGATAATATACTCACTTATCTTCTTGAACGGTGTAAGCCCTACCCCCTCTACATAACAAGCAGGGAAACTCTTAAAATAAAATATCATAGCCATCAAGATGCCTAATACAGCCCCATAGACAAGGTAAACAGAAAATAGACAGTTAGATTTAATCTTTTTATAGAAAAAAATTGGAGCTACTGCCAAGGAGATACTCTCTGTATATCTTGCAATAATCCAAAGCTGGGTGGGCTCATTAGCTGTAGTGTTAGGAAATATACTCATTCCTTTATAGGCAAGTGTATGTATAAGATCTATAATACTAACAAAAAGATATGCGATTCCAAGAAAGGGGAAATAGCAATTCCTTATATACTTATAGGAATACATCGAGAAGATATATATCATAATACCAATGATGATGGAGTATAACTCAATGCCCGTATGAAACAATAAAAAATTCCACTGAGAAACAAAAAAAGAAAATACAATAATTATACCCAAGATTAAAAGCTCATATGGACTTCCTATTTTATCTCTTTCTATTATATACTTATCTCCCAACCTTTTTATAATATTTCTAAAAATCTGTCAGTTCTCCTTTTTCATTACACGTATCCATAAAGTCTCCAATTATCTCTACTCTATCCCTTATTTCTTCCAGAACACTCTTAGATACATATAGTTCACTTAAACTGAGCGTATTCTTTATCCTTATTATCCTAGCATCTTCGATCTCTATAGGTCCACAGGTTTTTAGAGCCCATTCAATGGCAGTTCTCGAATCCTCAGCAATTACTGGTATCTTACCCCTGAGCACAAATGTACTAGTAACAACATTCTGGTAAGTAGCCTCGAAATTTATCTTGTCAAAAAGTTTTTTAGTAGTAAAGTCCGCCAGTCCTAGACCTATTGCGTTTCCATGGGTCTTTTCTGTAAGATCAGCAACCATAATCCTAGTAATCCTTGGCTTTTCTGGCTCTGGCTCTCCATCTATATATATCCTACCTATGATATTGGTATCCATCCCTGAACCGCTTATCTCCTTACCTATTTCATCAATTATTAAAAGGTCTAGCCTTTCTATAGGTAATGAAGGCATATTCTCCTTTGCTACACCAAGTAATCTCTTATCTGCCTCCCTAAACTCTTCAGGCATTACTCCCTCTATTATCATTGTCTCATCATAGGCGTTTTCCACTATACCAATACCAAACAGAATATTGCCATATCTAATAATCTTCTCTGCAGTAAGCGGTATCAGATGTCTCAATCCATATGTGCCAAATCTATGGATCTCTATAGCTTGTTTGTGTTTCCCTAACCCTATTACACACATCTTCAATAAACCGCTTTCTACCTCACCATGAAAGTCTGTATGTGGCTTTATCCTATTTATAACTATGGTCCCATCTGCAGAATAGGCAAATCTATCCATAAAGACCCTATTCTCTAACCCATTAGATGGAAGTTCTACAACCTCCATAGAAGACCTAATAGGTGCACCTATATAGTCTTCTGTAATTCCATAGCCTTCTAACAGTCTCTTCTGCCCTTCCACTGTAGCCCCTCCATGACTCCCCATAGCTGGAACGATAAATGGTTTTCCTCCAGAAGCCTTTACTGTATCTACCGTAGCCTTTACAATCCTCTCAATATTCTTTATCCCTCTACTACCAACTGCAATGGCTATCTCCGAACCGGGTCTTATAGAGATGCCTAACTTAACTATCTCCCCTCTTACCCTATCCTCTATATCTTCTATACGTTCCCTATTGAAGAACTGCCTTACCTTTAAAAGCTTCGGTATTTCCATCTCTAAATCTCCTATAATTTTAATCATACTTCAATATTATGTTGTCTCATTTTATAATATAAATCAGATGTTGTCTAGTCGTCGACATTCCTTAAAAATAATCTACCCGAAAAAATTAGCGCTGTTAAAATATGACTGTTACATAAATGGTGTATAGAATTATAATTTTGTAATATTTGCTTTATTAGAACAGGCATCCTTGCCTGTTTATTAAAAAGATCAGAGATTACCTATATTAAATTAACTCATCAATCAGATGTGAAACAACTACCTTATAATTAAAGTTCGATACATTACTGTGATAGAATAGGCATATAATGTTTTAAGAGTGTTAAGTCCTACGGTAAAAAGTCAATAGGGGGAGATTTAAGAGATACATAAGTTAATAGGTTGTTTTGGACAAAAATGA
>JBMFOH010000005.1:0-88319 GCA_049969715.1 bacterium | reverse complement strand
ATCAAGGGGTTGGGCTGTGGGGGTGAAACGTAGTAAGGCTATAGCTAAAAGTGAGACTACAAGAAGTTTTAGAGTTTGGAGAAAATCTACGGTCTTTGGAAAGGGGGTGGGCAAAGTGATTACAGAGATCAGTTGACAGCCAATTGACAGTAACTAATAAATAAGATAAAATTTATCTAGAAAATCACAAAATGAAAGGAGATGAGGAGAGGAATAAAGTAGAATTTAATGATATTTTTAATGTTTATGAATACAATTCAGTTAAGTTAACCCTAAAGGGTAGTACCAGACAACAGCTATAAGGGTTGTGAGTGTTCTTAGAGATTAATATGGAAGATTTGATGGCTCTTAAAGAGCTAAATTAAAGAAAAGGAGGAACAAGAAGATGATTAAGAGAGGTTTGGTAAGTTTTTTAGCTCTTTTTGTATGTTTAACGTTTATCTTAGCCCCAGTTGGAGCTCAGCAACTTCCGGTTCCAAGAAATGAGACTCTATTTTTAGAAGATACAGCCACATTTAGAATCTTTGACAGTTTCAACTACTTCATTCCTAATGGGGTAGAATTTGCTATAGGGTTTTGGCAGTTAGCTACAGAGTATCTTTGGTATGCTAATCTTGCTACAGGAAAGATAGTTCCATGGTTAGCTACGAAGTATCTTTATTCTAATGAGTTTAAGAGATGTGAAATAACATTAAGGCGTGGTGTAACATGGAATGACGGAAAGCCATTTACTGCTGATGATGTAGTATTTACTGTAAATATGATTATGTCCCATCCAGAGTTTGGAGGCGAAAACTGGAAACAGGAAGTAGCTAGCGTAAAGGCAAAAGACCAATATACTGTTGTATTTGAACTCAAGGAACCAAATCCGAGATTCCACTATAGATTTGTTAACTTTGTATGTACGGCTACTCCTATTGTCCCTAAGCATATCTGGGAAGGAAAGGATCCATTAACATTTAAGAATAATCCTCCAGTGACCACTGGACCATATAAGTTAAAGCAAGTAATTCCTGCATTAACAATGTTTATCTGGGAACGTAGAGATGATTATTGGGGTAAAAAGTTAGGATACTTCCCCGGTCCTAAGTATGTAGTCTATAGAACTTCTCCACCTCCAGATGCTGATTTACAGGACATAATAAACAATGTTATAGATCATGCCCATAATATCGATTATACTCAGATGGAAGTAGCAATGAAGAAGAATCCTAATATAATAATCGCTCCATTCTTAGACCCTTGCCCTAGAGGGATATGGTTTAACTGTGCATCTGGGCCTACTGCAGACCCAAGAGTAAGATGGGCACTATCCTATTTAGTCAATAGAGAAAAGATAGCAAAAACTCTCTGGTTACCAGAGACAACCCCTGCAAAATATCCATGGGCAGCTTATAAATATATGGAAAGATTTGTAGATAAGTCTGTTTTAGAAAAATATGATCTTACCTTTGATCCAGGTAAAGCTGCTAAGCTGTTAGATGAGGCTGGATATAAGATGGGACCTGGAGGAGTAAGAGTTGGTCCTGATGGAAAACCATTGAGCTTAGACATTATAACTCCAACTCTTCCTGCTAATTATGAGTATCAGATTGCTTTAGACATGTCAAGAGAAGCAGATAAGATAGGGGTAAAATTGAATGTAAAACATTTAGAAGGTCCAGTATTCGATGAGTATACTTCAACAGGTAAGTTTGACCTTACTTCTCACTGGTTATGCGGTGCCGGTACTGACCCTTATAATCTATATAGAGACCTTACTAGCGACCGTATAATGCCTATAGGAGAAAGAGCGGTAAGAGGTAACTGGGTAAGGCTTAAAGATAAGAACTTAGATAAGATTGTGGCAATTTTAGCAAAGGTTAACCCAGATACTAAACTTGCCGACAAATATTATTCACAGGCTCTCGAAGAATATATGAAGGATCTACCTGCTACACCAGTAATTCAGACTATATACACTATGAGCTGGAACCAAACTTACTGGAAGGGCTGGCCTACTGCAGATAATATGTATACAGTACCATTTACTTGGTGGGGTCATTTCTTATTTGTTACATTCAATCTAAAACCAGCTAAGTAGGTATGCTTTAAAGTCTAAAGTTAGGGGTTCTATAAATATAGAACCCCTAACCCTAATACTTTTACGGAGGAGAAAGATGATAACAAAGATCTTTGGTAATTATATAGTTAAGAGGTTTATTACTTACCTTTTAACTATTTTTGTGACTTTTACTGCTACGTTTTTCTTTTTTAGACTGATTCCTGGGAATCCTATAGGGGCTTTCATATTAAGTATGCAGCAGAGGTATTCTACTGTAGTAGTTCAAGGGGGAGAAAATATTGTAGAAAAATATCAGGAAATGTTTGGATTAAATGGAAACCTATTTACTCAGTATATAAGGTATACTAAGAATGTCTTAAGAGGTAATCTTGGCCCATCTCTTACTGCATTTCCTACACCTGCCCAGGAACTAATAATTACCTCTCTACCTTGGACTATAGGTCTATTAGGTCTTTCTTTATTGATATCCTGGGTTATAGGAATATTAATAGGAACTCTTGTAGGTTGGAAAAGAGACTTACTTGCTTCAAAGATAGTTACTGCCTTAGCTATTTTCTTTTCCCAGGTCCCTCAGTACTTTTTTGCTTTAATACTAGTGTTCTTTTTAGCGTATACCCTTATGGTTTTGCCAAGCTCAGGTGCTTATAATCCATTCCTTACCCCTGGATTCAATCTGGAATTTATATTTAGCATAATAAAGCATGGTATTCTGCCTTCCCTTTCTATTATTTTAACTACTGCTATGGGGTGGATTATATCTACCAGGGCTCTAGTGATATCAATTCTCGGAGAGGATTATCTCATCTTTGCAGAAGCTAAAGGGTTAAAGCCTTCTACAGTATTAAGGCAATATGTAATGAGAAATGCATTATTACCACAAATAACAGGATTAGCCATTTCTCTAGGTTTTATTATGAATGGGGCATATATAGTAGAGTGGGTCTTTAATTATCCAGGAATAGGTAGATTAATGGCCAATGCTATAGGAATTTTAGACTACAATCTTATCCAGGGAATAGTAATTTTATCTATAGTGGCAGTTTTGACTGCCAATCTTATTATAGACCTGATATTACCTTTAATAGACCCTAGAATTCGTGCGAGATAAGGAGAGAACTTATGAAGACAAGGACATCTAGTTTAGACCCTAAACTCATATTAGGAATCTTCATAGTCCTTTTTATTGTTTCCATTGCCATATTCCAGCCACTTTTAAGTAAAGCCATCATTGGGAACCATAATCCACTAAATATATCTCTTTTTCCTATGTATGAATCACCTTCTTTAGAGCATCCATTGGGAACTGACCGTTTTGGGAGAGATGTTTTAGCTCTTACTCTTTTAAGTACCAGATATTCTTTAGTTATAGGAGCCCTAGCAGGTGTATTCTCTACATTTATAGGTATACTCATTGGTTTCACCGCTGGATATAAAGGTGGAGGCGCAGATACGGTTCTTCGTACTTTTACAGATGCACTCCTTGTAATACCATCTTTGCCAATTCTCATGGTATTATCTGCATATGTGAAAACTCTCAATATTCTTACCATGGGCATTATACTTGCTATATTTAGTTGGCCCTATTCTTCAAGAGTAATAAGATCTCAGGTGATGAGTTTAAGAGAGTCTCCATATGTAGATCTGGCTAAACTTAACAATATGAAGGATTATGAAATAATATTTACAGAGATCTTGCCCAATCTTCTTCCTTTTTTGGGGGTAAGTTTAGCAGGAAGTATTGTTGGAGCAATGGTAGCTGCTACTGGACTAGAAGTACTCGGATTAGGTCCTTCCGGAATAACTACATTAGGAATGATGATTAATCTGGCAATAGGTTGGGGAGCTTTGAGCCAAGGGAAATGGAATCTTATACTTCCTCCCATACTAGTTTTAGTACTATTGTTTGTAGGGGTTCAGCTTATAAATATGGGATTAGAAGCAACCTATAATCCTAGAGTAAGAAGACAGTGACTGAAGAAGGAGAGTTCTTATGGAGAAACTTTTAGAAATAAATGATTTAAAAATCTATTACAGGAATGTAACAGGTATTTCTAAGGCTGTAGATGGGGTATCTTTTTTTGTTTATCCAGGAGAGGTATTTGGAGTAGCAGGAGAGTCTGGTTCTGGTAAGTCTACATTGATAAGTGGGATAACCAGACTTATTAGGTCTTCTGTATATATACCAAGTGGAACTATAAAGTTTTCGTATAAGGAAGAAGAAAAATATAAAAATGTGGATCTCTTAGCTCTTTCAGATGATGAATTAAGAGATATCAGATGGAAACATATAAGCTATATTCCTCAAGGTTCTATGAATTCTTTAAATCCAGTGATGAAAATAGGGGATCAAATGGTAGATACTATAATAGAACATTCTCAGAGAAATAAGGAAGAAGCGATGTCTTTATTGCCAGATATTCTAAATGCAGTGAACTTACCCTCAAGTGTTTTAAATATGTATCCTCATGAATTGAGTGGAGGAATGAAGCAACGTATAATTATAGCAATGGCATTAGCTTTACAGCCTGAATTGATAATAGCTGATGAACCCACTACTGCTCTTGATGTAGTTAGCCAACTTTCTGTACTCTATACTCTGTTATTAGTGTCTAAAGATATAAATGCATCCCTACTGCTTGTAACTCATGATATGGCTGTTCATGCTCAGATGGCAGATAGAATAGCAGTTATGTATGCCGGAAAGATAGTAGAGATTGGAAAGACAAATGAAGTATTTAAAAACCCGCTTCATCCATATACTCTTGGACTTTTATCTTCTATCCCATCTATAAATTATGATAAGAAGAAGAGGCTAGAAGGTATATCTGGAATAGCTCCTAGCTCTACAAATTGGCCTTCTGGCTGTCGTTTCCATCCTAGATGTCCCCAGGTAAAGGAAGAATGTAAGATCAAGGAACCCCCTATGATTAAATATAATGATGAAAGATATGTGGCATGTTTTCTTTATGGAGGTGTAATGTAAAATGACTCAACTACTCGAAGCGATAGATATCTCAAAGATTTTTGTCCACAGAAAAGGTAAAACTACTAGAGCCCTAGAGAAAATAAACCTTTCTTTTTCAGAAGAGAAACCGGACATTATTTCTATCGTAGGTGAAAGTGGAAGCGGAAAGACTACTTTTGCCAGGATTATTTTAGGTCTACTTCCACCTACAACAGGCAGAATTTTATTTAAGGGAAAGGATATAACTTCTCTTACTCATCATGAATGGGCAGAATATAGGAGACAAATACAAGCTGTTTTCCAAGATCCATACGGGATATACAATCCATTTTATAGGGTGGATAGGGTATTAGAAAATACAGTAAAGAAATTTAGGCTGGCTTCCAGTAGAGAGGAGTCTAAAAGACTAATTTCAGAATCTCTTGAAGCAATTGGACTTAGACCAAACGAGATACTTGGTAGATACCCACATCAGCTAAGTGGAGGAGAGAGACAGAGAATAATGCTAGCACGCCTTTATCTTTTAAAACCAAAACTTATAATAGCTGATGAACCTATCTCTATGATAGATGTAGCTCTTAGAGCCCTTTTTCTCAATATACTCTTAGATTTTAAGCAGAAATATGGAATGTCTTGTCTGTTTATTACTCATGACTTATCTTCTTCCTATTATCTTGGAGAAAAGGTCGTTATTTTATACAGGGGAAAGGTAATGGAAAAGGGAGAAACAGAGGAAATATTAAAAAAACCCTTTCATCCATATACTAAACTCTTAATGGAAGCCCTTTTGCCTCCTGATCCTGAAAAGAAGGTCTTATTATCTGAAGAAATAAAATATTCTTACGAAGAAGTAGGCGACCATATGGTAGTAGGTTGTCCATTTTTCTCTAGATGTTCAGAAAGAATGGATATCTGTAAAGAAAAGACTCCTGAATTGAAAGCTCTTAGTGAAAATCATGAGGTAAGTTGTTTCTTATATGAGAGATAAAGTTTACATAACTACAGGAATAATCGCTCTTATTTTCTTGATTATTCCCAATTTCCATCTAAAGGCAGCTCCTTTTGGCTATTGTTTGAATTGTCCTCCTCCAGCTTTTTTGAGGGATAAGATAGACATATCTTACTTCTATTATGAAAATGATCCAGAATGTAGTGAAACATCTACTTTCCTCAAGGCTTTAGTAGCAAATTATCCCTACTTCGAGTTAGCTGAAAGAGATATGTCTAATCCTAAAGTAAAAGAACTAAGAGAAATGCTTGACGAGGTTTACCTAAAGGATAAATCTCAATTTGGAAAAGTCCCTGCAGTGTTTGTAGGAAAAGGACTTTTTATAGGTTATAAAGAAATTAAAGAAGAATTGCTTTATCTATTACAGTCTACTCTAAAAGAGAAGCAGGAAAATATTAAATCTTTAGACGATAGAATAGGGCTACTTTTCAAGAAGATAAAATTTTCTATAGTCCTCGCCTTAGGAGAACATCTTTTCCCTATGATTTTGATAAGCGGGCTAATAGATGGAATAAATCCTTGCTCTTTAACTTTGCTAATATTCCTCATCTCTTTCTTATCGGTCACCAAGAGAATAAAGAAGGATATTTTTTTCATTGGTTCAGGTTTTACAACTGGGACCTTTATTGTGTACTTTGGAATAGGAATTGGGCTGTTCCGCCTTATGCAGAGTATTGCATTTGGATCTATACTTAAATGGTTCTATCTTGTTTTAGGGATTATTTTGTTAATCTTTGGAGTTTTAAGTTTAGTAGATATTTATTATATAAAAAGAGGAAAAGAAAGAAAAGTAAAACTCCAATTGCCTAGACGTTTCAAGATAGAAACTCACAATATTATTAGATTCTATACTACTCATTCTGTAGATCTTAAATTCATTACTGGTGCAATAGCTGGTTCCTTAACATCTTTTATAGAATTTGCCTGTACAGGACAGATATATCTTCCAGTAGTATCTCTTATTAAGGCCCAAGTCAAAAATCAATTTTTGTTATATCTTTTTAGTTATAATATTATGTTTATTGTCCCTCTATTAGTGATAGTGTTCGCTTCATCTTTCTGGGTTTCTTCAGAGCAGGTAAACAATTTTTTCTTAAAAAAACTTGTTTTTACTAAGGCTCTAACGGCTATTCTATTCTTTATTCTAGGGATATATATGTTGGGTATCTTATGATTACTGGTATTATATTTGATATTCAAAGATTCTCTTTACATGATGGGCCAGGGGTTAGGACTACTGTTTTCTTTAAAGGTTGTCCTCCTAACCCACATTCCGCAGGTGTCATTTTCAATTATAATATTTTTCACAGTGAAGAATTTGGTAGGAAGAGATAGAGTCTTCTTCTTTCTGTATAACCAAGACCATTTAGGACCATAGCCTTAACTATAGTAGAATGAGAAACTTTATGTTGTCTATTTTTAGGTATCTTCTCTTCTATAACTTCTTGAATACCTATCTCATCAAAGACACCTGCAACTATGCCAAGATGGTCCAGATTTGTAGTGGCTATCTTCATGTCCTCTATGATTTCCTTAGTAGTTTTCAATTTTATTCCTCCATTCTTTTTAAAAGAGAAAATTTCTAATATATTATACTATACCCGCGGGATATAGGATAAAGATCCAAGCAGATATCCAGACCTTGTAGTAAGAGTCACCGGATTTAGTGCTTATTTTAGTAGTCTCTCTCCAGAATTCCGTCAGCTAGTAGTAGATAGAATTATTGCCAATAGATAATAGGGGGTTCGATGCATCGACCCCCCAAAAAACATCAACAGATGGGTTTCTATAAAGTTATCGAAAATTCTACTACTTTCTTTTCTCTAGAAGAAATAGTGCTAGCCTCTATAAGCTCTGTGAGATTTCGCCCATCTTCAACAGTTATATGTGTTTGAGTACCATTAATAATCGCATCTAGCCATTGTCTCATTGGGCTAGGGAGAGGCTCTGGAAGCTTGGTAGGAGTTACCCAACCATCTATTCCATAAGGGGATAATTTTGTACTACTAATATTAATTTTTTGATTTACAGAGTTTATTACAAGTGAACCCTCTGTACCAAAGAGTTCTACAGGGTTAGTCCCTGAACGATGTACCCAAGATACATCAAGAATACCTAAGGCTTTATTCTCAAACTCCACTAAGGCAACAGAATTGTCATCTACTTCATAATTCCCAAAGAAATTTGTAAGTTTTGCTGTAACACTCTTAGGTCTACCCAAAAACCACAGGGCAAGATCTAAAGTATGACAGCCAAGGTCTATAAAAGCTCCCCCTCCTGCTCTAACTGGGTCTCGAAACCAATTTCCTGGCTTCCACCAATAATCAAGGGCTGCTGAATGGGCAACACGCAATCTAGCTAGCGTTATGTCTCCAATAAACTTCTCTTCTATAACCTTTTTAGCAAATAAATATTCAGGTCTACATCTACTAGGAAGAGAAATCATAAACTTAATTCCAGAAGACTTAACTGCTTCTACAATCTTATCTGCCTCTTTAACTGTGATTGCTAATGCTTTTTCAGTAAAGACATGTTTCTTCGCTTGACAACTAGCAATAATAACTTCAGGATGCATAGATGTAGGGGTATTCACTACCACAGCATCTACCTCTGGCATGCTTAAAATTTTATCTAAATTTGGTTCAAACGGAACCTTAAACCTATTGGCAGCTTCTTGGCCCCGTTCTCTATCCTCATCCCAAATAGCTACCAGCTTTGCATCAGATTGCTCAAGTACCTGCTTTGCATAACCTTCGGCATGTACATGGGCAAAACTTAACATCCCAATGCCAACCATAGGATAACCTCCTCATTATTATATAAGGTTAATAGCCTTGCCATTATCAGAAGATTTATATATCAATTCCAAGATACGTGTAACCTGTGCAGCCTCTTCACCTTTAACTAAGGGCTCTTTATTGTTAATTAGACAATCTACCCAATAGGCGATCTCTCTATCATAGAGACTATCTCTTTTCTGGGTTGGAACCGGAGAAAGATTTATAAGTCTATTGTGAGACTGAGTATTGATCTTTGCAGAACCTTCAGAGATACTTGCCCCGCCTTTTGTTCCACAAAGAATAATAGGTTGTGGGTCTTCAAGGTTTAAAGCCCAAGAGGCTTTTACTAAAACTGTAGCACCACTTTCTAACCTAACTAAGCCAAATGCAGAATCTTCTACTTCAAATTTTTCTGGATCCCAGGAGCCCCACATATTATATCCACCTAATGGGGCTAGCTTTTTATATGCTACTCCAAGGACAGAGACAGGCTTAGAATAATCTCCCATAAGCCAGAGTGTAAGATCAAGGACATGAGTTCCTATATCAATTAAAGGACCTCCACCCTGTAGGTCTTTTGATAAAAACACCCCCCAAGTAGGAACACCACGTCTACGGATTGCAGCCGCTTCAGAATAGTAGATCTCTCCAAGTTCTCCAGAGGCTATCATCTCTTTTAATAACTGGGCATCGTCAGAGAAACGGGACTGATAACCAACACTAAGTTTTAGCCCTGTTTTCTTTGCTGTTTTAACCATCTCGTCAGCCTCTTCAGCGGTTATTGCCATAGGCTTCTCACAGAATACATGTTTCCCAGCCTTTAAAGCTGCTATTGTTATTGGGGCATGAAGCTTATTAGGGGTACAGACACTTACTGCATCTAAATCTTTCATCTCTAACATCTCTTGATAATCTGTAAAAACCTTAGCCCCATTAGAACCAAACTGTTCTGCCCCCTTTTTAGCCCTCTCTGGTATTATGTCACAGAAAGCTACCATATCAACTAGGTCAGGTAATTTGGCATAGCCTGGCATATGGGCACCATTTGCAATACCTCCAACACCTATAATCCCTACTCTCAATTTCTTCTTCTTAGGCATTACTAAAACCTCCTTCTTTAAAAATAAGACTTGATTCAATAACTAAGATTTTAGCATCTATTAGATATTTTGAAAAGCAATAATTGAAAAAAGTTATTATCTGATAGGGTAGGCGTCTCGCCTGTCATAAAGTTGAAACAATTACTAAAGAGTCAACAGCTTTAAACTCTTATTGATATAGGGTATAATAAATTAAAGGATAAATACTTTCTATAAATTTAGAAGGAGGCGCTATTATGTATTTAAAAAGTGTGGACCATATCTCTATAGTTGTAAGTAATTTAGAAGAGAATATAAAATTTTATAGAGACATATTGGGCTTTAGTATCTCTAAGGAATTCTATGATGAAAAAGAGAAGGCTAAGATAGTATTTCTTAATACTGGAAATACTATGCTTGAGCTGATCGCCCCAGATAAACCAGTAAAAGAAGGGCTCCTCCCCAATTGGAAAGAAAGAAAATCTGCCACTATAGAACATATAGCCTTTGCTGTTGACAATATCGAAGAGACTGTAAACTATTTAAAATCTAAAGGGGTAGAGTTCATTCTTGGTCCAATAGACTCTCCAGGAGTAGCCTATGGTTACTTTAAAGGCCCAGATGGAATATTGTTAGAAATAATAAAGTGGAGATGAAAAGAAAGTAAAATTGAAAAGGGGAGCTCTTTTTATTAGAGCTGAGAGGAAGGAGTAACCTTTCGACCCTTTGAACCTGATCTGGATAATACCAGCGTAGGGAGCGATAGTTTGAGTAATAAGAAAGCTGTAGGCTCTCACGCTTACAGTTTTTTATTTTAATTGGAGGTGTATTTATGAATAGAATTAGCGTAAGGCTTATTGCAGAAATAGGTTTAACCTTAGCCTTAGGTATCGTACTTCATATGATTGTTCTTTATCAGATGCCTCAAGGAGGACGTATTACTCTTGGTAGTTTAGTTCCAATATTTCTTATCTCTATAAGAAGAGGTTATAAGGTGGGAATGACTACAGGAGCGATATTTGGACTCCTAATCTACTTTATAGAACCCTTCTTTGTTCATCCGATCCAATTTATATTAGACTATCCATTAGCATTTTCTCTCCTAGGCCTCTCAGGATTGTTTCCCAATATCCCGATTCTAGGGATAGTCATAGGGGCTTTAGGAAGATTGGCTAGTCATATCATTTCAGGAGTAGTTTATTTTGCAAGTTATGCCCCAAAAGGAATGAATCCATGGATATATTCAATCACTTACAATGTGTCCGTTATAGTGCCTGATGCTATCCTTGCATTAATCCTTACATTACTTATACTACCAAGACTGGAAAAGAAATGATAGGGATTTTAATTGCCAGCGGGGAATGCTGGAGTAGAAAAATGTTAGAAAAAGAAGTAGGCAAAGAGAGCTTCATTATATGTGTAGATGGAGGCATGAATTTTGCTTATCAACTCGGTATCGTTCCGAATCTCATAATAGGAGATATGGACTCAGTAAATAAGGAAATAAGGGATTACTATGAGAGACTTAATATACCATTTAGGTTATATCCAAGGGAAAAGGACAAGACAGATTTTCATTTAGCTATGGAAGAGATAGCTCTTCATAATACAAAAGAAATCTCTATATATGGGATATCTGGAACAAGACTAGATCACACTATAGGAGCTCTAGGTGTAATAAGAAGATTTGTAAAGGACAATAAAATAGAATCTGTCAAAATATCTCTAGGGGAGAGTTCTACCGGATATGTATTTAAAGATAACTTAGATATCTATGGAGAAGAAGGAGACATCGTATCTCTTTTGCCACTTACCGATAAGGTTAAAGGTATTTATACATATGGTCTTAAATACCCTCTCGTAGATGGTATATTAGACTTTGAAGAGAGTCTAGGAGTGAGTAATGAGATTCTAAAATCTCCTTGTAGGGTAAGGATAAAAGAGGGGGTTCTATTAGCTATCCACTATAGTGGTGTAATAATTTAGGTATAAGACTAGCAACCTCTTTGCCTAAGACTCTTTCTCTTCTTCTTCCTAAGATATCTCCTGCCAGGCCATGGATATACACTCCAAGAAGACTGGCATTAAGAGGGTCTACACCCCTAGAGATAAGTCCTCCCAATAGTCCACTTAGTACATCTCCCATACCACCTGTAGCCATTTTGGAGTTACCTGTAGGGTTTATAAATATCTTTCCTTCACTAGAGGAGACTACTGTTCTAGCACCCTTTAATATCGTAATTACTCCGAAGGTTCTACTAAAATTACGGGCGACCTCTATCCTATTAGCCTGGATAGAACTGATGTCTATTCTGGTAAGTCTTGCCATCTCTCCAGGATGTGGAGTTACTACTACTGGTACTCTTGCCTCTTTTAGAATATTGGGAGAATCAGCAATATTATTCAATCCATCAGCATCAATAACCATAGGAATAGGACTTTCTCTAATGATAGATTTTAAAAAGGATACTTCAGTCTTACCTAATCCAGGACCTATAACTAAGCCTGTAAGAGACGGTAAAAGAGACTGCCAGTCTTCTCTGGGATAAAAAGTTACCTCAGGCTCTATCGAATGGAGAAGAGGGTACATCTCGTCTGTAATAAGAAGGGTTGTTAACCCTACACCACTTGCCAAGGCTCCTATTGTAGCCAAGATACTAGCCCCAGGATATTTATAAGAACCTGCAATAATGCCTAATCTTCCATAAGTCCCCTTATGGGTATCAGGTCTTCTAGGGGGGAGTATCCCTTCTACCATATCTTCATCAATAAGGTACAGACTCGCATCTACAAAATCTTCTAGAGGAAAACCTAGGTTTATAATCTCTATATTACCTGCATACTCCGCCCCAGGATATATAAATAGCCCCAACTTAGCTAATCCTAATGTAAATGTATACTTAGACGTCACACACTGGGCTGATACCTTCCCCGTAGAAGCGTCCAATCCAGAGGGAATATCTATAGAAAATACAGGGATACCACTTTTATTTATTAACCCTATTACTTCTTTATAAGGGGTCTCTACATCCCCTTTAAATCCTGTGCCAAAGAGTCCATCAATAATAAAATCTCCCTTTAATTCATCCCTAGAAAATTCTAGAATACATTCTGGTTTAAATGCCTTAAGTCTCTTAAGTTGTTCCTGGGTTAAAGGAGAAAGTACATCATCTTTACCCTTTATCACAAATACCTTTACTGTAGCCCCTATTAATATGAGGTGCCTAGCAATAGCTATGGCGTCTCCTCCGTTTTTACCTTTACCAGAAAAGACTAGGAATACTTTCCCTTTTATCTTTCCTATCTTCTCAATTATACGGTCTGTAACCCTAGTAGCAACAATCTCCATAAGTAAATCCTCATTAATACCGTATCTTTCCATCACCTTATTTTCAGCCTCACGCATAAAGTAACTATCTACCAATAACATATCAACCTCTAGAAGTGAATACTACCTTTAAAAGTTTTGCCATCATAGGCGCCTTTATTGATGTTAAGAGCTTATACATTACCCTCCAAGGATGATCTATATGTCCAGTAGAGAGTATTATAGACTTAGCTTCAGGATTATCTAGAACCTTCAAAAACTCAGATCTCTCTTGATTAGAAAGATTTAGAAACAACCTCCTCAACCTTAATCCAAGGGTAATTTCTTTACCTATAGTTTTCCTCCACTCTCTATGATACCTAGAAAGCGTAGACTCTGAGAAATTCTTCCTCCTAAGTGCCTCTATAGCTATTTTACTGGAGATATCAGCTGCCATAAGTCCAAGGTACAAGCCACCACCAGAGAGAGGCTTAAGTTGAAAGGCAGCATCACCTATAAGCATCACATTGTCTGTATAGCTTTTACTTATAAGACCTAGGGGTATCAAGCCTGCCATAATCTTTCTTATGTTACCATCCTTAAAACCTCTAAGGACACCCCATTTCGAACACAACTTTCGAAAATATTCTCTAGGATTCTCTCTCTTCTCAATACCCAGCCCAATACGAACGATATCTTTACTTACAGGAATAACCCAAGAAAACCAACCAGGAGAGACATCGTCATCGATAAGAACATCTACCTGATTTATATTGTCAGAAGGAAACTCGGCTTCAACTTGAAAGGTATATATAAGCTCTGATGGCAGAGGTAAGCCCACCCACCTAGCCACGCTTGAATAGGCCCCATCAGCTCCTATTACCAGTTTAGTTTTAATCCTTTCCTCTTTTCCATCTTTTATAAAGATTACCTCTACTTCATTATTTCTTCGAGCAATCCCTGTAGCTCTAGCATTCAATAAAATCTCAGCCCCATTCTCTTTTGCCTGACAAGATAGTCTTTTATCAAAAAGAACCCTATCTATTACCACCGCATATACATTATTTCCGACAAAAGAAAGTCTAGTATTATCATAGGCATATATATTAGCTCCCATTATTCTATTCAGGATTACATCTTCCTCTACCTCTGCTAGAGAGATTACATCATTTGACACAAGTCCAGCACAATGCGAAGGTTCTCCTATTTCGGGATGTTCCTCGAGAATGAGCACCCTATAACCTTCTTTAGCTATATCTCTGCCTGCCCTAGCACCTACAGGTCCCCCACCTATTATAACTACGTCATAATCCATAATTATTCTCCTCTATAAAAGGATTTACAGTACCTAGATATCCATCTCACCCTTTCTATTGCTTCCTCATCTACACCCTCAGGGATCTCATCTGAAATACCTAGAATAAGGTTGGGATAAAAGAGTTTTATTATCTTCTCCACACAATGATAGAGCTCCTCCTGAGAGTATGTAGGAAGAAAAAGGATAGCCGGAATTCCATCTAGTAAGATCTTGTCTCCTATAGCCTCTTTTATCTCTTCTAGAGAAACATCCCCTTGAGGTAGGGGAGTTAACGCCTCCAACCCATCAAAGGGAAGGTCCCTTAGGTACCTAAGAATGGGTCTAAAATGCCCATCTATGTGGATGTGAGTATAGATACCATTATTTCTCAACTGATTAGACCTCTTCTCGTAAAAAGGTATCAGGTACTCTTCAAAATATTTTGGAGATAGAAGATAAGCATCTATATTCTCTCCAAAGTTCACTATCCTTACCTTATCCTTATGGTCTATTATCTCTTCATATAGAGAATCATAGGAATCGTCTATAACCTTCATAAGTTCCTCTATATCTTGTTTGTAATCTTCTATGGCATAGATAAGGCCTTCTAGGTTCATTAAAGAGCTATCAACATGTAATGACTGATAAGGACTCCTAGGAAGAAAGAATTGAGGTTCTCCTCTATCTTCGATAAATCTTATTCCCTGTTCAAATCTATCCTCTAGGAAGTGATAGGTAGTATTCCTAAAGAGCCATATAGCCTTCTTGATATCCTCCCTGTTTTTTATAGGAGGTCTGGATGTCCTCCAATTCATATCAGAGGTAAGTCTTAATTCCCTTACTAATTCACCATAAGGAGTTTCTATAACAGTTACAATTTCTTCCTCATTCTTCTTAGCATCCTTTATCCTTACATTATGACTATACTCAACATCTATAGGACTTGGAACACCTGTATAGTATGCTACGTATCTCATAGAAATATCTAGGTCATCATATAAATCTAGAAGGGTATAATCTTTATACCTCTCTGGCATAATACTGAATTGTCTATGCCAAGCATACCAGGATTCAATCCTTGGCTGAAATAAAGGCCAAGGAACATCCTTTTTCTGGAAAATCCTCAGATTCATCTCTCTTTTAGTCATTCAGATCACCCTCATCTATAATAGGAAACTAGAAAATGTCTGTCAAGGGTTTAACTTGATATGTTATAATATATATAGATTCTTAGATTAAGAAGATAGGATAGAGGCGGATAGGATTGAAGATTCTAGTAGTAAGTGACCATGAAGAGCCTGCCCTTCATGAATTCTTTGATGAAGAGAGATGGAAGGATATAGATTTTGTCATCTCTTGTGGGGACCTTCCTCCTGAGTTTTTGTCGTTTTTAGTGACCGTAATGAGAGGACCTCTCTTCTATGTAAGAGGCAATCACGATATAATATATTCTCAGAGACCTCCAGAAGGATGCACAAGTATAGAGGGAAAAGTAGTAATCTACAGAGGATTAAGGATTGTAGGGTTTGAAGGTTCAATGTTCTATGGAGGAAATGACCTCCAATATACTGAAAGAGAGATGCAATGGAAGATCCTAAAGACATTGCCAAGTATATGGAAGAATAGAGGTATAGATATACTTGTCACCCATGCTCCCCCATCTATGTGTGTAGGAGATTCTAAAAGTAAGTGTAAAACCCCAGTAGGATTAGGTGAAAAGTGCCCAGAAAATAAGCTTGTAACATGCAATGAATCAAAAGATATTACTCATAAAGGGTTTGAGTCTTTTAGAAAATTTGATCTAAAGTATAGACCCAAATTCCATCTTCATGGTCATACGCATCTAGGATACACCAACAAAAGAAAGGATAGAGTCAAAACCCTTGGTGACACCAAAGTGATAGATTGTTACGGCTACTATGTGTTAGAGTTTTAATATACCATATCCTTTCTGACAAATATGACATAGGCAAGAATAATAAAACCCAAAGAATATCCGGCAAGAATTATAGAAGACCTATTAAGTTCTGCCCAAGGGATAGGACTATTCCATGCCTTACTCCATATATCTAGATAAGAGGTAAACAGATAGGGTTTTATCCTCTGGATATTAGATGCTAGATTAAGAAGTATCACCGTAGACAATGTTTTTAGTAGTGTCTCTCCTGTAGATGTAGAATTGACTGACCAAAGGATGGCTAAACTGGCGATAGCTAGTAGACATACTGTACTGTATAGATAAGCTACTAAGAAGTTCTCATTCCATGAGAATGGAATAGGAATCGGAAGGGGAAGGAGGATGTACATCCTTGACTTAACCCCAAAGAATATAGCCCCTAAAGCAAAATTAGCTGCACCTGTAAAAGCAACAAGTAGAATCGTAATAATAAACGTAACAATTACCTTATTTACAAATACCCTTTTTCTCCCTCCAACCCTTACTAGAAAGGTCCTAATTGTTCCCTCAGCAAACTCTCTAGTAAAGAGATTAGACACATTCAAAGTAACAAATAGTGGAAGTAAGAATGGCATTCCTATAGTGAGGGCAAAACCCATTATAAAGTATGCATTTATAAGAGGACGGAGGTCTATCGGAGTTCCTCCCTGGTCAGAGATCTGTAGGTTTGCTCCCGACTTTGCCACGATAATTAGAATAACAGCTAAAAGAACAGAGCCTAAAAAGGTATAATAGACCTGCCTCTGCTTAAACAGCTTGTAGATTTCTGTGATTAACACCTTCTCCTCCAGTTATATTAATGAAGAACTCTTCTAAAGTAGATCGTACTGGTATAAGAGCAAATACATCAATGCCCCTATTTACCATCTCTTTATTAAGGTTAGAGACATTCTCCTTATCTATATGGACTAAGAATTTATCTCCATCTTCAGTAAAACTCTTCACAAGATGACTCCTATTTAGGAACTCGACCACAAGATTCCTTGGTTTTGCTATAACTACTACTCGATTCTCAAAGGTTAACAGTTCACTAACTAACCCTTCTGCAATGAGCTTACCTTTATGTATGATACCTACCCTATTAGCTAATTCTTGAACCTCAGAAAGTAGGTGACTAGAAAGGAATATAGTAATTCCACTCTTATTGAGGTCTTTTATTATAGTCTTTAACTCATATATCCCTTGAGGGTCTAGACCATTTGTAGGCTCATCGAGTATAAGGAGCTCAGGAGAATTCAATATTGCAAGGGCAAAAGCCAACCTCTGTCTCATCCCCTGCGAGTACTCAGATAACTTCTGCCTTACCCCCAATAATCCTACCTTTTCTAGCACAGAATCTATATATTTTTTATTCCTTATCCCTATCAACTTGGCATAAAGCCATAAATTCTCTTCCCCTGTAAGATAAGGGTAAAATGCAGGATACTCAGTAACAACTCCTATCTTCGGTAAAACCTTAGTAAGCTCTCCAGGGACTTTCCTGCCTAGAATTTCTACATACCCCTTATTAGGGTAGAGAAGACCGAGAAGCATCTTTATAGTAGTACTCTTCCCTGCCCCATTCTGGCCTAGAAATCCATATATATCTCCTCTAAAGACAGTAAAAGAGAGGTCATTAACAGCTACTTTACTCTTAAATCTTTTAGTAAGCCCAAATGCTTGTATAATAGGTTCACCAGTTCCAGACATCTTCAAGAAGATTTACGGTAACAGATTCAACACCTTCTAGATTTTCTACTGTCTCTTTTACCTGAGACAAAAGATAATCCCTTAAAGGACAGCCAGGGATGGTAAGAATCATATCTATATTCACATCGCCATCATTGATCTTTACATCTCTTATAAGTCCTAAATCTACAACGTTTATCCCAAGTTCCGGATCATAAACCTCTTTAAGGGAATCCAAAATCATTTCCTTTGTAACCATAAATATTATCTATTCCTCCTAATTACCAATTCCTTTAAAGTATATATTTATACTCTTTACTTGTCAAGTAGAATTTTATAAAATCATAATACTATGGGTATAAAATTTATAGCAATAGATATAGATGGTACATTAATTACTCCAGATAAGAGGATAACTACTCCTGTGAGAGAGGCTCTTAAGTATGCTGAAAGGAAAGGGGTGATGGTCTCTTTAATTACAGGTAGACTCTATCCGACCTGTAAAAAATACTCTCTAGAATTGGGAATCTCTGGTCCATGCATAATATATCAAGGTGCTATGATAATAGATCCACATTCAGATGAAATTTTACAGGAAATAAGGGTTCCTAAAAGGGTAGCATTAGAAATAATAGATTACTCAAGGGAAAACCACCTGGCTTTAAATGTCTATATGGACCAATATACGTTTTATACAGAGAACCCAAATGAGTACTCTGTATTAGATGCACAACTCAACGAGGTAGATCTCCAGCTAGTAGAAGATATAAAAAGGATAGTAACGAAAGATCCATTAAAGCTTATGTTTGTAGGTGAGCCACAGCTTATCTCTAATCTAGAACTCCTCTTCGCATCCAAAGATAACTCTTATTCGGCAACTACCTCGCTACCTCAATTTCTAGAGATCGTTGGCAAGAAGGCAACAAAGAAGGATGCTTTACAATGGGTATCTAGAAGGTTTGGAATAAAACAAGAAGAGATTATGGCTATAGGAGATAGTCATAATGATATCTCAATGATTGAATGGGCTGGAATAGGAGTTGCAATGGGAAATGCGGATGAAAAGGTGAAAAAGGCGGCAGATTTTGTTACACTGCCAAACACAGAGGATGGAGTTGCATATGCCATAAAGAGATTCATATAAGGTCTGCGTGTTTACTTGACTTAAGTATGATTTATAGTTAAAATATCCTAGTAATCTTTCTCATAATAGGAGGTTTTATATGGCTTTGGTAAATATCAAGATAAACGGACAGCCTTTACAGGTTGAAGAAGGGAAAACAGTCCTTGAGGCTGCAGCAGAAGCTGGTATAGATATACCTGTATTATGCCACCATCCAAAGCTGCCCCCCATAGGGGCTTGCCGAATGTGTGTTGTAGAGACAAGACCTGGTATACTTCAAACTGCCTGTACCCTTCCAGTTACAGAAGGCTTAGAAGTTCAAACTGAATCACCCAACGTAATAAAAGCAAGGAAATTCGTATTAAATCTTCTCTTCTCTGAACGAAATCACTATTGTATGTACTGTGAGGTAAGTGGAGATTGTGAACTCCAATCATTAGGATATAGATATGGACTAGACCACTTTGACCTCCCTGCCTACACAACTCGATTCCCTGTAGACACATCACACCCTTATATCCTTCTAGAACATAACAGATGTATTCTATGTAGGAGATGTATAAGGGCATGTTCAGAGCTTGCTGGACACAATGTGTTAGGAATAAGCCAAAGAGGAATCAGTTCAATGCTTACCGCTGATATGGATGTACTTCTAGGAGAATCCTCTTGTGTATCTTGCGGGCTTTGTGTTCAGGTATGTCCCACAGGGGCTCTAAGTGACAAAAAGGGTGTCTATATTGGAACAAACAAGGAATGCGAGATGGTAAAGAGTATCTGCACCAATTGTAGTGTGGGGTGTGGAATAGATGTGTACAAAAAGGACAATCATCTAGTAAGAATATGGGGGGATTGGGAAGCACCTATAAATAGTGGGGTCCTCTGTAAATTAGGAAGATATGAGCCTGTATTTGAAGACAAAGAGAGAGTTATCAAACCTATGATAAAAAGGAATGGAATTCTTGAGGAGACCAAATGGGAAGAAGTTATTAGTATAGCCAAAGATATATTAAGCAAAAAGAACACAGTAGGGTTCGTTTCCTCATCACTCTCAAGTGAAGTCTTAGGCCTCTTTAGTAAGCTTTTAGAAAACAATGTAACCATTATAGAGGATATCAATAATCCGTTTGATAACTTAGGAAGATTAACCGACATACTTAGTGCTGACAAGATATTACTTGTTGGAGTAGATCTCGATAAGGATTTTGGAGTGGTAGGGTCTTTTGTAAAACGGGCGGTATTTAACAGAAGTGAGCTAATCCTTGTAGACAATAATTCTAATAGTTTTGTAAGATATGCAAGGTTACACTATAGCATAGAGGAGATAGATAAGGCAGTAGGAACCGCCTTGATGGGAAATAATCCTGTGGTTGTTTACAGTCATTTAGATTCAAAACTTATTGAAGGTCTTACCCGTATCAAGGGAAAGGCGAAGTTCATATGGCTTGCACCTTCTGCAAACTCTCTAGGAGCTAGAAGACTTGGACTCAATGGTAGATTTGAACCCAAAGATACTGGATATATCCTAGCTCCATACATAGAGAAACTTCCAGAAGGGTTAAGCAAGATAATAGTACAAACTAGTTATTATTCTAAAGAACTTGAAAAGGCTGACATAGTATTACCTTCTGCTATATGGTTAGAGGAAGATGGAACATTCATTAACCTAGAAGGTAAAGAGCAAAAACGAGCTAAAGTATTAAATCCCCCTGAAAGTGTAAAGGCAAATGAAGAAATAATCAGTATGTTACTAGGGGAATAAGGAGGAGACGATGAAAAAAATAACTGTTGCCACAGACTGGCTTGACGGGTGTTCAGGATGCCATATGTCTTTCTTAGATATAGACGAAAGGTTAGTAGAGCTTATAAAACTTGGAGTAGAATTAACTGCTACCCCTATAACCGATCTTAAGGAACCTCCCGAAGAAGGGGTAGATATAGGTATATTAGAAGGGGCAATAAGTACCGACCATCACATAGAAGTTGCCAAGAAGATGAGGGAGAGATGTAAGATCCTAATCGCTATAGGAGACTGTGCAGTATTTGGTGGAATTGTGACAATGAGAAACTATTTTCCTGTTAATGATCTCCTAAAACGTGGATATATAGAGACAGAAAGTACAGTAGATGGTAAGATCCCAACATCTCCAGAAATAGGCAAACATATACGACTAGCAAAGGCAGTAAATGGAATAGTAAGGGTAGACTACTATATTCCTGGATGCCCTCCCCGCGCAGAAGCTATATATTATACGTTGAAGGAGCTAGTAGAAGGACGTAAGCCTGTTTTAACTGGAGAATTACTAAGGTATGACTAAGGAGGAAATGATGAGTGAAAAGATTACTATCCAACCTATAACTAGGATCGAAGGGCACGCCAAGGTTACTATATACCTAGATGATGATGGTAAAGTAGATAGAGCATACTTCCATGTAGATCAATTTAGAGGATTTGAAAAATTCTGTGAAGGGAGAGAATTCTATGAGATGCCCGTTATAACTCCTCGTATATGTGGAATATGCCCTGTAAGCCATCATTTAGCGGCAGCTAAAGCCTGTGACATGATAATAAACACAAAAATTCCTAGACCCGCTAAACTTCTAAGAGAGCTGTTACATATGGGACAAGTTATTCAGTCACACTCTATGCATTTCTTTGAGCTAGCAGGACCAGACCTCCTATTAGGATGGGATGCAGACCCTAAGATAAGAAATGTAGTAGGACTTATAGAAACAAATCCAGATATAGCAATAAAGGCAGTAAATCTAAGAAAGTTTGGCCAGGAGATTATAGCACATCTAACTGGAAGAAGGATCCATCCTGATTATGCAGTCCCTGGAGGAGTAAATAATGTCATCTCTGTTCAAAAGAGAGACGATCTACTCAAGGACGTAGATACTATGATCTCTTATATAAAAGAGGGAATAGGTATAGCAAAAAACTGGATTGAAAAGAATATAGATATGGTAAATGAATTTGGAGTATTCCCATCTGGATATATGGGATTAGTCACAGATAATGGTGGACTTGAACTCTACGACGGTAAGGTAAAGCTTATAGACAAGGATGGAAAACTTCTAGAGTTATTTGATGGAACTAAATATTTAGATTACATCGGAGAGAGGGTAGAAGACTGGTCTTATCTAAAGTTCCCATTCTATAAGAAGTTAGGATGGCCAGATGGGGTATATAGGGTTGGACCATTAGGCAGGTTAAATGTGGCAGAGAAGATAGATACCCCGTTAGCTCAAGAGGAGTTTAAAAACTTTAAGAGTATAAACAGTGGTAAACCGGTAGAGGGTTCTCTTTACTACCATTATGCAAGACTTATAGAGACACTCTTTGCCTTAGAGAGGACAAAAGAGCTCCTCTTAGATCCGGATATTCTATCAGAAGATATATTGGCAACATCCAAGGAGATCATCCCTGAAGGAATTGGGGTGATAGAAGCACCAAGAGGTACCCTGTTCCATCATTATTGGGTAGATGAAAAGGGAAGGGTCACTAAGGTAAACCTTATAGTAGCTACTGGACACAATAATTGGGCTATGAGCAAAGGAGTAGAGGAGGTAGCAAAGAGATATGTAGATGGGACAAGGCTTACGGAAGGCATGCTAAACAGAGTAGAGGGGGTAATAAGATGTTATGACCCTTGTCTATCCTGTTCTACCCATGCAGTAGGTCAGATGCCTATGATAATTGATCTAGTATCTCCCAACGGAGAGGTGATTGACAGTATTAAAAGAGGATAATATATTAATTATAGGGTACGGAAATCAGACAAGGCAGGATGATAGTTTAGGCCCTTATGTAGCAGAAGCTTTAGAGAAAAAGTTACCCAATATAGACATAGAGATTACTCAAGAGATTGGACCTGAATTCTGTGAAGAACTTATAAATTATGGTCTTGTTATTTTTATAGATGCTGGGGTAGAACAGGAAGAAGAGCTTATAATAAGGGAGTTATCCTCTCATTTTAGGAGTACTCCCTTTTCTCATCATATGCATCCAGAGACACTGTTGGCTATAACAGAAAGACTATACAATAGGTGCCCCAAAGCTTATTTAGTATCTATTAAAGGATATTCTTTTGACTTTGGTTTTGAGATATCTAGCAAGGCAAAGACAAGTGCAGAGAGGGCTATAGAAGAAGTAGAAAGAATATGCATGAATTGGCAGTCACAGAAGAAATAATAAGGCTTAGTTTAGAAGTAAGCAAAGGTAAAAAGATATCAGCAATAAACATAGTAATAGGAGAGTTATCAAGTTTTGTAGATGATTCTGTCCAGTTTTATTTTGATATATTAAGTAAGTCTACACTCGCTGAAGGGGCAACCCTTTTATTTAGAAGGGTACCTACAAAACTTAGATGTTATAACTGTGGAAAAGAATTCCATCCCGATTCTACAATGACTTGTCCTTTTTGTAACCATATAGGAGGAGAGGTTATTGAAGGGGAAGAATTCTATATAGATAGTATAGAGGTGAGGGATGAAGATTGAAGTAGTAAGGAATATTTTAGATGCTAATGACCAGGTTGCCTATATAAATAGGGAGATGTTTGACCAACTAGGTGTTAAAGTAGTAAATATTATGGCTGCCCCAGGGGCAGGTAAGACAAGCCTTATCCTTAAAACAGCAGAGGTTCTAAATCTTTCAATAGCAGTTATAGAGGGGGATGTGGCTTCCACTATAGACAGTGAAAAAGTGGCTAGTAAAGGAATCTCAGTAGTACAGATAAATACTGGGGGAGAATGCCATTTAGATGCTCCAATGATAAAAGAGGCATTAAAAAGGATGAATTTAGATGGAGTAAAAGTCCTCTTTATAGAGAATGTTGGAAATCTGATATGTCCAGCAGGTTTTGAGTTAGGAGAGCATATAAAGGTAGCAGTTTCAAGCGTTCCAGAAGGGGATGACAAGCCATATAAATACCCAGGACTTTTCTCTAAGGTCTCTGCAGTGGTACTAAATAAAATGGATATCCTGCCATACATAGATTTTAATGTAAAATATTTCGAGAATGGGGTAAGGGCATTGAATCCAAAGGCTAAGATATTTCCTGTTTCCTGTAAAACAGGAGAAGGACTACAAGAGTGGGTAGAATGGCTAAAAAGTGAAGCAGTTAGCAGGTAGACATCTCAGTGTGTATGGGGTGGTCCAGGGGGTAGGTTTTCGTCCTTTCATCTATAAGCTTGCAAAGGAGTATCATCTTAACGGTTGGGTATTAAATACATCGAGTTCAGTAGAGATAGAGATAGAGGGAAAGCCAGAAGATATAGAAGGTTTTATCTCTGACATAAAAAGGAAATCCCCTCCACTTGCCAGAATAGAAAAGATAAGTATAGAAGAAGTTAAACCTAATAATTACAGTGATTTTGTAATAAAAGAAAGTAAAAAAGATCTAGGATATCAGCTTATCTCTCCAGATATAGCTACCTGTGACGAGTGTCTAAAAGAGCTCTTTTCCCCTAACAACCGAAGATACCTATATCCATTTATAAATTGCACCAACTGTGGACCAAGATTTACTATCATAAAAGATATCCCTTATGATCGTAAAAATACCACTATGGAGAGATTCAAAATGTGTAAAGATTGCGAAAAAGAGTATGGTGATCCGATGAATAGGAGGTTCCATGCCCAACCCAATGCCTGTCCAGTATGTGGACCTAAGGTCTGGCTAGAAGGAATAGAAATAGAAGACCCTATATCAGAGACAATTAGACTGTTAAAGGAGGGAATGATTGTCGCTATAAAGGGATTAGGTGGCTTTCACCTTGCCTGTGACGCTACAAATAATGATGCAGTGAAAAAACTAAGGGAAAGAAAGCATAGACCAAGTAAACCTTTTGCTGTAATGATGAAGGATATAGAGACAGTAAGATTGTACTGTGAGCTGCAAGAGGAAGAGGAAAGATTGATGAGGTCCCCCCAGTGTCCTATAGTCTTATTGAGATTAAAAGATAGAAGGAATATATCTACTTTTGTAGCTCCAAATAATAACTATTTAGGGGTAATGTTGCCATATACACCATTACAACATATAATATTAAGAGAATTCCCCAACCCTCTAATAATGACAAGTGGAAACTTGAGCGAAGAGCCCATATGTCAGGATAACGATGAAGCGATAAAAAGATTAAAGGATATAGCGGAGTATTTTCTATTGAATAATAGAGATATATACTCTAGGTATGATGATAGTGTTGTTTCTGTAGTAGATGGCAATATCCAGATGATAAGAAGGGCAAGAGGGTATGCCCCCAGTCCAATAAAGCTCCCATTCAGCCTACCATCTGTACTTGCCTGTGGGGGAGAACTAAAGAATACATTCTGTCTCACAAAGGAAAACTATGCATTTGTAAGTCAACACATTGGAGACCTAGAGAATATAGAGACATTAAAACATTTCATTAATACTATAGAACTATACAAAAGACTCTTCAGGATCGAACCTAAAGTTATAGCCTGTGATATGCATCCTGACTATTTATCTACGAGATATGCTCAGAACCTCTCTAAAGAGATACCTGTAATACCTGTTCAACATCATTATGCCCATGTCGCAAGCTGTATGGCGGAAAACGGTCTTGCTGAATCAGTAATAGGGATAGCAATGGATGGCTCGGGCTACGGATTAGATGGAAATGTTTGGGGGGGAGAATTTATGATAGCAGACTACAGTGGATTTTCTAGAATCGCCCATTTTGAATATCTCCCTATGCCCGGTGGAGAGTTAGCAATAAGAAAACCATATAGACTAGCTATCGGATATCTATACAGACTATTTGGAGAGATACCAAACCTTCCCTCTCTCCAAGATATACCACAAGAAGAATTAGATATAATAAAAGACCAAGTAGATAAAGGTATAAACACCCCTATTACATCCTCTCTAGGTAGGTTATTCGATGCAGTTTCTAGTATACTCAATGTGTGCAAAAAAGTAGATTACGAGGGGCAGGCTGCAGTAGAGTTAGAGATGATTGGAGAGAATCTCTCTACAGAAAGCCACTATAAGTGGGATATAGAAAGATTAAATGGAGAGTTTATTGTAAAGATAAAACCCCTTTTAGAAGAAATTGTAGAAGAGATAAATAAAGTCCCTATAGAAAAGATTTCAGCCAAGTTCCATAATACAATAGCCCTTATAATATTAGACATGGCAAGAATTATAAGAGAAGAAAGCAGAATAAATAGCATAGTAATAAGTGGAGGATGCTTTCAAAATAAAACTCTATTGAGAAAGACTATTAAGAATCTAGAGAAAGAGAGATTTAAAGTATTTTTACATAGTCAAGTACCTTGTAATGATGGTGGAATCTCTTTAGGTCAGGCAGTAGTAGCAGGTTATACAAAAAATAAGAGAGGGTAGATTACCCTCTCTTATAAAGTGAAGCGAACTCTACCATTTAGGCCACCAAAATCTATATCTAAAGCCTCTACCCCAGAATTCTGGTCCAAAGGCTCTATGAGAAAGTTTTGATAACTGTTCAGGAGTAAGGATAGCCTTTAATTTATCCCAGTATTCATTGTAAAGGTCAGATAGCTGTTTTGCTAGGTCTTGTATCTCCTTCTTCTTATCGTTCACAAGAGACTGATCAACCTTCTTGTCTAGCATCAACTGCTCTAGAGAAAAGACTGCGTCCTGAAGTTTCTTACGTGCATCTTGAATCTTGGTATAATATTCCTCTCGAAGAGCCTTGATCTTCCCTATCTGTTCATCTGTAAGGTTCAAAAGCTTCGTTATATTTATTTTTGGGTATAATGGCTGGGTATTAAAAAGAAACGGCTTAGAAAATGCTGTCCCCACTATACCCAAAACTAATACAGCTGTTAGAGCTAATCCTACTGATCTCTTCAATTCAAATTCACCTCCTTTCCTCTTCTTTAATCTTCTATCTAGAAAGACGTCTATCTTCAAGTTTTTATTCCCTAATGGATTAAAAGGTGTTATTATAATGCAAATGTAGTAATGGAGACAAAACATATTTAAAGGAGGCATTATAGAGTGTTTGTTCCTAAGAAGATACATATGATAGCAGAAGAACTCGGTTTAGAAGATGATGAATACTACCCTTACGGACATTATATAGGAAAGGTAAATTGGCAAGTTATAGAGAGATTAAAGAATAGACCAAAGGCTAAGCTTATCTTGGTAACGGCTATGACCCCAACTGCTAGCGGGGAAGGAAAGACTACCACTACAATAGGCTTGGGTGATGCCATTTATAAACTTGGTAAAAAAGTTATGATCTGTCTTAGAGAACCGTCGCTAGGTCCTATATTTGGACTCAAAGGAGGGGCTGTAGGAGGGGGGAAGGCAAAACTATTCCCAGAGTTAGATATAAATTTGCACTTCACAGGGGATATCCACGCAGTCTCTTCTGCTCACAACCTCTTGGCTGCTATGATAGACAACCATATATATCAGGGAAATGAGCTAAGGATAGATCCATTACAGGTCTTTTGGAAGAGATGTATAGATATGAATGATAGACAGTTGAGATTTATTATAACAGGTTTAGGAGGAAAAAGTAATGGGATACCAAGAGAGGATGGATTTGAAATTACTGCTGCATCGGAGGTAATGGCTATCCTCTCCTTGGCAAAGGACCTAAAGGACCTAAGAGAGAGATTGGCTAATATAATAATAGGAATCAATGATAAAGGTCTTCCAGTCTTTAGTAGAGAGCTAAAAGTTCACAATGCTATGACAATGCTGTTGAAAGACGCCCTTTCACCAAATCTGGTACAGACATTAGAAGGTACACCTACCTTTGTCCATGGAGGACCATTTGCTAATATTGCACACGGATGTAGCTCTATTATCGCTACTACTATAGCAAGTTCTATGTCAGATTATGTAGTTACAGAAGCAGGTTTTGGATCAGACTTAGGAGGAGAGAAATTTTTTGATATCAAGTGCAGAATAGGAGGTTTTCAACCTAGTGTAGGGGTATTAGTTGCATCTGTAAAGGCTATTAAACTTCATGGAGAAGGTAAGAGTAAAGATATAGAGATATTGGATGAAGGGCTTAAGAACCTATTCCATCATATCCATATATTAAGAGATATATTTAAAGTACCAGTAGTAGTAGCAATAAATAGGTTCCTTACCGATACTGATAGAGAGCTAAATCTTATAGAAAAAATGATAAGAGATGCTGGAGTAAGGGTAGCTATCTCTGAAGTCTATGAAAAAGGTGCTGAAGGGGGCATTCAATTAGCAAAAGAGGTAATAGAAGCCATTTCAGTGGATGAAAACTCTTTTTCTTACCTATACTCTCTCGACGAACCTTACGAAGAAAAGATTGATAAGATTGCCAAAGAGGTATATGGTGCAAAGGAGGTCAAATTCACCAATGAGGCAAAACAAGAGCTAAATAAGGTTTATAAATGGGGAATTGAAGGACTACCTGTGTGTATGGCTAAGACCCAGTATTCCCTTTCTGAGAATGCCAAAATGCTTGGAAAACCAGATGACTTCTCCATTACTGTTCAGAAGATAAAACCCTCCCTCGGGGCTGGCTTCCTAGTAGCCTATACAGGCAATATCATAACAATGCCTGGTCTACCCAAGGTACCACTAGCAACAAAGATAGAGATAGACGAGGCAGGAAATGTAACAGGTCTCGTTTAATACTTTCCGTACCTTTTTACAAGATCTATCACGTATTTATACTGTTCAAAACTTATATTCTTAGGAATAGAGTGATCACTATGATAAATATATCCTCCACCCTTTTTGGCTATTTCAAATTTTCTACTTATCTCTTCCTCAATAGCTACTGGATCTGTCATCTTTCTCACATCTATTCCACCCATAAATGAAAGCTTATCTCCAAACTTAGGCTTGAGCTCTAAAAGGTCCATTCCCGCTTTCACCTCTAGTGGTTGAAGGCAGTCAAAACCTACCTCTATTAGATATGGAATAAGCTCCTTAACAGTTCCACAGGAATGTAGTATTACAGGCATATTATTTTTATGGAAAAAGTCACATATCATAGCATCTGTTTCCATTAATACCTCTTGATATGTCTTAGGTGAAAAGAGAAGTCCATTCCTATACCCCATATCATTATAGAGGAAAGCTCCATTAAATTCAAATCCGTTACTCATCATAATTTTAGCCATCTCAATAAGTAATAGAGCATGGGTTCTAAACATATCCTTAGCCCATTGGGGGTCTTCTACCAACACTACAAGAAGTTCTTCTGTCTTTAGATAGCTCTGAAAAAGGTCATACCCCATAGCCGCATTATAGGTGATAAATTTACCATCTTCATAAGCCCTAGTAAAGTCATTTAGAGAACTTACCCAATCTACCCTTGTTATATCAGGTTGAAGCCTCTCCTTAATTTTATACCAATCATCTTTAGATCTTATAGGCCAATCTATTACCTCTGGTGTGGTGGAATAGTCTCTGAAGTTTTTCCTTACACCGCCATAGGGGGTAGTTTCGATAATGTAGGTCTCATTCCTTTCCAATATTCTTATAGGGAACCTAGGGGAGAGGTCTGCTCCAAAACCCACCATTTCAAAATCAAAATATTCACTGACAGAGATTTCTTCAGGAAGCCCTTCTCTATGCCATCTGCTTATTGTAGCTGACCATATGCTATCCTGTATGGGTACTCTATCTGGTTCTTTATGTGCTAATACCATTTTTATCCTTTCTCTACTTGTCATACCATCCTCCTATAGATATTCTCTAGGATCAACTGGGGTTCCATTCACTCTTACCTCATAGTGTAGATGAGGACCAGTAACATTTCCAGTCGCCCCAGAATATCCAATAATCTGGCCCCTTTCCACCCTTTCTCCCGCCCTTACAATCACCCTAGAGAGATGAGCATACCAAGTGCTAAAGCCATATCTATGACTTACTATTACTACAAGACCATAACCATATCTCCATCCTACATAAGAGACATAACCATTAGCAGTAGAGCTAATAGGGGTTCCAATCCTTAGAGGAATATCTACTCCACTATGAAATTCCCTACCTCGCCAACCAAAGCCGGAAGAAATACTCCCAGGAGCAGGCATTCCCTGGGGAATAGATGTCTTTTCCTCATAGACCTTCTCCAATTGGGATTTTAAAGAATTTAACTCATCTTCATGGAAGTTAAGACTTTGCTCTATCTCATCAAGTCTAGCACCAATAGAATCTGAAGGAGCATCGTAGCCTCTTGATGAAAGAGAATAGCTTCTACTTGTATAGGCTAGTCTTTTACCTAAGCTCTTTTCGGTTAATATCCTAACCTCCTCACTCAATGATTCCACTTTACTTAACCTTTTATTTAGGGCTTCCGTCTTCAAAACTAATCTCTCTATATCGAGCTTTTGCTTTTTGTTTATAGCCTCCAAACCCTTCAATCTCGAGATCTCCTTATGGGCTAAAGTAAGTCTATAATTAATCTTTTCAATATGCAGGCTAGTCTTATAGAGATGAAAGGACAAAACTATTATTATTGCCAGTAGACCAGTTATAAAAGCCCTTATATATTCCCACTTCTCTTTATCCACAGACCACCTCCTATATATCTTTTACAGCATATCCATCCTTTAAAGCCACCTCTACTGCCTCCCTCTCTTCTTCAGTAAGAGAGGATTTATCCTTATTATATGGTTTTAGATATAGATATGATTGCTCCCTCGTATGAATAGATGTAAGTATAAATCCCCTCTCTCCAGCCATAAAGGCAAGAGAAAAACTGAGTTTTCCAGAAACCCCTTCAAAGGCATCATATCTAGTTGCCCCTATAGAAAGGGTGGAGAGAATTAGCTCATTTTTCTGTCTTTCCTCCACTCTTTTCATATTATTTCTAAGGACCAATATCATAATAAATAAGATTATAACTAGCAAAGCCAGTATACCTAATATTATTAGGATTAAGGTTTCAGTCATCTCTCATCTCCTCCAATATTACTAGACCTGGTTTGATAGGGTATCCTGGTCCTTCATTTTTAAATGTAAGGTATCTACCACCCCTTTTCAGAAAGGACATTGCTACTTTCCGCCCAAGGTCATCCTTTCCTAATCCTCTAGTAATTGCAATATCAAATCTCTCTCTATAGTTATCGTCAGAAGCTAATCTACTGGCATCACCGTATACTACCTCTACATTATCCAATCTAAGTTTTAACTTTACAAGCTTCAAAAATGTGGTCCTCTTATAGGAGCTATCGAGGAGTAAAAATCTTGCCTCTTCTTCCATAATAGCCAATGGAATACCGGGAAAACCTGCTCCACTGCCTATATCTATCACATACTTGTTTTCCCAGTCCTTTATCACCATAAGAGGGGCTAAAGACTCCTCAATGAGTCTTATAAAATCATTATCATCCCTTGCTCCTGAGAGATTAAATACCTTACGCGCCCTCATAAGTTCCTCTAGGTATCCTTCAAATTTTGGACTCTTCTCTTTTATAGAGTTCCAAGTATACAAGTAGTACATCGATATCTGCTGGACTCACCCCTTGCAGTCGGCTTGCCTGCCCTAGGGTTCTAGGTTTAACCTGAGAAAGTCTATCCCTAGCCTCTAAAGAAAGACCTTTTATATTCCTGTAATCTATCCCCTCTGGAAGGACCTTGTTATCTAATTGGCTAAATCTAGACATCCTCTCCTCTTCCCTCTTTATATACCCTTCATACTTTACCTTTGCCTCTAATCTATCAACAAGTTCTGAGGAGAGTATAGATTGCATTCCTAGAGTACCCATAAGGTCAGAGTAAGTAACCTCAGGACGTTTAAGATAGTTATAAGCAGAGGTCTTCAATTCAGAGATATAGAGCCTTTTTAATCTCCTTATCTCCTCCTCTATAAGTTCCCTCCTCTCAAGCATCTCTTTGTACAGGGTCTCGTCGATCAGCCCTAGTTTAAATCCCTTCTCCATAAGTCTTTCATCTGCATTATCTTGCATTAAGGTTAATCTATACTCAGCCCTAGAAGTAAGAATCCTATAAGGTTCAACTATTCCTTTAGTAATTAGGTCATCTATCAATACTCCAATATAGGCTTCATTTCTCGTAAGATAAAAGGGAGGCCTTTCCTGAACATACAAGGCTGCGTTTATTCCAGCAATGACCCCTTGAGCGCCAGCCTCTTCATATCCTGAGGTCCCATTTATCTGGCCTGCAAGAAAAAGCCCAGAGATTATTTTAGTCTCTAGAGTTTCCTTAAGCTGATCAGGATACACCATATCATATTCAATTGCATAGCCTGGTCTCATTATTTCTACCTCTTCCAAGCCAGGAATACTGTGTAACAGTTCTATCTGGACCTCTTCTGGAAGACTCGTGTACATTCCCTGAACATACATCTCATTAGTGTGGAGACCTTCTGGCTCAATAAAGACCTGATGCCTCTCTCTATGGGGAAAATGAACTACCTTCGTCTCAAATGAGGGACAGTATCTAGTTCCTGTACCAGTAATTTGTCCTGAATACATAGGAGCCCTATCAAGATTTTCTATAACAATCTTCCTAGTCCTTTCTGTAGTAAAGGTAAGCCAACAAGAAAGTTGCTTTCTGCCAGCAACTTCTGCCAGATCTGTCCGGTAAGAAAACCTAAGAGGGGTCTTACTAGGAGGTTGTTCTGTCATCTTAGAATAATCTACTGTCCTTCCATCAACCCTTGGCGGGGTCCCAGTTTTAAACCTACCAATCCTAAACCCCAAATTCCTAAGAGATCCTGTTAGTTCCTCACTAGGAGGTTCTCCCATTCTTCCGGCAGGATAAGAAACCTCTGTTCCTATAAATACCTTTCCTCCCAAAAACGTTCCTGTTGTAATCACTACTGCTTTTGCATAGAATTCCTGATTAGTCTTGGTTCTTACCCCAATCACTCTCTTCCCATCTGTAAGTATATCGGTAACATAAGCCTGCCTTAAGGAAAGGTTAGGAGTATTTTCTAGTTTTTCCTTCATATATATATGATAGAACTTCTTCTCCACTTGAGCTCGGTAAGCCCTTACCGCTATCCCCTTTCCTGAATTCAGAACTCTAATATGAACATAAGCTAGATCAGTAGCTCTACCAATCTCTCCACCCAGTGCATCTATCTCCCTTACAAGGTGCCCCTTCCCTGGTCCACCCATAGCAGGATTACAAGGCATCCAACCAACAGTATCTAGATTACCAGTAAGAAGTAGGGTAGAACACCCAAGCCTACTGGCAGCAAGGGCTGACTCTATCCCCGCATGTCCAGCTCCAACTACTATAACATCATATCTATTTCTATTCATTTTCCCACACAAAACCTAGAGAAGATCTCTTCTATTATATCTATAGAAACAGATTCTCCTGTAATCTCTCTCAGAATATTATAACTCTCCCAGAGTTCCCCTGCCAATACATCAAGGGGATATTTACATTTAAGTCCTTCCAAAACACTACTAAGATTATCCAGGCTTCTCTTTATAATCCCCTCATGTCTTGCGTTAACAGGAACTATATCGGCAGGAGAGGGTACATCCCCTATTATATCCTTCAACTTCAACTTCAAATTATCTATCCCTTCTCCTGTCTTACAGGAGACCTCTATTACAGGGCCAAATTGCTCTACATCATTTATGTAAATAGTTCTATCTATATCTATCTTATTAAGTATTATTATCCTCTTTTTGATACGGGTAATATCCTCAATCTCGTAATCATATGAGGTTAAAGGTTCGCTTGCATCTATCACCCATAAAACTACATCCGCCTTATCTATGGCTCCTATTGTTCTTTCTACCCCAATACTCTCTACTAGGTCCCCAGTATTTCTTACCCCTGCTGTATCAATTAATGTAACAAAAAGTCCTCCGATGGAAAGAGATTCGACGATAGTATCCCTCGTCGTTCCAGGGATAGGGGTAACAATAGCCCTTTCTTCCCCTAAAAGAATGTTTAAAAGACTAGATTTTCCAACATTAGGTCTTCCTACTATAGGACAGTAGATACCTTTTCTGTGAAGCCTTGTAAAGTAGGCGTTATTTAAGATACCCTTAAGTCTTTTAGAGATATCTGAAATCTCTAACTCTAGCTCTTGATAAGAGATATCTACTTCTTCAGGAAAATCAATAAATGCCTCTATATGAGTTATTATATCCTTCAAATCGTCTAATATAGGTCTTAATTGCTCACTTAATTTCCCTTCAAGTTGATTATAAGATGATTTAAGACCCACTTCATTCTTAGCCTGGATAATATCTATAATGGCTTCTGCCCTGGAAAGGTCTAGCTTCCCATTGAGAAATGCCCTCTTAGTAAACTCTCCAGGGCTTGCAGGTTTCGCCCCTAACTCTATAAGAAACTTAAGGATTAATTCCTCCAATATAGGACTCCCGTGTACTTGAAACTCTACAATATCTTCTCCAGTATAACTGTGAGGTGCTCGCATTATGAGAACAATGCATTCATCAAGTTTTTCTCCGGTATGTGGGTCTATAATATGACCAAATATAATTCTATGAGATAAAACCTTATCTATACTGGTTCTACTTCTAAAGATACAACGAGCTATACTGAGAGCCTCGGGACCACTTATTCTTATTACACCTATTCCTGACTCTCCATAAGGGGTAGAAAGGGCAACAATAGTCCTATCCATTCTTTTCTTTTAAAGCTACTATTACTCTTCTTTTAGGCTCCTTTCCTTCACTATAGGTTATAACATCAGGATTTTTTTCTAGAGCCTTATGTATTACTCTCCTCAGGGCAGCTGGCATAGGCTTGAAGACAAACCTCTTTCCAGTAGATTTCACTCTAGAGGCAGCTTTATTAGCCTGAAACACCAATCTCTTTTCTTTTTCTTCTCTATAGCCATTTATATCCAAAACTACCATTATCTCTTCATCTATACTTCTTCTTATATAGAGCCTTAATAGATGTTGCAGGGAGTAAAGGATTACTCCTCTCCTTCCAATAAGAAAAGAAATATCTTCACCACTTAACTTTACCCAATGAACATTATCTTTTAATTCCAAATCTATATTATACTTAAGCTTATATGGTCCCAAAAGCTGATTAATAAACATTTTGGCCAGACTTTCTATACTGGGTTTCTGTATTAGCATAGATACCTCCATCCTTACTTTACTGTTCTCATTACATAAATCTGCTGGATTGTAGAAAGCACATTAAATACAAACCAATACAGAATAAAAGCTGAAGGGAAGTTTCTAAACATTATAGTAAAAACTACAGGTAAGCCTATTCCCATAAATAATTGACTTGTCCTCTGTGAAGGGTCTTCACTAATTGGCGAAGAAAATAGACTAGAAAGCACCATACTTATTCCATAGATTATGAGCAAAGGAAGATCTGGAGCAGCAAGGCTTCTTATCCAAAGGAAACTGGCATTGGCAAATTTGCCAGAATAGGCACTTATAGCACTATAGAGTATTGCCAAGATAGGAAACTGGATAAGTAATGGTAAACATCCACCCATAGGATTTATCTTATGTCTTTGATACAATTCTATCATCTCTTTATTTAGCTTTTCAGGATCGTCTTTATACTTCTCCCTTATTTTGGTTAGTTCAGGCTGTATCTTTTGTTGTTCCTTAAGTGCCTTAAACTGCTGATGGGTAAGTGGATACAATACTAATTTTACCAGGACGGTAAAAAGTATAAGAGCTACTCCATAATTTCCTGAAATATTATAAAAAAAGTCGAGTATACTCATAAGGAAATTATTTATATATGTCATAATTCATCCTCTCTGAAAGATTTTAATCTCATAATAATGGATCATAACCGCCGGGATTATAAGGGTGACATCTGATAATACGCTTCAATCCTATCCATATCCCCTTTCTTACCCCATACCTTTCGATAGCCTGATAAGTATAATCAGAACACGTAGGATAAAACCTACAATTCTTACCAAGGATCGGCGAAATAAATAACTTATAAAACCTTATTAGCTTTAAGATCAACCTTTTAACCATCTACAAACTCAAGAAGAATCTTACTAAAATCTTCCCTCATTTTAGAAGATTCTACTAAAGAAGACTCTGGCTTTATTACAAAAAGCATATCGTAATTATTAATTTTAAACAATCCAGACTCAAACGCTCCTCTTATTCTTCTTTTAGTCCTGTTACGCATCACCGCATTCTTAAATCCCCTTGTAGTTATAAAACCAATCTTACCATTCCCTGGCATTACATATAGATTCAAATAACCCAAATCAATCTTCTTTCCGTTTCTAAGAATATTCTTTATCTCTCTAGAGCTTGATAATCTTTGTTCTCTAGGAAGCATTAAACTGGAACAAGTCTATATCTTCCCTTTGATCTTCTCCTCTTTAGCGTCTTTCTTCCTCCAGGAGAACTCATCCTTGCTAAAAACCCGTGGGTAGTTCTTCTAGGTTTTACATTTCTCTGGAAAGCCGTCTTCTTCATCTTTCAACCTCCTTCTATCCTTCGAATAGAAATAATACCACAACCATATCACTTTTGCAAGATAACCTATAAATTCATAATATAGTTGTCTTTCTCTAAATCTACTGTTATAATAAGCAAAGTAAAAAATTTTAAAGGAAGGGGTAGATAAAATGAAGAAGACCCTTTTATTAACTGTTTTAGGAGTATTTTTTGTTACTAGCCTAATATGGGGGGCAGAACCAGAGGTAAGGACTATTATAATTACACCACCGCCGGAGTCAAATTTCCAAGTAGACGTATGGACCAATAAAGGCGACAATACCAATTATTATGTAGGAGAAAATCTAATCGTCTATTTTAAGGTAACTCAGGATGCGTATATCTACCTATGGGATATCAACGCCAATGGAGAGATAAGGTTATTCTTCCCTAATAGGTATCAACAGAATAATTTTGTCAGAGCCAATACGGTATACTCTATACCCTCTCCACAGGACAACTATTCCCTAACGATTGCCCCACCATATGGAAGGGAAGTCGTTCATATCTTAGCGAGCAAAAGCCCTATTAATGTTTTAGAAAATTATAGGAAAAATATGGAGAAAGACCCACTTCCACTTATTCCAGAGAATCCTGAAGACTTCACTAACAAGGTAAAAAAGAACATAGAGATTGTTCCTAATGCTCCCCAATGGACAACGAACAATACCATATTCTATGTGGTACAAGGTACTACACCTGGACAGGTTTTCCCAGGACAAAATCAGAATCTAGGAGAGTTGACAGTCTCAAGTAATCCTAGCGGTGCTAGTCTCTACATAGATGGGAGATTTCTAGGGTATACTCCTTATGATGGGAATGTCCCTGTAGGAAAGCATTCTATCCTATTACAGCTCTCTGGGTATCAGGACTATCAGAAAGATATAAATATTACTCCTGCAAGACCTACCAAAATAGACGTAAAACTCAAACCTATCCCATTGGAAGGGTCCTTATATATAACTAGTAATCCATCTGGAGCAGATGTATTTATAAATGGAGACAAAAAAGGGAAGACACCTCTTAGAATTGGAGGATTGAAACCAGGACAATACCAGATTACTATAATAAAATCTGGATATGAGACCTTTGTACAATACTACCCAGTATTTCTCGGACAAACAGTAAATGTAAATGTCCAACTATATCCTATAAGATAAAAGGTGTATTGAATAATTGGATCTATGAGGATTAGAGGCACAACAAAAGTAGCGATGGTGATAGGTCATCCTATTACTCATACCTTATCACCTGTTATGCATAATGTTGCATTCAAAGCATTAGGATTAGATGGTTGTTATATAGCATTAGACATTGATCCGAAAGGACTAGGAGATTTTATTAAAGGTCTAAAAGCTACAAATATCCTTGGAGTAAATGTAACTATCCCTTATAAAGAGATGGTGATAGAATACTTAGATGAGCTATCTGAAGAGGCAAAAGTTTTAAATACAGTAAATACAATAAAAATTGCAGATGAAAAGCTGATAGGATATAATACAGATGTTTTTGGTTTTGAAAGATGTCTAGAAGGAATAGATATCTCAAAGAGATCTGCCTTTGTTATAGGAGCTGGGGGAGCAAGTAAAGCAGTAACTTATGCACTCTGTAGATTAAATATAAATAGGCTATACATTACAAATAGGACGGAAGAAAGGACTCAAAGTCTGATAGGCTTTCTAAATAGTCTTTTTAGAAGAAATGTGCAATCTATTCCATTTGGACAGTGGAATATAATAGAAGCCCCAGACATTATAGTAAACACAACACCAATAGGGATGAAAGGGATAGGTGGAGAGATAGAAATACCATCTCATATGATCAAAAGGGATGCGATAGTAATAGACCTAGTATATAACCCTCCTAAGACCACATTTCTAGAGGTTGCAGAAAGACTAGGTGCAAGGATTCAGAATGGGATAAAAATGCTAGTTTATCAAGGAGCCGCTTCTTTTAAAATCTGGACAGGAATAGACCCACCTATAGAAGAGATGGAGAAGGCTGTACAGGAGTACCTATGAGATTTCTTACTGCTGGTGAATCACACGGAAGAGCACTTATAGCCATAATAGAAGGCGTTCCGAGTGGACTTCCTCTCTCCAAAGATGATATAGATAGAGAGTTGACAAGAAGAAAGCAGGGTTATGGAAGGGGAAGTAGGATGAATATTGAATCAGAAAGGTGCGAAATATATACGGGACTAAGGAACAATAGGACGATAGGAAGTCCAATAGCTATTATATTAGAGAACATAGATTGGCAGAAAGACCAAACACCTCTTACTATTCCAAGGCCAGGACATGCAGATCTACCAGGAGCAATAAAATATGATACCAGAGATATAAGGGATATATGGGAAAGAGCTAGTGCTAGAGAAACTACTACCAGGGTTATGGCTGGCGCAATAGCAAAGAAGATGTTAAAAGAATTAGGAATAAAGATAATCAGCTATACCAAAAGGATTGGAGATGTAGAGACAAAAGGGTCTTTTTCTCTAGAAGAGATAGAAGCCCTTTCAGAAGCTTCTCCAGTAAGATGCCCCGATGAGGGAGCCTCAGGGAAGATGATAAGACTCATAGACGAAGCCAGAGAGAAAGGAGAAACATTAGGAGGAATATTTGAGGTAATGGCTATTGGTGTCCCCCCAGGATTTGGAACATATGTCCATTGGGATAGAAGGCTCGATGGACTTATTGCCCAGGCTATTATGAGTATTCCAAGTGTAAAAGGGGTAGAGATAGGAGGGGGTTTTGGGATAACTAGGTCTTTTGGCTCTGAAGTAATGGATATTATAAATTATGAGAGTGGGCATACTCCTTATCCTTTCTATAGAGATACCAATTTTGCAGGAGGATTAGAGGGAGGAATTACTAATGGTGAGCTTATCATAGTAAAGGGTGCAGTAAAACCTATTCCAACACTTCGAAAGCCGTTACCAAGTATAGACCTAGTAAAGAAAGAACGACAAGAAGCAATAGTAGTAAGGTCAGATATATGTGTAGTTCCTGCTGCTGGAGTAATAGGAGAATCTATGCTAGCATGGGTTTTAGCAGATACAATCCTCCAAGAACTTGGCGGAAATACTTGGAAAGAAGTAAAGACTAGATATAGCCAATATTTAGAATATGTCAGAAACTTCTAAACCTATTATTCTTATTGGATTTATGGCTTCCGGAAAGACTACTGTTGGAAAGATATTAGCAGAAAAGTTGAATAGAGTTTTTATAGATACAGACGAACTGATAGAAAAAGAAACAGGTATTTCTATTAGTGAGATATTTAAGAGTTATGGGGAAGCATATTTCAGAAATATAGAAAAGGCTATTGTCTTAAAAACGATAGAAAATCCAAACACCGTTATAGCTACAGGCGGAGGCTGTGTAACACAAGAAGAGACAAGAAAGATTCTGAAAAAAACAGGGATTGTTATCTGGCTTAATGTAAATCCAAAAACAGTTATAGCCAGGACCCAAGGGGATGAAAAAAGACCTCTTTTAAGTAAAGATAGAGAGAATAGAGCCTATACCCTCATCTCAGAGAGGGAAGTTTTATACAGAGAAACTGCCCACTATAAAGTTGATGCTAACAAATCATTGGAAGAGATTATCTCAGAAATAGAGAGCATCCTAAGAAAAGAAGGCTTTCTATACTAGACTAGGACCACCTTTCACCGTTCTAGTTATGTAGTATCGCCCATAAGCTTCTAATATTCCAAGTTTATCTAGCCTATTGATAATAGACATTTCGTCGATCTCCTCACTCATAAAGATTCCTACAGCTGTACCACTGTGTGCAACATTTACCCCATATGCCCCAGCACTTAACGCACAATCTATTATCTCATCTAGATAAGGTTTCGGAAGCAAAATTTGCTGTATAAGTGCGCTCTTTATTGAAGAGTTACCAACCCCATACCAGTCTCCTTTCTTAATCGACATCTCCATCCCAGAGTATGCCTCTTCCCAATCTTTAGAGTAAGAGTAGATAGCATTACCTACTATCCTATGATAATCTAATGTATCTATAGTTCCTTTACCCTCAAGTACTATCACCTTAAGAGATGGTACAGGGGCTAGAGGTAAGATCAACTCTCCTTTTAAAGAGTCAAAAAGGGTAAGGTCTTCAAATATTATACTGTCTGTTGGCTCTATAGAGACAGATATATCAGCTATTTTACGGTTATCTAAGTTTACACCAAATAAAACTCCGATACCAAATATAGCACAGGCAATATCTGCAGTACTACTGCTCATACCCTTTCCTAAGGTAAGTTGTGAATTCTTCTGTATCTTTATATTTTCTAAAAACCTTTTAGGAATCCCAAGAAATTTTAGCGTCTTTTTTATAGCCTCTTTTATTTTTGGCATAAGCTCAGTATTATTCTTCTCATTAGAAAGTTCAATAGAAAGGATAGTCCCTAACTCTATAGGATAAGAGACTAAGAGCTCTTTTCCATATATCACTCCTTGTATAAGTTCTCCACATGAACCTGGACAATAAACCTCTACTCGTTTCTTCATAGATATCGAAAAGATTTTAATGCCTCAATAAGTCTTAGATTACTTTTATGGTCTTTTACAGCCAGTCTAATATAATGCCTATCTAAACCATTAAAATTACTACAATTTCTTATAAGGATACCCTGGTCAAGAAGGAATTTCTCGAGAATTGATGCATCCATAGAGAGCCTTGCAAGGATAAAATTGGCTTGACTAGGATATAGAAAGATCCAATTAAGATTAGAAAGCTCTCTAATTAAAAGGGCACGCTCCGAACTAACAACTTTTCTGGTTTCTTTCATAAAGGCTTTATCCTTCAAAACATACCTTCCTGCAAGGTCAGCCAGAACATTTACAGACCATGGTAGAACCCTTTCTTTCATTCTATTTATAAAATCTATAGAAGCTACCACATAGCCTAATCTTAATCCTGGTAATCCAAAGAACTTAGTAAAACATCTCACTATGCATAGATTGGAATAAAGATTAACAAAGCTTACTGCTGAGCTTTTAGGATAATTTTCAGTAAATTCTATAAATGCTTCATCTATCATTACAAATACACTGAGTTTCAAAGCTTCATCAAGTAAATATCTCAAAGAATTAACATCTATAAGTCTTCCAGTTGGATTATTAGGATTGCAGAGTATCAACATCCCAACTCTATTCTGTTTAATCTCTTTAACTATATCCTCTATATTGAATGTAAATTCTTTTCCAGTATAAAAATATTCTACCGTTAAACCGTTTATCTTAGCTATACGGGCATACTCAGAGAATGTTGGGATAGGTATAAGAACTCTATCGGTCTCTACAGTCTGAATACATAGAGAGATAATGTCTATTGCTCCATTACCAACCAATATATTCTCTACTCTAACACCGATATACTCAGCTATTGCCTCTATCAACTCATTATATTCAGGATCTGGATAATGGACAATAGAATTTATATATGATGATAAATATTCCTCAAGTCCCTGAGGATACCCCAATGGGTTTATATTAGCGCTAAAATCTAGTATATTAGATAAATCTATATCCAAAATCTTAGCTATTCTATATATGTTTCCCCCATGCTCTATCATAATAGCCCTTTAATGAGAAGACCTAAGAAAAGTCCTAATATAGATGTCCCATACATTACCTTAATAGATAATATTATATGTTCTGGATTTATAGGTTTTATCTGTTCTCCTATATGTGGCTTTTCAACAATACATCCGCCATAGGAATTAGGTCCTCCCAATTGAATACCTAATACTCCTGCCATACTAGCCTCAGGATACCCACTATTAGGACTCGGGTTCTTGGATCCATCTCTTATCATTGTAAAAAGACCTCGTCTTGCATCTAATCCTAGAATAAAAGAGACAATAATCATAAGAATTGCCGTGATGCGAGCTGGTAAGAAATTAACGATATCATCAAGACGCGCTGAAGCCATTCCTATATTGACATATCTTTCGTTTTTATAACCCACCATAGAATCCAACGTATTTACTGCCTTATAAGCCATAGCTAAGGGAACGCCCCCTAAAAAGAGATAGAATAATGGGGCAATAATACCATCAGAGGTATTTTCGGCTACCGTTTCTATAACTGCTCTACTTATTTCCTTGATGTCAAGCCCTATTGTATCCCTTCCAACTATATAAGAAAGAGACTTCCTAGCACTATCTGTATCCCCATCTTTTAAGAATCTATATATCTTTTTGGCTTCATCTCCTAAACATTTAGTAGCAAGAGTAGTATAGATAAAGATAATATTGAAGATATGGAATAATACTATATCGACCGATAAAGCTACTCTGAGTATTAGCCAGACTACCAAATAAGATATCACTACAGTAATACCTGCCAGAATAAATCCAGCTATCTTCTGTGATGTAGCCGAATGAGCGATATGTCTTAGTAATCTTTCCAAAGAGAGGATAAGTACACCAATAGCCCTCACAGGATGGGGAAACCAGTATGGATCACCAAATATAAGGTCAGTGATATAACCTAAGACTAAATCAATCATCTAATACCTATGATACTATATATTTTTTTCATATCTAAGGCGTTTCTTACTATTCTTGCCAACTCATCGTATTGAGTATTTTTTATCTTACCTGATGGTTTAATATCTAGAGTCTTCTCTAGACCCTTTCTCTTATAGAGGGAAGATATAAGCTCTCTAAGGAAATCTCCATTATCAAAGATACCATGAAGATAAGTGCCCCATATTCTTCCATCAAGAGAGGCATAACCATCTATCTCATTACATTTTACCTTTCCTCTTCTTATTACACGGGAGAAGGGAACAGCGTTATCTCCTATTCTCTCTGTCCTACCCATATGTATCTCATAGCCCATTAAGAGAAATGACTTAGTCTCAGTCTCAATTATTGACTGAGAGGTAATCTTTTCCTCCTCCATAACAGTCATTATGTCCAAAAGACCCAGACCTTCACTCTCTCCTATCTCAGATTCAATCCTATGTGGATCTAGGAGCTTCATTCCTAACATTTGAAAACCACCACATATCCCTATAATCATTCCTCCACCTTTGGCATACCTTATTATCTCTTCTGAGATCCCAGTAACCTTAAGATACAATAGGTCACCTATTGTATTCTTGGTTCCAGGGAGTATAAGTAGATCAGGGTTTCCAAGTTTCTCTGGACTATATACATATCTTATCTTTACCCCATCTATATGATAGAAAGGTTCAAAGTCAGTAAAATTAGAGATATGAGGCAGATATACTACAGCGATATCTATATCTCCATTATCTCTAGAAAACCTCAGATATTCAGTAGCGCCGTCTTCTTCATCTATATGGATATCTATATAGGGCACAACACCCAATATGGGCCTATTTATTATCCTTTCAAGCTTCACCAAACCAGGATTTAATATCTCAGGGTCACCTCTAAACTTATTTATCACAATTCCTTTTATCCTCTTTCTTTCTTTATGTTCTAGAAGAAGCATTGTCCCTACTATAGAACCAAAAACTCCACCCTTGTCTATATCTCCCACAAGAAGGACAGGAGAATTGGCAAGCTCTGCCATCCCCATATTAACAAGGTCATCATTTTTAAGGTTTATCTCTGCTGGACTTCCTGCCCCCTCTATCACCACTATCTCATAGTTACTAGCTAACTCCTCATAGGCATCTTTTACAATCTCTTTTAACCTTGGTTTAAACATTTGATACTCTTCTGCTGTCATATTCTTATAGACCTTGCCATTTATAATGACCTGACTCTCTAGATCACTTGAAGGCTTAAGCAATATTGGGTTCATAAGAACTGAAGGATCTATGTTACATGCCTCTGCCTGCACTGCCTGAGCCCTTCCAATCTCCTTTCCATCTGCAGTTATAAACGAATTTAAAGCCATATTTTGGGATTTGAATGGAGCTACCCGAAATCCATCCAAAGTAAGTATCCTACAAAGGGCAGTCACTATCAAACTCTTCCCTACTGATGAGGCAGTTCCCTGAATCATAATACTTTTAGCTTTCTTCATCTCTACAACCTCTTCTTGTCTTTTTTCTATTATAGAGACTCCAATCTATATTGGTCAAGCCTTTTAGCTTCATTCGTAATCCACTTGCAAATATACTATATAAGAGGATAGAATACATTCTACCTATTATGAAGAAGATAAATGTAAAGATAGATGAAGGATACAGTATCTATATAGATAGAAAGGGACTATCAAGGTTTGGCTACTATTTCCCTCAGGAAGAGCCCAGAAAGACGTTAGTTATCTCAAACCCTAGGGTTTGGAGTCTTTACGGAGAAAAGTTTATAGAGAGTATTAAAGAAGAGTTCAGCTCTATCCATACCTTGGTACTTCCTGATGGAGAAAGGTATAAAAACCTAAGGTCTGTAGGAAAAGGATATAAGACCCTGGTAGAAAATAAATTTACCCGCAGTGACTGTATAATAAATCTTGGAGGGGGAGTAATCTGTGATACCGGAGGCTATATAGCAGCTACTTATATGCGAGGAATAGAATTCTATCAGATTCCAACTACACTTTTAGCTCAAATAGATGCCAGTATAGGAGGAAAGGTAGCGGTAAATCTTCCTCAAGGAAAGAATCTAATAGGTACATTTTACCAACCTAAAGGTGTTCTTATAGCTACTAAGACTTTAGAGACATTACCTCCAAGAGAGTTTAACTCTGGTATGGCAGAGATTATAAAGGCAGCAATAATAGAAGGAGAGGATTTCTTTTCACTTTTAGAGAAAGACAGGTATCCCCTAATTACCTTAATTGAAAAGGCAATAAGGCTTAAGACGAGGATAGTTTCACTAGACGAAAAGGATAAGGGAATAAGAAAGATACTAAACCTAGGGCATACATTTGCTCATGCCATTGAAGCAGCTACTAACTATAAAAGGTATCTCCATGGTGAGGCAGTAGCTATAGGAATGATATATGCAATAAGATTGGGAAAGGTTATTGGAGTAACAGAGAGTGGATTAGAAGAAAGGGTAATAGATGTCCTAAAGAGATTTAAATTGCCTACTAAACTAAATGGAATAGATCCAAAATCACTTATTCCCTACTTCTATATAGATAAGAAGGCAACCGATACCTCTCTATCATTTATCATTCCTATAAAGATAGGAGAAGTTAAAGAATACAAGGATATCAAGACAGAAATATTAGGAGGTATACTAAGATGATACTCCGGGACTTTATGAGTGTGTAAAAGAGGCAAATATGATAATAGTAATGTCTGAAAGTGCAGAAGAGCAAGATATAGAGAGTATTTGCACAAGGATAAAAGAATTAGGGTACGGTGTTAATGTCTCAAGAGGGGTTGAGAAGACTGTTATAGGTGTTATTGGAGCAAAGGACGAACATAAATTGATTCTTGCTCAACAACTTGAATCCCTACCATATGTAGAAAGGGTCATTCCCATCCTAAAGCCATATAAACTAGCTAGTAAAGAGTGGAAACATGAAGGGACGAAGATAAATGTAAAGGGGGTAGTGATAGGTGGGGAAGAGATAGTTGTAATGGCAGGACCCTGTGCAGTAGAGAATGAAGAGAGTATCCTATTTACAGCCAAGGCTGTAAAAGCAGCCAATGCCAAGATACTTAGAGGTGGAGCATTTAAACCCAGAACATCTCCATATAGCTTTCAGGGATTAGGGGAAGAGGGGCTTAAACTTCTCTACTACGCAGGGAAAGAGGCAGGCCTTCCTATTGTAACAGAGGTCCTCGATCCCAGAGATGTAGAATTAGTAAGTCAGTATGCCGATATACTTCAGATAGGAACCCGTAATATGACGAACTTTCCCCTTCTAACAGAGGTTGGACAGACTAGACTTCCAGTATTACTAAAGCGCGGACTAAGTTCTACGATAGAAGAATTCCTCCTAGCTGCAGAGTATATAATGTCTAGAGGAAACCATCAGGTGATTCTATGCGAAAGAGGAATAAGAACATTTGAACAGGCAACTAGGAATACTTTAGACATCTCTGCTGTGCCATTTATTCATGAATTAAGCCATCTCCCAATTATTGTTGACCCAAGTCATGGTACAGGAAGATGGCAACTAGTTCCAGCTATGGCAAAGGCAGCAATAGCAGCCGGAGCTGATGGGCTGATAATTGAAGTCCATCCTGACCCAGCTAAAGCTCTCTCTGATGGAGCCCAGTCTCTTAATATCCCCACATTTCAGAATCTTATGGAAGAACTAAAAAGAGTAGCGGAAGCAGTTGGGAGAAAGATATGAAAGATGTATTGATTGTGGGGTTAGGAATCATAGGAGGGTCCCTTGCTCTTTCCCTTAGAGAAAAAGGATATAAAGTAACAGGGATAAATAGGTCCAAAGAGCCCCTAGAGAAAGCTATTCAGATAGGAATCATAGACGATGTAGCCTCAATAGATTCCTTCCCCGATACCGAAGTAACATTTGTATGTACTACTGTCACAACTATTCCCTCTTTTGTAAAGACTATACTGAATAGGACTCAGGATACTGTAGTAATAGATGTGGGAAGCACTAAAAGATTTATTATGAGAGAACTTAGAGACCTTCCTAAAGAAAAGCTTTCCCGTTTTATAGGTGGGCATCCCATGGCAGGTTCAGAAAAAATAGGAATAGATGCGGCTAGAAAGGACCTTTTTATAAATGCTACATTCTTTCTAGTACCAAATGGATATACCTCAGATAAGACAAGGCATAAAGCAAAAGAAATAGTAGAAGCACTACAGGCTAATCCTGTATTTATAGATGCAGAAAGCCATGATAAGCTTGTTGGAATAATAAGCCACCTCCCACAGTTATTATCTACAACCTTAAGCCTTACAGCCAAAACACTTCTAGGAGAAGATATAAAATACTCTGGGAAAGGTTACAAAGATATGACAAGGCTAGCAAACAGCAAGTTTTCAGTCTGGCGGGATATCCTATACACAAATAGAGAAAATATTATAAAAACTATAGAGGCTTATAAAAGTAATCTTTCAGAGATAGAATCATCGATAGTAAAATGGGATGAAGAGAAACTAAGTAAACTCTTTGAACTAGCTAATAATTAAGCTTATTTTCCCAGTTACCTATATATCTCCATCTTTTAAGACTATTCTCATAATTATATCATTTAATCCCTCTTTATACTCTTCAACTAGGGTCCTAACTGTATAAAATGTTTTATGCTAACTTCTACGATACCCTCCAAGGGGGGTGAGTAATTTCTGACCATATCTATTTAAATATTGACACCTTACTTAAGAAATACTATCATAACTGTAGGCTTGGAATAGAGGAATAAGTAATGGCATTAGATATAGGAGGATAAAGTTATGGAAGACAGGATCTTAAACTTTGCTATTATAGGATGTGGTGTTATAGCCCCAAATCATGGAGAAGGAATAGTACATACACCGAATGCTAGGTTAGTAGCAGTAGCAGACATTGTTGAGGAAAAGGCCAGAAAATTTGCTCAAAAATATAACTGTGATTGGTATGTAGATTATAAGGAAATGCTTGATAGAGTAGATATAGATGTGGTAGATATCTGTACTCCAAGTGGATTACACTCTGAAATGGCTATAGAAGCGATGAAAAGAGGCAGGCATGTGATCACAGAGAAACCAATGGCTATAACACTAGAAGGGGCAGATGCAATGATATCTGCAAGTAAGGATTATAATAGAAAGTTAGCCTGTATCTTCCAGCGTAGGACACAAAGCGTCTTTAAAAAGATAAAAGAAGTAACCTCTCAAGGTGCTATAGGTAAGCTTATACTTGGTGATGCCTATATGAAGTATTTTAGAAGTCAGGCTTATTATAACCGTGGGGATTGGAGAGGAACTTGGGCTCTAGATGGGGGTGGAGCCTTGATAAACCAAGGGATTCACTGTATAGACCTTATGCAGTGGATTATGGGTGATGTTGGTTCTGTTTTTGCCTATGCTAGAACATTAGCTAGAAGAATAGAGGTAGAAGATACTGCAGTAGCAGTTCTAGAGTATAAAAATGGTGCCATTGGAGTTATAGAGGGAACAACCTCTGTAATACCTGGATTTGACCATAGGCTAGAATTTCATGGTATTGATGGTAGTATCTTGGTGGATGGAGAAAAAATAACTAGGTGGGAGGTCCCAGGGGTAGAATTTATATTAGATTCTCAAGAGACTTTAGGTAGTACTGCATCTGATCCCAGAGTTGATTACATAGGTCATATGCTCCTAATCCAAGATATGATAGATGCCATAAAGAATAATCGAGACCCTTTAATTACTGGAGAAGAGGGGAAGAAGGCGTTAAAGATTATATTAGCTATATATAAATCCAGTAAAGAGAGAAAGGAAGTATATTTAGACGAAATGTAACAAGATAAACTTGGGGCAGCCAATTATATTAGAAATTTGGCTTCCCAAAATTCAATTGGAGGTTTTTACATGTGCGTAGCTGTACCTGCTTTAGTAAAGGAGATAAAAAACGATAGGGCAGTTGTAGATCTAGGTGGGGTAAGCATGGAGATAAGTATAGTATTTACTCCAGAAGTAAAGGTGGGGAATTACGTAATAGTACATGCCGGATATTCTATCACAATAATGGCAGAGGAAGAGGCAAAGGAGACCTTAGAGATTCTGAACCCCAGTATATAGAACAGAATATAGATACTTCTTTAGACTCTTTAGAGATATCCATATAGATTTAGGAATCAGCTTCCTCCCCTTAGTCTTTAGTCTATTAAAGCCAAGAGGATGGTATATGACTAGGAGTAATTTTTCATATATATTTATAAAAAATCTAACAAGAGGGTTAAAATCAAAGATATCAAAATTTTTCTTCTCAGCCAGTCTATAAAGTACAGTGATACCATGCATAGCTTTTACTGGTATCTCATTTCTTTCAATATATTCTAAAACCTTGCCGAGAGAAAAGATAAGTCTTCTCTCGATCTCCTTACTCGCCCCCATTAGAGAGTTATGCCTTCCAAGTATATCACTTATCTCTCTATTCAGAAGGTGAAGCTCTACAAATTTATCTCCCTTCTCTAATACCGTTCCATCCTTCAACCTTAGAGGTTTCCCTTTATAGGTATTTACAGAAAAATGCAGGATCGATTCTGTATCATCGAGTTCAATCATATGAGCCAATCTGAAATATATCCTCTCCCATATCTCCCAAAAATACATAAAGATAGATTTTAGATTCGTCACTTCTTTAGAATTTTCTGCATAAGATATATCAACTATCTCATAACCTCTACTAGTTAAACCCTCTATTATTCTAGGAAGAGCCTCTACTGTCTTTTTACTTATATCATCCCATCTTCCATCATGGAAGAGAACGATATCTCCAGGCCTTACCTTATCTAGTACATTCCTTACTATATCATCTACACTGATACCTTTCATCCAATCCCTACTATCAAGGCTCCATAAGACAACCCCTTTTCCATCTCTATTTATATACTTCCATAGAGCAAGATTATTCCCTCCCCATGGAGGTCTTATATATCTAGGCTCTTCCTTTATTATCCCTTTAACAACCATATCCGTCTCTTCAAATTCCCTTTCTATCAGGCTAGGTGGCATAACCCATACAAATTTATGGCTATAACTATGATTCCCTACCCTATGACCCAACCTCTTTATTGTTTCTAAAATCTCTGGATAAGACTTTACCTTTTTGCCAAGGACAAAAAAAGTAGCCTTTACGTTATATCTCTCAAGTATTCTAAGTATCTCAAGGGTATACTCTGGATGTGGCCCATCATCAAATGTAAAGAAGACGTACCTCTTAGTAGGAATACCCCTCTTTAATACTTTTTTAGAGAAGAATCTCACCCAAAGATCAGGAATAATGCAATACAAAATCAAGAAAAAGAAGAGTAATACTAATAAAAACATCTTTTAAGTCCGTGTACCCTTTCTATCCTTATACAACTCAAGAATGAGTTTAGCCCCATCTAAGCTAGATGTAGGTTTTCTTAATCTTCGTTCCTCTACCTTTATACTCTCTGCTAGGTTCCTATCTAAAAGCAAAGCCCTAACGTTCCTCTCTAATTCACTAGAATCTCTAGCCATTAAGGCAGCCATATTATTTATCAAAAACTGAGCGTTTTCTTCTTCATGCCCTGGAATAACACCATAGAGAACCATAGGAGTTTCCATAGCCAATGCCTCACTAATAGTTATCCCCCCAGCCTTTGTAATGAGAATATCTGAGATAGCCATAAGTTCTCTGGCATGATGAATATACCCAAATATCTTTATATTTTCTTTCTCCTTAGTCCTTTCTCTTAGCAACCTCCTTACTCTCCTATTATGGCCTGTTGCCACAATCCCCTGAAATGGGATGTCTATATCCATCAATACATCTACAACCTGAACAAGCTTATCATCTAATCCATAACCACCCATCATAGCAGAAACAACCGGAACACTCCCATCTAAACCAAAGATCTTCAAACATCTATCCTTATCTATTGGTTCTGAAAAACTAGGATCAATAGGTAGACCTGTAGCCCCTATCTTATATGGAGGAACTCCTTTAGATATCAACATCTCCTTGGCATAATCGTTAGCAACTATATAAAGGTCTACATAAGGATGGAGCCAAAAACTGTGAACAGCTATGTCTGTAACAACAGAAACTATAGGCTTGTCAACAAGTTTAAGCCTTTTCAATCGAGATAAAACGCCTACCTGTATTGGATAAGTACATACTATAACCTTAGGGTCTTCTTTTTCTATAAAATTTATCAGCTTCTTTGAACCCAGAAGATTTAAGATATTATGGCTTATACTGTCTATATCAACATTTTCTGTCCTCTTGAAAAGAATTCTCCATAAAGAAGGATTATATTTTAAGATTCTAATAAAGAGCCACTGGGTAAGTTCATTAAAATATGGGTCTACAAGGTCTAGAAAATCTACTACCTCAGTCTTAATAGAAGGTTCCATCTGTCTAATAGCCTTCTGGAGGGCTAATGCCACCTGTCTATGTCCCGTCCCATAGCTGGCAATCAAAAAGATGATATCACACATCTTTAGAAGAGGAAATCTCTGATCTAACCTTTAAAGCCAATTCCGGACTATTAGTAATTATTCCATCTACATTCCATTCTAACAGTATCCGCATATAAGATTCTTCATCCACTGTCCAAGGAAATATCTTTAACCCAACATTATGGGCATCTCTTACGGTATCCTCACCTATGGAAGGCCAGAATGGATGAAGGCTATTAGCCTTTACATCAATAGCTAAGAGATTAGGGTTTTCAGGCTTACAGGAGTAAAGGACCCCTGTATTTATACTATCATCTAATCTCTTTAGTCTTAAAAGTAGGGAGTGGTCAAATGAAGATACTATAACTCTATTTCTTATTTCTGTATTAAAGATAAATTCTAAAAATATCTCTTCTATCCCTTCACAAGGGATCGGGTCATTCTTTATCTCAATATTTACGATTTTAAAAGACCTTAATATATCTAATGCCTCCTCTAAGGTAGGAATCCTTTCATTTTGGAATTCTTTAGAGAACCAACTACCAGCATCCAATCTTTTTAATTCAACAAGGGTATAATCACCAACATATCCCTTTCCATTAGTAACATTATCTACCATTGGATCATGTATTATGACAAATTTCCTATCCTTTGTGAGGCGAACATCCAATTCAACTCCATCTGCACCCATCTCTAAAGCCATTTTAAATGAAGATAATGTATTTTGGGGAGCCACCTTAGGGGCTCCCCTATGACCTAAAATTACTGGAATAACTGTGCCTTTTTCTGGAGAAATTCCCATTTGGTATCTACCTCTTTTTGAATCTCTTCTAATATAGAGGCATTCTCTGGTCTAAATAAATGGGCAAAACGTCCCTGAGGTTTTAGATATTCAGTGACCGGCAGTTTCTGTCTTGGAGTATAATTGATCTTCCACCTTCCATTCTCTACCTCATACAAGGGCCAATAACAAGTGTCTACTGCCAACCTTGCAATATTTACAGTCTCACTGGTATCTGTCCTCCATCCTCTAGGGCATGGAGAAAGTATATTGATAAAACTAGCACCTTCTATAGAGACTGCTTTTTTTACCTTCTCTATAAGGTCTCTAAAGTTAGAAATAGAAGCCTGAGCAACATAAGAAGCACCCTGCTCTGCTATAGAGGCTACTATATCCTTTTTTCTTCCTATCTTACCATGTAATACCTTTCCTACTGGAGTTGTAGTAGTCCAGGCTCCTGGGGGGGTAGCACTAGAACGTTGGATCCCTGTATTCATATATGCCTCATTATCATAGCATATGTATAGTATCCTATGATTTCTCTCCATAGCTCCAGAAAGTGACTGGAACCCTATATCATATGTACCGCCATCCCCACCGAATGCTACAAATGCTATATCTTCAGTGATCTTACCTTGTCTTTTAAGACTCTTATACGCCGCCTCTACCCCACTTATTGTAGCAGCTACGTTCTCAAATGCACTGTGTATCCATGGGGTCTTCCAAGCAGTATAAGGATAGATAGTGGTTGCTACCTCTAGACATCCGGTAGCATTAGCAACTATAACTGGCTTATCTATAGCCAATAAAACCTGTCTCACCACAATAGAGGCTCCGCATCCAGCGCATAATCTATGCCCACTGGAAAGTCGGTCTTCTTTTCTAGAAAGTTCTTTTATATTAACAGGCATATCAACCCTCCTTACTCTCTCACACCGATATAGTTTACAAGACTTTCTACCCTACCAGTAGTATCTATCCTCTCTAATTCATCAAAAACCTTGTGGATCTGGTCAAGAGTCACATCTCTTCCCCCAAGGCCATATATATAATCAACAACTACTGGATGATTAGGAGAATCATAAAGGATAGACCTAATGTCACCAAAAAGAGGACCACCAAAACCACCATAAGTGTCTGCTCTATCCATTACTCCAATAACTTTTAGATGAGAAAGCTCTTTTTTAAGTTCTTCTACTGGTAACGGTCTGAATAGTCTTGGTTTAATAACTCCTACCTTTTTGCCCTGTGCCCTAAGGGTATCCACTACATCTTTAGCTGTTCCTGCCGCAGAATTCAGTACTATTAAACCTATCTCGGCATCTTCAATATTATAAGCCTCATATATATCATACCTGCGGCCAGAAACTCTAGCAAAATCCTCTCCTATCTCTTTTACTACTGGAATAACATTTTTATATGCTTCTGCCTGAGACCTCTTAAACTCAAAATAAGAATCCTGAAGTACAAGAGGTCCTACAGTGTAGGGATGTTTTACATCAAGGAGCATTCGGGTAGGTTTATATTCTCCAATAAAGGCTCTTACATCTTCATCAGAGATGGGTTCTATTACCTCTTCTGCATGGCTAGTTATAAAACCATCCATATTTACCATAACTGGAAGTCCTACCCTTTCCGCTATTCTTACCCCTTGGATAAGATTATCATAAGCCTCTTGGGCGGTCTCAGACCAAATTTGGATCCATCCACTATCTCTCGCCCCCATTGCATCAGAGTGATCACAGTGGATATTGATGGGAGAACTTAACGCCCTGTTTACTACCGTCATTACAATAGGGAGCCTAGCACCAGAAGCTATATACAAAATCTCCCACATTAAGGCTAATCCTTGAGAGGATGTTGCGGTCATTACTCTTGCCCCTGCACTGGAGGCACCTACACAGGCAGAAAGAGCTGAATGCTCACTTTCTACAGTAACAAACTCCGTTTTTACTTCACCATTAGCCACATATTCAGAGAACACCTGAACGATCTCAGTCTGAGGAGTAATAGGATAGGCAGCTACCACATCCGGATTTATCTGCTTCATAGCAAGAGCAATGGCCTGGTTACCTTCTAAAGCTAGCAAGTTCTTCGTTTTCATACTGTTACCTCCTCTACCATTTCTATCGCCTTTACAGGACAGACCTTACTGCATATCCCACAACCTTTGCAGTGAGAATAGTCAAAACCACTCATCTTTCCATCTTCTACTATAACGGAACTATCTGGACAATATATCCAACAAAAGAGACAATTTGTACACTTCTCTTTATTAACTACAGGACGAAAGGTCCTCCAAGAACCTGTCTCATATTCTTCGGCATTACCTGCTTCTAAGATCACTATTCCTTCAGGCATCTCTTTCCAACCTGGCAGCTTCATTCGATCTGCACCTCCTCATAAGCACGTCTTACCGCCTCTATATTTCCTTGGACTACCTTTTCACTAAATCTAGCTGAAAACTTATGTCTAAGTTCATCGAGAATCCCTTCAAGGGTAAGGTTCTCCATAACCCTTACCAGTGCTCCCAAAAGGGGAGTATTTGGTATATTCCTTCCGATGGTATCTAGAGCGATCCTAGTGGCATCTAGAGTACAAACCTTTCCTCCTTTTAATCCCAACATCTCTCTTATCTCTTTAGGAGATTTAGTAGTATTGACTATCAAGATACTTGTATCCTTCCATCCATCTATGGTGTCTGAAATCTTAAGCAAACTAGGATCAAGAACTACTATTACGTCGGGGTTTGTAATCTGAGAATGAATCCTTATCGGTCTTTCACTTATGCGAGTATAGGCCTTCATAGGAGCCCCCATCCTTTCTGGGCCATATTCTGGAAAAGCCTGTATGTACTTACCTGCACCCAATGCAGACTCTGCCAATAAATACGCTGCAGACTTTGCTCCTTGGCCTGCCCTTGCATGCCAACGAACTTCTATAAGCTCCTGCATATGTACCTCCTTCAATTTACTAGAAAAATCCTCATAAACTATAACATAATCGTAATTATTTGTCAAATAAAAATTTTGAATTATTTTATAAATATTTCTATTGACATTTTTAATAATTTGATATATATTTTTATAAAAGTGAAAGGAGGAAGAAAAATGAATAAGATTATAACAAAATGTCCTGTATGTGGGGAAGAGATGGCTATAACTAGCCTGAAATGTCTTTCCTGTAGTACCGAGATAAGAGGAACTTTTTATCTAGACGAATTTTTCAAACTTTCCAAAGAACAATTAAATTTTGTAAAACTATTTCTAAAAAACAGAGGAAACCTAAGCGACTTAGGTAAGGAATTCAACCTATCTTACCCTACCCTAAGAAACAGGTTAAGCGAAATCATTAAGACATTAGGATATCCTGTAGAGGAAGAAAGGATAGATAGAATAGAAGTCTTAGAAAGATTAGAAAAGGGAGAGATCAATCTCCAAGAAGCTACAAAACTTTTGAAAGGAGGAGAATGAGATGGTAGGAACGATCCCTGTAGGAGAAATAGTCAGAAGAATATCTATAGAAGGAGCTGGAGGAGATATAGATATATATCCAGAAGAAGGAAGTGAAATTAGGTACACACTGGGAGAAAATCTAGAACTATCAAGCGAAGTCGTAGGTGATAAGTTGGTCGTAAAAATCTTTGGTAAAGGTCTTGTGGAGTTCCCATTCTTTAGCTTTGGCCGTCATAATGGAGATATAAAGCTCCATATCCCTCAAGGCAAATCTTTAGAGCTAAATCTTAAGTCTGGAGATATGAGATTTTCTAAGTATAAAGGAGACGAGATTTCTATAAAGGTAGCATCAGGGGATATATCTATAGAAAATCTTACGTGTAATTCCTTCAATGCTCACCTCACAAGTGGAGACGTAAATCTAGACGTGAATACCCAAAATGGTAATATAGATTGCCGTTCTGGAGATATAAGGGCTAAGTTAAATGGAGAAGGTTGGAAGATAGATATATCAGGAGTAAGCGGAGATGTAGATATAGAGACAGAGTCAAATTCACTTGATATAGATGTCAAAGGTATAAACGGAGATATCTCTATGAACGGCAATCACCTCGGAAGTAGCATATTTAAATCCAAACATCTAGTAACAAATGGAGGAAGGAATAAGCTCAATATCAGTGTAATATCTGGAGATGTATCAATAACAACAGGTAGTGGGGCAGAAGAATTAAATGTAAGAGAAGAGAAAACTAGTCCATACATCCCCGAAGAAGTAAGGAAAGTAAAAGAAATGTATAATTCAGGAAAGATTACTAGAGAAGACGCCATCAAGTTGATAGAAGTTATGGGATATGAAGATCTTATAAATCTTTTGGAGGGATAAATGAGTATACTATGGATTATTCTTGCCATTCTTACACTTGGAGGAGCTTTGTTCTTTATGCCTCTAAGATTAGCTACAGGAGTATTTTGGTTCCTTATTATAACTATAGTTGTATTACTCATCTCTCTATTAATAAAACTTATAATCTTTTTAGCCCCTATCCTATTTATCCTAGGAATAGTACTTATCATATGGGGACTAATAGAGGGCTCACCACGAAGGGTGCATTTCGGAGAACATATAGAAGAAATGGTAAATAAAATCATTGGAAGAGGAAAACCGTATAGAGAAGATTATAAGGGAGAGAGATTAGATACCTTAGATAAACTACATCGTGGAGAGATAAGTTATGAAGAGGCTATGGAAAGACTAAAAAGGATAAGGAGGTAAGACAAATGAAGGAAGAAGAAGTGAAGATTCTTAAGATGATTGAAGAAAAAAAGATAACCGCAGAAGAAGGAGCAAAACTTTTAGATGCCATAAAGGAAGACATTAGTAAGGATTACACTAGACCTCTTGCTAAAAAGGTAAAGATAACCGTGTTCAACAAAAAAGAGGGGAAAAGTGAAGTAGATATATCTGTTCCTCTTCCTCTAGCAAAGACATTCCTCAGGTTCGGGTTAAAAACAGGATTCACGTTTGGAGGAACCAAATTGGAAGATTATGGGATAGATATGGAAGAACTTACGAAGGCCATAGATGAAGGGCTGGAAGGAACATTAATTCAGGTAGATGATGAAGAAAACAAGGTAGAGATAAGAATAGAATAGAGTAGAATAGATTTTTAAGCTATTATGTATTATAATCTAGGGAGAATATCTAATAGGGATATCTCCCTATTTTATTTATAAAAGGAGGTCCTAAATGGATTTGAAAGAGCTAAGGCATACTTCCAGCCATATATTGGCACAGGCGGTAAAGAGGCTGTATCCCAATGTTAAGTTAGGGATAGGGCCACCAACAGATGATGGATTTTACTATGACTTTTATCTAGAAAAACCATTTACACCTGAGGACCTAGAGAAGATAGAAGAAGAGATGAAAAGAATTGTAGAGGCAAACTATCCTATAGAAAAATTTACTCTATCAAAAGAGGAAGCGATAAAATTTCTGCAGGAAAGAGATGAACCATTCAAGATAGAGCTGGCTAAGGAACTTGATGGAGAGGTAACCTTCTATCGTCAAGGTGAGTTTACAGATATGTGTGCTGGACCTCATATAGAAAGTACTGGGGGGGTAAAATATTTTAAGCTTCTCTCTACATCTGGGGCTTACTGGAGAGGAAATGAGCACAATCCAATGATGCAAAGGATATATGGAACATCCTTTTATAACAAGGAAGACCTAGATAATTATCTTGCATTTCTTGAAGAGGCAAAGAGAAGAGACCATAGAACATTAGGAAAAGAGCTAGATATATACAGTATTCATGAAGAAGTAGGTCCCGGACTCATCCTATGGCATCCGAATGGGGCGATTATAAGAAACACTATAGAGGATTTCTGGCGTAAGGAACATTTAAAGAGAGGATACGAACTAGTTTATACCCCCCATATCGCAAGTGAAAAGTTATATAAGATAAGTGGGCATCTAGACAACTATGCTGATTCTATGTATGCACCAATGCAGATAGATAATGTCTCCTATAGGATTAAGCCAATGAATTGTCCAGGGCACATACTGATATATAAAAGTAGACAGAGAAGTTACAGGGACCTACCTATAAGATACGCTGAACTTGGTACGGTCTATAGATATGAGAGGATAGGGACACTCCATGGTATGTTAAGAGTAAGAGGCTTCACTCAAGATGACGCTCATATATTCTGTAGAGAGGACCAACTTCTAGAAGAGATTAGAGGGGTCATCTCACTGATGGACTTCTTTATGCATACGTTTAGGTATAACTATAAGGCATATCTTGCTACGAGGCCAGAGAAATATATAGGTACTGACGAAATATGGGAGATGGCAACAAGCACCTTAGAAGAAGCCCTTAAATTGGAAGGAATGCAACATGAAGTGGATGAGGGTGGAGGAGTATTCTATGGACCCAAAATAGATATAAAACTGATAGATGCAATAGGGAGAGAGTGGCAAGGTCCTACCATTCAAGTAGATTTTAATCTTCCAGAGAGATTCGATGTAAACTATATAGGAAGCGATGGGAAAGAGCACAGGGTAGTAATGGTACACAGAACTGTTTTAGGCTCTATGGAAAGGTTCATCGGTGGATTGATAGAACACTATGGGGGAAGGTTCCCTCTATGGCTTGCCCCTGTACAAGTAGTAATAATCCCCATAGCCGATAGGCATAATCCCGTAGCTACAGTAATAAGGGATAAGCTCTTGGAAAACGATATAAGGGTAGAATTAGATGCACGGAGCGAGAAGGTAAACTATAAGGTAAGAGAAGCCATTGTTAGGAAGGTTCCATACATAGCTGTTATAGGAGATAAAGAGATGGATAATAATACCATCTCAGTAAGAACAATAGATAAAGATATTGGTAATACTAGAGTAGAAGAATTTATATCAAAGCTAAAGGAAGAGATAGATAAAAAGGTATGAGGATTACTGTTAAGGTAAAGCCAAATTCATCTAGAGAAGGCATCGAAATTGAAGACGGTATTTATATAGCAACATTGAAAGCTCCACCTGTAGAAGGTAGGGCTAATGAAGCTCTAATAGAACTTTTATCAGAATATTTTAAAAAAGCTAGGTCCAAAATAGATATAGTCTCTGGACATAAGAGTAGGATAAAAATAATAGAACTAAAGGATTAAACTGGAGGCGGATATGCCTGAATTACCTGAACTAGAAACACTCGTTAAGGCTTTAGACTCTAGGATAGAGAATAAAAAGCTAGGAGATCCAATAATAATAAATCCCAAAGTAATTATGGGGGACCCAAAAATCATAGTAGGTAAGAGCATAAAAGAGATCTCAAGGAGAGGTAAATGGATTGTATTCTCTCTTAATGGACTTTATCTTACGTTTCATCTGAGGTTAAACGGTTATCTATTTCTCCTAGATTATAGCGAACCTGATACCTATGACTGTATAATCTTTCCTGTGAATGGAGAGTATCTCCATTTTGGAGACCCAAGAAAACTTGCCCAGGTCCATATAACCAAGGATATAAGGAATCTAGAAGAAGAATTAGGAATAGACCCATTCTCACAAGAATTCACTATAGATTATCTCACAAGAGAACTAAAAAAGAAAAAGACTAATATAAAGACCTTTCTTATGGACCAGGATATCATCTCTGGAATAGGAAATACCTATACAGACGAGATTCTATTTGACGCAAAGATAAATCCAAGAAGACCCTGTAATAATATAAATCAAGAGGAGACAGAAAGACTTTATTACTCAATAATAAATATACTTAAAGAGGCAATAAAACTTGGGGGGACATCTATAGAGGAGTTTACAAACCTTATAGAGAGGGATAAGTTCTTTGAACCAAAGGTCCATAGGAGAGAGGGGGAACCCTGTCCTATATGTGGAACCCTTATAGTTATGGAAAAGATTAGTGGTAGAGGTACATACTACTGTCCAAAATGCCAAAGGGGCTAAGTATAGTGGTAACTGGTTTGATAGGAAGTGGAAAGAGCACAGTATGCAGATTCTTCAATGAGTTAGGGGCAGAGTACATATCTAGTGATGATATAGCCAAGAGTCTTATAAAGAATAACCCTCAAGTAAAGACACTTATAGACTACTTTCTACCCGATTACGGAAGTAAGGAGTTTGTTTCGGAGATATTCAAGAATTCTAATATGAGGTATACGCTTAACTCTATTGTTCACCCATTTGTTTTGTCTTATCTAAGACAATGCATTAGGAAGAGTAATATCAAGGTGATAGAGATTCCACTCTTTATAGAAACAAGAGCTTGGGATTTGGGGGATAAAGTTGTAGTAGCATATGCCCCTATAGAAGTTATTATCAAAAGGATAAAAGAAAAATGGAACTGCACAAGAGAGGAAGCTAGGATGAGGATCTTATCCCAGCTTCCTCAAGAGACTAAATTAAGATTTGCCCATTATAAGATAGACACATCGGTATCTTTTGACTATACCCAAAGACAGGTAGAGACTATATGGAAAACCTTATAATGTTTTTACTGTTGCTCGGTTACTAGGATGGGATAACCGAATACCAATTTACCGTCCAGGTACACTTTAAGTATATATCTTCCCGCATTTGGAAATATTATATCCTCTAATTTGTCATAAACTACATTTATTGCCTTTATCCTATTCTCAAATTGTTGTGGATTAGACTTGTATATTATGTTTCCCTCTGGGTCTAATAACTCTATATATTGGGTATACTTTCCATCTCCAGAATACCAGGCATTAGCTATAATAAAGTCATAAGCAGCAGGAAATCTATCAAAGATGAAGTATTCAAATACCCCAGAAACTACCTGAAGCTTATTGTCATTTTCCTTAACATCTAATGCTGGGAGAGAAAATGCTAAAACAGGAGACTCTGGTGGATTCCTAAATGTTATATCCTTATCATTAGACTGGATAAATAACGGCATAGAGAAGTCTCTTTTATCATCTAATAATGCGTCAACCCAATATATGCCAGGTTTAGGAAACACAGTATTATTAAAGTCAAATACCTGATAATAGGTCTCGTAGTCCTTCTTAAATTCTAAGTTTACCTCATCGCTATCAGCTATAATATTATCGTCAGAGTCTGCTATCTGAATCTTTATTGTATGTGTACCTATACCTGTCCAACGAGAATAGACCTTAAAATTATCGACACCAGGGAACTTTTCAAGATCAGTAATAGAAAATAAACCATCTAAAATAATCAACCCATTTTCATCCTGGGTGATATCCTCTACTATAGCTAAACCGGAGTTAAAAGCAGTAGTCTCTGCAAGAGACATGCCGTTTCCTAAAAAGAATAACAAACCAATTAAGGTAAATAAAAATAAATTTCTTCTCATAAAGACTCCTCCCTTTTATAGATATTTAAAAATCTCTTCACAATGGCTAGCACTATAAAACCTACCACCAACCCTAAGATAAAACCATTAACCATTCGAAATAGGGTCAGAAAAATAGGGGTATGGATATGGCAAAACGCATTTACTACCGATACCGGAGCAATTAATGCAATGATACCTAAGAGAATTCCCATCTCTCGGTACCTCCTTAGCACCTCTAACGCTAGTAAGATGGCTGGATAACCTATAAGAAACTCTTGGGTTCTAGGTCTTACCATCATAATCTTCTCTAATGTACTTCTCATTGTTATCTCCCAATTCCATACTGCCTCTGAGGAAATATTTCCTGTCCTAACAATATAAAATACTGCTCCACCTATAAGGACAAGAATAACTATAAAATTTAGTATGTTAAGTTGGTAAAATATAAGGTGCTTTACAATATCCTTTTCCCTTACAAATAGTAAGAAGGCCAAAAATAAAAATGGCAGTATATGAGCTATCTTAACCCCCATAAATTGATTTATCTGAAGCATAAAATCGGTAGAAGCAAGCCCTCCACCTATAAGGACTCCTCCAGCTAATGCTATCAATAATATCTTAAGGGCAGAAATGACATAATTTTCTCTCCCGTCATCAAAGAATAAGACATTCCATATACCAACAAGAGGAAAAACAGAAGCAACTCCCAATGCCAGTAATTTTCTTAAGATGATAACAGGGAATATAGTATCTATCCCACCAACCAGTATGGAGAAGAAGGCAAACCCAAGGATAAGGGTAGAGGAGAGAAAATCCTGTTTCAAAAGCATAACAGCTCCAGCAATACCTAGACCCATACCTAGGAATGAAAGCTTGAAACCTCTCCAAGAAGGAATAAATGAAGCCTTCCCAACCTTAAAACCATTTTCTTCTAACCTGTTTTTTATTAGAGACACAACACTCAAATTCTCCTCTAAGATCCACTTTTCAGTGGTACCTTTTAGAACTGGTCTTAGATATATGAATCTTACATTTCTCTCCTTGGCTGCTCTTACTACTCTATCTACAATCTCACTAGGAGTGAGTTTAGACATCTCTCCACTTAGTATAGAATGGACCCGAGAAACGTTACCTAAAAGATGGATAGCTATCATATCCATACCCTTTTGTTTTCCAAACTCAGTAATACCAATATTAATTCCATTGTCTTTTACATAAGAAACCATGTCTTCTAGATTTGTAGGATATCCCAGAACTTCTGTTCCCTGAAATACTAAAGCGCTCGTTATGTCTTTATATGGAGATATACATTTTAGGAGTCTAGGAATCATACCTGGCTTCAGATAAGATGTATTTATTGGCCTAAATATTAATCTGTACCCTAGACCTTTTGCTACCTCTACTAGAGAGGTATTTATCAATCCAGTAGGAATAACCCTGAGATTACTAGTAGTAGTCTTTACTATAAAGACATTATTTGAGTTATATCTAAATAAGCTGACCCTATTGTAACCTATTAATCCCTTCAAGATATCTAACGACTCAGAGAAGTCATACCCGAGCTTTATAATAATATATGTCTCTGAATTGTTACCCTGATTATATAAAGCAGAGATCAAAGGGTCAGTATTTCCACTAAGGATAAGTCTCCCCAGCTCTCTATGAGAAAATATTCCTACATAACCTAGGTCTTCCATATCAGACCACGTTAAAAGAGGAACGCTCAGAGTAGTAGCTCCAGAGTCTTTCAGCTGTTTAAGTAGGTTGGTAAATGAAATACCCTCCTGAAAAGCCAAGTCTTGGAAATCTTGAGAGTCAAGGACAATCTCTACCCTATTATTCCTAGCCTCCAGATTTATCCTTTTACCTACAGCTATAAAGGAAAACACTAATGATACAAAAATAAAGATAATACCAACTTTAGTAAGATTCCTTTTCAAAAGTTTTACCCCCTTTCACTTATTTCTACAAGATGAGAGTACAATCCATTACTTCTCATAAGCTCCTCATGTCTTCCCATTTCTCTTATCTTACCATCCTGGACAACAATAATCCTATCCATCTCCTTTATAGTAGAAAGTCTATGGGCTATGACAATAGACGTCCTCCCTTCCATAAGCCTTTGAAGAGCTATCTGGATAAGCTTTTCTGTCTCTGTATCTATATTAGAGGTAGCTTCATCAAGAACCAAGATTCTAGGGTCTGCAAGAATAGCCCTTGCTATGGATAGAAGCTGTTTTTCCCCAACCGATATCCCTGCACCCCTCTCTCCTAGTTCAGTATGAAGTCCCCGAAGAAGTCTAGATAAAAGATAATTAAGGCAGGCAGCCTCACAAGCATCTTCTATCTCTTTCATTGAAGCATTAAGTCTTCCAAACCTCAGATTCTCCAGGATAGTTCCAGAGAATATAAATGGCTCTTGAGGAACAACAGCTATAAGCCTTCTCAAACTCTTATTCGATATATTATGGATATTTATTCCATCGATCAATATCTTTCCCGATTGTGGTTCATAAAACCTCAATAGAAGATTAGTTATGGAGGTCTTACCTGCTCCTGTTGGGCCAGCCACCCCTATCTTTTCACTAGGGGATATATGAAGGTTAAAATCCTTCAAAATAACCCTGTCAGGTTCATACCCAAATGTTACATTATCAAAATCTATCCTCCCTTCCACATAATCCAACTCTATAGCTCCAGGGACATCCTTCACTCTAGGCTCAATATCCATAATACCAAAGATCCTCTCAGCCCCAGCCATTGCAGACTGAAGTACGTTATAGATATTAGTAAGGTCTTGAATTGGACCAAAAAATCTTCCTAGATAGTTTATAAAGGCTACAAGTGTTCCTATAGTTATTACACCCTGTATTACCTTGGTTCCTCCATACCACAAGATACTAGCTGTACCTCCGGCAGAGATCACCTCTACTAATGGGAAGTAGATTCCAGAAAGATGGACTGACTTCATCACCGCCTCTAGACTATTCTGAGTAAGCCTGTAGAACTGTCTTGCATTTTCCATAAATCTAGCAAAGACCTTCGTTACCTTTATTCCAGCCATACTCTCAGCAAAATACCCAGTCACTATAGAGATACTTATCCTAACCATTCTATAGATATCCCTCATACGGCGCCTAAATTCGAAACTTAATACAAAAAGAAATGGGAGAAGTAAAAATGTGAGGCCAGTGAGCATAGGATTCATAGTAAGAAGAAGGACAATAATACCAACAAGGGCAAGGCTATCCCCTATAATTGTAGTTATACCTGAGCTTATTAGGTCAAGAATGGCATCTATATCTGAGGTAAGTCTAGAGATCATTCTTCCAACCTTCTCTTTATTATGGAATGAAAGGTCTAACTCTTGTAGATGAGAAAATAAATCATTCCTTAGATTTAGAACAATAGTCTCTCCCATCTTTGTCATATAGTAGGATTGAAGTCCAGAGAAGATGGAACTTAGTCCTATACAGAGAAAGTAGGCTATACTATAGTTAATAAGGAGAGGAAAATTTTTTAGAACAATAGCCCTATCTATAGCGAGCTTAATTATGTAAGGTCTTAATAGATCTGATGCCCCGGCTATAAGCATAAATATTACAGTAATCGCTATCTCTTTTTTATATGGCAAGGCAAGCCTAAATATTCGCCTTACTAATCTAGGGTCATACGCCTTACCTAATATCTCCTCTTCTTCATCGTATCCTTGCATATCTTAACCTTCTACCAGCTGAAGATGATAAACACGTGCGTAGTTTCCTCCCTTATCTAATAGTTCCTCGTGAGTACCTTCCTCTACAATCTTACCATCTTCAAGCACTATAATCTTATCTGCATTTCTTATAGTAGAAAATCTGTGAGCCACAATAAATGTAGTAGTATTTTTGATAATCTCATTCAAGGCGTCATGGATCAAAAGCTCTGTTTCAACATCTACACTAGATGTGGCCTCATCTAAAATAAGAATAGGAGGCTTTACCAAGAGTGCTCTCGCAAGACTAACCCTTTGTCTTTCTCCCCCAGAGAGAGTTACTCCCCTCTCACCTACAATAGTATCATAACCTTGAGGAAGATTCATTATAAACTCGTAGCAGTGAGCCTTTTTACTAACATCAATAATCTCTTCCATACTAGCATCAGGCTTACCAAATGCTATATTATTTCTTATAGTATCAGAAAACAGAAACGGCTCCTGAAAAACTACCCCTATACTCTTTCTAAGATGGTCAAGTTTAAATCGTCTTATATCGATCCCATCTATATATATAGTCCCTTTCTGAGGATTGTACAGCCTACATATAAGCTCTAGGATAGTACTCTTACCACATCCAGTTGGGCCAATAATAGCAATTGTCTCTCCAGGATTTGCCTTAAAAGTTATATTCTTAACAACTGGCCTGTTCTTATCATATCCAAAGGTTACATTGTCGAAAACTACCTCCCCCAGGATAGGAACAGTAACAGCATTTGGGTCCTCTTCCTCTATAGGAGCATTTAATATCTCTAGGAGTCTATCTCTAGCAGCTACGTATCTCTGGGACAGATTTATGATCTGTCCTATAGACCTCATAGGCCAGAGGAGCATACCAACGTAGGAATTAAAAGCGACCAATTCCCCCAAGGTAAGATTTCCCTTTATCACCTGGATACCTCCAAATAAAAGAATAATAAGTAGGCTTGAGTTTGCAATAAATCCAATAAGAGGAGAGTAGATAGAAGAGACCTTGTTAGCAGTAAGTACCCTGTTAAGAACTTCAAATGCCTCCTTTTTGAACTTACCTATAGCATATTCTTCCCTACCATAAGACTTTACAACCTTTATTCCATAAAGATTCTCTTCTGCTACCCTTGTCATTACAGCAATCTGCTGTTGAGTTTTAAGATGAAGAGGCCTTACCTTATGAGAAAACTTCACAGTACTTACAGTAATAAAAGGAAGGATAACTATCACCATTAAAGCCAGCATTATATTTGTAGTAAAGAGAAAGTACATCGCTCCAAAGAATAAAAGAAGAATCCAGAAAACATTTATAAGGGCATTGTTTACAAATCTCTTTACAACCTCTACGTCACTAGAAGCTCTTGAGACAAGTTCCCCCACCGGCATTCTACTAAAGTAAGATACTGGCACCTGATGGAGATGTTCATACAGCTCATCCTTTATAGCCTTTCCTACTTTTTCTGTAAATAGACCACTTATATATCTCTGAAAATAGGTAAGAAATGCCCTAATGACAGCTATAGCTACAATAAAGATAGAATACCTAGAAAGATTAGCATATACACCCTTAGTAAGCTCATCTATAGCCTTCTGAATGAGTCTAGGAGTAATAAGACTCAAAATAGTAGCCACAGCAAGAGCTACTATCCCTAACACCAAATATTTCCACCATCTAGAGACATACTTAGCTAGAAACTTATCCATTGTATTCAACTAGATTATATGATAACATAATAAAAAAATAAATCAATAATAATTTAGACTACGGATAGGTAAGGAGAAGTATGGATTCTAAAGGCATAAGAGAAAATTTTTTAGATTTTTTTGAGTCAAAGGGGCACCTCAGGCTTGCAAGTGCAAGTCTAATTCCTGATGACCCAACAGTTCTTCTCACCATAGCAGGAATGGTCCCATTTAAAAGATACTTCTTAGGGGAGACTCCTCCTGCAAAACGGATAACTACTATCCAAAAATGCGTGAGGACTCCAGATATAGAAAGGGTTGGCTATACTAGAAGACATTTAACATTCTTCGAAATGTTAGGAAATTTTTCTTTTGGAGATTACTTTAAAGAAGAAGCAATAAGTTGGTCATGGGAATTTATTACTGAAAGGCTCATGTTACCTAAGGAGAAATTGTGGGTTACGATATATAAGGATGATGAGGTATCCTACAATATATGGGAAAGAGAGATAGGAATTCCAAGGGACAGGATTGTTCCAATGGGGGAAGAAGATAATTTCTGGACTATGGGTCCGGTAGGTCCCTGTGGACCCTGCTCTGAGATCATATTTGATCTAGGATCCCAGTTTGGATGTGGGAAACCTACATGTAAGGTAGGGTGTGACTGTGATAGATATCTAGAGATATGGAACCTAGTATTTACCGAGTTCAACCGCGACGAGACAGGGAAGCTCACCCCCCTTCCTAGAAAGAATATAGATACAGGTATGGGGCTTGAGAGAGCAGCATTTGTAATCCAAAGGGTCAATTCAGTATTTGAGATAGATACATTTAGACCTATTATCGAATACTTAGAAGAGCTATCCAAAATCTCATATGAAGAGAATCAAGATGCCACTCATAGTTTCAATATAATAGCAGACCATATAAGGGCTATAACCTTCCTCATAAATGACGGCGTCTTACCTAGTAATGAAGGAAGAGGTTATATATTGAGACGGATTATAAGAAGAGCAGTAAGATTTGGAGTAAAGTTAGGGATTAGTACGCCATTTCTCTATAAAATAATTCCCCTAGTAACATTTGTCATGAAGGACTGGTATCCAGAACTAGAAAACTCAGAGGAACTGGCTACAAATATCACAAAAAGAGAAGAAGGTAATTTCTCTTTGACACTAGAGAGAGGGTTAGAAAAACTAGAAGATATAATCTCTCGAGGAAACTCTATTTCTGGGGAAGAGGCATTTAAACTCTATGATACTTACGGATTTCCTATAGAATTAACAAAAGAGATTGCCAAAGAGAGAGGTATAGAGGTAGATGAAGCTGGATTCTCCAAGATGATGGAGGAAAGTAGAAACAAGGCTAGAGAGGGTAGAAGAAAGGTACTCTTCACTGTAGGAAGAGATTCTATTAAAAGTTCCTTTATAGGGTATGAAACTCTAGAAGAAGAGAGTGAAATCGCATATATATTAAAAGAAAATAATCCTGTAGAGGAGCTCCTTAAAGGAGAAAGAGGAGAGATAGTTACAGAAATAACACCTTTCTATCCAGAAAGTGGGGGACAGGCAGCTGATATGGGAACTATCCAGAGTGAAAATGGAAGAGCCAATGTATTAGATGTACAAAAGAGACAAAACGCAATCTATCACTATGTAGAGGTCACGGAGGGAAGGTTATCTTTGGGTGAGAAAGTTATCCTCAGGGTAGATAAAGAAAGGAGAAAGGCTCTAGCAAGGGCACATACTGCAACCCACCTATTACATTCTACACTGAGAAATGTCTTAGGCGATATGGTGAAACAGGCGGGTTCTCTTGTCGAGAGAGACCAATTAAGGTTTGACTTTACATACTTTGGAGAAATATCTCAAGATAAGGTCAACAAGATAGAACTAGACGTAAACCATCGCATAAGAGAAGATCTACCTGTAAAAGTAAAGGAGATCCCATTAGAAGAGGCGTTAAGAGAGGGAGCTATAGCTCTCTTTGGGGAAAAGTATGGAGAAAAGGTAAGGATGGTAGTGATAAGCCCTGTTAGCAAGGAACTATGCGGAGGAACCCACTTAAATAGTACTGGAGAGATAGGAAGTTTTATAATAAAGGAGATATACAGTATAGGTACAGGGATAAAAAGGGTTGAGGCATTGGTAGGAGAGAGAGCAATAAAGGAATTCCAAGATCAGAGAATGATTATCAACGAGGCTTCTAACATATTAAAGACTGTACCTCAAGAGATAATCTCAGGAATACAAAAAAGAGAAGAAGAGATAGGTCGTTTAAAAAAGACATTACAGAGAAATGAGGAGATGTTAGCCTCCTTGATAGCAGAAAAGATTTTAGGTAATATTACTATGATAGACGGTATAAATATAATAGGGTCACTTTTAGGGGATGTCTCTATAGAATTTCTAAGACTAGTAGGCGATAAGATAAAAGAAAAAGTGTCTCCATCTGTCATACTCTTAGGATCTAGGGATGGAGACAGACTGAATCTCATCATTATGGCATCTAAAGAAATAACTGCTAGAGGGATAAAAGCAGGAGAGTTAATGAAGAATATATCTAAACTCTTTAATGGAAGTGGAGGAGGAAAAGAAGAGATAGCTCAAGGTGGAGGCAAGTCCTCTATTCCATTCGAGAAGGGGCTGGAAAGGCTAAAAGAGCTAGTACGAGAGTCTTTAAAAGGCTAAAGGATATACTTTGAAATATCCCTACGCTGGAGGATATCTTCTATTCTTTTTTCTACATACTCCCTATCGATAGTTATTTCCTTTTGGTCCATATTTGGAGCACTAAAGGATATATCTTCTAAAACCTTCTCTGTAACTGTATACAGTCTCCTGGCTCCTATATTTTCCAACTCCTCATTCAGCTGATATGCCCTTTGAGCGATAGCATAGATGGCATCATCAGTAAACTTAAGCTCTATACCTTCTGTAGCTAACAACATAACGTACTGTTTTATTAAAGCGTTCTCTGGCTGAGTTAAAATCCTAACAAAGTCCTCTACCCGCAAGGGTTCAAGTTCAACCCTTATAGGGAATCTCCCTTGTAATTCAGGGATCAGATCACTAGGCTTTGTCTCATGAAAAGCTCCGGCACTTATAAAGAGAATAAAATCAGTCTTTACTGGCCCATACCTAGTATTTACTGTAGAGCCCTCTACAATAGGAAGTAGGTCTCTCTGGACACCCTCTCTAGAGACATCAGGACCAGCTCCCCTTTCTCTCCCAGCTATCTTATCCATCTCATCTATAAATATAATACCTGATTGCTCTGCCCTAATTATTCCTTCCCTTATTGCACTCTCTTCATCTATAAGTTTTTTAGCCTCTTCTTCCTCTAATATCTTCAATGCCTCTCTCACCGTAGTCTTACGACGAGATTTCTTCTTAGGTAGTATCCCATCGAATAGGCTCTGCATATTTATCCCAAGGTCTTCCATACCGGTACCACTTAGAATATTAAACACAGGAGAGCTAGAAGACTCAACCTCTATCTCTACTGTGACATTATCAAGAAGACCCTTTTTCAAGTCTTTTCTTGCATTCTCTCTTTTCTCTCTCAACTCGTAAGGAATAGTCTTTGGTTCCCTGCTTGCTCCTTGGAATAACAACTCCAAAGGACTAGAGCCTTCATACTGGTGGGCACTTGGGAATAGGTACTCTAACAACCTATCCTCTGCATAGACCTTGGCTTGAGCTCTTACCTTTTCCATCTCTCTAAGCCTTACCGTCTGCACAGAGACCTCTACAAGGTCTCTCACCATAGAATCAACATCTCTTCCCACATATCCTACCTCTGTAAACTTAGTAGCCTCTACCTTTACAAAAGGGGCATCAACAATCTGAGCCAATCTCCTAGCAATCTCTGTCTTACCTACCCCTGTAGGTCCTATCATTAGGATATTCTTAGGAGAGATTTCCTTTCTAAGGTCCTCAGAGAGCTTCATCCTCCTTATTCTATTTCTAATAGCTATAGCCACAGCCCTCTTTGCCTTCTCTTGTCCTACTATGTATTTATCTAAAGCCTTAACTATCTCCTGAGGTGTAAGCTCACTAATCATCATCTATTCACTTCCTTATCTAATTTAATACTTCTATTATACAGTATTTCTATATCTTTGGTACTCCTTCTCCCAAATCTCAGGTTCTAAGGGTTCATATATAACCTCTTCTGAAGAATTTCTTACTATCTCTCTTCCCTTCTCCAAGCTTTCAATAGCGCCTCTTACTATACCTTGGACCATAATATTTCCCATAGCGGTAGCTTCAACTGGGCCCGTATGAACCTTCAAATTCAAGGCATTAGCAGTAAACTGAGAAAGAAGAACATTCTGAGAACCTCCTCCAACTATATAAAGGGTACTTATATTCTTATTAAGAAGGTCCTTTAATGTCTCAAAGACCTCTCGATATTTAAAGGCAAGTCCTTCAAGGACACAACGAGCAATAGCACCCTTTGTTTCAGGAACCTTCTGATTAGTCTTTCTACAGAACTCCTTTATAGCCTCAGGCATATCTGGCGGATTCAAAAATATAGGATCATCAGGGTCTATATAACATTCAAATGGAGTAGCCTCCTCTGCCATCTTTACTATATCTGAATAAGAAAGGCTGTACCCTTCTCTTTCCCACGACCTCCTACAACCCTGTATAAGCCATAAACCAGTGATATTCTTTAGGAACCTAAACGTTCCATTTACTCCACCTTCATTTGTAAAGTTGGCATCCATAGATTCCTTTGTTATTATAGGTTCCTTTATCTCTACCCCCATCAAAGACCATGTTCCTGAGCTTATATATGCCCAATCCTCCCCGCTAGCAGGTACTGCTGCTACTGCCGAACCTGTATCATGCTCTGCAGGAGCTATTACAGTGATATCCCTTTCTAAGCCTAGTTCTTCCTTTACATCAGGGAGAATATTACCTAAAGCTACACCCGTATTTAAGATCTCAGGCATTATATCCAAGGGAAGATTTATACTATCAAAGATCTCCTTACTCCACATATTCTTTATAGGGTCATAAAGCTGAGAAGTAGTAGCTATAGAAAACTCTGTACTAATATTCCCTGTAAACATAAAGTTAAAGAGATCAGGCATAAATAAGAGCTTATACATAGAATTAAAAAAGGAAGATTTTTCAAGTATCATACTGTAAAGCTGAAATACAGAATTTATCTGCATAATCTGGATCCCTGTAATAGAATATAGCCTTTCCTTAGGAATAATCTCAAAAAACTTTTCTGGTATTCCATCTGTTCTATGGTCCCTATAGCATACAGGCAATCCTAACAGTTCTTTATTTTTGGTAACAAAACCAAAGTCCACACCCCATGTATCGATTCCAATACTTTCTATATATGGATACTCAGCTACAGCTTTTACTAATCCTACCTTTAACTCTTGAAACATCTGGAGAATATTCCAGTATAGTCTTCCACAGATCCTCACGGGACGATTTATAAATCTATGCATCTCTTTTAGAGATAGTTTACCCTCATTTAACACTCCTACAACAACCCTTCCACTTTCAGCTCCTAAATCAAAAGCAAGAAAAGCTCTAGGCATAAAATATTCCTCCTTTCTAAAATAGTCTCGCTTCAAGAATATTATAACCCTAGGATACATAATTAGGCAATAATCACTATGTGATATAATTAAATCATACTAAAAATATATTAGGAGGGAAAAGATGGAGAACTGGAGAAAGGGTTACGAACTTTTAAAAGATTCCCTAAAGGAAAAGGGAATATCAGTAGAAGCGGTAGAAGAGAAGTTGAGATCTCAGAGGATAGAAACCCCTAGTTGGGGATATAGCGATTCTGGTACAAGGTTCTATATCTTTAAGCAGAAAGGAGCTGCCAAAAGTATAAAGGAGAAGATTCAGGATGCAGCTGAAGTTCACAAACTCACAGGAGTATGTCCAACAGTAGCACTTCACATTCCTTGGGATATGACAGATGATTGGGAGGAACTTTTAGAATATGCAACATCTCTTGGAGTAAAACCTGGAGCCATAAATCCAAATCTATTTCAAGATGATGATTATAAGTTTGGAAGTCTATGTAGCCCTGACAAAAATGCAAGAGAGAAAGCTGTTGGACATATTTTAGAGTGTATAGAGATAGCAAAAAAGGTAGGTTCAAGAGATATAAGCCTCTGGATATCTGACGGTACTAACCATCCAGGGCAGGATAATATCAGAGAGAGAAAACACAGACTAGAGGAATCTCTCAAGGAAGTGTATAAACATCTTGATGATCACATGAGATTACTAATAGAATACAAATTCTTTGAACCTGCGTTCTATATGACCGATGTAGGAGACTGGGGAATGGCTTATACTTTATCCTCTAAACTTGGGCCAAAGGCAATGGTATTGGTTGATCTTGGGCACCATCCATTAGGAACAAATATAGAACAGATTGTTGCCTATCTTTTAGATGAAGGGAGATTAGGGGGATTCCACTTTAATAACAAAAAGTATGCAGATGATGACCTTACTGTAGGTTCTATAAATCCTTATGAACTCTTCCTCATATATAACGAACTGGTAGATGCGGAAGAAAGTGGGATAAAGCTCGATGTAGCATATATGATAGATCAAAGCCATAACATTAAGCCAAAGATAGAAGAGATGATCCAGAGCGTAGAGAATATCCAGAAGGCATACGCAAAGGCATTGATAGTAGACAGAAGATCGTTAAAAAAGTACCAATCGGAAAAGGATGTAGTAAAGGCTGAAAAGATTCTAGTAGAGGCATTTGAAACCGATGTTATGCCTTTAATATATAAGGTAAGAGAAACTTTAAATGTACCTCTAGACCCACTAGATGCATTTAGAAAGAGTGGATATATGGAGAAGATTCAAAAAGAAAGAAAATAGCTACTTCATACATAGACATATATATCTATTAGCCGGATAAAAGAACTTACCCTTTAAGGATAATTCTCGTATATCTTCCTTTTATTCAGGTTAGTTATAGCAAAAATCTAGGTATCGAAGTAGGAACTGTTCTTGTGCTACTCTATTTATATCCTATATAAGCTACAGCTTCTATCTCTAATCTAGCCCCTTTTGGAAGCTCCTTTACTGCTATAGTACTCCTAGCCGGAGGGTCCTTAGCAAAAAACCTCTCATAAATAATATTAAAGGGTTGAAAATCATCCATACTAGTAAGAAATACAGTAGTCTTTACTATAGACTCAAGCCCTAATCCTATAGTACCTAGGAGCTCTTCTATATTCCTTATTATCTGTTCAGTAGCCTCCTTTATATCTCTTTTAAGTTCTCCCGTCTTAGGATCGGTAGGAATCTGTCCAGAGATAAAGACAAAGTCTCCCACCTTTATAGCTTGAGAGTACGGACCTATTGCCTTTGGCGCATTCTCACTTACTATTACTTCTTTCATCATTTCCTCCTACTATTAAATCTCGCTATATTATAGCATCCTAAGTTACACACCACAACATTAAAAGGAAAGTGCTTGACTAAAGGTGATAATAGATGTATTATTCCCTTATGCAATTAGAGGAAAAACTTATTAAATCAACCTATAAGTTTGAAGGACGTCTTCTAAAGGTAAGGGTAGATGAGGTAATAACTCCAGATAATAATGTAGCTACCCGTGAGATTGTCCTCCATAAAGGGGCGGTAGCTGTACTACCTATAAAAGAAGGTAAGGTAGTTTTGGTAAGACAATATAGACATGCTACTGGCGAGATCCTTTGGGAAATTCCTGCCGGAGTTATAAAAGAAGACGAACCCCCTGAAGAAGGGGCAATAAGGGAACTTCAAGAGGAAGTTGGATTATATCCTTTAAATCTTATTAGATTGGGGGAGATATTTGTCTCCCCAGGCTATAGCACAGAGAAGATATACCTTTTCTATGCAGATAGGTTCAAGAATAATTCTCTGCCAAAGGACAAGGACGAATTTATAGAAACAGGGGAGTTTTCCATAGAAGAGTTTAAGAAGATGATAACTGAGGGAAAGATTAGGGATAGCAAAACCCTATCTGCTTTCTGTCTATACCTATTGGGAAATGAAGGTATTCTCTGACCTACACATCCATATTGGAAGCACATCTAGAGGAGACCAGGTAAAGGTAACAGGAGCCAAAAGTCTTACCTTTGGGAATATCGCCAAAGAATGTAAAGAGAAGAAAGGGATCCAGGTTGTTGGCATTGTAGATTGTGCATCTCCAGTAGTATTAAAAGATATCAATGACCTCATTCTAAAGGGAGAGATGATTGAGCTACAGGGAGGAGGACTTCTCTTCAGGGAAGAAATCCTAATTATACTAGGGGCTGAAATCGAGACTACAGAAGCAAATGGAGGAAACTCACATCATATTGCATTCTTTCCTACCATAGAAAAGGTTACTATGTTTAGTAAACTTGTCTCCAGATATGTAACAAATATAAACTTTAGCACTCAAAGGTGTAGGTTACCAGCTCAGAAGATATGGGAAATGGTAGATACTTTAGATGGTATACTGATTCCAGCTCATGCATTTACTCCTCATAAGAGTGTCTATGGTAACTGCTATCCACGTCTTTCACAGGTCTTTAAGGGAAATGCATTGGAGAAGATCCCAGCCATTGAACTTGGGCTCAGTGCCGATACTGACCTAGCTGATAGGATTTCAGAACTCTCCAAGTTTACGTTTTTAAGCAATTCCGATGCTCACTCTCTAACCAAGATAGGTAGGGAGTATAATATCCTAGAGATAGAAGAACTTACCTATGAAGAGGTAATAAAGGCTCTCTACAGAAAGGATGGTAGAAAGGTAGTAGCTAATTACGGGCTAGACCCAAAGCTAGGAAAATATCACCGTAGTTTCTGCCCTCTATGCAACACTATCGTCGTTGAAGAGCCACCAGTTACTGTCTGTAAAAACTGCGGGAACGAAAATGTAGTAGTAGGAGTGTTAGACCGCATCACAATCATCCAGGACTATCCAGAACCTAAACATCCAGATCATAGACCGCCTTACCATTATCAGGTTCCCTTGGAATTCGTTCCTGGAATAGGAGAAAAGACATACGAGCTTCTTATCTCTACATTCGGTAGTGAGATGGGGGTCCTTCACAAGGCAAATCTAGAAAGCCTTACAAGGATAGTGGGAGGAACTCTTGCTAAACTGATCATAAAGGCAAGAGAAGGAACTCTAAAGCTTGCCCCTGGAGGGGGCGGAATATATGGAAGAGTTGTTGAAGAAAGAAGAGACAGGCAACAATCTCTATTCTAAAAGTAAGGAGTATATAAGGGCATTCCTCCACTTTCTCCTCTATGAAAGAGGATACTCCAAGAATACTTTAGATGCATATGAGATTGATTTAAAGGAACTATTAGACTTTGCTAATAATAAAGGAGTTTCACTAACTACACTAAAGAAAGAAGACATCGCTGAATTTATAAGTTCCCTATCTGAGAGAGGTTTCACCAATAGTACAATCATTCGAAAATTAGCTGCGGTAAGAACGTTCTACAAATATCTCCTCAATGAAGAGATAATAGAAGAGGACCTAGTATCATTTTTAGATACCCCAAAGAAAGAAAAGAAGATACCTAGAGTACTTTATGGGGACCAGGTAAAGATACTATTAGACCAACCTCTTCTAAAGGAAGAAAGATATGTTAGAGAACGTTCTATCCTAGAACTCTTATACTCCTGTGGGCTTAGAGTAAGTGAGGTAGTTAATCTTACGTTAAACGATGTGAATCTTCAGGAAGGATACGTAAGGGTAAGAGGGAAAGGCAATAAGGAGAGGATAGTGCCTTTAGGATCAAAGGCTATAGAAGCAATAAGGGTATATCTAAGTAAGAGAAGGCATATAAAAGGGAATAAATTATTTCTAAATAAAAGAAACAGAGGACTATCCCGCCAAAGTGTATGGCTCATAGTAAAACAATTCGCAAGTAATGTAGGGTTAGATATAAGTCCTCATACGCTCCGCCATTCATTTGCTACCCATCTATTAGATAATGGGGCTGATTTAAGGGTGGTTCAAGAGCTACTAGGACATTCTAGTATCTCTACAACGCAAATCTATACCCATGTCTCTAATAAAAAGTTAAGAGAAGAGTTTGAAATAGCTCACCCTAGAGCAAAGGAAAGGAGAGATATATGATGATATTAAAAGGGAAAAAGGTTGCAATCTTTAATGTTGCAAATAAAAAGAGTATCGCCTGGGCAATTGCACAGTCTGTTATAGCTCAGCAGGGAGAAGTTATTTTAGGCTATCAGAACGAACGGCTCAAAGAAAATCTTGAAGAATTGATAGGAAGAATTTCCCCTAAACCAGTTCTTGTAAAATGTGACGTATCCACTGATGAACAGATTGAAGAAGCCAAGAAGGAGTTAGAGGAAAAATCTAGTAGAATAGATGGTCTTGTGCATTCTATAGCATATGCACCTAGCGAGGCTTTAAAATCTCAATACTTGGAAACTCCAAGAGAGGCATTTAGAGTTGCATTAGAGATAAGCGTATATTCTTTTGTAGCGATGAGTAGAATATTCTCCTCCATCATTAACCCTGGTGGTTGTATCATAACACTAACCTACTTTGGCTCAGAGAAGGTAATTCCTAACTATAATGTGATGGGAGTAGCAAAATCTGCACTAGAGTCAAGTGTACGATATATTGCTTACGAGTTAGGACAGAATAACATTAGAGTAAATGCCATATCACCGGGGCCACTAAGTACCTTAGCTGCCAGAGGGATATCAGGATTTGTAGATATGCTTAAACTTCACCGGGAAAGGTCCCCGCTAAAACGCAATATAGAACACCGAGAAGTGGGGGATACAGCAGCATTCCTTATAAGTGACCTAGCCTCAGGCATCACCGGAGAGGTCATCTATGTAGATGCAGGATATAATATAATGGGAATGTGATTATCGTCCCAGAATGAAAGGCTTTGGGAAGAGTTCTTTAAGTAAGAACCTTTCTATCTCGCCATTATCTTTGCCTATATACACTTCAAAATTCTCATCACAGAATTCCGACATCACTTGAAGGCATGCTCCACAAGGAAGGGGAGGATTTTCTACACTAGAGACAATAACTATCCTTTTAAAGGACTTTTCACCTTCAGAAACCCCCTTAAAGATAGCTACTCTTTCAGCGCACATAGTTAGACCGTAGGATGCGTTCTCTATGTTGCATCCTGCATAAACCTTACCAGAGGCACCCTCAATAGCTGCCCCAACCTTATAGAGAGAGTACGGGGTATAGGCATTCTCTAAACTCTTTCTAGCCTTCTCAATCAATTGGTCCTTCATCTTTTTCTCCTGATTCAATCTTTTGCACCCTTACCTTAGTAATCCTCCTTCCCCTTACCTCCTCAACCCTTATCTTTACGTCATCATAATCAAACTCTTCACCAGCCTTTGGAATATGGCTTATATGATCATATATAAAACCAGCAATAGTATCTGCTTCCTCTATGGGAAGTTCTATATCCAAAAGTTCGTTTAATTCTTCAAGATTCAATCTTCCATCTACCACGACCTCAGAGGGCGAGACCTCTCTTATCATAGATTCCTCATTTATATCATACTCATCCATAATCTCCCCAACTAATTCCTCCAAGATATCCTCTATAGTTACCAATCCTGCAGTTCCTCCATATTCATCAATGATGATTGCCATATGGACCTTCTGGTTTCTCATCTCTTTAAAGAGCTCATCTATTGGCTTTGTCTCAGGTACATAATAAGGTGGTCTCATAATAGACCTTACCGATGGAGTTGTCTTCTTGTCTAGAAATTTTAGTATATCCTTTGCATAGATGATACCTACTATATTATCGATAGTCTCTTCGTATATAGGTATCCTAGAATGTCCACTCATATTTATTATATCTATTACCTCTTCCAAGGATGAGCTCACATCCAAGGCTACAATATCCACCCTAGGAACCATTACCTCTCTTGCCACTGTTTCGGAAAGTTCAAACACATTCTCTATCATCTCTTTCTCCTCTTCTTCTATCACACCCTCCTCTTCTCCCATATCCACTAGAGCTTTTATCTCTTCTTCAGTAACAAAGGGTTCAGGATTTACTAGTTTGAGTCCAAAGAGTCGTAGGATGCCATTGGCTATACCAGTCAAGAACGATGCCAATGGAGAGAATATCTTGCATATTAAGCTTAAAGGAGAGGCAGTAAAAAGAGCAACGTCTTCAGCCTTTTGAAATGCATAAGACTTAGGAGTAACCTCGGCAAATATAAGTATCAAAAAGGTAGTAATAATAGTAGATAATAGAATTCCTAGGTCTGACCCTATCACGCCAAGTGACCTTAGCCAGGTAATCACTACTACCGTAACAAGAGAGGTTAATGCGTTTTGAGCCAGATTATTCCCTAAGAGGATAGTAGAAAGTAATCTCGTAGAATCCTTCAAGAGATTATTCAACCTCTTAGCTCTCTTATCACCTTCACTTTCTAACTGTTTAAGCCTAACCTTGTTTACCGCTGTTATGGCAGTCTCAGAGCTCATAAAATATGCAGAGAAAGCTAGAAATATAAATATTAATATATAATCTAGCCACAAATCGCCACTACTCTCCAAGAATCTTTCGCCTCCTATTACTTTAAAACAAGATTCAAGATTGTCAACATTACTATTATCCCAAGAAGAGAGCCCAAAATGACCTCTCTTACAGAATGGATCTTACCTTCTACCCTACTCTGGGCAACAAGAAAGGCAAGGATAAATCCCAATGTAGCAACTATAAGGGAGTTAGAGAAATAGAAGATAATTGTAGCCATACTAAACGCTACTGCCGCATGACCACTTACTATTCCACCCCTAAGGAATCTATCTCCAGCTAGACTCTTTATAATAATAACAAGAAACATTACCAAAAATACACCAGCAATTATAATATGTAAAGGAATAGACTTTATTGCCCTTAAGGACACCTCAAAAGGTCTTTCTAAATGCGGATAAAAGATGAGAAAACCAACAGAGATAGATGCTAAAACTGTTATTAAGGTAGCGCCAGCAGATACATCCTTTACAAACTTTACTCTAGAGTCAACACTATTATTTACTATATCTAAAGATTTCTCTATAGCTGTATTAAATAATTCAGCTGAAAGCACAAACGCTATCGTCAATATAATTGCAACCAATTCTAATCTACTAAGATTGATTATCACTCCACACAATATTACTATAATTGCTGCTAGAAAGTCTATTCTAAAATTCCTCTCATACTTAAATGCAAATATAATGCCTTGTATAGCCCAGTCTAAGCTTTCAGAAAAGGAATACTCCTTCTTCATAGACATCACTTAAGAAGCTCACTAGAAAGAGACATCATTTCATTATAACCTTCCTCTGTCTCATCTTCATATCCCATAAGGTGAAGTAATCCATGAACTGCTAAGAATCTTACCTCTTCATCTAATTTCCACCCCTGGAATTGAGCCTGCCTTTCGGCAGTATCTAAGGATATATAGATATCTCCCCAGAGGAAATCTTCCTCCATAGAAAAGCTTAAGACATCTGTTGGGGAATCTATCCTTCTATATCTTTTATTCAACTCCCTCATATAGTCATCATCTACCAAGACTATGCTAATATCCTTTACCTTTAGGTTAAATCTATTTACAATGTTTTTAATAAGTCTCTTTAAGCTATTCCTATTTATCTTTAATCTAGGATGGATATTAGCTACTTCTATACCCAATTACTCTCCCATTCCTTTGTATAGAGACTTCTGGATATTCTATCCTTAGATGAAACATCCCTGTAAGCACCTTTACAAAAGCTTCTCCTATTATAGTTAGGTCTCTAAGGGTAATAGGACTCTCGTCTAATTGACCATCATTCAATCTCTCCTCTATTATATGCCTAACTGTAGACTCTAACTTTTGAGGGGTAGGACGGTCCAAAGCTCTAACAGCAGCTTCTACTGCATCGGCAAGCATAAGGATAGCTGTCTCTTTTGTTTGGGGTTTTGGACCTTTATACCTGTAATCTTCCTCCTTTGTATTTTCAGGGTCTTCCTTCATAGCCTGGTAATAAAAATAAGACACTAAAGATGTTCCATGATGTTCTCTTATAAAATCTATTATCTGTTCAGGAATTTTATACTGTCTTGCCAAAACTACCCCATCATCAACATGTCTTAAGATTATAAGTTTGCTCAAGCTAGGAGGTAATCTATCATGTATATTTTCTCCTGCCAGTTGGTTTTCTATAAAGAAGTAAGGCCGTCTTATCTTGCCTATATCATGGTAGTATGCTCCGGCCCTTATAAGAGCAAGGTTTGCCCCTAATGCTTCTCCTGCAGCCTCAGCCAGATTCCCTATCAGAATAGAGTGATGATATGTCCCAGGAGCTTCAAGCATAAGCCTTTTTAGAAGGGGCTGAGTAAAGTTAGTGAGTTCAGTAAGCCTTATTGCAGTCACAATCTGGAAAAGGTGCTCTAGGTATGGCATCATTCCTATAGCCAAAATAGCAGAGATGATACCAGAACCTACTCCATATCCAATATTGATAAGTATGCTTCTTATATCGGTATACCCCATTAGAGATACCGCCCCAACTCCAAAAGCTTGAACTAAGGCTATTATAGCTCCTGATTTAGTAAAATCACTCCTCTGAGTTACATTTAACGTCGTCAGTATCCCAGCTATAGAGCCAATAAATAAGGGAAGAAAATATCTCAAAGATTCAAGGTTAGCTATATTGGGAATGATACCAACGAATATTAGAAGTAAAAGAGCAATCCTATAATCAAGGAGAGTAGTCGCCAAGACTCCAATAGTAGCAAGGGGAATAAGATAGATTGAGATATAAGAAAAGCCTCTTACAAGTATCAATCCCACTATAAGAAGTAAAGCGATTAGCCAGTTAAACATTACATTTTCATAGATAGATGGCAAAACGTTCTTCATAAATGTGACTAGAGAAAAAACTACGAGAGCTAAGATTATAAATAGTCCTATTATTCCTACTATATTAGTCTTTTTCTGTCGTAAGCCCAAGGCATCTAAAAGCTTTATATGGTCTTTTGTTACTATATCTCCCTTACGGATAATTACCTGTCCCTTCAAAATTACCTGTTTTACAGGAGGAATAGAATTCCTAGCCTCTTCCTGTCTCCTCTGAGTTTCAGCTACATCGAGAAAAAGATTTGGCTTTATAAAATACCTAGCCAATAAAATACCAAGGTTCTTAATATCTGGAGAGGTATTAAGTTTTGAAGCCTCATCATTTAGTAGCTGTCCTACAATATCTAAACTTTGAGGCGATATCCCTTTGTCTAAGACCCCACTAGTTAACTGAATAACTACTTTTTTCAGAGAGGAGATCTGATTTTGTTTTAGTGAGAATAATCTCTTTGCAATATCATCTGTAATCTTTACAGGGAAACTCTTTTTCAGTTCAACAAAATTTTTAGCGTTACCTCTTTCTAACACATTGAAAAAAATATTTATATCATTTATGGCTTGAGATTCAACCATAGTGTCAAGCTCATATACTGGTTTCACCTCTCTAGCTGCCTGGTCTCTTAGAAGTTGCGTCCTCTCTTTATCTATGATCTCCACAGTTCTTGGAGCCATAATATCAAAAGGAGCTACCTGCTTTTCTGTAAGGTCTACCGTATATGGAAAGAAATCGAAAGCAAGAACAGAAAGATAACATAAAAATACTACTATCCAGACTAATTCTCTGGTTTTTATAATTTTATAGAAGCCATCAACAAAAAAATGCTCTATAACCTCTAGGAGAGAGAAAAACCTATCTCCTAGTTGCTCTAATATTCGATTCATAGGCATTATAAGCCTTTATAATCCTTTGAACCAGGTCATGCCTTACCACATCTTGCTCGGTAAGATAAACAAAAACTAATCCTTCTACATCCTTGAGTATCCTTTGAGCCATAATAAGACCTGACTCTCTATCAGTAGGAAGGTCTATCTGAGTAATATCTCCAGTTACAACATATTTAGAACCAAAACCCATACGAGTAAGGAACATCTTCATCTGTTCAGGCGTAGTATTCTGTGCCTCATCAAGGATGACAAATGCATCATTTAAGGTCCTTCCCCTCATATAAGCTAATGGGGCTACCTCTATAACTCCCCTCTCCATATATTTCTGGATCTTATCTGCCTCTAGCATATCGTAGAGGGCATCATAGAGGGGTCTAAGATACGGGTCTACCTTTTCTTGCAGGTCTCCAGGTAAAAAGCCTAACCTTTCACCTGCCTCTATAGCTGGACGGGTAAGAATAATACGAGCTACTGACTTATTCTTCAGGGCAGTAAGCGCCATAGCCATAGCAAGATAAGTCTTCCCTGTGCCAGCAGGCCCAATAGCAAACACCAGATCGTACCTCCTCATAACATCTACATATCTCTTCTGTCCAGGGGTCTTTGGAAAGACCCTCTTACCTCTAGGGGTAACAAGGATTACATCCTCTCTCAAAGAGCTTAGATTAAAAGAATCCTCAGGAGATTCTAGAAGAATGTCTATATCCTTTCGAGCTACAGGATATCCTTTCTCTGCAATCTTGGCAAGGTCTTCTATTATAGCTACTGTTTTTTTAACATCCTCATCCTCCCCTTTTACAGACAATCCATACTCCACTATAGAAATCTCTGTATGTGTACCCTCAGCTAATAATATTACATTCTCATCTAAATTACCTAAAAGATTCCTTAAAACCTTATTATCTTCAAATCTTATATATCTCTCTACTATAAAATCAATCACCTCTTGGTGTGCCTGGGGAGATTTGAACTCCCCACCAGTGGATCCGGAGTCCACCGTTCTATCCAAATGAACTACAGGCACAAATTTGGCGGAGAGGGTGGGATTCGAACCCACGGGATACGTTTTAGAGACATATCCAATCGCTTAGCAGGCGACCGCCTTAGACCGACTCGGCCACCTCTCCAGTTACAGTAGGTATTTTATCACAAAAAGAAACCCTTAGCAAGTAGAATGGCAGGTTGCCATCACCTCCTGAACATAAAGCCCATCCTCAAACGAAGGCGAAACTTCTCTATTCTGTTGCATCATAGATATATAGCCAGTTTGGCTCCATAAGGTGAAACTTCATAGAACCCTTATCTCCATAGATATCAAAGCTTAAGTCATCATTTGTTCCTGTAGCTACTCTAGATGCCTCTAGCGTTCCTAGTGCACCATTAGTCATTCTTACCTGAAAAATGATATAATCATCTACCTTTACCTCTCTTTTCTCTCTTGGACTTTCTAGTAGAGGTCTTTCCTTATATATGATATAATATCCCAGATGAACTCGGGAATAAAGAAAATAATATTTATTAGCCTTTTATTTTTAGCTATAGCAATTGCCTCTGGCGGGGCATTTGCCTCTTCTGTCCCTCTGAAGATATATGGAGATAAGATCATTCTCTCCTCAGAGAAGGTAGTAGCTACTGGAAATGCAAGATTAGAGTATAAAGACGTGCTTCTTAAGGCAGACTATATAGAATTAGACCCAAAGACTTGGGAACTTTTTGCTACAGGAAATGTCCTATTAGTAGAGGATAAAAATACACTAAGTGGAGAAAGATTCACTCTCTCTGTAAAAGAAGATACATTTAAATTGGAAAAGGCAAAGGGAGAGCTTACAGAAAGTGATATAAAAGGATTTATATACATAAAAGGTGATAGCATCCAGAAGGAAAAGTCTGGAACAATTATAAGTAAAGAGGCATCCTTTACCACCTGTGATCTTCCCCAGCCACACTATCACATCGAGGCAAAAGAGCTAGTAATCTATCCCCAAGAAAGATTATACGCTGTAGATGTGAGCTTCTATCTAGGAGACACGTTACTCTTTTCCCTTCCTTATTATTCTATCATTTTTGACTATCCAGAAAGACAGCCTATTATTCCAGAGATAGGTACAAGTCCAGATAAAGGGATGTATCTACGAGCATACTATAGCCACTATCAAAGTAAAGATTTATATGGATATGCTCAATTTGATGTAGGAGAAAAAACTGGGTTCGGATTTGGGCTTACTGAGTTTTACAATATAAAGAATATAGGGCCAGGTTATGGGATGGTCTATGTTCTCCCTTCACTAGATGAAATAAAGACTCAGTTATCTCTTAATCAGGAGGCAAAATTTGGAGATGTAAATCTTAGTACATATCTAAACAGAACAAATATCCTGGAAGATAGATGGGACTATAGGATTTTAGCTAGTAATAGAGGACATTCTATAAGTTATTATGGTTATCAAAACAATACCACCCAGGTCTCATCTAATATAGTCAATCTGACAAGCTCAAACAAAATAGGAGATGTTAATACTACATTGAATATTAGAGATAGGGAGTATGTACTTCAAGGAAATTCATCTGAAATTACCGAGTATAGACTGACAGGGAATACTACTATCCAAAATATTAGTATAAGAGGGGAGATTTATACCGTATCTTATCCTAATTTAAACTCGTTCTCTCAGTTCGGATATATGTATATATTGACTAAATCCCCGGAAATTTCCCTCTCTTCTAAGGTGCTAACTACCCCTTATCTCAATATAAATGCAGAAACGGTCTTAGGAAATTACATAGAATACCCTGACCAGCTTCAAGGAGTAGCTATAAAAGGAGCCCTCTCGCTATATCCAAAGAGTATAAGCCTGTTAGATGGAAATCTAAACTCTTCTTTAAGTATTAATGGTTCCTATTATCCACCCCAAGATTACATTAGTGGCATAACAAGCAATATTCAGTGGTCAAAAGATTTATCTAAAGACCTATCTCTAAAATTGAGCTATGACTATAGAAATGGATGGGGGAATTCCCAATTTAATATACTTTCAGAAAGGCCATTCCTACCCTTAAATACTATCTCAGGGGTTATAAATCTAAAAGGAGACAATTACTCTGCTAACCTCACTGCCAAGTTTGATATACTAAGCCTTTCTGTTAGTCCTATAGTACTTAATGGAAACTGGAAACAGGATGATGAGCATAAAATTAGTCTAAGCCTATCTATAAATCCCTACAACCTAAGTGATATCTCGGCAGTCTCATATATCTCTTGGAGATTAAACCCAAAATGGAAGGTAGATACAAGATTCAACATAACCCATAATCTCCTACAATTTCAGGATATGAAGATTACCTATGACTTACACTGCTGGGAGGCAAACATCAGCTATAACATAATTACTCAATCGATCTCTCTTGGGTTTTCATTGAAGGCTTTCCCTACTATAGGTACTACTATAGCACCTGGATTTTAAAGCTCAGAAATCTTTACCCAACGCCTCTCTTTAATCGAAAGTTCTACCGCCTCTAAGACTTCCTGACACTTTAGCCCATCATAGAAGTTAGGAGTTATAGGTGTATCATTTGCTATAGCCTCGCATAAGTCATATACTTCATGGATAAATGTATGCTCATACCCTATAATATGCCCAGCAGGCCACCATGCACTTATATATGGATGAGTGGGTTCAGTTACTATGATAGTTCTAAAACCACTTGTCTCTTGGGAATCCTTACGGGAATAAAATTTGAGCTCATTCATTCTCTCAAAGTTAAAAACTATAGAACCTTCACTACCATTTATTTCAAAAGAATTATAATTTTTTCTCCCTGGGGCAAATCTAGTAGCCTCAAAGCTTCCCAATGCTCCATTCTCAAACCTAGTAAGAAATAATGTTGCATCATCTACCGTAACCTTCCCTACTCCACCACTAGCCTTAGCACTCAATCCTGTCATAGATTCAGCAAGAGGTCTCTCTTTTATAAAGGTCTCACTCATACCTATCACTTCAGAGAACTCTCCAACTAAAAATCTAGCAATATCTATTAAGTGGGCACCTAAATCCCCGTGAGAACCAGAACCAGCTATCTCCTTCTGTAATCTCCATACAAGAGGAAAGTTAGGGTCAACTATCCAGTCTTGAAGATAAACACCTCTAAAATGGTATATCTTTCCTATCGCTCCTTCATCTATAAGCTTCTTAGCCAAAGCTACAGCAGGGACTCTCCTATAGTTAAAGCCAATCATATGTTTTACTCCTGCCTCTTCTACTGCCTTCAACATTTCTCTTGCCTCTTTCACATTCATAGCTAAGGGTTTTTCACAGAAGATATGCTTACCCGACCTAGCTGCTGCCATAGCAATCTCTCTATGAACATTTGTAGGAGCAGTGATATCAATCAAGTCTATATCTTTTCTCTCAATGAGTTTTTCCCAAGAAGTCTCTATCTCCTGCCATCCAAATATATCTGCCATCTCCCTTACGCCAGACTCATCCCTTCCACATAGAACCTTCATTACAGGAATTCCTTTTGGCTTAAAAAACTTAGGCATATCTAGATAGGCATGACTATGTGCCTTTCCCATAAATTTATAACCTATAAGACCAACATTAATATACACTACTATCACCTCCACTAATCTCTAGTAGATTTTCTCCAAACTCTAAAACCTCTTGTAATCTCACTTTTAGCTATAGCCTTACTACGTTTCACCCCCACAGCCCAACCTTCTTGATTTTTACCCCTTTGCCTCCTTATCCTAGTATTAAAACTCTAGGACAAGGAGGCGATAACTATGCTAAAATCACAACACTGGATCCCGCATTCATTATACCAAAAGAATCTCCTTAGTTCATTAAAATCGCTCCATGACTCTTACAGCGATAGGATTGAAGAATACTCCGACCTTGTAGATAAATTGTTCTACTTTAACTTGGATAAAGCTTACCAAATCTTATCCCCTTACTACTCCAATACCGGTAGACCTGCTAAGTATCAAGCTGAAATACTTCGCTCCCTCATAGCTATGGTACATCTTAGAATCTATAGCATCACTAATTGGGTCAAAAAACTCAAGAATGATAAGACCCTTGCTATCATCTGTGGCTTTGACCCTGACGATGTCCCAGGTGTCGGTACTTTCTATGACTTCTTGAATAGATTCTGGCTATCTAACAGCGAACCTAACAAGTTAAAAATCCCTCATAGTAAGCCTAAAAAACCTTCTAATCAACAGGAGAAACTTCCTCCTAAACATCCCAATATCGTTAAAGATATCGTAGATAGAATCACTAGCGGTAGAGATGTATCTCTTGGCTCTCAGAGAGTTATCTCCTTACTCTTCTCTGAGCTTGCAGTTAAGCCTTCTATCAAG
>JBMFOH010000004.1:36700-97682 GCA_049969715.1 bacterium | reverse complement strand
TATCCTAGCTTTTGGCTTTACAAAAGGTATATTTATTGTTTTGGTTTTTCTACATCTTGGACAGATGTATCTTAGCAGATGACAAACTATCCAGGAAGACTCTCCTATGAGAACTTTCCTCTGTCTACCAAGGTAATGAAGGTGCATCTTTATGTGACATTGTTCACATATGATTTTACGTTTTTTAAGTCTTACTGTTATAATGTTTGGCGAGGTTTCAGTTTTTATTAGCTCTATATAGTGTTTTAGATATTTTAATAGACTTAATATCATAGGTCTAACCACTGGATAAAGTTTTATCCTATTAATAATTTTCTTACAAACTATTTTTAAATACCACGCAAAAGTTTATAGAACCCAGTTTTATAGAAGATCCTCTTGATTTAATTTTTACCTATTCTATCATATATTCTAAGGATTCTATTTTAAAGGAGGGGAAAATTCATGAAGGCGCTTTACCTGGAAGCACCAGGCAAGGTATATATTAAAGAGATAGAGGATAATCCTTGTCCTTCTAGCTATGCCAAAGTAAAGGTGCTAGCAGTTGGTATATGTGGTTCAGATATCTCTGCCTATAAAGGGACATCTCCTTTAGTAATATATCCTAGAATCATTGGGCATGAGGTAGTGGGAGAGATAATAGAGATTGACCCTTCGGGAAATTTTCAGATAGGGGATAAGGTTATATTAGAACCATATGTATATTGTGGAACCTGTTATCCCTGTTCTATAGGGAGAACAAATACCTGTGAGAATCTAAAGGTCCTAGGAGTCCATATAGATGGAGGGATGGCGGAATACATATGTCACCCAATGGAGCTTCTCCATAAATTGCCTGAAGATATGCCCTATGAAGAATTGGTTATGGTAGAGCCCCTATCGATATCTCTTCATGCTATACACAGATTAAAGCTAAAAGAAGGTGAGCACATTGTAATCTTTGGGGCAGGACAGATTGGTAATCTAGCAGCACAGGTCTCTCTCTATTTGGGAGCAATACCGATAATAATAGATTTAATAGATAGCAGGCTTGAAATTGCTAAGAAGGTTGGAATTAGCTTTATTCTAAATCCACAGAAGGATAATATAATCCAGAGTATTAAAGATATAACAGATGGAAGAATGGCAGAATGTGTGATTGAAGCCACTGGTAGTTCTTCTGCTATAAGGAGTACTATAGAAACATCTGCATATACAGGAAGAATAGCCTTTGTAGGATGGCCTGATAGAGAGGTCTCTCTACCTACCAGTATGATCACTAGGAAAGAATTAGATGTATATGGTTCTAGGAATAGTGTAGGAGAGTTTCCTGAAGCTATAGAGCTTATTAAGAATAGAAAGGTAAATGTAGAGCCTCTTATAAGCAAGGTAGTTTCATTTGATGAGCTTCCAGAGTATCTAGAGTGTTTAGCAAAAAACCCGGGATTATATCTAAAGATTATAGGGAGAGTATAAGAGAGATCTTTTAGTGAAGTATTATTTTATTTTTAGTGTTAAGCAATCCATTTCATATTTATCATTTAATTACTCTAAATATATTGACTTTTATTTTGGTTTATTATATTATATAATCGATTTCATAAATAGGAGGTATAAAACTGAGTAGTATATACGAGATTGCAGAAATAGTGGGAGTCTCTCCTGCTACGGTATCGAGAGCTCTTAACAATAAGGGGTATATTAGTGATACTACTAGAGAGAAGATTCTGAGGGTAGCTAAAGAACTTAATTATGTTCCTAATTCTGTGGCTAGAAATCTTAGAACTAAAAAAACTCTAACTATTGGGGTATTAGTCCCGAATTTAGATAATCCTTTCTATCCTTCTTATGTTCGGGGTATTCAGGATGTTGCTGAGTCTAACAATTTTATTGTAGCTATATTTAATACAGATAGTAAGGGAGAGAAAGAGCTATCGTATCTAAAAATTATCGATGAAAGGAGACTGGAGGGCGTTATTGTTGGGAGAGAAGGATGGAGTGAAGAAGGTAATAGATTTTTGAGTTATCTGAGTAAGAAGGGAATAATAGTCGTTACCATAGCTCATAGAATCGACAATGTTGATGAGGTTCATGTAGATACTGAGATGGGAGCTTACCAAGCGACATCCTATCTTTTAAAATTAGGCTACTCTAAGATTGCTTATATAGGGGCGCCTTTATCTAAAGGGGTAGGAAAAGGAAGATTAGAAGGTTATAAAAGAGCATTATTAGAGTGGGGAATTACTCCCAATGAGAGTCTAATAATAGAAGGAGATTTAACCGAAGCTTGTGGATTCAATATTATAAAGGACTTATGGAATAGACCTTCGAAACCTGATGCAATATTGGCAGTAAATGATGTTGTAGCTATTGGGGCTATATTGGGAGCAAGGGAACTTGGGATTAGAATTCCTGAAGAGTTAGGAATTATTGGATTCGATAACATTAGAGAAAGTGCTCTGGTTATGCCAAGTCTTACCACTGTAGCTCAGCCTGCATATGAAATGGGTAGGCTTGCCTGTGAAATGTTTATAAAAAGAAGAGATAACCCTGCATTACCAGTGCAATCTATCACCTTATTACCTCGGTTAGTAATAAGGGATTCTACTAAAAGTATTAAATCTGAGGAGAATAGGATGTGAGAATGGAGAGGTAAAGAGAAGGAACGATGTCTGAGAGAAAAGAGTGATAGTAATACCAAAGGTTTGAAAGGTAATTCGGACTAGTTAACCTGAAAAGATAGGGCTCTTGAGTCTAGAGAAAAAGTAGAGTTTCTGAAAATCTTAAAATTTTATCAAAATTATTGGTAGGAGGGTGAAAGATTATGAAGAAGTTTTTAGTAGTGAATTTAATTTTAATGTTGGTTTTTAGTTTGAGTGTAGGAAGTGTATCAATTTCTTTCTCTCAAAAGAAGTATAATGAGTCTCCAATGCTCACTGAACTAGTAAAAGCTGGAAAGCTTCCACCAGTAGAAGAGAGATTACCAAAGAATCCATTTGTAGTAGGACCTGGGGTATTAATATCTAGGAAGGACCTTCCTGATTGGAAGGTAGGGAAATATGGTGGGACGATAAGAAGCGCCCATAGTGTTGCTGACTGGGCCCCTGATGTATTTATTATGAATAATGAACCACTTCTTTGGTCTACTGGATTTAGTGGTGGTAAGATAATAGGAAATATTATTGAAAGTTTTGATGTAAAGGATAATAAAATCTTTACTTTCAGACTTAGAGAAGGATTAAAGTGGTCTGATGGTGAACCTGTAACTACAGAAGACGTAAGATTTACTTATGAAGATTGCCTATTAAATGAAAAGCTTACCCCAAGATTTCCAGCAGAGTTTAGGGTTGGTGGGAAATCAGATGGCGAACCAATGAAGCTAGAAGTTCTAGATAAATATACGTTCCGTATTACATTTCCAAAACCATACGCTGGTTTTTTGAAGATGCTTACAATAGAGGGTTGGAATAATTATAGGGACTTAATAAAACCAGCCCATTATTTGAAGCAGTTCCATGCTAAGTATACCCCTATAGAGAAGTTAAAGCCATTGCTAGAAAAAGAAGGACTAAAGAATGAGTGGTGGCAGTTGTTTAATCTCAAAGATTTTAGTAAGTATGAGGAGACTCAAGCAGCAAGTATAGGTTTTCCTGTTCTTACTCCGTGGAGATTAGTAAAGGCTTCAGGCGGAGTATATGAATGGGAGAGGAATCCATACTACTTTAAAGTAGATATTGTAGGAAATCAGCTTCCATATATAGATAAAATCGTCTCAACTCAAGTTCAAGATGTAGAAATGGTCAATATGAAGGTTTTAACAGGTGAGGTTGATTTCTTACGAGAAAGCACAGATTTAGCAAAACTCCCCGTTTATAAACAAAATGAGGAAAAATCTGGTTTCAGAGTAATTTTATTGGATCAGCATGTTACTTCGGGTGACTTAGCCTTTAACCTTACTTATAAAGACTCAGTCTGGCGTAAGATCGTTGGAGATGTTAGGTTTAGAAAGGCTGTAAGCTTAGCAATAAATCGTAAAGAGGTAATAAATAGCGTGTACTATGGTTTTGCTTCTCTGCCAGAGACAGTGCCTAGTGAATATAATGTTGTAGAGGCTAATAAATTACTAGATCAGATCGGACTTTCCAAGAGAGATCCAGAAGGATTTCGTCTTAGACCAGATGGAAAGCCATTTACTGTTCTAATTGAATGTGGCGCTCAAGGCGCTGACTTTATGCCAGTATGTGAACTTTTAGTAGAATATCTTAAAGCTATAGGAATTAAAGCAACTTTAAAGAGGATAGATCCACAGTTATGGCTTCAGCGTGTTATGGCTAATGAAATTCAGGCTACAGTATACTGGTTTCATACTTTAGTATGGAATAATCCCTTTACATCTGGTATATTTTGGATAAGTGCTCCAGAATGGAATAGGTGGTATACTACAAATGGCAAAGAAGGGGAAGAACCACCAGCTTGGGTAAAAAAGGGTTGGAATTTAACTGAGGAAGGATGGCAAGTTATCCCTGGATCTGATGAAGATAAAAAACTCTGGCGGGAGAGCCTTGTTTGGCATAAACAGTATTTACCAGTCGTCACTATTACAGAAAAGATTAAAGTGCCTATGATAGTCTCTACGAGGATAAAGAATGTTCCTCGTTCTGGTTTTGCTATTGGCGCTAACTATAGTGTAGTACAATTTTTCTATGAAAAGTAAGCAACTAGGGGGGGTTTTGAGGACTACCTCATAACCTCCTCTTAGTTTACTATTTATAGATGGATGGAAAGATGAAGTAAATGACTAAACGAGAAAGGGTAGAAGCTACACTGAATCTTCAAGAGACGGATAGGGTACCTGTTTATGACTTACCCTATAACGATGCAGTAATACAGTACTTTACAGGGAAGGTCCCGCCACCTGGTGAGGAAGGCCTAAAGATAACCTGTGAGGCTATATCTAAGATGTTAGATATGACAAGGAGTATCACAGGACCGTTAGAGCCTAGAACGTATAAGCGAGAAGATGGACTCATTATTAGACAAGAGAGGTGGACATCTTGGATAGAGGAAAGACCTTTCAGAGATGAAGAAGGAGCAAAAGAATGGATAAAAGCCAGTATAAAAAGACTAAAAGAGATGGATGTAAAAGAGATTGCCAAACACTACCTAGGTCGATTTAACAAGATATTAGATTATGTAAAAGACACGGTAGTGATTCATGCTGAGACGGGTACAGGTCTTGATGAATTGAGATGGGCTCTTGGCATAGAATTATTTTCATATCTCTCTGCAGACGACCCAGGACTTATATCAGAATACTTAGATGCATATACTGATTTTCAGGTCAAATTTATCCATAGCGTAGCTGATAAAAGGCTTTCACCTTGCGCTCTTCCATATGGAGATATCGTTGCAAAAGAAAGACTACTTCATTCTCCTCAGTAGTTAAGGAAAGAGTTTTTCCCTAGACTAAAAAAGACTAAAAAGATTAAATGATGCCTGGCATGAGCATAGAATAAAGTGTCTATTTCATTCTGATGGATACATAATGGGTGTGATACCAGATCTAATAGCTACAGGTGTAGATGGATTGAATCCAATAGAGACAGTAGCAGGTATGGACCTAAGAGAAGTTAAAAGACTCTATGGAGATAAACTTTTTATTGCAGGTGGGATAGATGTAAGTCAATTGCTCTCTAATGGCACTATAGAAGAGGTAAAAAGAGTGTGTAAAGAGGCAATTGAGATTGGATATCCAGGATATTTTATTGGTTCCACTACAGAACTTAATAATAGTGCCAAGTTAGAAAATGTACTTGCAATGTTAAAGTAGCATGGGAGACTATTATAAGAAATAAAATTGAGAAGTATGGATTAATTAAGTGTTATGGAGTTATGGTTTTAATTTTCTTTATAGCTCAGAGGTATTTTATTCAGGGCATAGTAATTACAGGATTGAAAGGATGAGATCATAATGACTGGTAGAGAAAGATTCCTAAATATTTTGCAGTTTAAGCCAGTAGATAGAATTCCTAATTATGAGTTGGGGGTATGGGGACAAACCTATGAGAGATGGCTGAATGAGGGTTTGAGAGAAGAAGATCTTGTAGGTGATTGGTTTAGAGGTGAGCCGAAGTTTGCCAATCTAGATAGAAGAGAATTTATACCTCTAAACATGGGTCCAATCCCTGGGTTTGAGTATAGAGTACTCGAAGAGACGGAGCGATATGTCATCTTTATTGATCAGTTCGGACGTAAACGTAGGGCATTAAAGGAGGGTACAGTAAGAGACACTAGACTGAGTATGGATACATATTTAGACTTCTTTGTGAAGAAGCGAGAGGACTTTTTAGAGATGAAGAGACACTACGATCCATATCACCCTTTGCGGTATCCGTCAAATTGGGAAGAGTTGAAGCAACAATACAAGAACCGTGATTATCCTCTTTATCTCTATCCAAACTGTGCATTTGGTGGACTGTATTGGAATTTGAGGGACTGGATGGGTACTGAAGGTGTCTCCTACGCCTTCTTTGAACAGCCAGAGTTAATCCACGAGATGCTCGACTTTATGGTGGAATTTTTCGTAAAGGCAACCGAGAAGGCTTTAACTGAGGTGGAGGTTGATGCCTGTATTATCAATGAGGACTTTGCTTATAATGCAGGACCACTTATTTCGCCTAAGATTTACAAGGAATTTTTCTTTTCTAGACACAAGGCAATTTGTAACCATCTCTATAGGCATGGGGTAAAGATTATAGAACTGGATAGTGATGGGAATACTGAGGTGTTGATCCCATCTTTGATCGAAGCAGGCATTAATTGTCACTGGCCATTGGAATCTGCTGCTAATATGGATCCAGTGAAGATTCGGAAACAGTATGGCAAAAGCCTTGCATTATGTGGAGGTATAGATAAAAGGTCCCTTTTTAGAAATAAAGAAGAGATCAAACAAGAATTAGAGAAGAAGCTTATTCCTATGTTTGAGACAGGTGGTTATATTCCAACACTTGACCATTGTTTTTCGCCTGAAATTTCACTTGAGAATGCTATGTATTATTTTAAATTGAAACAATCAATGTTAGAGGGGAAATTTTAAATAAAAAGGAGGAAGGATGAATAAACTCTGTATAAGCAGAGATGTATATTTAGACAAGATGAAAGGTTGTTGGCTTGGCAAAAACATTGGAGGTACACTTGGTGCTCCCTTTGAAGGTAAGAAGTACACCAATGCGCTTACCTATTTTGATTGGAATGCAACGAAAAAGTGGCTAAAATTGATAGAACAATTTTATAACCAATATTTCCCAGAGATGAAAATGATCATAAACAGTGAAAGTTGGTCCCCTGGTCAGCCACTTCCAAATGATGACCTGGATTTTCAGCTTGTCTGGCTAAAGATGTTGGAAGATAGGGGCGTAAATCCAACATTTAATGATTTTGTTGACTACTGGATGAAGCATCTTTATAAACATTGGTATGCTGAGTATAGTTTCTGCACATATAACCTCAATCGAGGTTTAAAACCACCAATCTCAGGTGCATTTCAGAACTATTTTGTTGATGAGATGGGTTCTCCAATTCGGAGTGAAATATGGGCTTGTGTTGCTCCAGGAGACCCTCAGTTGGCAGCATCTCTTGCCTGGATGGATTCTTCGATGGACCATACAGGTGGAGAAGGCCGATGGGGAGAGATGTTCTGGGCAGCGGTTGAAAGTGCTGCATTTGTCATTAATGAGCCGAAGACACTTATCGAAATAGGACTTTCAATGATTCCAATATCTTCACATATTGCCCGTTGTATCAGAGAAGCTGTCCGATGCTATGAAGAGGGAATATCCTGGGGTGAAGCCAGGGAGAGAATTGTAACTATCTTTGGGCATTACAATGCCTGTAACGCCATTCCAAATCATGGATTTACAATTATAGGCTGGCTCTATGGGAAGAATTTTGGTGATAAACTTTGTAAGGCAGTAAACTGTGGATATGATACAGATTGCACGGGTGCAACCCTTGGGTCTCTTCTGGGAATTCTTTATGGAGCATCTGGAATTCCTGAGGAGTGGAAAAAACCCGTAGGGGATGCAATAACACCTGTTCCATTAACTATTACTCAGGGGCTCCCCTTAACAATTACTGACCTTACCTCCCGTACACAGCAAGTGGCAGAAAGATTAATTTCTGAACGATCACAAACTGTTACCTTTGCAGAAGAAACTTCTATCCCTAATGATGTATTGTCTTTGCTTTTTGACAACGAAAAGATAAGACCTTTACTTACTTTTGATCCGCACTGTTCTGTTGAACAGGTTGATAACTTGCAGGTTGTATTCCACTATGGAGGAGAGCCTGTACTTCGTCCTGGTATAAGGCGAATATTTGAGATCTCGCTTATGAAAGATTGGCGACCAGTGAATATAGATGAAGTAAGAATAGAAGTGAAGACTCCAGTAGGATGGGAAGTTAGTACTCTTGAAGTAGAGGCTGGTCACTATAAGTTTAGCATTTTAGCTGATATAGTAGAGAAACAAAATACCCTTGAGGTGGCTATAAGAACCGCAAAAAGAAGTGAGAATCTAAAATTCATAATACTTGGATCTGAAGCAGTAAGGTCAATTCCTGCTTCTACCAGTGCACCAAAAGACTGATACAAAAACTTTTAAAAGGAGGCTAGTGTATGTTGTCTGAACAAGAATATTATAACAAAGTTTATGGATGTTGGCTAGGAAAAAATGCAGGGGGTACCCTAGGAACCCCACTCGAAAATATGTGGGGGAAAGAAGAGATGTTTGATGTGTGGTGGTACCCGAAGCTTCAAGAGGGAGGACTTCCGAATGACGACCTAGAACTTCAGTTGATCTGGTTACAAGCTCTTGAAGATAAAGGACTCAATATTACTGCTAGAGACCTGGCAGAATACTGGTTAGACTGTATTGTTTATAATTTTGATGAGTATGGACTGAATAAGACGAATCTTAAAAAAGGCTTAGTACCACCTGTATCTGGCTATTTTAATAACTGGTTTAAGCACTGTATGGGAAGTCCAATCCGTTCTGAAATTTGGGCTTGTATTGCACCCGGGCTACCAAATGTTGCGGCCAGGTATGCTTATGAAGATGCAATAGTAGATCATGCTGGAGGAGAGTCGGTATACGGAGAAATTTTTAATGCAGTGGTAGAGTCTGCCGCATTTGTCATTTCTGATAAAATGAAGCTCCTAGAGATTGGGCTATCATTTATTCCAGAGAACTGTGAGACAGCAAAGGCTATAAAAAATGCTATAACTGCTTATCAGAAAGGTATGGATTGGAAAGATGCAAGAAACTTCGTTTTAAGGAATTCTTATAGTCCAGTAGCACAGTATTCTCCAGTAAACTTGGGTTTTCAGACCATAGGATGGCTGTATGGAGAAGACTTTGGTGATGCCATATGCAAGGCGGTAAATTGTGGCTATGATACAGACTGTACTGGCGCTACTCTTGGATCTATATTAGGAATTATTCTAGGTAAGGATGGACTCCCTAAGAAATGGATAGAACCGCTCAGTGATAAGATTGTCACTAATTCTTCTTGGGGGGGAATAAGAAATGTAAGAGAACCTAAGGATTTAGATGACCTTACAGAGAGGGTTTGTAAAGTAGGTAAAAGGGTTATAGCTCTATATGAAAATGGGCATGATCCATTTCTAGTTAGTGATGATGTAAAGAAGTTATGGAAGACATCTCCAACTAAAGTGAATTTTGATACTACGAGTTTGAATATATCTATAGACTATATAGATAATCCTGCCATTAGGGTGGAAGTGGATAAAGAGTTCAAGGTTATACTGAAAAACTTAAGACTAATTCCTCTTGAAGTTAAAGTATCTTGTAGATTCCCTGAAGGTTGGGATGTCTCTCCTAAGATGAGAGAACTTACATTGCAACCTCAAGAAGAGATTTCCTTATTTTTCTCCCTTAAGGTTTATGAGGTAAATGCTTTAGACATATCAAATAGGGGGAATATAGATATCTCTATTAAAGATCGCCCCCAGACAGAGAGCATCCCTATAGTATTTGTGGCATCTAATAAATGGTTAGTTTCTGAGCGCTTAGATGGAAATATTGATACAGAATTCACTTTAGAGGGTGAACCAAATCCTAGTGGAATTAGTGGGGATTGGAAGGTAGTTAATTTTGATGGAAATGAGCTTGTAGTTGAGCCTTATTTTGATGGGAAAGATGGTGTTATTTATCTGAGACATTATGTATACAGTCCAGAGCTTCGACCAGTAAGAGTAGGACTTCCTTCAAATTGCCCATTCAAGATATGGTTGAATGGTAATAAGATCTATGAGGTAAGAACTGAAGGAATTTTAAGACCGAACTATGGTGGAGATGGAAGAAGCTATGTAGAAACTGCCTTAAAAGAAGGATGGAATCAGTTCTTTATAAAGGTTGAGAGAAAAGAAAAGCCTCTAGAGGTTCATTTTGTTATTGCTACTGGTGACAAATTCCATCATGGATTTGCTGACCTTATAGAACATAAATTCCCTTGGGAGTTTAGGTAGGCGTTCTATGTTAGAGAGGACTAAAAAGAAGATTTTCTATCTAGTCCTCTCTATCTTTTTGTTTCAGTTGCAATCTTTTGGTGCAAATGCTGAAAATATACTAATAATTCCAGAACCTAGACATATAGAGTTTACTGGGAGGTGGTTTAATTTTGATGGGTTTCGTAATCTTCCGGATTTTCTAATGAAAGAATTTAATATAAAGAAAGGCTCTTGGACCATCAAAAGATTAGGTGGTGATAGCCAAAATACTAAGGTATTGATAAGAGACAGGGAGATTCAGTTTTGGGGCAATAAGTATACGGCTTATGCAACTTTAATACAACTTATAAATAGATATAAAGATAAACTCCCAGAGGCTACTGTTGATGAATCGTTCCACTTTAGATTTAGGGGTTATCACTTGGATATAGCAAGGGGTGGAATCCCTAATCTTGCTACATTTAAGAAGATTTTGAGAACGCTCTTTCTTTTAAAGTATAACTATTTTGCTATATATCTAGAGGACCTTTTCCCTTGGAAGAAATATCCTGAGATAGGTAGATATAGGGGTAGGCTCACGGAAGAAGAACTTAAAGAGATAATAGCTTATGGTAAGAGACTTGGAATAGAAGTCTTTCCTTCTCTAGAACTTACAGGACATATGGAGAATATACTTACATTACCTCAGTTTAGAAGATTTAGTGAATGGCATTCTCCTCAAGAAGGATGTTTAGACTTAAGCAGTAAGGAAGCAAGAGAATTCTCTTATGAACTCCTTAAAGAGGTATTAGCATTTTTCCCCTCAAAGTATGTTCATATAGGTGGAGATGAGACCTGGGCTTTGGGAAGGGGAAAGAGTCTTGATAAGTCATGGAGGTTTGAAGGGCCATCTCTCTATGAAGAGCAGTATAGAAATCTTATTGAGATCTCTAGAGGGTATGGAAAAGAACCTATAGTATGGGGGGATATGATATCAGGAATGTATTTAAATAAAGAAGAGAAAGATAAATGGAAACTTGTTCTAGAGAGTAAGATCTGGGATGATGTGGTTATAGCTAATTGGGATTACAGTGCTAGTTCTAAGGAATTTTTTAAAGATAGAATAGATTTGTTTGGGAAGAGAAAGAACAAAGAAATAGCCTGTCCTGGACTTGCCAATTGGAATACCTATTATCCTAACTTTGATATCGCTTTAGAGAATATGAAAAATTTTCTTACAGCTGCTAAAGAAGAGAACCTCTTTGGCTTTTTAATTACTGCATGGGGAGATGATGGGGAGGAATGCCTATTCTCATTTTTAGATCCTCTTATTCTCGCTTCTATGGAGATAGCTGAAGGAAATGGGAATTGGGAAGAAAAGTGGCTGAGTTTTAGTGGGGAAGATAAAAGTGTACTTAAAGCTCGTGAACTCTTTGGAAGGCGGGATATCTCAAGTTATCTAAAACACATACTATTCGCGGACCAGTGGTATTATGACCCTAAGAATAAGGATAAAATAGTAGGACTTAAGACGCGGTATAAAGAGGTCCTAAATGGGACAGATGGAATAAGGTTACCGAAAGATCTTGTCTTTATGAGAAATATATTAAAGGTAGCAACTAAAAGACTAGATGGATCTATAAAGGGTTCTGACTTGATAGGAGTATCAAAAGAATATGCATCTCTATGGCTATCTGAGAGAAAACCTGAGGGGTTAGAAGTAGTAATAACTAGATTCTGGGGTGCGGCTGGAAGAATAGAATTGAAGATAAGATAACAAGTTATAGTATAGAAAGTTTATAACCGGCTGCACTTATAGCGTTTATAACCTCTTGACTGTGCTCTTTTCCTCTTGTTTCTACTGAAATCTCCACCTCTACTGAGCCTATAGGTAATATAGGGTTTAACCTTTCATGGTGGATAGAGATAATGTTTGCCTTTACCTGAGCTATTATTGATAAAAGTTTATTCAATTCTCCTGGTCTATCTAGAATAGGAGTAATAAATCTTAATCTTCTACCAGATTTTGTTAGTCCTCTTTCAATGATGGTAGAGAGAAGATTTACATCTATATTCCCTCCACTTAGAATAGCTACTATATTACCCTTTAACAGTGTCTTATTATACATTATACCAGCTACTCCTACCGCTCCTGCCCCTTCCACCATCATCTTACATCTTTCCAAAAGAAAAAGAATAGCACTAGCAATCTCTTCTTCTTCTACTAAAATGATATCGTCTACTAAATCGGATATAATCTCTAGGGTTAACTTCCCAGGCTTCTTTACTGCTATTCCATCTGCAATTGTTTCGGAGGAACCCTCAAGGTCGATTCTTCCCTTAGAAAGGGCATTATATACATTGGGGAAGGCTTTAGTTTGTACTCCGATTACTTTGGTTTTTGACCTTACCTTCTTTATCGCGGATGCTATCCCTGCAATTAGTCCTCCTCCGCCTATTGGAACCATCACCATATCTACATCTGGTAACTTATCTAGTATCTCTAATCCAATTGTTCCCTGTCCTGCTATAATATCTAGGTCGTCGTAAGGGGAGATAAATATTTTTCCTGTATCTTTGGAGATTTCTAGAGCCTTTTCCTGTGCTTCGTCAAAGGTTCCTCCGTAAAGGATGACCTTTCCACCATATCCTTTGGTAGCCTCTATCTTAGAAATAGAGGCAAACTCAGGCATCACTATAGTAGCTTCTATGCCTAATTTAGAGGCTGCATACGCTACTCCTTGGGCATGATTTCCTGCAGAACAGGCTATCACACCCTTTTCTCTCTCCACTGGAGTAAGTTGTGACAGTTTGAAATAAGCTCCTCTTACCTTGAATGATCCAGTCTTTTGAAAGTTCTCGCACTTTAGATAGATAGGATGACTCACCCATTCAGAAAGGGTAAAAGAATACTGTAAGGGGGTACTATGAACTATAGGAGATAAAACAGCCCTTGCCTTTTCTAGCCTTTCAGTTATATCCATCTAGGCTGAAATAGATTTTATACAATCAGTACAGACATAAGCTCTCTTTATTATGCCATTTATATTTAGCTTGACCCTTTGGAGATTTGGTAACCAACGTCTACGGGTCTTTCTATTAGAATGGCTAACATTATTCCCATATATTGGTCCTTTACCACATATAGCACATCTCTTTGCCATAAGCTTCCCTCCTAGTAATCTTAATTTTTTAATTTCAAATGGCAAGGGCAATCCCTAATAAGATTATCATTTAAACCTGATTAAAGTCAAGTGTCAAGTCTTAACATAATCTTAATCTTTTCTTAATTCTATCTTAACAGTATCTACTTATACTATATCTAGTTAATAGCATTAATATTATAGATTAGCAGTCTAGGTAACCTCATCATATGACCTACCCCCCTTACAATAAGAGCCCTCAAGGGCTCTTATTGTTTTTTATTGTGTAATTTTTTCTCTCTTTTCTCTAATAAAGGCAATCATTAGAGATATATTCATTAAAAATGCTAGTGTTATAAGTAGGAATGGTATCTTAGGATTTATAGTATAAGTCCATCCCCCTATTATTCCAGAAGGAGAGACAAATACTAGAATAAGTACTGTTAGAATAGCCAATATCTTTGCCCTATTATTATCAGCTATAGAGTTTGCCATAGTGGCTTCTAAATAGGGATTGGCTACTATAGAACCGACAGCCGCCATTATTGTAGATATAGTTACCCCTATAACGTTCTGAGGTGGTGTTAGTACTAGAGTTAAACTAGCCCACATAGATGCCATAAACCCAATCATCATATATCTATTAGAGTTTTCTTCTTTAAATCTGGGCATAACGAAGAATAGCAATAATAACATCGCTATAGAGGAGAGGGCAGGGAATATACTTATCAGTGCCTTATTGAGCTTCAAAGCATCTACCAGATAGATAGAGAGGTAGGTTCTGCTCATAGTCATCTGGAAATTATTCAATATATAGACGCTAAATAGGATCAACAGTGCCTTGTTGGTAAATATCTCTCTTGTTACATCTCTATATTCTTTTAGACTTTCTATAAAATTGATCCTTGTGCTTTCTAAACTTTTCTTTAAACTGATTTCAGTCTCATATGTGAATTTATTCCTCATAAAGAACATTATGGTCATACTTACAAATGCTATTATATACATAAGCCTGACAGCGGGAACTAGTGTGAATCTATTTACTAGAAGTCCTCCTAAAGGGGCGAAGAATCCTGCAATTACACTAATTACTTGGAGTATGGTAAAAATAACTGACCTATCTTTAGGGTCTGTATCCTCAACCAATAGACAATACCATGCAGTATTGGGGATCTTTTGAAAGCTATTTACAATAGCTGCTATAAGGAAATACCAGAAGTTTTTAGATATAGCCCATATGAAGGTAGCTATACTCCAACTTACTAGGTCAAAGATCAAAAGGGCTTTTCTCCTTCCAAGGCTATCAGTAAGATGTCCACTTATGAACGATGTAAAGATCTGCAATGCTAAACCTATTGATGTTATAAGTCCTATCTGAGTTTCTTTAACCCCTAATTCGAGCATATATACTGATGCATATGTACTGAACATACTGAATGGAATTACCCACATAGGTTCGAACATTAAACAAGCCTTAGCATTACCCTTGATTCTACTAAACAATCTCTGATTCTCCTTTCTTTAAATGGGATGATCTTAAGAAATTATGCTACAATTATAGCAAAACAGAAAGATAAAATGCTATATCTTTCAATTAGATATTCTACAAGCTTATGTGGTTGAAACCACTAGGAATAATAGATTACATTAGCTGGAAAATGCTCTTGATTTTTCTGTAGATATAGATATAATTCTATATAGATTCAGTAGTCCGGGAGGAAGTAAGATGCCTAAGATAGGTTCGCTGGGTTTGTCTATGGGAAGATACACATTCAAGGAATTCTTGGAGTATGCTAGTTTTACAAGTTTCGATGGTATAGAGATCTCTACATTGCCTGGGGTGCATAAAGGCAGTCTTCCGTTAACCTTTGAAAACGTCTCCAAAATAAAAGAGTTATTAAAAGAATACAATCTAGAACCATTTGCCGTATCAGGCTATAACGATTTCGTACAGAGGAATATTGGAGAGTTAGCTAGGCAGATAGAAAGGCTAGAGAATACCTGTAAACTAGCCAAAGAGGTTTTCGCTAAGGTTGTCAGAGCTTTTGGCGGTGAGCCTAAAGAGGGGATAAACAAGAAAGATGCTATCAAACTTATAATAGAAGGCTTCAAGGAGATGGTAAAAAGGATAGAAAAACTTGGAATAATACTAGGATTGGAGAATCACGGAGATCTCACTAATGATGCTAGGGGAGAACTAGATATACTGGAAGCTGTAGGTTCAGAGCATCTAAGGCTCACAGTAGATACTTCAAATTACTACTGGTATGGTAATAGTCTAAAAGACATAGGGGAATTTTTTAGACTCGTTGCTCCTTATACTGTCCATACTCATCTAAAAGACGGAAGTACAAAGAATGGTATAAGAGATAAATATATATCACTAGCCCTTGGAGAAGGAGAGATAGACCTAAAGGTATTCTTGAAGGAGCTTAAGAAGAATGGATATAAGTATCCTCTCTGTATAGAATATGAAGGGCTTGAAGACCCTAAGATTGGTCTAAAGAAGGGATTAGATTGGTTAAAAAATGCATTAAAAGAGATTGGATGGGAGGATTAGATTATGAAACTCGCTGTTAATGGTGGAAATCCTGTAAGAACCAAACCCTTTACTAATTGGCCTATCTTTGATAAGAGGGAGGAAGAGGCATTGATAGAGGTTCTAAGGAGTGGACACTGGGGTAGGATCTCAGGCAAGAAGAACGAGGAATTCGAAGAAAGATTTAGCAAGTTTGTTGGTGCAAGCTATGGAGTGACATGTGTCAATGGCACAGCGGCTTTAGAAATAGGTATCAGAGCTATGAATATAGGAAAAGGGGATGAGGTTATTGTTCCTGCCTACACATTTATAGCTACCGCTAGTGCCTGTATACTAGTTGGAGCAGACCCTGTATTTGCAGATATAGATCCAAATACATACAATATAGAACCAAAGAGTATAGAACAGGCTATAACTACTAAGACAAAAGCAATCATTGCTGTTCACATTGGTGGTTGTCCGGCGAATATGGATGAAATAATGAGGATAGCAAAGAAGTATAACCTTCTTGTTATAGAGGATGCTGCTCAGGCTCATGGCGCAGAGTGGAGAGGTAAGAAGGTTGGCTCCATAGGGGATATAGCAACATTTAGTTTTCAGGCATCGAAGAATGTAAATGCAGGAGAGGGTGGGATAGTTACTACAAACAACAAAAAGTTTGCCGATATGGCATGGTCTCTTATGAATGTAGGAAGAGTCAAAGAAGGTGGATGGTATGACCACCCTATACTTGGTTGGAATTACAGGATGACTGAATTCCAAGCGGCAATACTTCTTGTTCAGATGGAAAGGATAGAGGAGCAGATGAGAAAGAGAGAGGAAAATGCTAAATATCTAGGAGATGGCTTAAAGAAGATAGGAGGAGTAGAACCTTTGATACCAGATGGAGGGGTAACAAGACATGCGTATCATCTCTTTATATTTAGATATAATAAGGAGGAGTTTAAAGGAGTAAAGAGAGATACATTTATAAAGGCTTTAAATGTAGAAGGAATACCTGCTAGCCCTGGATACGTTCCCCTATATAAGTTCCCAGCCATATTAGATTGGCCATACAAGGAGAGAGATTATAGAGATATCTATCTTCCTGTCACAGAGAAAGCCTGCTATGAAGAAGGGGTCTGGTTACCTCAGAACGTTCTCCTTGGTTCAAAGGAGGATATAGACGATATACTTACAGGGGTTTCCAAGATAAAAGAAAACATAGATGAGCTAAGATCAGAGTTAGAGTCTTAGTTGAGAGATAGAGATGAGAATACTTTTGAAGAATGGAGTTCTTATTACACCTTTTAGAGAGATAAAAAACGGTGGGGTCCTCATTGAGGATGAAAAGATAGTTACTCTTTTTGAGAATAGTGATGAGATAGAAAGATATGAAGATAGACTGAGAGGAGAGTCTAAAGACTTAAAGGTTATAGATACAGAGGGGAATTTCATCTCTCCAGGGTTTATAGATATACATACCCATGGGGGTGGTGGGTATGATTTTATGGATGGGGATACAGACGGTATGTTGGAGGCAGTTAAGGTTCATATGAAATATGGGACTACATCTATCATCCCAACCACTCTCACCAGTAGTTTGGAAGACTTATTCCTTACTTTAGATAATTTTAGAAATGCCAGAAAAAGGTGTGATGGACCAGAACTTTTAGGACTCCATCTTGAAGGTCCATATCTTTCTATAAAACAAAGTGGGGCTCAGGATCCAAGATTTATAAGGAATCCTAGACCTGAAGAATATTTGAAAATTTTAGAATATTCTCAGGACATAATCCGCTGGACTATTGCTCCTGAACTTCCAGGAGCTTTAGAATTAGGGCTAGAACTTAAAAAAAGAGGTATCCTTCCATCTATTGGACATAGTGACGCTCAATATGAAGATGTGTTAAAGGCTTTTGAATATGGGTATACTCACATAACTCACCTATACTCTGGGATGTCTATGGTAAGAAGAATTAGAGGGTATAGATATGCTGGAGTAGTAGAAGGAGCATATCTTATCGATGGGATGACTGTAGAAATTATAGCTGACGGGAAACATCTCCCTAAAAGTCTACTTCAGCTGATTTATAAGATAAAAGGACCAGATCGTATATGCCTTATTACAGATTCTATGAGGGCAGCTGGAATGCCTGAAGGAGAATATATATTAGGTGGGTTAAAAACTGGACAAAAAGTTATAGTAGAAGACGGAGTGGCATGGCTTCCCAGTAAAGAGGAGTTTGCTGGAAGTATAGCTACTAGTAATAGGCTAGTAAAAATAATGTTTAAGGTCGGAGACGTACCTCTTATAGATGCTATTAAGATGATAACTTCTACTCCTGCACGAGTGATGAATATATTTGACAGAAAGGGAAGTCTTTCTCCGGGGAAAGATGCAGATATAGTAGTCTTTGATAGAGATATAAGTCTCAAGCTTGTGCTTGTAAAGGGAAAGATAAAGATTGAAAATTCCCTTTAAGTTATCCTATTTAAGAGAAGGTAAAGATGAAAGATGAATGGATTTTATGAGTAATAGAAAATACCCTTGGTATTATAATACATCTACTATGATAAAGAGGTAATGGTAGCGGTAAGAACAGTATTTATATTAAAATAAGTTTTTATGTTTAGAGGACCTTTAAGATCTCATCAGACTCATTTATATTTAGGTCTCTCGAAGTACCTTGATAAGAGATTTTGATTCCATAGTCTTTGGGTTTTATCTCACCTATAATACTAGCCAATATATTATTAGTATTACAGATATCAACTAACTTCTTAGCCTCATCTAAAGGGAGAGTAGCGATCAATGTGCCAGAGGTAATAAGTCCCAAAGGGTCTATTCCATATTCTCTACATAAGGTCTCTGTCTCTTCTAAAATAGGAATTTTTTCTTTAAAGATTATTGCCCCAGTATTCGATGCCCTACATATCTCATATATACCCATACCTAGTCCTCCTTCTGTAGGGTCATGCATAGAATGGATGTTGAGGTCTTTACTAATAGACACTTCCTTAAAGATACTTATTCCTGGATTATATAGGAACTCCTTACATCTCTTGATGAATTCTTCTGAGTAACCTTTCTTTAAGAGTTCTCTTTCCTTTTCCCTTGCTATAATAGCTGTCCCTTCTATGGCAATTCCTTTAGTTATAACTATTGCATCGCCTATCTCGGCTTTAGATGTAGCTATTAATCTGTCCTTTTCTGCCTCTCCAAGCATACATCCTACTACTATAGGTCTGTCTAGCCCTACTGTAACCTCTGTATGACCGCCTATAATTGCCACATTAAGGCTTTTACAGGCAAGAGAGATCTGTGAAAATATCTCCTCCGCCATCTCTTCTGTGGCTATACCTTCGGGTAAAAGTATCGAAGCCATAAACCATCTAGGTAGAGCTCTTCTTGTAAGTATATCATTAGCATTAACATGAGCTACATACCAGCCGATCTCATCCGTAGCAAAGGTAATTGGATCTGTCTTGGCTACTAGATATTTATCGGAGAATGATACTATAGCAGCATCTTCTCCTATAGAAGGTCCAATAATTACTCTAGGGTCAGGACTTCCCTTATACTGGGAGATAATCCTCTCTAGAAAGTCACTCTTTAACTTTCCTATAGGTAGGTATTTCATAGACTTATATATTATAATATATTTGATACTAGAAAAACACTATAAAGGAGGTTTTGGCTAGATGAAGGCAACCAGAATGCTAGCTTATACGGGAGTAGGGGCAGCTTTAGTAACTGCAGCTACCATAGTAATCCAGATTCCATCCCCTCAGACTAAAGGATATATAAATTTAGGCGATACTCTTATTTTTACTATTGCTATGCTATTTGGGTCTAAGATAGGAGGTTTAGCTGGGGGGATAGGTTCGGCCTTAGCAGATATAATTACAGGATATGCCCATTGGGCTCCATTTACTCTTGTAATAAAAGGAATAGAAGGTTTTATAGTAGGATATTTTGCCTATAACCCAGAGAGTATCTATAGAAAACTTCCATTTCTGATATTAGCAGGATTAGAGATGGTAATAGGGTACTTTCTGGCAGAAATTATTCTATATGGAATTGGTCCGGCACTAGTAGAGATTCCAGGGAACTGCTTTCAAGCTGGAAGCGGGATAGTTATTTCTATTCTCATCATTTCTGCCTTAAAAAGAATAAAGAAAGCTTAAAGATGCGTTATAAACTTTTAATACCTATTTTTTTGGCTCTTTTAGTTTTTACCCCAATATCTGAAGCCTTTACACAGATATATGTGAGGGTTCTTGTACGTAGTGGTACTGAATTTAATATTGAAGGAAGGTCCATTACTGTTAATATGAAGGGAGACACTTCTCAGATATTTAAAGATGTAGTTAGTATAAGTGGGAAAATGGTACCAAACGGGGTAATATTTGCCTTTAATCTTCCAGATATGAAAGAAAGAGACATCGTAATAGGGCTGAATACAGCTATAGATGTTTTGGGAGAAGATATCTATATAAACGGAAATCCATATAGAGGGAGTGTGAGGATACTATTTAGAGGAGAGAAGATACTAGTGATAAATATTCTCCCTCTGGAGGATTATCTATATAGTGTGGTTCCTTCTGAGATGCCTTACTACTGGCCTATAGAAGCCCTTAAGGCTCAGGCAGTATTGGCAAGGACATATACTTTAAAGGCTTTATCTAGAAATAGTAAAAAAGATTATGATCTTACTGATTCCATAGATTCTCAATTATATAAAGGGAAAACGGAGGAACATCAATCTACAAATGAGGCAGTAGATGCTACAAAAGGAGAGGTAGTCCTTTATAATAATCTACTTGCCGAGGTATTTTATCATTCTACCTGTGGAGGACATACCGAAGATGCTACGAATATATGGAATATAGAGAAATTACCTTATTTAAAAGGAGTAGAATGTAATTACTGTACAGAGTCTCAATGGAAGAGTTGGCAAAGGGTGATAAAAAGAGAAGATTGGAAGAACTTGATAGGTGATGGGGATATGTCTATAAGATACGATAGTTCAGGAAGGTTAATGTATATAAATGGAATAGGTGGGACTAAAGTGAGGGATGTATTTCATCTGCCAAGCACCTTTATAGTTGGAATAGAAGTAAAGGAAGATAGAGTAATTATTAATGGAAAGGGGAATGGTCATGGAGTAGGGCTTTGTCAATGGGGAGCAAGAGGAATGGCTGAGAGAGGCTTCAATTATAAAGAGATTATAGCCTACTATTTCCCTGGAGTTACTGTAGATGCGTATAGAGGATTTTGATTATGAGCTTCCAGAAGAACTTATAGCCCAGGAAGCTATCTCCCCTAGAGACCACTGTAGACTGATGGTTGTTTATCCTGATGGGAGGATAGAACATAGGTATTTCTATAATCTTCCTGAATATCTTAACCCCGGTGATGTCTTGGTCCTAAACAATACCAAGGTAAGACCATATAGGCTTAGAGGGAAGAAGACTACTGGAGCTAATATAGAGGTTCTCCTAGTAAAGAAATTGTCAGAAAATATCTGGGAAGCACTGGTAAATCCTTCTAGGAGATTACATATAGGTACAGAGGTAGTATTTGACGGAGGACTAAGATGTAAGACTATTGAGGTAAAAGAGGGTGGTTGGAGGGTACTAGGTTTTAATAAAGATATAGAACCGTATCTAGATGAATTAGGAGAGGTTCCTCTCCCTCCATATATACATAAGAAGGTTCCAGAGAAGGATTATCAGACTATATATGCCAAGATAGACGGCTCAGTAGCTGCTCCCACTGCTGGGCTTCACTTTACCGATAGATTGCTAGAGGAACTAAAGTTGAAAGGGATAGAGATAGTGTATATTACACTTCATGTAGGACCTGGCACGTTCCTTCCTGTAAGGGTGGAAGATGTAGAAAAACACTATGTATTACCAGAGGAGATAGAGGTCTCAGATGAGTCGGCAGAAGCCATAAATAGGGCTAAAAAGAGAGGAAGTAAGATAGTAGCCGTAGGTACTACGGTAGTAAGAACTTTAGAGAGTGTATCAGATGAAGAAGGAAATGTAAAGCCATTTAGTGGAAGAACAGAGCTTTATATATATCCAGGGTATAGATTTAAGGTAATAGATAGATTGATTACAAATTTCCATCTTCCAAAGTCATCATTGATTCTCCTTGTCTCTGCATTTAGAAGTAGGGACTTAATCTTAAGGTCATATCAAGAAGCAGTTAGATTAGGTTATAGATTTTACAGCCTTGGAGATGCTATGCTATTATATTAGATATGGGTATCTCTTTTGAAATTCAGAAAGAATCGGTACATACTTTAGCAAGAGTTGGAGTTGTTACTACTCTTCATGGCTCTTTTGAAACACCAGTATATATGCCTGTTGGAACTCAGGCTACTGTAAAAACACTAACCCCAGAAGAGGTAGAAGAGTGTGGAGCGAGGATTATTCTTGCCAATGCCTTTCACCTTGCTATAAGACCTGGAAGTGACCTTATAAGGGAACTTGGGGGGTTGCATAGTTTTATGCACTGGAATAGGTCTATACTAACTGATAGTGGTGGTTATCAGATTATGAGTCTGAATCCCTTAGTAAAAATAAATGATGTGGGGATATATTTTAAATCCTTTCTCAATGGGAAGGAATATCTATTTACTCCAGAAGAAGTAATAAGAATTGAAGAGGATTTGGGTTCAGACATAATAATGCCTTTAGATGAGTGTATACCATATCCTAGTGAAAAGAAAAAGGCTAGAGAGGCTTTAAATAGGACTATTATATGGTTGTCTAGAGCTATAAAAGCTAAAAAAAGAGAAGACCAGGCATTATTTGGTATTGTTCAGGGGGGAACATATAGAGACTTGAGATTAGAGGCTCTAGAAAGGATCTGTTCAATGGAGATAGAGGGAATAGCTATAGGAGGGTTAAGTGTTGGAGAACCTAAAGAGATAATGTATAATATACTAGAAGGCATCGTGCCATATGCTCCTAAGGAGAAACCTAGATATCTTATGGGGGTAGGGACACCTTTATCTTTAGTAGAGTGTGCAATAAGAGGTATAGATATGTTTGATTGTATATTTCCTACTAGACTTGCCAGACATGGAGGTGTATTTACCAGTGAAGGACGTATAATTATTACAAATGCAGAATTTACAAGCGATTCTAAACCTCTAGATGAGAATTGTAACTGTTATACCTGTAAGAATTATTCTAGAGCCTATATAAGACATTTATTTAAGGCACAAGAAGCACTAGGCCCTAGACTTACTACTATTCATAATCTACATTATATTCTCCATCTTATGGAGAGGATAAGAGAGGCTATTAAGAGCGATAGTCTCTTAGAGTTGAGAGAAGAAGTAATGTATTTCTATAGAAAGGAGTTGACTATATAGATGGGAGAGGGACAATCTATCTATTACCCTCTAATATTCTGGGTAATCTTTTTTGTCATCTTTTATTTTATGCTTATAAGGCCTCAACAACAGAGGGATAAAAAGCATAAGGAATTTGTAAGTAGCCTAAAGAAGGGAATGCGGATAATAACTGAGGGAGGATTCTTAGGAACGATAATAGAAGTGAAGGATAAAACCGCACTCGTCAAACTTGCAGAGAATGTTACTGTAGAGATGTTAAAAGATGCCATCGTTGGTAAACAGGCAAAAGACTAATTCTAAAATGAGATGAGATGGAATCGTAGAGATGTAATCTTTATATTATTTTTTGTCATAATAAGCTTTATACCAGCTGTATTCTATCCTAAAAGTTATGACCCATTTGAGTTGCCTAAGCTTGTCTTAATAAGGATAGGCTTAGGCTTAATTTTAATCGTGATCTTTATATTGAAGTTTAAGGTATATAAAAATAACTCTTATATCTTCTGGGCGATAGTATTTTTGATTACTACATTTTCTTTCTCTACTATTCTTTCTGATTATTCTTTGATAAGTCTCAATGGTGAGTGGGAAAGATATATGGGGTTATCTTCTCTAGTACCTATAATAGCCTTGGCATTTATACCTATCTTTATAGACCACAGAAAACTTCTATTATTAAGGTATGGGGTCTTTTTAAGTTTGGGATTTGTAATTATTAAAAGCATTAGACAGGTCTTCGGATATGATATGTTTCCAATGAGTGCTACTTGGGGAAGGGTCATTTCTTCTCTTGGAAATCCAGATTTCCTGGGGCAGTTTTTAGTAATGGTACTGCCTCTTACTATTATAGAGACGATATACTCAAGAAAGGAATGGAAGTTTTTAGCTTCTATCTTGTTTGGAATGAGCTTTTTTGTCCTATTAGTATCAGGGACTAGAAGTTCTTGGATTACATATATCATTCTTCTCTTTCTTTTGCCAATAGTATTTTTGGAGCCGAAGACTCCTTTGTATGTGTATAAGAAAAGTGTTTTTTATGTAATATTTTTTGCCTTTTTATTAGGTATAACTCTCTATCTTCCGGCAGGCATTCTTATTAAAATAATTGTGTTTGTTCTATCCATTTTATGGACCTATTCGTATTTGAAATATATATTCCCATATATCAGAAAAAATTTAATATTACATTGGAAATCTTTAGTCTTGATAGGTATTGTTATGATTACAGTATATATAGGCTTTCCATATATAGAATTACTTTCTCCAAGCAGAAATTTGAGATTAGAAGAAAGCTTTAAAGGAAGATTCTCCATGCTATCTGAAATAGAAGGAGAGGGAAGGCCATATATGATAAGAAACTCCCTGAAACTTATAAGAGAGAGGATGTTGAATGACCCTGTAAGACTATTTTGTGGTTTTGGCTTAGATGTGATTGGTAAGGTACTCATTAGACATAAAGGATTGGAACTCGCTAGGCAGGATGCGTTAGACAGTATCACCTATCCAGATAGGACCCATAATGAGTATATTGATACCTTTTTACAGACAGGTTTACTTGGGTTATTAGCATTTCTCTTGACGTTATACCTAGTGATAAGAAAGGGGGTGTCGATCCATAGGTCGAGACACCCTTATAGAATATTTGTTGCAGCATTGGTACTTGGTATAATAGGATTTGCTGTGGATGGAGTACTTATATTTGGTACAAGCACCACATATTTATACTTTTATGTTTTCTGTGGGATTATAGGGGTAATAAATACTGCTAAGGGTAAGGATTGGAATATAAAGGAGAGATTCCTTCCTATATTAATGTCCAGTTTGATTATATTTTGCACCTTTTCAACTCAGATTGGAATAAGACAGATAGATGCCCATAGGGTCCTTTTAAGTGGTATAAATGCATATAATAGAAGAGAATGGGATAAGGCATTAGAATTATTTAGAGAGTCTTTCAATATCTATCCTATTGGTTACTCTGTTCAAAGGGAACTGGAGATATATGGGATGAAAGTAGACAGAGCAAAGACCCAGGAATCGGCTAGGGAAGCATTTAGTGAGGGGAGGAAATTATTCCCATTTATTCTAAGGTATGTAAAGTATCCTACAAGTGCACATTATGCAATAGCAGCCTTTTATACGGAAGGATGTAAGATCGATAGGTCCTATCTCAAGGATGTCATATTTCATTTAGAGGAGTGTTTGAAATATGACCCTTATTATAAACCTGCCTTAAGGGCACTAGCAAATATATATAGTGACTATCTTCATAATCCAAAACTAACCTATCAATATTCGAAAAGATATATAGAAATCGAACAGAGAGATATATTTATGTGGAGGATACTAATGAGGTCGGCAAGAGAAGTGAAGGATTGGGAAACAGTAAGGTTCTCTGCTGAAGCTATATATTTAGCTACTGAGAAGAAGGATAAAGAGGCAAAGATATTTTTAGAAGAATCAGAAAGGGTGCTTAGTCCTTCCAAAAGCCCTTAGTAATACCGAGGGATTCAAGCTTCCTGCGAAGCTCAAGCATTGCAGTATAGGTGGGTATTACATATACTTTATCTCCTTTAGAAGAGTCTACTGCTTTATATAGAGCCTTAAGAAGGTCTTCCTCTACAAGAAATTTATTAGGTTCAAATCCGCCATATTTAAGTCTTAAAGCCATATCGTATGATCTTTTTCCTGTAGTAACAATAAGATGAGAGTTATCTTTTAGTAGTTCGAAGTTTACATCCCAGAGCCAAGAAATGTCTCTTCCATCCTGTATGTTATCGTTTATAGCAATAACTACTGTTGGGTCTTGGAGTTTTGTAAACATCTTAAGGATCTCGTTAAATCCGGCAGGATTTTTGGCAAGAAGCATATACACCAGCTTATCGTGGAAGATAAACCTCTCTCCTCTTCCGAACGCAGCCTTCATGTTAGAAATGCCTCTTAGTATATCATCAACCGGGATATCTAATATAAGTGCAGATAGTATGCCAGCTAAGATGTTATAGATATTGTACATACCTGGAAGTTGAGTCTTTATAGGAAGCCTATACCCTTTAAAAGAGGCATAAAAGGATGAACCATCTAACCCAGAGTCGATTGCTGTAGCTACTATATCTAGGTTTGGCCTTTTGAATCCACATGTAGGGCATCTAAAAACCCCTTGATGAGCCATATAATGTTTTTCATATACAAGGGTGGTATCGCAGAATGGACAAGATTTTATATCAGCTATAGTTGAATAGGTGTATTCACTAGAAGCATCTATCCCAAAATATAATGTCTTGTTATCTAGGTTGTGTGTGATGCTAGAGACAAGAGGGTCATCTCCGTTAAGAACAAAGGAAACCTCTCTATTAGAAATAGCTATATCTCGAAATGTCTTAGCAAGCTTATCTACCTCTCCGTATCTATCTAACTGATCTCGAAATAGATTGGTTATTATAATAATTTGTGGTTTTATGTCCTTTACTAGAGATTTTATGTGTGCCTCATCTATCTCGAATACTCCAGCAGCCCCTTCTATCCTTCCTAATACAGTAGAGCTTCTAATAAGACTCGTAGCTATCCCTCTAGGAAGATTTGCTCCAGCTCGATTATGGATGTGAGCTATACCAACCTCAGTAAATATACTGGAGATAATCCTAGCAGTAGTAGTCTTTCCATTTGTCCCTGTAAGAAGAATAACTGGATTTAGGTTTCTAGATAGGTCCTTAAGAAGATCAGGATATATAGAAAGGGCTAGTTTTCCGGGAAAACTAGTCCCTCCAAAGTGGAATAGATTAGAAAGTTTTATGCTAATCTTACCAGCGAGAATACTAGAGTAAAGTCTAAGATTCATCTCCTTCCTAAGATCTTATAAAGTTTATCTTCCTCCTTAGATAATGGATGACTTAATCTTAACCTCCAAAGCTGGTTAAAAGAAGGTAGCCCTAGAAGTTGTTCTAAAGACCACTCTCTGGCAAAGCGTCCATCCTTAATCTCCTCTATTGCATCTTTCATAATCTTCTTGGTCTCTTCAGTGATGTATCTCTTTCCCCAAGTCATATGTCCATACTGACTTGTATGGGAGTGTAGTTTCAGTTGGTTCCATAGTCCTAACTGAGCTATAGAATTTCCTATTTCTCCTAGTTCTCCTGAGGCATATAATTCTAGGATAGCAACCTCGGGACTAACCCCTTCTTCTACAAGTACTTCGTAGCAACTTTGAAGGAGATACAACATCGCTCCCGCCCAAGAATGTTCGCTGAAGAGGTCTACAAGAGTCTCTTCATAGAAGCTAGATGAAACTCCACAGCCGCCTGGCAGAAGGGCTCCTATACCTTTAGAGAGCGCTAATGCATATTCCCAACTTCTTCCAGAGGCGTCCTGTTCCACCCCGATGAGTACAGGAAACCCTTTCTTGCTTTCGAATAATTCCCTTACCCCCTTTCCTATCATCCTAGGAGCTACCATTACTGTATCTACTCCTTTAGGAGGTACTATGAAACCATATGCTATATTGTATCCACTTGCAAAATCTATCACCTTTCCACTAGAAAGATAGGGTTCTATCTCTTCTTTAAATATCCTTGGAGTAACTTCATCGGGAATAAGGATCAGGATTACATCAGTATCCTTGACGGTCTTACTAATCTCTTTTACTTCAAAACCATCCCTTTGAGCTAAGTCCCAAGCATAATCTTTTATGTTTCCAACAGTTACATCTAGGCCACTATCTCTTAGATTAAGAGCCTGAGCTCTACCTTGATTACCATATCCTATGACTCCTATCCTCTTATCCTTCAATACATCTAGACTTGCATCCTGTTCTAAATATATCTTAGCCATACTATTAGCCCTCCTCTATCTTAGGGACTTCTGTCTTTTTATTCATATTTGCAGAATCCCATGCAGATAATGTGACTGCCAACGTTTTTATTGCATCTCTATATGTAGAGAGTATACAAGATGGGTCCTTTGTCCTTACTGCATTTATGAATACTTTGTCCTCTTCAAGATAAGGATTTGACTTTGCTTGTAGTTCTGTCTTCTTCTTTGGTTCATTTATGATGAGTTTATTCCCAAGAACTTCTATTACTAGGTCTCTAGCATATATATGGAGTCCAACAGTATGTCCAAAATTCAATCCGCAGGTATTCGATATATTTCCTATGACCCCATTCCTGAATCTTATATTTACTGTTCCTACATCAGGGACATCCATCCCTTCTACATCAAATATCAATCTTCTAGCAAATAGGGCATACACTTCGGTTATATCGTCAACCATGAATCTAGCCAGATCAACTATGTGTGTAGTCTGCTCTACGAACTGTCCACCAGACTGGTCTTTCCGTCTCCACCAAGGGACCATAGGTAATCCCCCCATCCAATAACCTAGCACCATACCAATCTTATCAGGGGAGACAGTATCTTTAGCTTCCTTTGTTATATCCATATATCTCCAGTGGTATCCTACACTTGTAATAATATTATTTTTTTCTATGAGGCTTAGGGTATCTTTTGCAGTATTAAGATCGACTCCTATAGGTTTTTCCACAAAGAATGGAAGCCTCTTTTCTATAATCTTTTTCTCCACATCTCCATGGGCAAATGGAGGGATACAGACATATACACAATCTAGAATCTCTGAACTAAGCATCCTGTCCAGATCTTCATAGGGGGTGAACCCAAATCTTTTCGATGCATTTACCAAGGTCTCTTTAGATACATCATAACCACAGGCAATCTTTGTATCTTCTATCTGGACAAGCTGATTCATATGATGTTGGGCTATCCCACCAGTTCCTATGAATCCTATTCTTATTGACATCTCTTTCCTCCCTATATAAAAGATTTTAAAAGACTTACAGTTTTAGGTAAGAGTTTATCTGGGTCTCCAGGAACTCCACACTCTAAAGCCATATAGTTATTGTAACCTCTCTCTTTTAGCACCTTAAACGGTATAGAAAAATCAGTATGACCCATCCCCGGTAGAAGTCTGTTGCTGTCAGCTAGATGGATATGAGCTATAGATTCTATGTTTTTAGAGATAGACTCAGTGATGTTTGCCTCTTCTATACTCATATGAAAAAAGTCTGCCATTAACTTCAGTCCTTTATTGTTAGAAAGTTCTAATATCTCTCTCCCCTCTTTTAGGGACCTTATAAAATGGGTCTCATATCTGTTTAGAGGCTCAATCAATACATAGGTATTTTCCTTATAGGCATATTCTCCGAGTTCATTTAATAACTCTACTAGAAGTTTCTTCTCTAAGTCTCTTACAGTCATAAGAGGGGTTAGGTCTGGGAGCCTTGGAGGACCAAAGATAGGAACAACTATTAGACCAACTGCTTCTAATTCTGCAGAGAGAGAAAGTAGCTCTTTTATATCATTAATTGCCTTTTCTCTTTCCTTTTTATCTGGGTCTAGAAGACATCCTCCATAACCTGAACAGACAGTGCTTACCTTGATAGATCTCCCTTTTAATGCCTCCTTTATTTCACTTAATCTCTCTTTAAGATTATTACCCCAGACCTCTACTCCATCGAATCCAAAATCTTCCAGTTTAGCAATCTTCTCCTTCAAACTAACACCACTTACTAGATTTTCCTGACAAGCTAATTTCATAATTACCTCCAGTATAAGAAAATATTTTTAGTTTCTAAAACTATTAATAGGAGGTGGTATCCTTCCACCCCTCTCAAATATCCTCTTACAAGAAAAACTATTTATATTAATGATGGGTGCTTTCCCTAATAAACCACCAAGCTCTACCCATTCACCAGGTTTCCCTCCAGGTATAGGAAGAATCCTTACTGCAGTAGTTTTATTTGCCATCACCCCTATAGTCATTTCATCGAGGATGATGCCCATTAGTACGTATGGGTCAATATCTCCCGGGATAGGAACCATATCAAGCCCTACCGAACATACATTTGTAAGGGCTTCTAGTTTCTCTAATGTGAGGGCTCCGCGAGATACCGATTCGGCAATACCCTTATCCTCGCTTACAGGAATAAATGTTCCACTTAATCCTCCTACCGATGAGGAAGCCATTAGTCCTCCTCTTTTAATGGCATCGTTTAAGAGGAAAAGTACACCAGTGCTTCCAGGAGCCCCTATAACCTCTACCCCTATTTTCTCCATAATCTTTCCTACGCTATCTCCTTCTTCGGGGGTAGGAGCAAGTGATATGTCTACGCTACCAAATCTTATACCTAATCTCTTCGATATCTCCTTTCCTATAAATTCTCCAGCCCTAGTAATTTTGAATGCCACCCTTTTAATCTCTTCAGCAACATCTATGAGACTTGCCTCTTTAGATAACCTTTCTATTGCTGCTCTTACTGTTCCTGGGCCACTTATTCCGACACTTAATATCCTTTCTCCTCTACCTATACCGTGAAATGCCCCAGCCATAAATGGATTATCTGGTGGAGGATTACTCATAACGATAAGTTTTGCACAGCTTATTGGATTATTTCTAATCTTGGCTGTGTCAAGAATTATATAGGCTATCTCTTTTATAGCATCCACATTTATTCCACTTTTAGTGGATGCTACAACTATAGATGCACACAATCTACTAGTCTCATTTAATAACGGAGGAATAGCCTTTAAGAATGCTAGCCTATTTTTATCTATCTCATATTCTAAAAAGGCAGTGTAACCGCCTATAAAGTCTAAGCCTATTTCTTCTCCCACCTTGTCTAGATTTTTACCGAGATAGAGGTAATCTTCTATCTTTTTACTAGTAATGAGCAAAGAAATAGGGGTTATAGCAACCCTCTTATTAACTATAGGTATTCCGTACTCTATCTCTACCCTTTTGGCAACTTCTAGGAAGTTCTGGGTGGCTTCTTTTAATCTCTTAGAGATAGAGGAAACTGTCTCTTCTACTGAATCTCTTCTACAGTCAAGGAGGTCGAGCCCTAAAGTAACGGTTCTGATATCTAGATGCTCTATCTGGACCATTCTAATAGTTTCTAATATCTCTTCAGTAGTAAAAAACATCTCTTATATCCTATGCATTACTCTAAATATCTCTTCCCTTTCTAGAGATACCTTTACCTTAAGTTTTTCTGCTTCTTTTAGAAGCGCTTCCATAAGGGAGGTTAGATCGTTTAAATAGGTAATATCTACAAGGACCACCATAACAAACATATCACCCATGATAGTCTGTGTTATATCTAGTATATTAACGCCAAAATCAGCTAGAACTGAACTTATCCCTGCTACAATACCAGTATGGTCAAGCCCCATTACAGTGATTATAGCTCTATTCAACTTTCAACTCCTAGGCTAAAGCCATCGTGCAGAATCTTCACTGCCTTTTCCACTTCCTGTTCCTTTATTATACAAACAATCTTTATTTCTGAGGTAGAGATCATATCTATATTGATCCCTGCATCTCCTAAAAGGCCGAACATCTTCGCAGCTATTCCTGGAGTACTTTGAATTCCTACTCCAACTATAGATACTTTACCTACATCTTTATTGCACTGGACCTCTTTTATATCAAGATGTTCTTTGACCATCCCTAAAATCTCTAATGCCTTGTCTACATCATCTATAGATATAGTAAATGAAATATCAGTATAACCTGATTCACTTATATTCTGAATGATGTCATCTACATTAATACCAGCATCTCCTAAAGGTTTGAATATTCTATGTGCTACTCCAGGCTTATCGATAACATGTCTAAGTGTAATCTTTGCTATATCTTTTTTATGAGCGACTCCTCTAACCCTGCTTACAGGTTCCATATTGTTTACCTCCTGAATTATAGTTCCAGATTCATCGTCGAAAGAGGACTTTACCTCTATCTTCATATTATAAATCCAGCCAAGTTCTACTGCCCTGGTATGCATTACCCTAGCCCCTTGGCTGGCAAGTTCTAACATCTCCTCATAGGAAATAAGGTCTAATTTCCTTGCATTCTTTACTATCCTAGGATCTGCTGTATATACTCCTTTCACATCAGTATATATCTCAGTTTTTTCTACTCCTAACGCTATACCAAGGGCTACCGCTGTAGTATCAGAACCTCCTCGTCCAAGGGTAGTAATATCATTTTGATCACATATACCTTGGAAACCTGCAACAATTACAACCTTACCTTTCCTCAGTTCTTCTTCAATCCTAGAGGTGTCTACAGCCTTTATCCTTGCCCGCGTAGCATTTTCGTCTGTAAATATTCCTGCCTGCCACCCAGTGAGAGAGATCGCAGGAATCCCCATACTATTCAGAGCCATCGCCATCAATGCTCCAGAGATCTGTTCTCCAGTAGACATAAGCGCATCTAGTTCCCTAGGGGAAGGAGATTTTGAAATTTCTTTGGCAAGAGCGATTAGCTCATCGGTAGTATCACCCATAGCAGAGACAACTACTACTAGGTCATTTCCTTCTTTTTTTAATCTAGCTAATCTTTCTGCTATAATCTTTATTCTCGAAGGTGTCCCTACAGAGGTTCCACCGTATTTATGAACTAGCAACATAGCCCCTCCAATTTATACTAATCCTAGTTTTATAAGAGATTCAGCTATTTGAACTGCATTCAAAGCTGCTCCCTTTCTTATATTATCAGAGACTATCCACATAGCTATACCATTCTCTATAGATTCATCCCTTCTGATTCTCCCTACAAACACCTCATCTCTACCTTCTGCTAAGATCGGCATAGGATAGATACACTCCTCAGGTTTATCCATAACTACTATTCCAGGAGATTTACTCAAAAGGTCCCTTACCTCTTCAGGTGTTATAGGAGACTCTGTTTCTATGTTTACAGATTCAGAATGTGCTCTAAATACAGGGACTCTTACTGTAGTGGCGCATATTCTTATAGACTGATCATTTAGTATCTTTCTAGTTTCATTTACCATCTTCATCTCTTCTTTCGAATATCCATTGGGATAAAATATATCTATATGAGGCAACAGGTTAAAGGCTATCTGATGAGGATACACCTTGGGAATTATAGGCTTATCCTCTACGATATTTTTGGTTTCTTCCCACAGCTCATCTATAGCCTCTCGTCCTGTGCCAGATACAGATTGGTAGGTTGAGACTACTATTCTTCTTATCTTGTACTTTCTATGGATTGGGGCTAGAGCCACAACCATTTGTATGGTGGAACAGTTCGGATTGGCTATGATACCTTTATGCTCCTTTAGTTTTTCCTCATTTACTTCTGGGACTACAAGAGGAACGTTTGGTTCCATCCTAAAGGCATTACTATTGTCTATCACTATGGCTCCTGATTTTACTGCTTCAGGAGAGAATTCTTTACTCCCTTTTTCTCCAGCAGAAAATAGGGCAATCTGGATCCCTTTAAAGTTTTCAGGTTTAGCTTCTTCTACCACTATATCTTTTCCTTTGAATTGCATCACCATTCCTTGGGAACGACTTGTCGCTAAAAGTCTAAGAGACCTTACCGGGAAATCTCTCTTCTCTAAGATAGAGACCATCTCCCTACCTACTAGCCCAGTAGCTCCTACTACCGCTACATCATACATATTTTTTACACCTCCAAGACTGCACCTTTATCATCTATCTCTAGATTTAGAAGCTTAACATTTAAATCATAACTAGTGAATATTTCTGAAATTGATTTATAAAGCGTGTCACTCTTATCTCTACATGTTAGGATAACTATTGTCGGGCCAGAACCACTTATCATAACTCCAATAGCCCCACGCTCTAATATCTCCCTTTTTATTCTATTATAGTTTGGAATAAACTCTTCCCTATATGGTTCATGAAGCTCGTCTTCAAGGATAAATGATAATTCTTCTAGATCTTTTTCTACAATAGAAGCAATAAAAGTTCCTATTCTAGCTAAACCTCTGGTTGCTACTTCAAAGGGAACACTTCGAGGTAGTCTTGTCCTAGATAATCCAGTTGGCACATCAAATTCTGGTATTGCTACTATCAAAGAGAGAGAATCAGGGAAAGGTATCTTTTTTACCACTATCTTATCATTATAAAAAAGAGATACCGTACATCCCCCAAACATAGCAGCACTTACATTATCTGGATGACCTTCTATCTCAACTGCGTATTTTAGTAGTTCTTTTTTGGTAAGTTTTTTCCCTGATATAGAATTAGCCACCAAAAGTCCTGCTACAATAGCAGTGGCACTACTTCCAAGCCCTTTACATAGAGGTATACTATTCCATACCCTTATCTTTAACGGGGGTAATATACACCTAAATGCCTTAGCAAATATATCAATAGTAGAGAGAAACGTATTATTTTCTCTACTAGAGAGAATTTCCGCTCCTTCTCCATATATTTCTAAACCTGGCGGCTCTTCGTTATTTACCTCGAATATATTATACAGTTTCAATGCTAGACCTAATGTATCAAATCCTACCCCTAGATTGGCAGTAGTAGCTGGTGCTTTTACCCTCAGTCTCATAAAAACTCTCTTAACTCCTCTATTAAAGGGGATATTACTATAGGGTTAGAGGCAACCTTTACAGCTGTATCTGGATCCTTTAGTCCATGTCCTGTGAGGACGCAAACTACAGTAGCATCTTTAGGTAACTTATTGTTCTTTATATATTTTATAAGTCCTGCAATAGAAGCGGCTGAGGCAGGTTCAACAAATATCCCTTCAAGACTAGCTACAAAGCTATAGGCATGAATGATCTCCTCATCAGAGACCATATCAATAATGCCTCCAGACTCTTTTGCTGCTTCCACTGCAAACCTCCAACTGGCTGGATTCCCTATCTTTATCGCAGTCGCTATAGTATGAGGAGATTCTATTGGGTATCCTCTTACTATAGGAGCAGCTCCTTCAGCCTGAAATCCCATCATTCTGGGAAGTGTACTACTCTTCCCGTTTAGTCTATACTCTTTAAATCCTTTCCAATAGGCGGTAATATTACCTGCATTCCCTACTGGGATAAAAAGATATTCGGGAGCATCTTTAAGTTCATCGCATATTTCGAAGGCAGCAGTTTTTTGTCCTTCTATCCTATATGGATTTATAGAGTTTACTATTACAACAGGATAATCTCTTCCTGCCTCTCTAACAAGCCTTAGTGCGTCATCAAAGTTTCCCTTTATAGCAATTACCTTTGCTCCATAAGTGAGTGCTTGGGCTAATTTGCCTAATGCTATAGCCCCTTCAGGAATCAATACAATTGCATTAAGTCCACTGCAGGCAGAATAAGCTGCTGCAGATGCGCTTGTATTTCCAGTAGAAGCACATATCACCGATCGAGCCCCCTCTTCTAATGCCTTGGCTATAGCAACAACCATTCCTCTATCTTTGAATGACCCCGTGGGATTCATCCCTTCATATTTTAGATATACCTTTACTTCTAATTCTTTAGAGATATTAGATGCATAGATAAGAGGAGTATTACCTTCATATAGAGTAATGAGAGGGGTCTTCTCAGTAACTGGGAGGTATTTTTTATATTCTCTTAAAACACCTTGCCATCTCATTCCTCAACAACACCTTCTATTCTCATTGTGGACTCTACTTTGTTTACTACATCTAGCCTCTCCATTTGAGAGATTGCTTGAGAGAAAGGTCCTTCTTGAGCGGTATGTGTAATAATAACTAATTCTGCTTGCCCCCGGGTATCAGGTACTTCCTTTTGAACTACGCTAGCTATGCTTATCCCAAGTTCTCCAAATACCTTAGCTATTCCTGCCAATACCCCTGGTCTATCAGGTACATTTAACCTTATATAGTACCTAGTCTCTAGCCTATCCATAGGTCTTATAGAGGCACGTGCCAAGAATGGTGATTCATATTGAGTACTAGCTCCATCCCTTAACGAACGAGCTAGGTCACATAGGTCAGAGACAACCGCACTGGCTGTTGGTAGACTTCCTGCTCCTCTTCCATAGAACATCATTGGACCAACTGCGTCTCCTACAAGGTATATCCCGTTATACACTCCTCTGACGGCGGCAAGCATAGATGTCCTTGGAATCATAGTAGGATGTACTCTAAGCTCTAATCCATCGTTATGTCTTCTTGCTATGGCAAGAGATTTTATCTCATATCCAAGTTCATGGGCATAATCTATGTCTCTACTTGTTACCCTATCTATCCCTTCTACATATATATCATTAGGGGTTACATAGGTATTGAACGCTATTGAGGCAAGGATTGTCAATTTATATGCTGCATCTGTACCTTTTACGTCATTAGCTGGATTTGGCTCTGCATATCCTAACCTTTGGGCAGTGGCTAGGGCACTTTCAAAATCCTCTCCAGCTTCTGACATTCTTGTGAGGATATAATTACTTGTTCCATTTAGGATAGCTCTTAATTCCTGAATGCTATTGGCTATAAGGTCTTCTCGGAGGACCCTTATAATAGGGATACCTGCCCCTACACTTGCCTCAAAGTATATCCTTACATTCTTCTCCTTGGCAAGATGAAAGAGCTCAGTTCCATATGAGGCTATCACATCCTTATTAGCGGTAACTATATGTTTCCCAGCATTTATAGCCTTAGAAATGATCTTAAAACCTTCTTCTTTACCTCCAGCTACCTCTATTATGATATCTATATCAGGAGAATTTATAATACTATCTACATCCTGGGTAAGGAGTTCTGAGGGAACCTTTACCTGCCTTTCTTTTTTTATATCCCTTACCCCGATCTTCTTTATCTCTAAGATATCCCAAGGAAAGGCTTTGACCTCTGACTTTTTCTTCTTCAGAACCTTCCATATTCCACTTCCAACATTTCCAAGTCCTATCATACCTATATTTAATATTCTCATCTATGTAACCTCACTAGGTCTGAGTATTTTTCTCTCTCTACCCAAATCTCTTCTTTTCCATCCTTCACCCCAATAACTATGGGCCTAGGGAAGAGATTATAGTTACTTGACATAGAATAATTATATGCTCCAGTGGCAGCTACTACAAGTATATCCCCAGGAACAAGTTCAGGGAGAAATGTCTTATCTATAAGGATATCACCAGATTCACAGTGTCTACCAGCTATAGTAACTGTTTCCTTACAATCCTCGTTCATCTTATTGGCAACAAAAGCTGTATACTCAGCTTGATAAAGCATTGGTCTTGGATTATCAGACATACCCCCGTCTATACTTACATATTTGCGTATTCCAGAGATTTCTTTTATAGCACCTACTGTATAGACTGTTACTCCTGCATTTCCTACTATATACCTACCAGGTTCTAAAACAATGGTAGGCAATTCTATACCCTCGTTAACACATCTTTCCCCTATAGGGTCGGCTATGGCTATAGCTAATTCTTTTGGGGTGGGAGGATTATCCTCTGGCTTATAGGCTATTCCTAATCCTCCTCCTAGATCTAGCTCTTTTACAGTTAAGTCCCATTTCTTAGTGAAGAGAACCAGCTGTTCTACCATAATCTCTGCAGCTAGACGAAAGAATTCAATATCGAATATCTGGGAACCTATATGACAGTGTAGCCCTATAAAGTTTAAAAATGGGTTACCTTTCACTATATTTATAGCCTCTTCCAAATCTTGACTATTCAACTGGAAGCCAAACTTTGAATCTACTCTTCCAGTATTTATATATGAATGAGTATGGGGGTTTACACCTGGTGTAAGTCTAATTAGGATATCTACAGGATGTCTCTTTACTAAAGATGCAAGGAGCTTCATCTCATAGAGATTATCTACTACAATATGACCAACTCCTATGTTGAGGGCAAAATTCAATTCCTCTAAGGTTTTGTTATTTCCATGGAAATAGATGTCAGTCATATTAAATCCAGTTTCTTTTGCTAAATAGAGTTCTCCCCCAGAAACTACATCCAATCCCAACCCTTCCTCAGCCACTAGTTTTGCCATCTTCTTTATGAGAAATGACTTTCCAGCAAATATCACCTTGGAATTTGGATAGGTTCCTCTTATACTATGGAGAAACTCCTTACACCTATTTCTTATAGTTGTTTCATCATAGAGGTAGATGGGTGTTCCATAATCCCTTACTAACCTTAATATATCAACTCCTCCTATCTCTAGGTGACCTGATTTGTTTATATCTACTGTATCTGGTAATAGCCTATTATCAGGAATTCTCATATCAATATATAGGATATCCAGATTTTTGGGTAAGTTCTTTATAGGAATTCATAATATCTTTAGTGATATTGCCAGGTTTACCATCTCCAATTACCCTTCCATCAACCTTTACCAAAGGTATAATCTCAGCAGCGGTACCTGTAAGGAATGCCTCTACCGCATTATATAAATCATGCCTGGTAAATGGTTCCTCTCTTATCTCAAGACCTTTTTCTTTTGCTATCTCTATTACAGTATCTCTAGTTATACCCTTAAGGGCACCAAGATAGGTAGGAGGAGTTATAAGTATACCCTTTTTAGTATAGATAAAGATGTTATCTACAGCCGCCTCTATTACATAACCTTGAGGATTTAAAAAGATAGCCTCTTCCACTCCAGCCAAGTATGCTTCAAATTTTGCCATTGCACTATTTAGATAGTTCAGAGATTTTATTTGAGGATTACTAGCATTAGGGTTATTTCTTATAGTAGAGGCACATACTGCAGAGATTCCCTCTTCATACATCTTAGAAGAGTAGAGATAGATCTTGTCTGCTATTATAATGACTGTTGGTGTCATTGTATCCCAAGGATTTATTCCAAGTCCTTTTACTCCTCTAGTAACGATAGGACGTATATATGCATCCTTTAGGTTATTTCTCCTTACAGTTTCAGCTATTTTCTCTTTAAATTCCTCTTTCTTTAGAGGGATCTCTATGAGAATGCTATGTGCAGATTCATATAACCTCTCTATGTGTTCATCTAGTTTAAAGACCCTTCCATTGTAAGCTCTAATACCTTCAAATACACCGTCCCCATATAGAAGTCCTCTATCATATACTGATATCTTTGCTTCTTCAGTAGGGACAAACTCTCCATTTATATAGACCACACTCATAAGCTTTAGTCCTCCTAACTTCTTCAAGATTTCCCCTAATTATACAAAATAGAGTATGCTTAAGCAAGAGAAGGATGATTAACCTAATATTATATCAGAATTTAGATATACCTTCTTACCCCATTTTCTTTCAAACCATTCAGGTACCAATGTATGTATTGGCACTATAAACGTAGGATTTAATTCTTCTATAAGTTCTTCTAATGCCATAGGGGAGATATGTCCTGAGGCATGATAAGTATTATCAAAGGTTAGTTTTCCATTCTCTTTCCTTATCCCTTTTGGTACTATATGAAAAAACTCTAACCAGTTCAATAATCTATTGAAGTCTATATTCTGTTCCTCTGTATAGGCCTCACTGTTGGAATGGATATAGATTGCACCATCTAACGTCTCAGATGTAAAGTCTAGGAGGTTTGGAAATTCAAAGTAGCCTAGATTTAAGATAAATTGCCCTTTATTTTTTTCTATCTCTTGTGGTGTAATTATGAGATTTTCGATAGGGACATCATTAAAAAGTTCTCCTCTTAGAAGTCTCCCTTCTAGACCTTTCCATTCTCCCTTTCCCTGGTGAAAGATCCTTAGATAGTGGAAGAAGTTCTCTTCTAACTTCCATTCCGAATTTACTAGAGCCAAGGCTTTTAATAGGAGATAATCCTTTGGGAGAACCACTAGGAATCTCATCTGGTCTTTAGCTATCTTAAGAAAGGTATGGAATCTTTCTAGGTGTCTCAAGGGGAAGTCTGCGATGATAAGCCTTCTAGAATTGTTTTTTACCTCATTATATATGTTTGAGTAGAGTATTCCCTCAGTTACTTCCGAATGACTATTTTCACTTCCTATCCTTGTTCCCTCTACTATAAGTAGATCTATCTTTCCTTTTATGGTATCTATCATATTTTTTGTAGACCTAGCCAGATTAGCTCTATACTCGCCTATCTCCTGAAGTATTCTCTCTTCTTGTAATGAAGGACTTTCTCTAAGGTCTCCTGTATAGAGAACCTTTATCCCATCTATTTCAAAATAGAGACTACTAGAGCCTACTACAGAGTGGTACACAGGGAATATTTTTGCATTGGTAAGGTTACTGATAGGAGAATATTCTAGTCCTATCTCTTCAAATGCCTCCTTAGAATCTTCTTCGAGAAAGGGTAGAGATAATATGTTGATGTCTCTTGTATGGATTAGGCATCTCTTCTTAAGATTTTTGTTCCTTTGATTTCTGCCTTTTATCATAACATCTTTTCTTATCGGATATTTCCCGCTTATCCTATCCTCTATCTTCAGGGAGCTCTTCTCATCAGTATGGATCTCATTTAGAGCCATAATAAGAGCCAACGTCTCTGATGTGGAAAGGATAGGTATATCTTCTCTCATAAGACCAATGAGCCCCATATGGTCCATATGGGCATGAGATATGAAGGTAAAGAGTATCTCCCTAGGAGGCTTGGGTAGTTCTAATCCGATTGTGAGGTCCTTTCTATATATATCTATCCTAGGTATTAGGTTAAGTCTAAGAAGGTCTTTTACTATAAGTCCTGTCCTTGGAGCTACGAACTCTTCAAAATACATCCCCCAGGAAGAAAAATTTAAGCCAAAGTCTAATATTACTCCATACTCTTTTCCTCCTACGAAGACCTTGTTTCCTCCTATTACATTGTGGCCATCTAACACCTTAATAATCATATATATCCCCTAGATTTTAATGCCTCTACGAATTGATTATACCTTCCTTCATAATAAGACACCAAAGTTGTTTCAGGATCTACCTCTAGGTCTATCTTTACCATTTTAGAAACTGCTTCTTCTAGGGAGGGATAGAATACCTTACTTGCTCCAAGGATTGCCATTCCCATACTAGAACTAGCCATTTTGGGCTTTTTGAGAGTCTTATTCATTATGCTTGCTCTTATCTTCATCCATAATAGACTTTTAGAACCCCCACCAACAGTGTATATATAATCTCCGATAGAGACCCCTACGTTAGAAAGCATATCATAACATAACCTTTCTGTATATGCTACACCCTCTAAATACCCTGCATATAGCTCTTCCTCGCTAGAATGATTTCCAACGACAAAACCTTCAGCATAAGGATTGACAAAAGGAAATCTTTCACCCTTCCTTACCAGAGGATAAACTAAGAGAGATGTAGGAATCATATGCTCTATCTTTGCATCTAGTTCTTTGTAATTCTTCCCAGGGAATATCTTCTCTAAGGCTTCCCCTCCAACATTGCTTGAACCACCAGGAAACCAACCCTTACCTTCAGGATGGAGATGACTGTAGAATCTTCCTAGACTATCCTTCACCAATTCCTTAGTAACCCCTTTTATGACTAGTGTAGTACCAAGAGTAGTTGCTATATCTCTTATTCTTACTGCTCCTGAAGCTATCTGCCCGCTATTTCCGTCTGTAAGTCCAGTAATTACAGGGATGTGATGGGGTTTGAATCTATCTAGGTTTAGATTGTCTATAAACTCTCCTGGCTTTACCACCTTTGGTAATTTATTGGTGTCTATCTCCAACAGGTCGAATTCCTTAGGCCATCGGTAATCAATTAGGTCAAAGCCAAACTTCAAGGCATTAGTATGGTCAGTAACCCCAACTACACCTGTAAGCTTGTAATTTATAAAATCAGTTGGGGAAAGAAAGCATCTTGTTTTGTTATATAACTCTGGAAGATGCCTCTTTATCCACATTATTTTAGAAAGGGCGTAGGATGCATTAAATTTATATCCAAGCTTCAATGTAAGTGCCTGAAGTTTTTCGTTTATTATACTAGACTCTTCACTTCCCTCCGGGTCATTATACATAAAAGCCTCACTCAAAGGTTTCCCAGCTTCATCTATACATACTACTGTACCGGATGTAGACGTGACCCCTATAGAAAGGATTGGTTTTCTCTCCACCTTAGAGAGGATATCCCCTAGAATAGTCTCACAGCCTTTCCACCAATTGTTTGGGTCTTTGAACTTACTAGAGAAGAGTAAACTTGATTCTCTTATAAGATTACCTTCCTCATCTACAGCTATCCCCCTGACGCCTTGAGTTCCAAGGTCTAATCCTATAAAGATACCTTCCATTTTATAACCTCTTTCTTATCTCTTTTATTCTCTTTTTTATTCCTTCTATCCACTCTTTTGGCGGATTAGTATTCTTATATCTTGTAGAAACAAAGATCTCTGTAATCTCCCATTGAATAGGACTTATCTCTGAGTTTAAATTACCTATCCTTCTGGCATATTCATATGGGGTCTCCCAAACCTCCTTACCTATACCCTTTTTAGACATAAGTTTTAAAGAGACCTTATAATAATATATGATCCATCCCACTATACTCTTAGGCCTTTCTCTCAGGTTGATCTTGGGAAGGCCTTTGGAGGAAGGCTTAATGCTAGCGAATCCCCTTATCATCTCACTACTTAATTCTAGAAAGGAGTAGAACAATCTTACAAATCCCTCCTTTAAAATCTTGACAACCTTTAGAAAGAATCTCTCTCTTATCCCTAAGAATATGCCCAAAAGGCCTAATCCCGCTAAGAACCATATGAGTATACCCTTAGGGATAGTTAAAGAGCTTGCTGGGTGAGGTGTAGCTATATAGGGTTTTAAGAATAGGAGTTTGAGTTGCCAGAAGAGCGGGGAAACTTGGGGAGACCCATAGTCTAATGGCTTAGGTTGAAAGATTCTATTCAAAAGAAGAAGTAACTGACCTAGATTAAATGGGGAGTATCCCCAAGGAAGGAGGAGGCATACTATAAATACCAGTCCAACAGTAAGTAACAGAAAAGAGAAGTTCCTTCCAATTATACTATTTGAAACCTTGTATCCATCTAACTCTTTTTCTGTAAACTTCATCCGTAAGATGCTATAGATTAGAAGGCTCAGATATACTATAAAGTACCAAACAATGACTACCCATACATTAGGGAATTTTTCCTTCTTCCATTCTTCTATACTTAAGAGGGTGATTACCAAGAGTACTAAGATAACCATCCATCGGGCTCCCATATTCCTTATATAAGGGACTCTGTCTATCCTTCGTCTAGGGCTAGTTACCCATTCATAGTACCTCTTTGAATCTAAAGGCGGAGGGAATTCTTCTTTTTGAGGAAATAGAAACGTCCAGTCAGAAGAGGAAGAAGAAGAAAGAGAAAAGAATAATAGTAATATAAGAAAAGTTATAGGAAAGAAATGAGACCTTATATCAAAAAATCCTAACCACTCATTAGTATCTTTCCAGACGCCTAGAATAAATATAAACCTAGATAGGAGGATATATGGGATAAGACCTACTATGCTAGAACCAGCTGATTGGAAGAAAAAACCAAATAGGCTTGCCAAAAGAATATTTATTATAGTAAACGATGGAAGATAGACCTGAGGGAAGAGGATAGTTATAATCTTAGATAGTATAAGGAATCCCATGAGAGAAAGGGATGTTATAAAGAGTACTCCATAGACCTCTCCGGCACTATAATGTTTTGATTTCATCCTCATTGGTGATTTCATATATATAGATACCCTCTTCTTTCCTATTACCTTTGTAGTTGGTAAGTGTAAATAAGGTTATGTTAGCCCCCCTATGCCTTATCCCTAACAAAAACTCTATAATCTCTATTGTTTCTTTAGGGGTAATGACAAGCAGATTCATCCATCTGGGAAACATCTGGCTTTCAGAGTAGATAACGTTTATGAATGGCTCTGTCTTCCTTAACGTACATCTTGCAAGCACCTCTAATATCCTTATAAGTTGGTCCTCACCCTGTTTTGGATGAATTTTTTGGATAGGGATATCTTCGTTTGAAACAAACATATCTCCACCATTAGTTACTAATCCTACTGCCTGCTTCTTTTCAATGAGAAAGGCGGAAAGAGAAGAAGACAATGTTACTGCCAATTCTGCCTTATAGTCTCTGTCATAGGTTTGATAATCTTGATACCTAAGATTTAAGAATATAACACTCTGCGCCCCTATAGTAGGTTCATAAACCTTTACCTGCAATTTGCCGGTATGTGCAGATACCTTCCAGTGTATCCTTTTAATAGGATCGGTATCTGTATACTCTCTTATCCCGCTAAACCTAGAAGGGTCTTCGAAAGCAACCTCTTCTGACTTTAATTCTCCTATAGGCTGGTATGAGTGTAATCTACCAGAGGTAAGAGGAAGGATCTTAGGGTATACTAGAAGACGGTCTGAAAGCTTGATTTCATTTCTCAATTCCTCTCCTGAAATAATATCAGATGATTGCAAGATGATTGGACCTAATTCATAACAACCTCTTCTGACACCTTTTATCTCATAATCCAACGAAACCATTCCCTTAGGAGGTATCCTATATACTGCTCCGATCTTATCCTGGAAGACCAATTTCTGGGGTAGATATACGATAATCTCTAACCAATAGATAGGTATCGGCGAATTATTAGATATTTTTATGGTGAATCTGGAAGATTCCCGATAGAATATATTCTTAGGAGATATGTATGGTTTAGTCTCTAGTCTTTTGAATGTAAAGCGCAAAAGCCACTGGCTTACTGCTGGTAGAATAATAGAAAGATAAAATAGGGTATAGATGAATTGATTCTTAAAGAAGAGAGCAAAAAGTCCAAAGATTGAGACAAGAGTAAACCATCGTATCATTTGACCTTTCCTATAGGAACCTCTACCGACATTAGGATAGTAGAGATGATCCCTTTTTGAGTATAACCCCTGAGATAACTTTCAGACTTCAAGATAATACGATGAGCTAAGACTAATGGGGCAATTTCTTTTATATCGTCAGGAAGGACATAGTCCCTTCCTCTTATATAAGCAATTGTTTGGGCACTTTTATACATTGCTAGACTTCCCCTAGGGCTGGCACCAACAGCTATATCACTGTGTTTTCGGGTAGCACTAACGATATCTAAGATATATTGGATGATTGTTTCGTCTACATATACCTCTTTTACCCTTTCTTGTAGAGAGATTACCTCTTCTAAAGAAGTCACAGGTTGTAAGTTTTCTATTGGATGTTTGATCCTTTGACTTTTTATTATTTCGATTTCATCATCATAAGATGGGTAGCCTATGGAGAGCTTCATTAAGAAACGATCTACCTGTGCTTCTGGAAGAGGGAATACCCCTTCATATTCAATAGGATTTTGTGTTGCCATCACTATAAATGGTTTTGGAAGCTTTATAGTTGTTCCTTCTATCGTAACCTGTCTTTCCTCCATACACTCTAGTAAACTAGACTGAGTTTTAGGTGTTGCCCTATTTATTTCGTCTGCTAAGATAAGATTAGCGAAGATAGGACCAGGCTTAAACTCGAATTCCTGTATCTTCTGATTAAACACAGATACACCTGTTATATCTGAAGGTAAGAGGTCTGGAGTAAACTGAATCCTCTTGAAGCTCATTCCTAACGAAATAGCCATAGCTCTACAGAGCATAGTCTTCCCCACTCCTGGCATATCCTCAAATAAAATATGACCATTTGCCAGAATACAAGCTAAAAAATATTCTACGACTTGCCTCTTACCAACAATAACCTTCTCTACATTCTCTATGACATTTTCTATAATGCTATCCATCTCTATAAATAAAGATACTACAAAATAAATGAAAATACAATCTAAGCTAGAAGGACCTCTGTCCCACTCTCTCTGATTTTCTCAAGATATAATGATGAAACCCCATCATCTGTTATGAGGACATTTAGATCAGATAGGGAGCAAAAAGAGACCAAAAATTCCAATCCTATCTTCGTATGGTCTATTACCCCTATTCGTCTTTTTGCACTTCTTGCCATTAACATCTTTGTATGAGCTTCGGTTGGGTTTGGAGCAGTTAGTCCTCTTTCAAGGCTAAATCCATTTGCTCCTAAAAAAACCTTGTCAGCATAGATACTTTTTAGCATCTCTTCGGTGAAGCTCCCCACTAATGCCCCGGTAATAGCCCTACACTCTCCTCCCAATACGATTAGATTGAGATTAATACAATTTATAAGCTCATTAGCTATAGCTATAGAATTAGTTATCACTGTAAGTTCAGAGAAGGATTTATTTTTAAGGTTTTTGGCAATCTGATATGTAGTAGTTCCAGAATCTAAAATGATGGTCTCTCTATCTTCTATAAGGCCTACAGCTAATCTTCCTATCTTTACTTTTATATCTAGATTCTCACATTCCCTCTGATTAAGGGAGGGTTCAAATTGGACATTAGTTATAGCTATAGCTCCCCCATGGGTTCTCTTAACAAGCCCCATTTCGTCAAGTCTATTTAGGTCTTTCCTTATAGTTACTTCGCAAACGCCTAAAATCTCGCTTAATTCCTGAACTGTTATACTCTTTCTTTCGTTGATAATCTCCAAGATCTTGGAGATTCTTTCTTCAGTAAATATAATCTCACCCCTTACGTATATTTACATTTAGGCACATTTTATAGTATTTGATTATGAAAGTCAAGATTGTGTTAACTGTGCTAGAGGACAGGTATTGCTGCCTATCCTCTAGCAAGGTTACTTATTCTTCGAATATATCTAACCTTACCTGGTCAAATAAGCCAAATGGCATAAGTACATAATCAGGGGTAAACTCCTCCTTTTCTGTTCTGAAAGACCTTGAATCTGTCCAAGGTCTTCTCCCGCTCTTTTGATGTAGGGGACCTAGCATATTCCTAGGACTTCCTACTACTTCTATACCTATGATGTTCTCTCCGTTATGGAGAAATCGGGTAATATCAAGTCCATTAATACATTTCCAAGGGATATAGCCAGCTAATTTCTCATTTACCCATATAGCTGTAGTTATAGCTGAATGTTTACCTAAATTTATATATGCCTTTTCGTTTTCTTCAAGCTCTAGATTTATATTCTCTAGGTATATAATACTACCTGCATAGTGAGGATATCCTTGGAGGTACCAATCCCCAAAATGTAGTCTGACTGGTTCATTAATTATCTCTCTAGTTATAGGGTTAACCCCAAAATCTCCAATAAGATAGCAATCTTCTACTTCCATATGGTTTTATACCCGCAGTAGAGAACTATCTCATTCTCCCCCTCTTTTATATAGGGAAGTTCTATCTTCTTAAAACTTCTATCAAGGTACCATCCGTTCGCCCTATTTGACACCTTCTCCCCATTAATAGAGATCTCGAAATCTTCTGGCCTCTCTAATACTAGGTTTGCTGGAGATTTAGGTAAATTTTTTATTTTGAATATAAACTTAAATTCTATAAGGAGTTCCATCGTTAGGATGTGGTTTATCAACCCATCTCCATCGCTGCTCTATCCCATTAACATGAATATCTCGCATTCCCAGTTTATTTCTAATCTCCTGTTGCGCCCTCCATACTGGGAAAAGACCTGACCATTCCTCTCCTTTAAGCCTATACTGGCAGAAATCTAACACTAAAATATTTGGATCTGTACGTTTAAATGGGGTAACTGGTCCTATATATAAGCTCTTTTTGTAATGCTTCACTGGAGGATTTTTCCTCTCTGGCTCAACTTTTGGGTCAATTACGTAGATCTTGGATTCGGCAGGACCAAATATCACATTTATCTTTATTTTTCCTGTATCATAGTCTGGATAGACCTCTTTTATGTCTCCTGTAAGAGCATCCCATTCCTCTACCTTACCTCTATTATTTATGATAATCTCTACCATATGAGAATTCTCTCTATCAATGTTTACTATAAAAAATATATCATTATCAATAGTATCACCCAATTTATTCCTATCGGTTAGGATGAATACGTTTGGATGAGTAAATAATTCTGATAAATCCTCCCTTTTAGCTTCTACCATATCCGGATGTGGTGTTACAGAGATTATCTTCCCTCCAGAATCTAGAAACTCCTTTAATAATTTTACAGTACTTGCCCTAATAGTCTTCATTGGGGGAAGGATTACTAGTTTATAGCTTGCCTCGTTTACTACAAACTCACTACCAAAGACCTTCCCATAGTTCTCTATAATAGACTCGTCTCCGAGATCAAAATCCCTGTGAAGTGCAAGGAGAGTATCTGCAATCTCTTGAAGTCCTCTTCCAATAGAAGATACCTCTTCTATATTACTCCCATTAAATATCATCCATGCACTTTCTATAGGATGTATCAGTAGTATCTCCCTTACTACCTCTCCTTCAGAAAGGATAAAGGAGAGCCTGGCAAAATAGTCTTCTATTACCTTATTATATTTCCACCAGGTTGTATTATAGTTGAATGAAGGAGGATAGTCTCTCTTCCTACACCCCCTTAGGGAATAAAGAGCTAGGTGTTGGCATCTTAGATTTACCCCTAGAGCATACTGCCAATCTCCTACCCATTTTTGTCCCTCAAAGGTAAATTCCCAACCAGTACATCCGTATAGCTCTGAAATTAATCGTTTCTTTCTAAACTGATTCACAATACTGCTACATTGTTTTACTGTTAATGTCTCTCTTATAGATTCAGTTAAAATATCTATTCCTGGGATTCCTTGGTATTGATAATGGGGCATAATGGCTCCTGAGGCAATAATTGACTGAGGAAACTCATTCTCATATAGGTAATGTCCAGTAAATATTATATTATGTTCCTTACACCATTTCCCTATCTGCTTTGAGTAAGATTCAACAAAGAGTTCAGTAATAGTACGCCAAAAATCGTATCTCATCTTGTGAGCTCTTTCCCCTTCAAAGAAGAGATAGGGAAGTCCTTCTAACAATTCATAACCCCTTTTCTCTTTGAAATACTCAGAGAGTATGTCTGTCCAAGGAAGTCCTTTTAGTCCTGGGTTATGACCTGAAAAGATATTCAGCTCATCAGTAAATATCCCGGGAATAGTCTTGCCAAATTCCTCTCCTACCTCTTTAAGATATCTTTCGTAGGTAGTTTTTATAAAAGTTTTTACACTCTTTGGGTTTAGGTTATCCCCATATGTATCTCCGTTAAACCAGTCAGATTTCTTGCATATCTCTTTTTTAAAGATTAATCCTACCTCATCTTTTTGGAGGGATGTCTTTTAAGTGACTCTTTCTAGGCTTGTAACTCTATTACCGTCTAATCTTGCCTTAAAGCTTATCAAGGAATTCAATGGATCTATAGTATCCCTTACTATCTCCATTATCAACGTTTTGGCTCGTCCCTCGTCCCCTATCTCTTTTGCCACTAATCCCCCGGCAAATCCTGAAGGCCATCTATCTTCATCATATAGCCATGCATTCATCCCTAACTCTTTGGCTGTTTTTACAGATTCTTTTATACAGTTCATCCATTCATCACTAAGGTATGGGGTCTCAAGACCTTCCCTAGAGTACATAGAAAATCCACCCATTCCAGAGGATTTCATCTTGGTTATTTGTCTGGATAGTTCTTTAGGGTCTAACCTATCATTCCATGACCAGAAAGGAGCACTCCTATAATCTTTACCTGGGTTTTTAAATTCCTCTTTTAGGTTCATAAACGCTTGACCTCCTCTTTTTATAGTTTCTTTTAAATTATATACCAAGATTGTGATGTATGTCACATACATCTATTTACTTTTCCTTGTATAATTAGATTGAAAAATATTAATTGGAGGTGATTTTTTGTGAAAAGAGTAGTGATTTTATTCCTTATAGTAGGGGTAATGTTGTATAATTTGCCAGTTTTTGCTGCTAGTAGTAGTTCTTTGGAGGATAAGGTTGTAGTAAATGCTCTTTTAAGTGCATTTCCCGATATCCTTAACCCAGACACTATAAATACTCTCTACAATTCAGGCTATGGATATGGAGAGATAGCTATTATGTGCGCAATAGTTCTACGTAACGGAAGCATCTCTCTAGATGATATAAAAAACTATGCCTTGTCAAATCCAGATTTAGGATGGGGAGAGATAGCTAAACATTTTGATGTAAACCTCTCTAAGTTAGGTATATATCATAATCTAGGTAAAAGTAATATAAGAGATACTGCTATAGAATATCTTTTAGAAAGAGACTATGGGGTTACAGAAGAGACGTTGAAGAATCTAGAGCTTCAAGGTGTGAGTCAGATGGATATCCTTATGGCTTATTCTATTGCTGCCGCTTTAGGCCAGGGAAGTATCAATGCTGATACCCTAAATAATATCTTAAGGCTTAGAGAACAACATAAGAATTGGACAAAGATTATGGCGGAACTTGGTACCTCTGAAGAAAGTATAGTCTCTACCCTAATGCAGGTAAGACAAGAGGTTAAGGATATGGTTAAAAAAGAGGCACAGAATCAAGAACAAGCTGAGATTCAAGAACAGAATCAAGAGCAGAACCAAGAACAAAATCAACATCAGAGTCAAAGCCATACTCAGAATCAGAATCAGAATAAAAAACAATCTCAAACTAATAAGAGATGAATAAAGCTACTTCTAGGATAATACTTCTTATATTAATCTCTTTTCTTGTAGGTGGGACGATCAATATCGTCTCACCTTATAATGCTATTATTACAGGAATTTCTGGTGAGGTATATAAAAAACGCTATAATGATTCTGTATGGGTTATAGTTAAGGATGGGGATATATTAATCCCTGGCGATCAGCTTAAGACTGTTTATAATTCAAGGGCAAGATTAAAGTTCTCCGATGGGAGTATAGTGGAAGTAGGGCAAGATACAAATGTTAATATATATGATAACTATCTATTTTTAACTATTGGTATTATTAAATCCTATATTACAAAATTATTTCCTAATTTTGAAGTAAGAACCCCTACAGCTATTGCTGGAGTAAGAGGTACGGAATTTACAGTAGAGGTACTATCTGATCAAACTACAATTGTTTCCGTATATGAAGGGATAGTAGAAGTTACCACAAAAGAGAGGACTATAAAACTAAAGAAAGGAGAAACTACTATAGTTAAACCTCCAACTCAGCCAGGTTCTGAGAATTCTTCTTCAGAAAAATCTGAAGAGATTTCTAATGAGCATTCTTCTTCGAACCATTCTGAAGGCTCTTCTAATAATATATCAAACTGGCAAGGGAATAAACTAGAAGACTCCGATAAGAAAGAGAGAAGGTAACTATGATTTAAATATCTTTAGTTTCTCTGGAGCGATAATCAGGATCTTATCCTTCTCTATACGTATTATTTTATTCTCCTGTAATTCCCCTAGCACTCTGGTTATAGTCTCTCTTGATGACCCTACTAGGTCAGCTAACTCTTGATGAGTAAATCTGATATGAATCTCTATCCCATTAGAGATAGGTTTTCCGTATCTTTCCCCAAGAGAAATCAGAAGGCTTATTATTCTAGTCCTTACATCATAGAATGTAAGCTCTTCTATACTTCTATCCGCATCTCTCAGCCTTTCGCTTAAGATCCTAGCAATCTCAATAGATATCTTTGGATACTCTAATAAGAATTTCCCGAAATCCTCTTTTTTAATGGAAAGGAGACTACAGTCTTCTAATGCTTCTACTGTAGCAGACCTTGGCCTATTATCAATCAATGAGATTTCGCCTATAATATCTCCCTCAGAAAGAATAGCTAATATCTTCTCCTTTCCTTCCTCAGTCATTATAGTTACCTTTAATTTACCCTTTTTTATTATATCTAGGGTATAACTTATATCCCCTTGGTAGTATATGATCTCTCCTTTCTTATATCTTTTTTCTTTAGCTATAGCTAATATCTTTCTAATAGCATCTTCAGAGATTCCCTTAAAGAGTGAAAGGGTCTTTAGAAATTCTATGCTTTCCATCCTATCACCTTATAAGCCTTTGTCCCATTATATTTATCCCTCAGAATAATTTCTTCTGCTATTATCTTATCCTGTATAGCTCTATACGTAGCTTCTCCTATAAGGATTTCTCCCGGATCCGCTATTGACTCAAGGTAGCTAGCTAGGTTAACGGCATCTCCTACTGCTGTATATTGGACTCTCATCTCTGTCCCTATATTACCCAAAATCACCCTTCCTGTATTTATCCCTATCTTCACTTTTAAGTCTCTTTTCTTACTCTCTTCTATTATCTTTATTGCGGTATCAAGAGCCTTTAGATGGTGGTCATTGCATTTAATAGGTGCCCCATAGATAGCCATTACAGCATCTCCGATAAATTTATCCAATGTACCTCTATTTTCAAGTATAAACCTGCTCATCATTCCTAGATATTCGTTTAGATATCTTACTACAATCTGAGGAGGAAATTGTTGGCTGAATTTTGTAAACCCACTGATATCAGCAAACATAATAGTGACCTCTACCTCTTCTCCTTTTAGGTTGAGTAAATTAGGTTGAACTAATATCTTTTCTAGTACCTCAGGTGCAAGATATAACTTAAATATGTTCTTTAGATTTTCCCTCTCTTTTATCTCTTCTAAATGAGACATAACTTCATATACTCCAAAGGAGGCTCCCATTGTTATAGGAGGTAAGAGAGATGTCACTATTATACCATTAGAGATAAAAAGTATAAAACTTATTGTAAGATAACCTATTATGGATGCGAGGGTTACTATTATCCCTTTTTTTAGGTCTAATTTGAATAGGAATAAGATAATAAATACAAGAGATAATGTAGAGATAAGAATATTAGATGTCTTAGGGATTTTTTGTAGGAATCTTCCACTTAATATAGTATTTATGGCATTAGCCTGAATCTCTACACCAGGGATTAGTTCTCTGTAAGATGGTGCAAGATAATAGTCACCTAACCCCTTAGCAGTTATTCCTACTAGGACTAATTTCCTATTAAAAAATGACAGAGGAATTTCCCCTCTTATTACCTCTATATATGGTATTATTTGTATTCTTTTACCAGAATAATTGATTAAAAGGTCATTATTTGGTTTAATAAAGAAGCTCTTTAAGCTCTCTTGGAGATACAGTCTAGATACTTGATAACTGAATGCCATAATTCTTTTTCTGTTAAGAGAAAGGGATAGGGGAAGACTATAGATAAATCCATTAGAAGCAGGAGTTATATTTATATGCCCTATACCACAGCTATTCCTTTCTATAATAGGAATGGGTTGATATAATGCTCCCCTTTCTAGGTCTAGATATGCAGCATATATCACATTATTAGCATCTTTGGTAGCTATACTCAGAGTGTTATCTCCCCCTTCTCTATCTGGTTCAGAGAAGAGTATGTCAAATCCAATTACACTAGCCTTAGCATTTTTTAGAACCTCTAGAAGCTTGGCATGATAGACCCTTGGCCATGGCCATTGACCGATCTCTTTTAAACAGTCATCTGTAATACCAATTACCACTATATCTTTAGAGAACAAGAGGGGTTTTCTAAGAGAAAAATAATAGTTGGTGATGTTTAACTCTCCTCTTTCTAATGCTCCTAAATAGTAAAGAGAAGAGAGAATAAACCAGGACAGTATAATGTACAGTAAGCTCTTTTTATTTTTCATATTAACAATTTTACATCATCTATTATATTTTGTGGTATAATTATCTAAAGTCTAATTTTATTGAGAAGGTGGAAGATGTTAGAGGATAATATACTGGATATATTAGAACTTTCTTTAAATGCTGCTTCGTTAAGGCAGAAAATCTATAGTGAAAATATAGCCAATATAGATACTCCTGGATACAAAAAGTATAGGGTTGTATTTGAAGAGGTTTTAAAAGAGGCGATAGAGGATAATCAGGATTTATCTAAGATATCTCCGATAGTAGTTCGTAATAATGTAACATCATTTAGAAATGATGGAAATAATGTAGATTTGGACGAAGAGATGACTCTTATGAATCAAAATGCGTTAAAATATCAGTCTCTTGTAGAGTTTACTAGGTGGTTCTTTAACCAATTCTATACTGTGGCAGGAGGTAAGAGAGGATGAGCATATTCCATACCATGGATATCTCGGCTTCTGGATTGACTGCACAAAGGCTTAGGCTTGATACTATAGCAAACAACTTGGCTAATGCAGAAACTACTAGGACTATCGATGGGATTCCTTATAGACGTCAGATACCTCTTTTTAGAGAGGTGTTTAACCAGGTAACTGGAGATTTAGATGGGGTAGAGGTGGCAGAGATAGTGAGAGATCAGTCTCCATTTAGAATGGTATATGACCCTGGGCATCCAGATGCAAATCCAGAAGGTTATGTACTTTATCCAAATGTAAATCCTGTGATAGAGATGACTGATATGATCTCTGCTACTAGAAGTTATGAGGCTAATCTGTCTGTAATGAATGCATGTAAAAGTATGTTTTTAAAGGCGTTAGAGATATCGAGGTGATAAAATGGGTCCTATAGAATCTGTAAATCTTAATTTTCCAGTGGGTTTTTCAAATTCCCAGGGTTTAAAGGGTGAGGGAAAGAGTTTTATAGAAGTACTCAAGAATTCTTTAGAGAAGGTTAACCAGCTTCAGTTAGAAGCTGATAATGCTGTCAGAGCCTTTTCTACTGGGGAAGATATAGATATCCATAATGTAATGATAGCTATAGAAAAGGCTAGTCTAGCTCTTACTATGTTGGTAGAGGTGAGAAATAGAGGATTAGAAGCCTACCAGGAAATGATGCGTATGGTGCCATAATAATTAATTATAGAAATATGAATATACAGGACCTACTGAAGTCTATAAAAGGTTTTTGGAGAGAGAGTTCTTTTAGGGTAAGGGCTCTTATTATTGGAGGAGGTATTGTTTTAATTTTCCTTATTGTTCTTTTTATATCCTTAGGGTCAAGGGTTAACTACGCTGTCCTTTTTAGTAATCTTTCTCCACAGGATGCTGCTGCCGTTACCTCAAAGTTAAGAGAGATGGGAGAGCCTTATAGGTTGGCAGAGGGAGGGACAGCTGTTTTGGTGCCAAAAGATAGGGTGTACGAGATAAGATTATCACTTGTCTCTCAAAATATCCCGTCTGGAGGTGGAATTGGGTTTGAGATATTTGATAAGACTTCTCTGGGCACTACAGATTTTGTAGAACAGATTAACTATCAAAGGGCACTTCAGGGAGAACTCTCAAGAACTATTTCTAGCCTCTCTAATGTAGATTACGCTAGGGTTCATATAGTATTACCAAGGGAGAGACTCTATGCTGCTGAATCAGTTCCTCCTCAAGCAGGGGTAGTGTTAAAGTTGAAACCAGGAGCTACTATCTCTAAATCAGAGGTTATGGCTATAGCTAGACTTGTGGCAAGTAGTGTAGAGGGATTAAAGCCAGAAAGCGTTACTATTGTAGATACCAATGGAAATATGCTTTCAAGAGGTTTATTTAAGGATGAGGTTAATACTCTAGATGTAGAGGATTCACTCCTTTTAGAGGTAAAAGATAAGATAGAGAATGCCATTGAAGATAGGGTTCAGAGTATGCTTACAGGGATATTAGGTCCAAACAGAGCGATAGTAAGAAGTTCAGTAGAGTTAGCCCTTACCCAACTAAAGACATCTAGTGAGACCTTTTCTCCAGTGGTAGAACAGAGTGGAATTGTTAAAAAGGAGCAGCAGACAAAAGAATCCTATGAGGGACAAGGACTTCCAGGGGGAGTCCCTGGGGTTTCTTCAAATATCCCTGGATATGTGACTACCCAGACTACTGTAGGAACGAGTATCCATAATAAACAAGAAACCAATATAGAGTATGAGGTAAATAGACAGGTACAGGAGATCCTTGAGAAGCCTGGTAAGATTAAGAGGCTTTCTGTTGCCGTAGTTGTAGATAAGAATCTTACTCCTCAGGAGCAACAGTCTATCACAAATTTGGCTTCAGCTGCCGCAGGAATAGACCCTAATCGAGGGGATCAATTAACAGTACAGGGTATCCCGTTCGATAAGACCTATTATCAGCAGGAAGAGGCTGCTATGGCTTCTGAATTGGCTGTCCAGAGGCAACAACAGTTTCTGAGACTTATAATTATACTAGCAGCAATAATCATTGGTATATTTATTGTATGGAATATAGTAAAGAGCATAATAAAGCCTGCAAAAAGGGTTGAAGAGACAGTTTTACCTGAAGAACTTCCTATAACAGTAGAGGAGAAGGTTCCTTCTATTTCACCAGAGGAACAACGAAGGAAGGAGATAATGGAACAGGTAAGTCAGCTTGCAAGACGTGATCCTCAGTCTTTTGTAAAATTACTGAGGTCCTGGATGAAGGAGGAGGGATAGATGCCTTCTAAAAAAGAAATAACTGGTATAAGAAAGGCTGCTGCCCTTCTTATAGCCTTAGGCCCTGATGTATCTGCCCAAGTAATGAAACAGTTGAGTGAGGAAGAGATAGAACAGATTACCCTTGAGATAGCAAATCTAGGTAGGATTGAGCCCGATACTAGAGATAAGGTTATAGAAGAGTTTTATCAAATGGCATTGGCTCAAGATTATATAACTCAAGGGGGGTTAGAGTATGCTAGACAGGTTTTAGAGAAGGCTCTTGGAGCGCAGAAGGCAATAGAGATATTAGAAAGGCTTACTGCTACATTACAGATCACTCCTTTTGAATTTATGAGAAAGATGGATGCAAAACAGATACTAAGTTTCATCCAGGATGAACACCCCCAGACTATTGCCTTAATACTTTCATATCTTACCCCTGATCAGGCTGCAGCTATTCTTTCCTCTCTACCTCCAGAATTAATGACAGAGATATCTATGCGTATGGCAAAGATAGATAGAACTAGCCCTGATGTAGTTCATAAGGTTGAAAGTATATTGGAAAGGAAACTTGCCCTTCTTACTACTCAAGAATCAACAAATGCTGGAGGGATAAAACATTTTGTAGAAATCCTAAATAGGGTTGATAGAAATACCGAGAAGACGGTTATTGAGTATTTAGAGGGAGAAGACCCTGAGTTGGCAGAAGAGGTCAAAAGACAAATGTTCTTATTCGAAGATATTGTCATATTGGATGACCGTTCTATCCAGAGGGTTTTGAGGGAGATAGACTCTAAAGACCTTGCGCTTGCCCTAAAAGGTGCTGGAGAAGAGGTAAAACAGAAGATATTTAAAAATATGTCTGCCAGGGCTTCTCAAATGTTGAAGGAAGATATGGAGTTTATGGGTCCAGTTAGGGTAAGGGATGTAGAACAGGCTCAACAAAGAATTGTTTCTGTAATAAGAAGACTTGATGAAACTGGAGAGATTGTAGTTTCTAGAGGAGGGGAAGAAGAGTTAATTGTCTGATTTAGAGGATAGAGAAGAGTTGAATGAGAAGGTAGAAGAAGATGGTTATCTTTTAGTAGACCTCCAGGATATAGTAGATAATATCCTAGAACGTGCTAGAAAAATTGCTAGAGAGATAAGAGATAAGGCAAGAAAGGAAGGATACAACGAAGGTTTTGTTTCAGGAAAAGAAGAAGGATATAAGGTTGGGTTTGAAGAGGGTTATAGGGAAGCTGTAGAAAGTTTTTCAGAGAGGTTGAAATACTTAGAAAGCTTAGGAGAAGAGATTCTTCAAGAGAGACATAGATTATTTGAAGAGTATACCTATGAGATGGCTCAGATGGTCATTGAGATAGCTAAAAGGTTTGTTTTTACAGAAATTCTTAGTAACTCTGAATTAGTAATAGATATTATAAAAAATGCCATCTCTCTAATGAGAGACAAGGAATCCTTGAGGATAGTTGTGAATCCATCTATATTTGGTTTAATATCTAACATAGATGATTTAAGTATTGAGAGGAATAAGATAGAGTTTGTTCCAGACGATACCCTTTCTAAGGGGGATATAATAGTAATATCTCCAGGAGGTAGGGTAGAGTATAGATTAGAAGAAAGGTTTAAAGAGATAGGAGAATGTTTTAAAGATGTCTTCTCTAACATTATCCAGTCTGGAAAAGTATAGAAAAAAGATATATGAAGTAAAGCCTTTTAATTTAGTGGGGTATATAGATCTAGTGTCAGGACTTACTATTGAGTCTATAGGACCTCCTGCCTCTGTGGGAGAGATGTGTAAGATATACTCTGATGAGAGAAATGAAGATATCCTGGCAGAGGTTGTAGGATTTAAACAGAATAGGCTTATTCTTATGCCTATAGGCAATATTAGTGGGGTAAAGCCTGGCTCTTTTGTTTCTCCATTGGGGAAGCCTCTCTCAGTGAGGGTGAATAGTAATATCTTAGGGAGGGTCCTAGACGGACTAGGGAGACCATTGGATGATGGACCTTCTATAGATGAAGGGATAGACTGCCCTCTTGAGAATGCCCCTCCCCATCCTCTTAAGAGGGAAAGAATAAAGGACATACTCCCTGTGGGTGTAAAGGCTATTGATGGTCTATTAACTTGTGGTAAAGGTCAGCGTATTGGTATATTTGCTGGAAGTGGGGTAGGGAAGAGTACTCTCTTAGGGATGATAGCTAGACATAGTAGGGCAGATGTAAGTGTTATTGCTCTCATAGGTGAAAGGGGAAGAGAGGTGAGAGATTTTATAGAGAAGTCTCTGGGGAAAGAAGGTCTTGCTAGGTCGGTTGTGGTGGTAGCTACTTCAGATCAGCCTCCAATTATAAGACTTAAAGCCGCCTTCACTGCTACTGCTATAGCTGAATACTTTAGAGATATAGGAAGGGATGTTATACTGCTTATGGATTCAGTAACTCGGTTTGCTATGGCTCAGAGAGAAGTAGGACTTGCGAGTGGAGAACCACCTACTACAAAAGGTTATACCCCGAGTGTTTTTGCTCTTCTTCCTCTTTTATTAGAGAGGTCTGGAAATTCAGAGAGAGGTAGTATCACTGGATTCTATACAGTATTAGTGGAGGCTGATGATATGAATGAGCCGATAGCAGATGCAGTAAGGGCTATTCTTGATGGACATATAGTCCTTTCTAGAAATATTGCTATGGAGAATAGATACCCTCCTATAGATATTTTGGCGAGTATAAGTCGTGTGATGTCTGATATAGTATCAAAAGAACATATGCGAGTTGCCAATAAGTTTAGGGAGATAATGAGTGTATATGCCCAGGCAAGAGATTTAATTCACATAGGAGCTTATGTCTCTGGTTCTGACCCTAGGGTAGATTCTGCTAGAAATCTGATATATGAGATATATGAATTTCTATCTCAGGATATAGAAGAAAAGGTCATTTTTGAGGATACCTTGAGTTCTATGGCTAGGATAGTGAATAAGTATGGCTTCTAGCTTTGTCTTTAGGTTTGAGAGACTTTTAAACTGGATTAGGAAAAGGGAAGAAGAAGAAGAGAGAAAGTTGGTATTATTAAAGAGAAGGTATATAGAGGAAGAGGAAAGGCTTAAGATGTTAGAAGAGGATAAGAAGATAGGTGAGATGTTTTTATCGAAGAGTCTTGGCGATATAAATATTATAGAGATAGCTAGAAATTTTATAGAGAAGAAGAAAGAAGATATACTCTTTCAGAGGAATAAACTCATAGAACTTGAGATTGAGATATCAAATCAGAGAGAGGTCCTTTTAAACTGGGAGAAGAAGAAGCGGATGATGGAGAAATTAAAGGAGCGAGACTTAGACCTATTTAACCTTGAACTAAAAAAGATAGAGAATATAATATTAGATGAAAATGGAAAGGTTAGATACTTAAGGAAGAATGAAAATTATTAGTTGGCTTATAATTATAATTATAGGTATAATAGGTTTAGGGTTTTTTCTCTATTTTGTCCCTATTACTCAGAGACTTATAATTGATATAGGAGGAAGGATCCCAATTGTAAGTAAATATCTACCTTCTAACGAAAAGAAGATAGATGAATTGACTTTGTTAAGGGAGAAAGTAAATGACTTAAATTCTCAGTTAGAGACACTTAAATCTCAGCTTGAGAGAGAAAATAGTGAAAAGATATTGCTAAGATCTCAGTTAGAAGAAAAAAATAAGATGATAGATAACCTTAATGCTGAATTGAAGTCACTTAAGCAGAGTTTAAATCAGAAAAGCACAGACATAAAGAAGCTTGCTAATGCTGTTGAGAATATGGATGTTAAATCAGCTGCAAAATTGATTAGTGCTTTAGATGAGGATAAGGCTGTAGAGCTTCTTGTACTTTTGGATAAGGAAAAGGTGGGAGAAATCCTTACCAATCTTGACACAAACAAGGCAGTAAATTTATCTAAAAAGATGGGATGGGGAGGCTAGATGGATTATACAATTGCCATAAAGGAGATTGCTAATATTATAAATGTCCTAGTCATAAATAGAAATATTCAGGGAGATTCTGGGAATGTTGAATTTGAAAACCTTCTCCTTAAAATATTGCTGGAGGGAACAACTTCCGATGTTGGTGTAGCAAGTAACTCTAAATCTAGCTTACTAGAGAAAAAGGAGACTGTTTCCAAAAAGAAGATAGAAGAGTTAGTATCTAATAATTTAGGTATATTTATAGGAATAGATAATAGTAAGACATCTGTATTAAATCCATCTTTAATAGAGACAAGTTTAGCTCCAAATAATGTTATAAATCTCTCTTTAGATAGCGCTCCAAAAGTATTAGCCTTGTGTTCGATATTGGAAGCCTTGAAACCTGGAGACGAAGTTATTATAAAGACAGATGCTAAACTTATAAGAATAGATAATGAAGGTATCTCTACTGAGGATATAAGGGTAGATTCAAAGGGTACTAAGCCAGAGATAGCTCTTCATAATACAAAAGAGGCTTTGCCAA
>JBMFOH010000004.1:0-36600 GCA_049969715.1 bacterium | reverse complement strand
GCTTTGCCAACTAAGGGTATAGTTTCGCCTATAGTTCCTAATGAAAGGAGTACTGAGGATATAAGGGTAGATTCAAATAAGAAGATGGACAGTGTAAAGCTTATAGGGGGAAAAGAGAGAAATCTTGGATCTAGTGTAAAGGAGATGACGAAGGATTTTACTGGGTCTAACTTTATGTTTTTATCTTCTGATACAAGACTCATTAGCCATACTAAAGAGGACCCTAAGCTTATAGATGTGTTTCAGAAGATTTATGGTTTAATCTCAGATAGAATCTCTGGAGATACTTCTAAAGGAGAAGCAATCTTGAATCTTCATCCCGCCCTACCGGGAGAGCTTAGGGTAGGGATCTCTTTAGATGAAAATAGAATAAGTATTAGATTAGTAGCTTCTAATGACCTTATAGGAGATTTTATATCTAACAGTCTGGTTTCATTGAAGAGAGACCTTATACAAAATGGATTTGACATAATCTCATTGAATGTGTATATTATGGGTAATGGAAGTGGCAATTATAGAGAGAGAGAGAATTATAATTGGCATTTTTTCTATCATAGTGGAGTTAAAGGAAGTGATATAATAGAAGTAGAAGACAATGCCAAGAATTTAATAGATTTTTTAGCATAGGAGGTGAGAAGGTGGATATTCCACTTGTGCGTACTATTACTAGGGTAATTGAAAATGAAAGGGCAAGTAGCCAGAGTCAGGTGTCTCAAACTTCTTCGGACACTGGTGCCCCAAATAATATATTGAGTAAGGATGACTTTTTAAAACTTCTTCTTACTCAGCTTCATTATCAAGACCCGGTTAATTCCCTATCTATACAAGATTTTACTGGCCAACTTGTTCAGTTCTCTACCCTAGATAGTGTCCTTCAACAGCAGGAGGCTGTGGATAAGATGGCGGATAAGATGATGAGGTTGGAGGCGGTTAGTCTATTAGGGAAGAAGGTAAAGGTTGGAGATACTATTGGGATAGTTTCTAAGGTTACATTTGAAACAGATGGACCTAAGATATGGATTAATGATCAATCCTATAACCTTAGTCTAGTTTCTGAGGTGGATTATAATGGTTGAAAAGGTAGGAAGGGTCAACTCAGAGACCCTCAAACTTGATAATAAGATTAGCAATAGTACAGCGAGTTTTAGGGAGATATTTGAATCAAGATTAAATGCTGAGAATATTAATCTATCTAAACATGCTCAAGAGAGGATCCTGTTGAGAGGAATAGAGGTTGGAAAGGAGGAGATAGATGGAATTAATAAGGCTATAGATTTGGCTTCTTCTAAAGGTGTTAGAGATTCTCTTGTTATGATAAATGGCAAGGCGTTTGTAGTAAATATTCCTTCCAGGACAGTGGTCACGGCTATAGAAGAGGGAGGATTAAAGAATAGGATATTTACCAATATAGATGGAGTTGTAATATTATAAAAATTTAGGGCTGGACCTCTAAGAGGGAGCCCTTAGAGGAGGATTGATAAATTATGATGCGTTCACTGTTTGCGGGAGTATCTGGTTTAAGAAATCACCAGATAAGGATGGATGTGATAGCCAATAATATAGCTAATGTAAATACTACAGGTTATAAGCTTGCAAGGGTTACATTCCAAGACCTCTTTTATCAGATGCTAAAAGGAGCGTCTGCGCCCCAGGGAGGTTTTGGCGGTACAGACCCTATGCAGGTAGGGTTGGGAATGATAGTGGCAGGTATAAACACGATTAATACTCCTGGTAACCCTCAATATACGGGGAATCCTACCGATTTTGCTATTCAGGGTGATGGATTTTTTATCGTTTCAGATGGAAACAAGAACTATTTTACTCGGGATGGTGCTTTTAGTATAGGGCTTGATGGAAGCCTGATAAATCCTAATAATGGATTTAAGGTTTTGGGTTGGAGGGCTAACGTTAATGGTAGTATAGATTCTAGTATGCCTGTAGAACCAATAATAATTCCAAAAGGACAGCAGATGATGGCTAAAGCTACTTCTAATATAAGGGTAGTAGGTAATTTAGACGCAGGTAGTACAGTTTCTACTACCTTTAATGCTCCAACAACTATCTATGATTCTTTGGGAGTTAACCATACCTTGAGATTTACCTTTACTAAGACAGATGTAAATAAATGGAATGTTACTGCCTCTCTTGATGGGGTAGATATCTCTGGTTGGACATCTAGCATCGTCTTTAATAATGACGGTACCTATAATACTGCTAGCTCTAGTGTGAGTTCGCTTATTATTCACATGTCCAATGGTTCCGCAGATTTAAGTATTACTCCAGATTTTTCAAATATCACTCAACTTGGAGGGGACACAAGTATCAGTGTTTCATATCAGAATGGTTATCCTATGGGGTCTCTCACTGATTTTACAGTAAGTAAGGATGGTATCATTACAGGGATCTATTCCAATGGACTTAATCAAACCTTGGGTCAGATAGCTTTAGCTAACTTTGGAAACCCTGGAGGACTTACTAGGTCAGGTTCAAATCTCTTTGAGGTCTCTGTAAATTCTGGGGAACCACTTATAGGGACACCAGGGAGTGGAGGAAGAGGAACACTTTATGTAGGAGCGCTAGAGATGTCTAATGTGGATATAGCTAACGAGTTTACCAATATGATAATTACTCAGAGAGGATTTCAGGCGAACTCTAGAGTTATCACCACATCTGATGAGATGTTACAGGAGCTGGTAAACCTTAAGAGATGATACAGGTTACAAGGCTTAATAATACTAAGTTTGTAATAAATGCCGAGTTGATAGAGACAGTAGAAGCTACCCCTGATACTATGATCTCTCTCACTACTGGAAAGCGTTTTGTGGTAAAAGAGACGGTAGAAGAGATAATGAGGAAGGTTATAGAGTATAAGATGTCTATATTAGGAATTATTGGGCAGTTTTAGGAGGAAGTGTCTATGGATCTGGCAACGTTTCTTGGAATTATAGGGGGTATAGCTTTTATATTTTATGGTATCTCTAGTGGGGGGAGTATCTCTTCATTTATTAATATTCCCTCAATCATCATTACATTTGGTGGAGCTTTTATGGCTACACTCACTAGCTTTAGACTAGATCAGATTCTCTCTGCTTTTCAGGTATTAAAAATAGCATTCTTTGGAAATAACCCCAGTTATGAAAGAAGTATAGAAACCTTGGTAGGGTTAGCCGAAAAGGCAAGAAGAGAGGGCCTTCTTGCTTTGGATGAAGAGGCTTCCCAGTTAGATGATGAGTTTTTAAAAAGGGGAGTTCAACTTGTAGTCGATGGGGTAGATCCTGAGCTAGTGAGGAATATCTTAGAGACTGAGCTTTCCTTTATTGAGGAGAGACATAAGGTGGGAATAGGAATTTTTGAAACAGTTACGGGTTTTGGTCCCTCTTTTGGACTTTTAGGTACAGTGATCGGATTAATACAGATGCTTCGTCAATTAAATGACCCTTCTAGTGTAGGTCCAGCTATGGCTGTGGCTTTAGTTACTACCTTTTATGGGGCTTTTCTTGCCTATGTAATTTCAGGACCAATAGCTAATAAATTAAAGTTAAAGAATGCCGATGAATCACTCCTTAAGGCTATAGAGATAGAGGGTATTCTCTCAATTCAGGCTGGGGAGAATCCAAGGATCCTAGAACAGAAACTTTACGCCTTTCTTCCCCCTAAATTGAGAAAAAATCTTAAAAAAGAAAGAGAGGTTGAAGAGGTATATGGCGTTAAAGAAAAAGCCTGAAAATCCGCCACCAGGTGCTCCTCTTTGGATGACCTCCTATGGAGATATGGTTACTCAGATAATGATATTTTTTATTATGCTTTTTACTTTTTCAAGTATAGATGCTGCAAGGTTTAGAGAGTTGGCTATTTCTTTGCAATCTGCCTTTAAAGGTGGGACAGGAATACTTCCGGGAGGGCAGAGTATCTCTATAGAGACAATGGGTCCAGAGAGAGCAAATCTTGCTCAACTTACAGAGGCTATGCATCAGATTCAAAGCATTGTAGAGGGGGCAGGACTAAAAGGTTCAGTTCAGACTTCTATTAATGAAAGAGGATTGGTTATAAGTATAAAGGATTCCACCCTTTTTGACCTAGGAAAAGCAGATTTAAAACCTCGTTTTAAGATTATATTAGACAATATAGGTAAAGCCCTTAAAAAGCTTCCTAATCAGATAAGAATAGAAGGTCATACTGATAATTGGCCCATAAATACACCCCAATTTCCTTCTAATTGGGAATTGTCTACTGCTAGAGCTACTACAGTATTGAGATATCTAATAGAGAATGTAGGCTTGGATCCTACAAAGATGTCTGCAGTCGGATATGGTGAATTTAGACCCATTTTTCCTAATGACAGTGATGCCCATAGGGCTAGGAATAGAAGGGTAGATATAGTAGTACTGTTAGAGGAAGCTACTAAGGGGGAACCGCCAATACAATCTCCTGCAGTGATAGAGAATAAATGAACAAGAAGCTGGTTATTATAATAGCTATAGTAGCAATTATAGCAGTGGGAGGAGTATTTGTGGTGCTCCAATTTGTAAAGAAGGGAGATACCACACCTAAAAAGGTGGAACCTGTACTTGTGCCTCTTAATAAGGAGATACTTACCAATATAGTGCAGGATGGGGGAGGATTTCACTATATAAAGGTTTCTATAGTCCTTGAAGTAACCGATAGAAATGCTGCTAAAATAGTTGATTCTAATATCCCTATGATAAGGGATGAGATTATAGCGGTCTTTAAAGGCACTAGGGTGGACGAACTTTCTACTCCCGGAGGAGTAGAACAGGTGAAGTTAAGAATTGTGCAGAAGCTTAATTCGGTGTTATCTGCAAATATAGTTAAGAATATATTATTTACCGATATGGTAGTGCAATAGGTGAGAGTATGCCAGAGATCCTTTCCCAGGAAGAAATAGATACTTTACTTTCTGCTCTTTCTGCTGGGCAGTTAAAGGTAGAAGAGATACAAGAGGAGACTAAGGAACGTAAGATAAAACCTTATGACTTTAGGAGACCTAATAAGTTTTCTAAAGAACAGTTACGAACCTTGGAGATGCTTCATGAGACATTCTCTCGGTCTCTTTCACTGTATCTCTCAAGTAGATTAAGAACGGTGGTCCATTGTAATATAGCAGGGGTAGATCAACTTCCATACGGTGAATACATCCAAAGTGTTCCCGTTCCCTCATTTATTGTTATATATACTATGGAATCTTTAAGTGGAACTGCTTTATTAGAAATGAGTAATATTATTATATTTAGTATGATAGATAGACTGTTAGGGGGTCCAGGAAAGGGGATAAAGAAGAACAGAGATCTAACAGATATAGAGATGAGCATATTAGAGGATATAGTCGACCATATCCTTGAGTTACTAGGAGAGGCATGGGGTTCAATTATAAAGACCTCGCCCGTAAGATCAGGAATAGAAACGAATCCTCAGTTTATTCAACAGATTGTCCCATTTTCCTCAGTAATAGCACTACTGTCTTTTTCTCTTCAGATAGGAGAAGGGACAAGTGGACTTATAAACCTTTGCTTGCCGAGTGAGATGTTAGAAGCGATTCTTCCAAAATTAAATGCTAGACAATGGTTTTCTCGTAGGACCTCTAGACAGGAAGAGGTTCTACAGCAGATAAAGAGACGTCTAGAAAATATAATGGTCCCTGTGACAGTAGAACTAGGAGTAGCAGATATCTCTTTTCGGGAGTTGATGAGCTTAAAGGTAGGAGATATAATCAAATTAGAGACTTTAGTTATGGACCCTCTAGTAGTAAAGGTAGGAGACCAGCCAAAGTATCTGGGAAGGCCAGGGACTGTTGGTAAGAAGATAGGAGTGAAAATTTTAGAAAATATCCCAAGAGGTGAGTAATCTATGGGAACGGTAAAGAGCATAGAAGAGATATGGATGGTTGCTCTAAAAACTTCAGGTACCACACTTTCTGCCCTTATTGGAAAGGACGTAATAATAAATAATATAGAGAGGGAGGATATAGAGAAGATAAAATCTTCTATCTCTGATAGATCTTACATAGTAGTGAGTACCGATATCAATGAATTGGGTAGGCTAATATTCCTGTTAGATGGAGATGTCGCCCTTTTGATTGCTTCCCTTATGATGGGAGAAGAAACCCCTTTGAAAGAGTTTAACGAACTTTCTATGAGTGCTCTATCTGAGGCATTTAGTCAGATGATAGGGACCATTACTCTATCTTTGTCGGAAGTGATGAAGAAGAAACTCCAGATAACCCCCACGGAACTCCGTCTTCTAGATGATAAGTACAGAGAAATTATATTCAATAAGGATGTAACCTGCTTTAGATACCTCTTTAAAATAGATGGACAGCCTGACAGTGAGCTTTTCCAATTTATAGGAAAGGATTCGGAGGAGAAGTTATTGCCTAGAGTTTCTGCTGTTGCCCCCGATCTACAACTTAAAAATACTACAGATAATAATCCTAAGCTAGAAGGGACTTCTTCCGTTCAGCCTGTGAATTTTCAGCCATTAGTTGCTTCTAAACCTAAGGAACCAGCTAGTAATTTGGACCTTCTTATAGATGTCCCTATACAGGTTTCAGTAGAATTAGGTAGAACAAAAATGCTTATAAAGGACATACTTGTCTTGTCTCCAGGTTCTATCATAGAATTAGAGAAATTGGCAGGAGAACCTGTAGATATTTTGGCTAATGGTAAATTGATAGCCAAAGGTGAAGTGGTAGTAATTGACGAAAATTTTGGTGTACGTATTACTGAGATCTTAAATCCAGAAAAAAAGATGGAGGATGAAAATGGCTAAGAGAGTTCTTATTGTAGATGATGCAGCTTTTATGCGTATGATGTTAAAAAATATCCTGTCTCAAAATGGATATGAAATAGCAGGAGAAGCATCAAACGGATTGGAAGCGGTAACCATGTATAAGGAGCTCAAACCAGATCTGGTTACTATGGACATTACGATGCCAGAGATGGATGGTATTGCGGCAGTAAAAGAGATAAGAAAGATAGACCCAGAGGCAAAGATTGTAATGTGTAGTGCTATGGGGCAACAGGCGATGGTTATAGAGTCTATACAAGCAGGAGCTAAAGACTTCATAGTAAAACCTTTCCAACCTGACAGGGTATTAGAGGCAGTAAAAAAAGTGGTCGGTTGAGATGTCTTCTCCTTATTTAGTCTTTAAGTTCTTTCTTGCGTTATGTATAGTTCTTGCTTTGCTTTTTCTTGTGTGGTGGATGTTAAAAAACAGGAAACTCCCTTGGGTAAGATTACCGGCAAAAGAACTTAGGCATATAGAAGGGCTCTACTTGAGAACAAATGTCTCTCTCCATATAGTAAGATTTAGGGATGAGTATTTTCTTATAGGGTGTAGCCCCAATAATATAGTGTTATTGAAGGAATTTTTAGATTATGAGAAAAAAGAGAAAGAAGATAATAACCTATAAGACTATCTTGGTAATAGTTGAGATAATAGTCCCTCTTCTTTTAGGTATTGGCATAGCTAGATCTCAAGAGCTCCCTGGTATTAATTTAAGTATAAACCCATCCACTAAACCACAGGATGTTGCTAGCACCCTCCAACTACTAGGGTTATTTACTATACTTTCTTTAGCACCTTCTATAGCTATAATGGTTACATCTTTTACCCGTATTATAGTAGTTTTGAGTTTTCTTAGGGCATCTTTGGGAACTCAACAGATTCCTCCAGGTCAGGTAATAGTGGCATTGGCTTTATTTTTGACATTATTTACTATGATGCCTACATTTTCTGCCATAGAAAAGGTTAGTTGGAATCCATACATAAAAGGAGAGATATCTTTTCAGGAGGCACTAAATAGAAGTATAAAGCCCTTGAGAGAGTTTATGTTTAATCAGACAAGGGAAAATGATATTGCTCTATTTGTAAAATTATCAAAGATTCCGAGACCAAATACCCGAAATGATGTACCTACATATGTACTTATTCCTGCATTTATGATCAGCGAACTTACCACTGCCTTCCAAATGGGTTTTATGCTTTATCTGCCATTTTTAGTGATAGATATGGTAGTAGCAAGTATCCTTATGGCAATGGGGATGCTTATGTTACCTCCAGTAATGATTTCTTTACCATTTAAGCTTTTACTGTTTGTTCTTGTTGATGGATGGAACCTTGTAGTTGGTTCTTTAGTACAGAGTTTTCATTAGAACAAGGAATAGGATGAGTATAGGAGAAGCGTTATCTATTATAAAGAATGCTTTAACTACAATAATGTTGGTAGGAGGGCCGGTACTGATTGTAAGCCTTGTGGTAGGGATACTTATAAGCCTATTCCAGGCTTTAACTCAAATCCACGAGGCGACATTGGCTTTTGCTCCTAAGATACTGATAGTATTCATAGTCTTAATAATCTTAGGAGGATGGATGCTTAATACCTTAGTTGATTATTCTAGGAATATATTTACTCAGATGGGAGGAGTCTTGCCAAGATGAATATATTTGGTATCTCCCTTCTACAGTTTGTTAGTTTTCTCTTAATATTTATTCGTGTTGCAGGCTTTATCTTTACCTTTCAACCTATAAGTAGTAGGATGGTTCCTGCCTATGCCAAGGTATCTTTTGCAATAGCTATAAGTCTTGCTTTTTCTCAGCTCTATTCTCTAAAGGATATGCCAGATTTGACCCTATTGGCTCTTTTTTCTATAAAAGAGTTTATACTTGGTATAATTATAGGATTTCTTACTTCCTTAGTTTTCTTTGCCTTTCAGATAGCAGGGCAGATCATTGATTTCCAAGTAGGATTGAGTCTAGCTAATGTTATTAATCCATCATTTGAGATTCAAAGTTCTCCTATAGGAGATTTTCTTTTTGTCTCTAGTATGCTTGTCTTTTTGGTGGGAGGATGGTATGTTCCGTTTATCGAGGGGATAGGATACAGTTTTAATCTAGTTCCTTTAGGTAATATAGTTTTAAAAGGGTCTGTCCTACTCTATGCCTTTAAGCTTATAGGGGATTTTACCTTCCAGGTTGCATTGAGGTTTGTAGCCCCAATTATAACCCTTCTTCTCCTAGTAGATATAATAACAGGTATAATAGCTCGAACGGTTCCTCAGATAAATGTATTTATTATTGGACTCCCTCTAAAGACAGGACTATCGTTTTTAGCCTTAACTATACTCATTAGCAGTATTCCGGATGTATTGAACAGAGAGGTTCCATTTTTGATTAGAAATCTACTCTCTATTATAAGAGGTTTCGCTTAATATGCCTGATGGCGAGAGAACGGAACAAGCGACTCCTAGACGAAGAGAAGAGGTTAGAAAGAAAGGACAGGTTGCTCAGAGTTTAGAGTTACTATCTGCCATTACCTTTGTAGCAGGAATAACGGTAATAGGCTCTCTGGTGCATACTATGTATACCCAGTTTAGCGGTATGCTAGTAAGATATCTTGGGCATATGAGTACCTTTAGTCTTACTGTGCAGTCAACTAGAAAGATTATTCAGGATATAGTCTACCAATTTGTTATTATCCTCCTACCTATCCTAGGAGTAGTTTTTATAGTAAGTCTTTTGGTTGGTTTTGCTCAAACTGGATTTTTATTCTCTTCTAGCGCCATTACACCAGAACTATCAAGGATAAATCCTTTGGCAGGATTTAAGAGGATATTTTCTAAAAGGTCATTAGTAGAATTACTTAAGTCTATTGCAAAGATAGCTATCTTAGGGGTTTTAGGGTATAGCTTTGTCCTAGGTATGCAGAAGGATATATTCTCCCTCTGGAAGGTTCCTCTTCCTGATACCCCTCAGTTTATAATAGGTAATATATTGCGTTTTTCTCAGCAGGCAGGGATATTTCTATTAGCATTAGGTTTGGCTGATTATCTATTTCAGAGACGAGAATTTGAGTCAAGTATAAGGATGACAAAGGAGGAGTTAAAGGAGGAGTTGAAAGAGACAGAAGGAGACCCATTGATTAGAAGTCGAATAAAGCAAAAACAGCGAGAACTTGCTACAAGGAGAATGATGCAAGAAGTTAAGAAGGCTGATATGATTGTGGCTAATCCTACCGAGTATGCTGTAGCTTTGAGATATGAACCGAAATCTATGAAGGCTCCTGTTGTGATAGCTAAGGGTGCAAGACTTATGGCTCAAAGGATAAAGGCTGAAGGAAGAAGATGGAATATTCCCATTATTGTTAATCCTCCTTTAGCCCAGATGCTTTATAAGCTTGTAGAGATTGGGGATGAAATTCCACCGAGACTTTATCAGGCAGTAGCTGAAGTCCTAGCATATGTATATAGGAGAAGGAGGTCTTAGAGTGGAGAGCTTAAGGTTTGGAAGTATCTTTAAATATAGTGATATCTCTTTGGCTCTAGGTATAATCCTTATCGTCATTATGATGATAGTTCCTTTACCTCCTTTCTTCTTAGATGTCTTACTTACATTCAATCTCAGTTTTTCTCTTGCCCTTCTCTTGATAAGCATATATGTAAAAGAAGCATTAGAGGTCTCTACTTTTCCCTCTATACTTCTCTTTGCTACCCTCTTTAGATTGGCTTTAAGTATCTCAGCTACTAGACTTATACTTTTGAATGGATATGCAGGAGAGGTAATCAATGCCTTTGGTAGATTTGTAGTTGGAGGAAATTATATAGTAGGACTTGTGATATTTCTCATCCTTATAGTAATCCAATTTGTAGTTATTACCAATGGGACTCAACGAGTAGCAGAGGTAGCAGCTAGATTTACCCTAGATGCTATGCCAGGAAAGCAGATGAGTATTGATGCAGATCTAAATGCAGGTCTCATTACAGAAGAAGATGCAAGAAATAGAAGAAGGCAGATAGAAAAGGAGGCAGACTTCTATGGGGCTATGGATGGTGCCAGTAAGTTTGTAAGAGGTGATGCAGTAGCTGCTATTATTATTACTGCTGTAAACTTCCTGGGAGGATGGCTTATCGGTATGTTGCAAAGGGGGATGGACTTTCAGGGAGCTTTGCAGGCTTATGCTTTACTTACTGTAGGAAATGGACTTGTAAACCAGGTCTCTTCTCTTTTAGTTTCTACTGCCACTGGACTTATAGTTACAAGAAGTGCATCAGAAGAAAATCTAGGAAAAGATTTTACAAAACAGGTATTCTCTAGCTCTAAAGTGATGGGTATACTAGCAGGGGTCTTCTTAGCTTTAGGTATTATACCTGGATTACCTAAGTTTATCTTTCTCCTATTTGCACTTCTTATGGGGGGCTCTTCCTATCTTCTCAGTAGGGTGCCATCTAAAGAGCCAGAGATGAAAGAGAAGGGAACTCCTTCTGGTAAGAGCATAGAGTCTGTGATGCCTTTAGTAACGGTTGATCCTATGGAATTGGAGATAGGTTATGGTTTGATACCTTTAGCTGACAAATCCCAAGGTGGAGACCTCTTTGAGAGGATTACTATGGTAAGAAGGCAGATTGCTCAGGAATTAGGTATTATTGTCCCTCCTATAAGGATAAGGGATAATATACAACTAAGGCCTAATAGTTATATTATAAAGATAAGAGGAGTAGAAGTTGCAAAGGGAGAGATAATCCCTGGATATGTTATGGTAATAAATCCTGAAGGATTAAAGGTTGAAGGTATAGATACTAAAGAGCCGATCTTTGGCCTTCCTTCCAGGTGGATCCCAATAGAGGCTAGAAATCTAGCAGAGGGGAAAGGTTATACAGTGATAGAGGGGTCTAGTGTTATTGCTACCCACCTTACAGAGGTAATAAAACAGTATGGCGATGAACTCCTTACCCGTCAAGATGTCCAAAGGTTGATAGATGTGATAAGAGAAGATTATCCTGCTGTGGCTGATGATGCCTTAAGTCAACTCTCCCTTGGTGAGATACAGAGACTCCTTCAAGCCCTACTTAGAGAGAGGGTTCCACTAAGAGATCTGGTAACAATATTAGAGATAGCCTCGGATACTGCTAGAGTAACGAAGGATTTAGAAATAATACTTCAGAGGGTTAGAGAAGGCTTAGGAAGGATAATAAGTAGAGAGTGGGCTACCTCAGGTGAGGTACTGCCTGTTATACTTATAGACCCTAAGACAGAAGAGAAACTTGCATCAAACCTATTTAAAACAGATCAAGGAACTGTCCTTTCTCTAGACCCTGAATCTTGGCAAAACCTTATAAACAAAACCAGTATATTAATCGAAGAGAGTACTAAGAAGAGATTTCAACCTGTAATAGTAACTTCTTCCCAGCTGAGGTTACCTTTAAAGAGACTGTTAGAAAGATTTTTCCCTCAGATATCCATTTTGGCTTATAATGAGATAGATAGAACGTTAAGATTAGAAAATATTGGAGTTATAACGCTATGATAGTAAAAAAATTCTATGGAAAAACAGTTGAAGAAACAATCAACAGGGTAAAAGAGGAGATGGGAGATGATGCCACTCTACTTCTTGTGCAGAAGGTAAAAAAGAAGGGATTGAAGGGTATGCTTGGATTTACAGAGGTAGAAATTACAGCCGCAAAGGAAGTAAATTTTGAAATTCATGAGAAGATATCTCCTATTAGAGAAGAGATTGTTTCAGATTTTCCTGCACTTTATGAATTAAAAGATGCCTTAAAGAGGGAAGATGTAGATAATGATATAATAAATAATGTCATCTCTAGCTATATTGAGGCTACTGGAGGTAACAGGATAAAGTTAAAAACTCTAGATACAAATATAGTGGAAGTACTTCTCAGTAACTTAATTAAAACGGAAGAGTTGTCATTGGATAGGACCAAACTTACCTCTATATTCATTGGACCTCCAGGGGTTGGTAAGACTACTACTCTTTTAAAATTGGCATCTTACTATGCCTTAGAGAAGGATAGGGATACTGCTATCATTACTACTGATATATATAGAAGTGGAGCGATAGAGCAATTGAAGATTTATGGTAGGATTCTAGGGATTCCAATCGAGACGGCTTTTAATATTAGAGAGTTTGAAAGGGCACTAAAGAGATTTAGTTCTAAAGATATAATTCTTATAGATAGTGCTGGAAGAAGTAGAAAGGATGGAGAATATATAGAGAGACTTAGAAGATTTATCTACGCTATTCCTCTTCAGGGTCTTAAGATATACCTGGTTATGAGTATCATAGATAATTTCAGATATCTAAAGGATATATTTGACACATATAAGCAGTTACATCCGAACTCTGTAATATTGACAAAGCTTGATGAGGCTACATCACTTGGAAATATTATAAATATTCCCACCTATACAAACCTTCCTATTGCATATGTGACCAGTGGACAGAATATCCCAGGGGATATAGAAACAGGAGAGAATAAAAAATTAGCTGACCTTATATTAAAAAGGAACGTGAGGATAAATGAGTAGTAATGGAAGGATTATTACTATACTTAGTGGTAAGGGTGGTACAGGAAAGACAAATATCTGCGTAAATTTGGCTGTTGCTTTAAAAAGGTTAGGGAAGAATGTCTTGATAATAGACGGAGACTTAGGCTTAGCTAATGTAGAGGTCCTCCTGGGGATAACTCCCAAATATACCCTCTATGATGTGATATATAGAGAATTCCCTTTAAAATCTGTTATTACATATGGACCAGAAGGTATTCTTATTATTCCAGGAGGTTCTGGTGCACTAGAGCTCTCTCAGATAGAACCTTATAGGCAGGAATTCTTAATAGATGAGATGATATCTCTTGGGAAAAATATTGATTATATATTTATAGATGCTGGGGCAGGGGTCCATCAGGATGTATTGACCTTTGCTGCTGGAAGTGATGAGGTGCTTCTCGTTATGACACCTGAACCTACCGCTTTGGTTGATGCCTATACTGTAATAAAGGCGATAAATCTTATAGATGAAAAAAAAGAGATAAAGGCTATAGTGAATAGAACCAGTAGTCTTTCAGATGGAGAAGAGACTATAACCAGACTGAATATCCTCACTTCAAGATTCTTAAAATTCAGTATAAAGTATCTTGGAAGTATCCCAGAGGATATATGGGTAGAAAGGGCAGTGAGAGAACAGAATCTATTTTTGGTTAGATATCCATTTTCAAAATCGGCAAGGGCTCTAAATGACATAGCTAGTAAGATGATAGGGGAAGAGAAAAAAGGAGCTGGTTTTAAAGGATTCTTCAGGAGTATAGTGGATAGGATAAGCGTGAGATGAAACATAAGGCATTTGTTGCAAATAAAAAGGTTACCCTCCAGGTACTAGAAGGAGATTATCAGGGTTACTACCCTAGTAGAATAGAGGATATCAGTGGTGATATATTACTCCTTGCCTTGCCATTTATAGGGACCGTGCCTGTTCCGATAGGTGTTGGAACAAGGGTAGCTATCTTTTCTTCTGGTAAAGATGCTGTTTACAGAATAGAGGGGGAGGTCAGTGGGAGACAGCTTGATCCTCTACCTCTATTATCTATTGTTACAGATGGGATGGTTTCTAGAGTTCAGAGGAGAGAGAACGTAAGGATTCTAATAACGTTGTCTGTAATTTATACTATAAAGGGTGAAGCTAGAGTCTATGAAGCTTATACAAAAGATATAAGTGGTGGCGGAGTCAAGCTTGTGCTATTGGAGCCTCTAAAAATAAGGGATATTATTCATTTGAGGATATCTCTACCCCCACCAGAACTTTCTATAAGTACAGAAGGAGAGGTAGTGTGGGTATATATAGAAGAAAGTTTGATAAATAATAGAACCGAGAAGACCTATTATGCAGGGATAAAGTTTATAAACATAGAGGATAAAGAGAGAGAAAGATTGGTGAGATTTATATTTAATTATCAAAGGAATCTTTTAAAAAAAGGATGGAGATATGATTAAGGTATTAATAGTAGATGATTCAGCCCTAATGAGAAAGATAATAAGGGATATACTAGAGAGGCAGCCTGAGATAGAGGTGGTAGGAACTGCTAAGGACGGATTAGAGGCGATAGAGATGGCTGAGACTCTAAATCCTGACGTAGTAACTTTAGACGTAGAGATGCCTAAAATGAATGGGTTAGAAACTCTATCTAAGATTATAAATATAAAGCCAATCCCTGTAATTATGGTAAGTGCTTTAACTACAAAGGATGCATCTATTACTATTCAGGCATTGATGAATGGAGCAGTAGACTTTATTACTAAGCCCAACGATTTGTTTTCTAACTTCGATTCCTTTGCAGAGGAGTTAAAGACAAAAATAATCTATATAGTAAAATCTAAGAGAAGATTTATCCCCTCAGTAGTAACTTCCCCTAAAGGAGAGGGGAAATATCCTGGTGGTTCTGCTAAAAAGTTAGTTATTATTGGGGCAAGTACTGGAGGGCCTCAAGCCCTTTATCAGATTCTTTCTAGGCTATCCCCACTACCGGATGTCTCTCTAGTAGTTATTCAACATATGCCTACAGGGTTTACCAAGTCTTTAGCTGAAAGATTAAATAGTGCATCTAGATTCTTGGTGAAAGAGGCAGATGAGGGAGAAGCTCTTAAGAGTGGAGTAGTTTATGTGGCTCCTGGAGGATACCATTTGGTTATAGATGGTTTTAGGTTTTCTTTAACAAAAGACCCTCCTATCTGGGGGGTTAGACCAGCTGTTGATATAAGTATGATGAGTGGAGCACAGAGTTTTAAAGAAAAGACTGTGGGGATACTTCTTACTGGAATGGGGGTGGATGGAGCTAGAGGAATGGAAGAAATAAAGAAACTTGGAGGGAGAACTATAGCTCAGGATGAGAGGAGTTGTGTAGTCTTTGGTATGCCTAAGGCAGCGATAGAAAAGGGTGTAGTAGATAAGATAGTGGAGCTAGATTCTATACCGTCTGAAATAGAAAAGGTAGTCTCAGAGATATGAACATATTAATAGATGACTATGAGATATTTAAAAAGAAGATAAGATCTCTCTTAAATATAGACCTAGATGGTTATAAGAGCCATCAAGTGAAGCGTAGAATTGGTATCTTGATGGACAAGGTGGGAGCAAAGGATTTTATTACCTTTTATAATAAATTAGAAAAGGATACCTATCTTCAGAAGGAATTTTTGGATAGGCTTACTATAAATGTATCAGAGTTCTTTAGGAATCCAGAACAGTTTGAGATGTTGAAGAACAAGTTTATTCCCCTACTGTTGAAGAGATTTAATATCATAAATATATGGAGTGCAGGCTGTTCCTATGGGGCAGAGCCGTATTCAGTGGCTATAATCTTAGATGAGCTTAGAATAAAGAATTTTAATATTCTGGCTACTGATATAGACCAGAAGATTCTTCTAAAGGCGAAGGAAGGGGTCTTTAAGAGTGAAGAAATGAAAAACGTTTCTAGCCAAAGATTATCGAGATACTTTATAAAAGAGGGAGAAGATTCATATAGAATTAAGGACTCGATACTTTCCGCAGTGAAATTTTCTTACCTAGACCTCCTTAAAGATTCCTACCCAAAAGAGATGAATCTAATTATATGTCGTAATGTTATAATATATTTTACTCAAGAAGCAAGAGAGTATGTCTTTAAAAATTTTGGAGAAAACCTAAAGACTGGAGGCATATTATTCTTGGGTAACACAGAAAGGATATTTCAACCAGAAAGGTATGGATTAAAAGCTATAGAATTATTCTTTTATGAGAGGGTGAAAGGATGAATAATCAGGAATATTTACCGATATTTCTAGATGAGTCTAGAGAAAACTTGATAAGACTAAATCAACTTCTACTTGATCTAGAAAAAGATCCCAATAATAAGGGTCTACTTAATGAAATATTTAGGATAGCTCATACCCTTAAAGGGATGTCTGCTACTATGGGCTTTAACAATATGGCAACTCTTACCCATAATATGGAAAATATCCTCGATGATCTACGAAAGGATAAGATTAATGCAGATAGAAACATAATAAACCTTCTATTTTCTAGTTTTGATGCTTTAGAAAAGGCATTAGAGAGTATTTCTACCATAGGTAACGACGAGATTCCAGAGATAAAAGAGGTCATAGATAGGTTTAAGACTGTGGATAATAGTATATCCCAAGATATTCAAATTGCTCTTAATACTTCTAAGGAGAATATTCTAGACCCCTATAGTATGAATGTAGTAAGAGAGGCTATAGAAAAGGGTTTTAATGCTTATAGAGTTTATGTAAGACTTGCTCAAGGTACTGTTCTTAAGTCGGTAAGGGCTTATATGGTATTTAAAGTATTAGAAGAGAAAGGAGAGATCCTCCATTCTGAACCATCGGCTACAGAGTTGGAGTCAGAAAAGTTTAATCTAGACTTTACTCTAGTCTTTATAACTAAGGAGACTTTAGATAATATAAGAGATGCTATTCTTCAGATATCAGAGATAGATAGGGTAGAGATCGAGCCTATAGGGTTAGAGCCAAAACAGATCGATGTGGAGCAATCTGTTTCTACTGAAAAGAAGACATTAGAAATCCAAGAGATATCTTTAGAGAGGCAAGAAACTAAGGGGCTAGCCCGTATGGGCCAGACTATAAGGATAGACGTAGAAAGATTAGATGAACTTATGAATCTGGTAGGAGAGCTTGTTATACAGCGGACACATTTGGCACAGATAAAAGACTTGGGAAGTGCCACAGATGAATTGGCTAGGATCACAAATGACCTCCAGAATCTAGTAATGAAAGTAAGGATGGTTCCTATAGAACAGTTATTTAATCGTTTCCCTAGAATGGTGAGAGACCTCTCTCAAGAATTGAATAAAAAGATAAGGTTAGAGATATATGGGGCAGAGACAGAACTGGATAAAACGGTTATAGATGCTATGGGAGATCCATTGATGCATCTTATAAGGAATGCTATAGACCATGGGATAGAGAGCACTGAAGAAAGGGCTAGAATTGGTAAACCAGAAGAAGGAGTAGTAAAACTTCTTGCCTATCATGAAGGCAACAATATCTATATAGAGGTAGAAGACGATGGTGCTGGAATAAATCTGGAAAAAGTAAAGAAAAAAGCCATAGAGCGTGGAATTATCTCTGAAGAGAATGCAGGTAGGGTTCAGGAAGAAGATCTGTATGAGATACTATTTTTACCTGGATTTAGTACTGCAGAAAAGGCTACTGACGTATCTGGTAGAGGGGTAGGAATGGATGTAGTGAAAAAACGGGTAGAAGAGCTAAATGGAAGTATAAGGGTAGAGAGTAGCCCAGGAAAGGGAACAAAGATAATTATAAGGTTACCTCTTACTCTAGCTATTATCCAATCTCTTCTCGTAAAGATACTAGATGAGATCTATGCCATTCCTCTTAGTAATGTAGAGGAGATTATTGCATTAGAAAAGACATCTATAAAGACGGTAAAGAATAAAGAGGTGATATACTCAAGGGGGCGTGTTATTCCTCTCTATCGACTTGCCGATGTGCTTAATCTAGGGATAGACGCTCCTTGTAACTTTGCCGTTATTGCTAGAACTGGGGGAAAACAGATTGGTATAGGGGTAGATGGTCTTTTAGGAGAGGAGGAGATAGTGATAAAATCTCTTGATAAAGTGGTAAATCAGAATAGAAATTTTGTTGGGGCTACCATCCTTGGTAATGGGAAGGTGGCTCTAATTTTAGATGTAAATACCCTAGCAAATACTTGATTGGAGGATAAAATTTAAGATGGAATTTAATGCGATGCACCTTGATGTCCTGAAGGAACTGGGGAATATAGGAGCTGGGAATGCTGCTACAAGCCTTTCTCAACTTCTTAATCAGCGGGTAGATATGAATGTACCAGATGTAAAGTTATTAGAGTTGAAGGATGTTCCCTACATATTAGGCGGAGCAGATGTTCCAGTAATGGGAGTTACCGTTTTAGTAGAAGGTGATGCCGATGCTCAGATACTACTTCTCTTTACAAAGGAGAGTTCTGAAAGACTTATAGAAAATATAGTAGCAGGTTTCTCTCCAAATGATATTAGTCAAGAGATAAGGGAATCTGTTCTGCTAGAGGTGGGTAATATTGTTGGAACAACATTCCTGAATGCCCTTGGAAGTTTTACCAATATGACATTTATACCGACTGTACCTGGAATAGCTAATGATATGGCAGGGGCAATTCTTGATAGTGTATTAGTTACAGGGGCTGATGGGAATAATATAATTCTTATTGTGATTGCTGAATTTGCTGTAAAGGGTGAGGTGATCGACGGTTATCTACTTTTTGTGCCTAGCCCTAGTTCTCTAGAAAGGATATTTAATGCCTTAGGAGTTAGTGTATAGCCTATGAGTGGAGAAAGAGTCACTGTAGGTATAGGGGAATGGTATGTCTTAAAGATAAATGGAGTATTGGTCTGTATAGGTCTTGGATCATGTGTTGGGATCGCCCTTTATGACCCTATAAAAAAAATAGGTGGGATGGTCCATATACTTCTACCTATAAGCCAAAATAGTAAGGATAGTACTTCTCCTACTAAGTTTGCTGATACTGGAATACCATTTCTTTTAGATGAGATGGTAAAAGTAGGAGCTAGTAGGTCCTCTATTGTAGCTAAGATAGCTGGGGGGAGTCAGATGTTTTCTATAAAAGGAAGAGATGATAAGATAAATATTGGTGCTAGGAATGTTTCTATTGTGAAAGAGAAATTACAGACTCTAGGGATACCTATTTTAGGGGAAGACACCGGTGGGAGTTTCGGGCGTACTATGGAGTTTTATGTAGATTCTGGACTGGTGAAGGTAAAGACTATAGGAAGAGGAGAAAGAGAGTTTTAGATGAAACTCTCTAGAGAGAAGAAAGAGGAATTTGCTCTAAAGTATCTTCCTTTAGTTAAATACGTAATGAACCGATTCTATATTAGAGAGACTAGTGTTATATCCAAAGAGGACCTATTTAACTGGGGAGTTATAGGACTAATGGAAGCGATAGAGCGATATGATGAAACAAAAGGTGTAAGGTTTGAACTGTATGCAATAAACAGAATAAGAGGAGCTATAAAGGATGCCTTGAGAAGTGAGGATACCCTTACTAGGAGACAGAGGGAAAAGTTTAGAATGGTCTCTGATGTAATGAATGATTCTGCTATCGAGGATATCACAGATGATAAGATAGCTAGAAGGTTAGGCTTAGATTTAGGAAAATATTATGAGCTTCTTGAAGAGATTCATCCTATAACTGTAACCTCTATTGAAGAGTTGCTTGAGGAAAAAGGACAGGAGATTATAGATAAGAAGAACTCTATAGAGGAAGACGTAATAGAGAGAGAACAGTTAGATGCCTTGGCTTTGGCAATTTCAAAGCTTGATGAGAGGGAGAGACATATCTTGAGTCTCTACTACTATGAAGGGTTAACCTTAAAACAGATAGGGAAGGTTTTAGGGATCACTGAATCCAGGGTTTCTCAGATCCATACGCAGATTATATTAAAGTTAAGGAGACTATTGAGAGATGCCTGAAGATAAAGAAAAAATAAAGTTAAGTGTTTCCCCTGATAAATTAAATGCCTTTATCAGTATAGAGCCATTAGAAGAAGGGGAACCGCCTATAACAGAGAAGGAGATAAGAGATATCCTTGAGAAATCTAGGATAGTATATGGAATAAAGGAAGATGCTATCCAGCAGATTCTTAGACTCCAATATGCCGATAAACTTCTTATAGCTGAAGGTATCCCCCCCAGGGTAGGAGATGATGGAAGGATTGAATATAAGGTCGATCTGGGTAAGAAAGAGTTGACCCCTAGAGAGAACCCTAATGGTACTGTTGACTTTAGGGAGATTGGTTATGTAGAGAACGTTTCCAAAGGAGACGTACTTGCAGTGAAGATACCCCCTACAGAAGGAACTCCAGGTGTGAATGTCTATGGAGAAGTTATCCCTCCTAAAAAGGGAAAAGATATAAGACTTCCTAGGGGTAAGAATACTAAGATTCTAGAGGATGGTTTGACCCTTGTCTCTGAGATAGATGGTGTTCCTCTTATGAGGGATGGGAATATATCTGTCTCATCATTGCTAGAGATCAACCGTGATATAGATTTTTCTACAGGGAATATAGATTTTGTAGGGAGTGTCCTAGTAAAAGGTACTGTTAGGAGTCATTTTAGAGTAAAATGTGAAGGAAACCTTGAAGTATGGGAGGACATAGAGGATGCAGATATAGACGTGGGAGGAAATCTAATTGTAAGAAGAGGGATATATGGAGAGATAGAAAGGACAATAACTGTAAATGGAAATCTAATTGCTAAAATTATTAGAAATGCTAATATAAATGTAAAAGGCGATATAATTGTAGAACAGGGGATTATGGATAGTCGGGTAAAATGTGGAGGGAAGATTGTTGTTACTTTTAATAAGGGGATGATATCTGGAGGAGAGGTTTCAGCTTATATAGGGGTATATAGTGTAAATTTAGGGTCATCTTTTGGTACACCTACTGCAATAATCGTAGGAAAAGACCCTTGGGAATCTAGTGAGTTAGAAGTCCTTATAAAGGAGAAAAATGAGTTTGAAAAGAGACTTAAAGATGTAGAGAATAATATAAAATATATAATAGGATATGGAAGGGAAGAGAATCTTCCCGAGATACGTCGGGATCAACTGAATAAATTGAGAGAGCTTCAGAGATTGATGATTGAGCAGATAAATCTAAGAGATTTGAAGATGGAGCAACTTAGAGAGTCTCTGTATTCCTCTGTAAGAAATGCAAAGGTTCAGGCTACTGGATTTGTTTATCCAGGGGTTAAGATATGGATAGGAGATGAAAATTATAAGGTTGATACAGAGCTAAAATATGTCTATTTTATGTATGATGGAGAGAAGATAGGAGTGTATCCCATAAGATGAGGATGGGTGAGATTCAGCCAACAGTTTTGAGAGTTCAAGATTTAGAGAAGATTAAAGAGGTTCAAAGGCAGACCCCAGATGTCATTCGTAGACAGTTTGAAATATACTTTAAACAGGTAACAGAGAACCGACAGAAAGAGGTAAATACCTTTAAGGAGAGTAATAAGAGCAAGGATGTAATGGATAATGAAAGAAACAGGAGGAATTATACTCCTCTTCATAGAGAGTCTAATAAGGAAGATTCTGATGGAGAAGAAGTTCATCAGCCTGGATTAGGAGAAAATATAGATATAAGGGTATAGGAGGTTAAGATGCGACTATTGAGCGAGATATTAAATCTTCCAGTATTAAACAGATTAGGAAGGTATCTAGGAACTGTAGTGGAGTTTATTCTAGATACGAAGGATATATCAGGAGTTGGATTCTTAGTGAAGGATAGAAATTGGTATGCAGGTGTAAGGTTTCTGCCAAAGGCAGATATAACTGCAGTAGGGAAGGAAGCTATCATTACCTCTGAGGAATCTTTAGAAAAGGTGGTAGACTTACCAGAGATAATGAGTCTCTTACAAAATAGTATAGATTGGAAAGGTTTGAGTGCATTCAGTATAAATGGTGATGTGGTAGGTAAGATAGAGGAACTTCTAATAGATGAGAAGACCTTAGACGTGGCTGGTGTAAAGATATCTGGGATTCAAGAGCCCATTCCAAGAGAAAGTGTTATTGCCCTTGGACCTTTTGCTCTTCTATTAGATCTGAGAGAAAAGCATTCTATAGGGGATTTAAAGGCCCAAGAGGAAAGAATTCAGGAGGAAGAGCAGGAATCTCAAGGTTTTGAGGCAAAACAGGCTGCCTATCTTATAGGTAAGAGACTCACTAGAGATATAGTCCTTGATGATGGCACATTAGTTGCCTCTAAAGGAGACGTAGTTACCTGGCAGATAGTAAGGAAGATAAAACTTCTAAATAGATTACAAGAGTTGATGAATTCAGTAGAAGTATAAATGAATGGCGAATTATTTGGATACCTTATTACTAGGGTCTTTGAAGGTCCAAGCTATTTAGGTGGTATTCTTGTTGTAGATAAGAAAGGGATTCCTATAGAGTTTAAGTATATAGAGCCTATAAAACCATCTAGATTACAGGCAGTACTCTACGGAAACACTATAGACCGATATATAAGGGTTGAAAGTGTTGGAATTCCTTTGGTAGAATCGCTAGAACATAAACCTACTGTGCTTTTTATAAGAGAAGAGCCATTTGGAGAGGAGTCTAAATGGCCATTTCCTATTATTTCAATAAGTAGATATAAGGGGGTTCCTCTACCCAGCATAGGGGATACTAAAGAGATAGAAGGAGATTATATTGTTCAAATGGACTCTAATTCTCCTGTAAGAGTGAAGTTAGAGAAAAGATACAGAGAGAGATTTCCGGAAATAGTGTCCATCCTCTTAGAGTTAGGACAGAATTTCGATATAATGGAGCCATTTTCTAGATTAGAAGAGGCATTTAAGATTATATGGAGAGAGAGCAAGCATTCTTAAAGGACATATATAAGATCCTAGGACTTGATTTTAAGCTGGATATAATTAATGTGCCTCTTAGGGGTTACGATATAGAGAATATTGATATTAAATTTGATATTAATGTCTCCTCGTATAAGATGGAGAAGAATCCTATTAATATAGATCGTGTAGATCTTACATCCTTTACTCCAAAGGAGATAAAGGGTAAGGTTTCTAAAGTTGATATCTCTGTTCCTTTGAGGATATTCTCTGAGGTAGAATTAGTAAATAGGATACCAATGAGACGCTTTCCTATCTCTTGGAGAACGCTTTCTGATGATGAAAAGTTATTTTTGCTTCAAGAGATAAAATCAAAATGGCCTGACCTCTCTACTGGACTAAAGATCATAGGCATATATAGGGAAGTCCCTATAGAAAGGATAGATACAATGACTGTTGACGAAAGTACAGGGGTCCTTTCCTTTACGTTAAAGGATGCCTCCTTTGGAGAGATAGAAAAAAACAATCTATTAGTATTTAAATTTGTAGAGGATGAGAGGATAAGGTCTTTAGTGTTTTAAGATCTCTTCTAATGTCTTATTTTCAATGTTTTCCCATCTGCCGCATCTTCCACCAAGTCTTCCTACAAGTTTCCCATCGATGAAGATATTGGTGATCTCACATAGGTTTGAACATCCTTTACACTCAAAGCCTGTAGTAACTATATCTTGTTCAGCTATTTCAAACCCCTTAAAATTTGTATGAGTTATCCTTGCCTCATAGGCTAGTATTGCTGCCCCTATTGCTCCCATAAGGGAGAAATAGGGAGGAACTATTACCTCTGTTCCTAGGGCTTTTTCAAATGCCAATTTTATCCCTTTATTAGCAGCTACTCCCCCTTGGAAGAGTATGAGAGGAAGGATCTCCTTTCCTCTTCCCACATTACTTAGGTAATTTCTTACTAATGCCTCACACAATCCAAAAAGGATATCTTCTTTTTTGTGTCCTAGTTGCTGCTTATGAATCATATCTGATTCAGCAAATACAGTACATCTGCCAGCAATCCTTACAGGTTTTTGAGATTTTAACGCTACATCCCCAAACTCCTCTATAGGAATCCCTAATCTTTGAGCTTGATGGTCGAGGAAAGACCCTGTTCCTGCAGCACAGACTGAATTCATAGCAAAGTCAACTACAATTCCGTTCCTTATAATAATAATCTTGGAGTCTTGTCCACCTATCTCTATTATTGTTTGCACATTTGGATTAAAGTTTAGTCCTGCTGTAGCATGGGCAGTAATTTCATTCTTTATTACATCTGCCCCTACCACTGCTCCTATAAGAAATCTTGCGCTACCTGTTACTCCAACCCCATCTATTGAGTTCTGGTCTGTCTGGGATTTTATCTGTAGAAACCCCTCTTTTACTGCCCTTATAGGGTCTCCTCCAGTTCTAAGATAAAGACCTGTAATTAGAGTCCCCCTTTCATCAATTATTGCTATATCTGTACTAACAGAACCAACATCTATTCCAAGGTATCTCAATCTACTAGCCTCCACTTCTTTCTTGACCTTAACATATCGATGAACGCTTCTATACGAGTATTCACACCTGCTATACCAGTTTGTTCGTCTATTGAAAGGGTAAGTGTTGGTATGTCGTAGTCTCTACTTACTCTTTCTAAAACACCTTCTGCTACGATCTCTGGCATACAGGTAAATGGTAAAAGATGAATGACCCCATCAAAATTTTCCTTCTTAAACTCTATAGTATGTGCTATGGTACGTTGTCCTTCGCCCCCAACTGACCGTTTTATATATGGGACTGCAATCTTTGCTCTTTCTTCAAGTGTTTTACTTTTCATCAATGGGATATAGATACGCACTATATCTTCAATATAAAAGGCATTTTCAGCCCATACGCCCATCTCTCCTAATCTTTTAGCTAATTCAAGGTTAGTAAAATGGTCTAAAACTACATAAAATTCTCCAACTATTCCTATTTTCACTAGGTGATCAAGCTGCTCTTTTGGGATCTCTCCTATCTTCTTTTTATATTCCTCCATTACCTCTTTTACTGCCCTTATGGTTTTTGCCTTTTCTAGCTCATAATGAGTCTCCTTGATAATATCATCTACTCTTCCCCTTTTCTTTTCTAACGGTCTAGCCTTTCTTGAAATGCGTTCTATCTCATCGAGAGCCAGCACCTTTTCCCATGCGACCTTTAAGGAGTTAATAATATGGGGTATGTTGTTCTTTCCTACAAGTTTTTTTATATTCTTTAGAAGGTTTATCCATCCAGTAGAGAGGTCTAGGGTGATCCAATCTATGTCATATCCCATATTTTTTAGTATCCTTTTTTGAACCTCTGCATAGTATCCAAAACGGCATGGACCTATACCTCCAAGCATTAGGATAGTATCTGCCCCCTTTTCAATAGCCTCTATATAATTACCTAAGGTAATTTTTAGAGGTAGGCAGGCAAATTCTGGGGAATATTGAACACCAATGGAAAGGGTTCGATTAGTAGTTGGAGGGGGTGGGACAACGTTATGCCCTAGGTCTTCTAAGAGTGACCGTATAGCTATCCCTGCATCACCAAACGGGGGATAGGTAATTTTCATTCTTATCTCTCCTAGTGAGCATATCTACGAATGCTTCTAGCCTTGTTAGGAGCCCTACATCACTAGAGTGTTCATCTACAGTAATACTGATCTCAGGGAAGTTTATCGGTTTTACTAGGTCTCTCTCTATCAATTCCCTTACCAGAGAATCTGGCCCACATCCAAAGGCTACCACCAGGATGATCCCATCCACCATCCTCTTCTTGATAAAATATTTAGCAGTTCCATACAACTCCCTCCCAAACGTCCAGAAGAGCCTTTTAGGAAGAACATTTGCCTCTCTTAACACCTCTCTCCAGTTGAGAGATTCCATAGTGAATATCTTTACTCCTAACTTATTTAGTGTCTCTATCATCCCACTACTTATATACTCATCATATATCTCATAGCAATGTCCAACAATTCCTATTTTAAGAGTAGATTCTATTTTTTTTAGAGGCTTATTCTCCAGTATTTCTATGGGTGAGGTTCCATCTTTTAGTTTGGCTTCATACTCTTTAAGGGCATTTAATCCTCTCAGATAAGCCTTTAGAATCTTAACTTTATTCCTAGTGAAGACCTTGCCAAGTTCAAAGAACCCCCTGATGAATCCTGTCTGAGAATTTCTCTTATCAAGAGTATGATCTATAATTGGAGGAATATCTCTAAATCTTGCCCTTATCATATCTGGTAGCCCTATAAACTTAGGACACATATATGTATTATATTCTAACCCCACTATACGAGGGATATAAATGAGATCTGCCTTATCTTTTAGGTCTAATATATGCCCATACGCTAGCTTTATTGGAAGACATGCTTCACTTACCGATTCCTTTACCGAGAGGTCCATAATCTCCTTATTTGTAATAGAAGAAGATACGACTTCTACTCCAAGAGACTCAAAGAATGCCTTCCACATTGGATAGAATCTATAGAAGAGAAGAACTCTTGGTATTCCTATCTTCATGGTAATAATATCCTTGCCTGGGCTGTTCCTGAAGATTCTTCTGTATTGAAAAGTTGGTTTACAAACTTTGTGATTTCTTCTTTATTGGGAATCCAATAGCCTCTACTGAGATTCCCAGGCAATGTGGTAGTCTTTATTTCTATCTCACCTTTTTCTCTAGCAATGAATATCCCTACTAATACAATCTCAGCTGGAGGAATATTAGTCTGTATATATTTAGATGCCTCCTGAACTATAGTAGGAAGCTTTATTATATTATTGGGTTTTAGCACTTCGCCTACAAGGGCGTAGAAGAACTTTTGCTGTCTTTCTATCCTTCCTAGGTCCCCCATAGCATCATGTCTAAATCTAATGTACCCTTCTGCTTCCTCTCCGTTTAGCTTTTGCTGTCCCTTTTTTAGATTTATATTAAGTTTAGCCCAACTATCTCTATACTTCATATCCTTCTCTACATAGATGTCTACTCCCCCTATTATATCTACAATCCTTCTAAAACTTTCTGGGTCAATAACGGCATAATAGTTAATATCTACCCCTAATAGGGTCTTGATAATGTCTAGTGCTAATGGAACTCCTCCTATATGATACGCAGCATTTATCTTATTTTCTCCATAATTAGGGATATCAACCAGAGTATCCCTTGGTATAGATATTCCGACTATCCTTTTTGCATTACAATCTATATGGAATACTATAATGGTGTCTGTCCTTCCAGTTTCAAGCCGTCTTCCGGTATTATCATAGTCATAGTCCTTTCCTAAGAGGACGATATTAAAGGCTGGTGGGCCATAAAACATCTTCTGGGTAAAAGTTACTATATGAGAAGGATGAATGAATAAATCTTCTATATTCCCACCACTTTTATAGAAGAGGAATAGCCACCCCCCTAATACAATTACTAGCACTAAAGAAAAAACTACCCCTATAACAATAAACATCTTTCTCTTTGTCATATGCTCTCTTAGCCTTCTACCTCTTTTCCCTTTTTACTTGTTGCTATTATCTCTTCTGCAATCTTAGATGGAACTACATCGTAATGCGATAACTCTGCCTTATATCTTCCTCGGCCTTGTGTTATAGACTTTAGGTCTATTGAATACCTTAATATCTCTGCCATAGGAACGTGTGCCTTTATTACCTGAAACTTACCCTGTGGTTCCATCCCTATAATCTTTGCTCTTTTGCTGTTTAAATCTGCTATACAGTCTCCCATAAATTCTTCAGGTACTGTAACCTCTAAGTACATAATAGGTTCAAGAATAACAGGATTTGCCTCTGCCACGGCGCTTTTAAGCGCCATAGAGCCGGCAATCTTAAATGCCATGTCTGAAGAATCTACTGGATGGTAAGAACCATCCACTAGGGATATTTTTACATCAACTAATGGATAACCTGCTACAACTCCTTCCTCCATCGCCTCTTTTATTCCTTTTTCTACGGAAGGGATATAGTTCTTCGGTATAGCCCCTCCAAATATTTTATCTATAAACTCGTAACCTCCTCCTCTAGGTAATGGTTCGATCTCGATCCAGCAATCTCCATACTGACCTCTACCACCTGTCTGTCTCTTGTATTTGCCTTGTTTTTTTACTTTAGTAGTAATAGTCTCTCGGTATGGAATCTTGGGCAAAGATGTCTCTACATCTACTCCAAATTTTCTCTTTAGTCTCTCTAAGATAACATCTATATGTAGATCGCCTAAACCTGAAACTATTGTCTGATGAGTTTCTGTATTATAGTAGCTTATAAATGTAGGGTCTTCCTCCTGCAGTCTATTAAGTGCATTGTTAAGTTTCTCTTCATCGCCTTTTGTCTTAGGAGCTACAGCTACCGAATACTGGGGCTGAGGAAACTTTATAGGGGCATATCTTATTGGATAAGACTTATCACATAGGGTATCAGACGTTTCTACTGATTGCAACTTGGCCACTACTCCAATGTCTCCTGCTACTACCTCTCCAGTTGGCTCTTGGGTTTTACCTTTTGGATATGATAAGTGTCCTAATCGTTCCTCTACACCTTTTCCTATGTTTACTAGAGAAGAATCTGCTCTGACCATTCCAGAATGAACTTTAAATAGCGCCAATTTGCCCACAAATGGATCGGCTGTAGTCTTAAAAATAAATATAGAAGCAGGTTTATTTGGTTCTATTACTCCATAAGATATACTTCCGTCTTCGTTTAAAACCTCTACCTTTCCTTCCTCCGATGAAGGAAGAAGGTCTTTTATTGCATCTAATAAATGTGAAATCCCGATGTTTTTAATGGCAGAACCACATAATAATGGGAATACCCTCCCTTCTCTTATTGCCTTTTTCATACCTTTTGAGAGTTCTTCTTCAGTGATTTCCTCTCCCTCTAGATACTTTTGAAGAAGCTCATCATCAGTTTCTACAACAGATTCTACAAGATGTTCTCTCAATTCATTAAGGGTATTCTCATATTCAGGAGGGACATCTGTCTCTTGATAGTTTCCATTTCCACTAAGCTTATATGCCTTTTTAGTTAGGACATCTATAATACCAGAGAATTGAGTCTGTTCCCCCATTGGAAACTGAAGCGCAAACACCCTTTCTGAGAGTTTTTCTCTAATTTCATTATAGACCTTTGCGAAGTTTGCGCCCTCTCTGTCGATTCTATTTAAAAAGATTAATCTGGGTTTCTGGATATCATCTAACATCTCCCAAAGGGTTTCGGTATTGACTTGTACACCTGAGCTTGCACAGACTAAAACTACTGCTCCTTCCGCCACTTTAACACCTGACAAAACTTCTCCTATAAAGTCAGAATATCCAGGGGTATCTATTAAATTGATCTTACAATCTTTCCATGGGATAGGTAATACCTTGAGCAGAATAGTTGTCTTCCTTTTTATCTCTTCTGGCTCATAATCTACATTGCTGTTTCCGGCATCTACACTACCAAGACGGTCTACTAACCTTGTATTAAAGAGTATAGCATCCGCTAAAGAGGTCTTTCCCACACCACCATGGGAAAGTAATACTACATTTCTAATCTTACTAGGTTCTAGCTTCATTTATTTCCCTCCATAATCTATAATTATATAATTATTTTGTATAAGTTAGGAGTATCCCTATAAATAATAGCATATCTTTCCTATTAAATACAGATATCTCTAATTTAACCAGTGATATTATCTTCTCTGATAATGTCCTTACTGTATATACTTGAATTCTTTTCTATCACTCTGATAAGAGCATCTACTACCTTTGGGTCCAGCTGTGTTCCTCTTACCTTCAGTAATTCCTCCTTTGTTTCCCCTATACTTTTCCTTTTGGAATAAGGCCTATCTGTGGTCATAGCATCAAATGTATCTGCACAAGCTATTATCCGACTTTCTAGTGGAATCTCGTTAGATTTTAACCCATCAGGATACCCCTTACCATTATATCTCTCATGGTGATATCTTATCCATTTCGGTACCTCTTTAAATCTAGAGACCTCCATTGAGATATTCTCTCCTGTCTCTGGATGTTTGTATATTAAATCCCATTCTTCTTGAGTAAGAGGTTTTGGACTGTTGAGAACATTTATTGGTAGTCCTATCTTACCAAGGTCATGAAGAAGTGCTGCGTTTCTTATCTTTTCTATTCTAGCTTCACTTAGTCCAAGTTCTCTTGCTATATCTTCAGATATTTGGGCTACCCTCAAAGAATGGTTACTGGTGTAGCTATCAAACACGCCTAGAAGTTTTATCAGAGTAGAAATTGCCTGATCGTAGATTTTATTTATTTCTCCAGTAAGAATAAATAGATATCTGGCAATAAATATTGGGACCATATAAAGTATTATTGTAATTGGTCCGGAGGATTTGTAGCTTTGGGCTATAAGGAGTGCCAAAACAAAGTGTAAAAGATATGTAATGACTGAGATATTAGATATATAGTAGATCCATGTTTTTAATATAGACCTTCCTTTATCTATGGCAATTACTATGCTTAATGAAGTCACATTTATTAACCAGTAGACTATTGCTATTGCAAGGGAAACTATAAAGTAATACCATCCAAAAGGTATATTAGGACCATTTAGAGTTTCAAATATTATTCCTGAAACTCCCGCACAGAGTATAAGCGTCGCCCTATTAAATATAAAATGAGCTGAGGAATGGAACTTAAAATTAATCTCCTCTAGGCTTATAGACCCCAATCCGTCCATTAATATGCCGAATGGGGCTCCAAACAATAACATCCCTGCATAAGAGATAATAAATCCTACAGAGATGCTCATATCTTTTCCAGGGATTTTTACTGGAAGTGCCTCTAATATCCAACCTAAAGTCAAAAATATTACTACATCAATTAAATCTCCCCTAAATGGATATGTGCGAAAAACATAGATAATAAGTAGTATAGAGATCCCTGTAAGGATAAAGAGAAAAGACCTTAAGGTTGGTTTCATATCTGGATCTCTATGAGTCCATATCCTCCTTCTTCCCTTACGTATACTATATTTACTTCTGACGTCTCTACATTTATGAATACAAAGAAATCATGTCCTAAAAGTTCCATCTGTAAAAGAGCCTCTTCTACAGACATAGGGGAGATAGTAAGCTTTTTCCTCCTTATTATTCTGTCAGAAAGCTCTCCTTCAAACGCCTCCTTTTCTTCTTCTGATGACACAGATTGTGAGGTCTCTTCCTTTGTATTTCTCCATCTATCTATGAGCTTCCCTTTGAATGTTTTTATCCTCCGCTCTAGCTTGTCTACAACTAAATCTACCGATGCATACATATCAGACGAAGATTCTTGAGCTCTTATTATCTTCCCATTTATCCATACAGTTGCCTCTACTTTATGTGAGTCTCCAGAAGTCTTACTGTTCTGAGTACTAAGCATTACCTCTATCTCTGAGATGCGATCAGAAAAACGATTTATTTTTGTTAACTTCTTCCTTATATAGTTTTCAAGGGCATCACTTACATCTATGTTCCTTCCTTTTATCCTTATGTCCATAGTCTTCTAACCTCCTCGGCATAGGTTTTTTCCAAAGATACCATAGTAAGATATCTTTATCAAGCTGATTCAGATACGTAGTCTTTTAAAGTCTCTTCTAATACCAATTGATATTTGTTCCCTTTTAATGCCTTATTTAGGAGTTCCTCTTCTTCCTTGGTGAGGTTTTCTCCTATAATATACATAAAATAACCCTCTTTGCTAGAGAAGCTTCTAGCAATAATTTTAGACTTTCCTCCCATATAACCCATAAGTCTACATACTTGGCAAGGAACATCCTTTGGAGTGCACACATTAGTTGGATTTTTATGTATGATGCCTGTAATCTCTAGGAGCTTCCTTCTTAGCTCTCCCCTAAAAGAATTTGACGTTATTTTCTTTTCGAGTGTTATCTTATAATATAACCTCCTCTCAAATGCACCTATATTCTTGTAGCATCTATTCCAGCTTATCCAATTTCTCTTTATACGGCTAAAGATAGATTGGACTAGCCTTATCAGGTATGGGTTATAAAATTCTTCCTTTTTAAATAGCTCCTTAAACCTTTCTTTTAGATTTTTAGGGACATTGTCATCTACTATTACAATCTGATTGTATCCAAAACCTTGAGATGTATTGGCACCTATACCTGTGTTCTGGAGTGATTTTAGAGCTGCAAGGTAGATATCTAGGTCTTCATCATCTATATTGAGAATAAAATAGATGGTATTCTTGAAAAATTCCTGACCTTTTATCCTTACAAGCTTAGGCTCTTCTGGGGTAATTCCATCACTGGTTCTAGGGGGTTCTATTTTCCTTCTGAGAGGTAAAGCAAACCTTAAGGCCTCTGAAAAGATCTGAGTGGTTAATATTACATCTGGTATATAAGGTTTATTTCTAAAATCCTTTATTTGGGCACCTGTTCCATATCCTATATGACAGGGATTCTTGAACTTTATTATACAGTGAAGTTCCATTCCTATTACCTCCAAAAGCAAAAATCAACCTTTTTAATAAGATTATATCACACTAAACTACTTAGAGAAGATATAAGGAAGAAGATATAGCTAGGGGTTATCCTTTGTAATTTCTCTTTTCTTCGAGGCTACTCTTTATGTCTGAATAACCAAATATAGCCAAAAGTACCCCTATGATGATGAGTCCTGGAGGTACTAGAGCCATAAGGGCTTTCATAAAATAACTCCACCAAGCTATTATTCCCCAAAGTCCAAGGATTACACATACTAATCCTCCTATGAGTAAGAGGACCTTGCTCATCCTACTCACCTCCATATTAGATGATTTTTGCTAGAATAAATTTTATCATAAATTCCAATATGATGCTAGTGCTTTAATTTCTAGCTATTGACAGGAGTGGCAAAAGATGCTAATATATTGTGCTGTAATTTGGAGGTGACTAATGCCTACTATAAATCAATTAGTTAGATATGGAAGAGAAAAGGTAAAGAGTAAAACTAAAGCTCCTGCGCTTCAGGGATGCCCCCAGAAACGTGGAGTATGTATTAGAGTAGGGACTATGACCCCCAAGAAGCCTAATTCGGCTTTAAGAAAGATTGCCAGGGTAAGGCTAGTGAATGGGATGGAGGTAACTGCATATATCCCTGGTATTGGTCATAACCTGCAAGAGCATTCGGTGGTACTTATACGTGGGGGTAGAGTAAAGGATCTCCCTGGTATTCGTTATCATATAATAAGAGGGACACTTGATGCAGCAGGTGTGGAGAATAGAAGACAGGGGCGTTCCAAGTATGGAGCTAAAAGACCGAAGTCATAGGAGGGTTGTAGATGCCGCGTAAAGGGCCTGTGCCCAAAAGGAGTATTTCTCCAGATTTATTATATAATAGTGAAACGGTAGCTAAATTTATCAATAAAATAATGGTTAAGGGGAAGAAGTCAAAGGCAGAAAAGATAGTTTATACAGCCTTAAGAAACCTAGAGGAGAAGATAGGAAAGTCAGGTTCAGAGATTTTAGATCAAGTTATTGAGAATGTTAGACCTCTAGTTGCTGTAAGGCCTAGAAGGGTAGGGGGTGCTACCTATCAGGTTCCAGTAGAAGTAGACCCTGAAAAGGGACGTTCCTTAGCTATGCGTTGGATTATTGATGCCTTCCGTAGCCGTGGAGGAAAAAGTGCCGAAGAAAAGCTGACAGCAGAGCTTATGGATGCCTACAATAAGGTAGGTACAGCTATAAAAAAGAGAGAAGATACTCACAAGATGGCTGAGGCGAATAGAGCATTTTCTCATTATCGTTGGTAGGTGAAGATTTTGGAAGAGAAGATTTTGTTGAAAAATACGAGAAATATAGGGATAGTTGCTCATATAGATGCAGGAAAGACTACAACTACAGAAAGGATGCTGTTCTATACAGGGAAGGTTTATAAGATTGGAGAAGTTGATGAAGGCTCTGCTACAATGGACTGGATGGTCCAAGAGAAGGAGAGGGGTATTACTATTACTTCTGCTGTAACTACGTGTTTTTGGCGTAATTCTCGGATTAATATAATTGATACGCCCGGGCACGTGGATTTTACAGCTGAGGTAGAAAGAGCCCTCAGGGTTCTTGATGGTATAGTTGCAATCTTCTGCGGGGTTGCTGGGGTTCAGCCTCAGTCTGAGACCGTTTGGAGACAGGCTTCTAGGTATAAGGTTCCAAGAATAGCTTATATAAATAAGATGGATCGTTCGGGAGCAAACTTTCTAAAGGTAGTTAATATGATGAAAGAAAAGCTCAATGCAAATGTCGTTCCTATTCAGATCCCTATTGGAGAAGAAGACAGGTTTGTTGGAATTATAGATCTTATAAGGCTAAAGGCTATCTATTATAGGGATGAGCTTGGGCTTGAGATGGAGGTTACAGATGTCCCTAGTGATATGATGGAGACTGCATTGAGACATCGTGAACTTTTATTAGAGAGTCTGGCAGAGCTAGATGATAGTATTATGGGGAAATATCTAGAAGGTATGGAGATATCTGAGGATGAGATTTTATCTACTATAAGAAGATATACTATTGAAAATAACATGGTACCAGTTTTATGTGGGTCTTCTTATAAGAATAAAGGAGTCCAGCTTCTTCTGGATGCTATTGTAGATTTCCTCCCAAGCCCTATAGATATACCTTCTGTAAAAGGAATAAATCCATCTACTCAGGAGGAAGAGGTTAGAGAGACATCTTATGATGCTCCCCTTTCTGCTTTGGCGTTTAAGGTGATGAGTGACCCTTATGTAGGAAAACTTACTTATGTAAGGGTTTACTCTGGCAGATTGATTCCAGGGACGTATGTATATAATGCAAATAAGAATAGAAAGGAACGTATCGCTAGGATCTTAAGAATGCATGCTAATAGGAGGGAAGAGATAGATTTCCTTGGAGCAGGAGATTTAGGTGCAGTAGTCGGTTTAAAAGATACTACTACTGGGGAGACACTATGTGATGAAAAATTTCCGATACTCCTTGAATCTATGCATTTTCCTGAGCCAGTAATATCTATTGCTGTAGAACCAAAGACTAGAGATGATGAAGAGAAACTTCAAACAGCGCTTCTAAAGCTTACTGAAGAAGATCCTACATTGAAATGGAAGGTAGATGAAGAGACGGGCCAATCTATCCTCTCTGGAATGGGAGAACTCCACCTAGAGATAATTGCTGATAGGCTTTTGAGAGAGTTTAATGTTGGAGTAAACATAGGTAGGCCTCAGGTTGCATATAAAGAGACGATAAGGAACAAAGCAGTGGCAGAAGGTAGATATATTAGACAAACAGGTGGAAGGGGACAGTATGGACATGTATGGCTTGAGGTAGAACCTTTAGAGAGAGGAAAGGGAAGAGAGTTCGTCAATAAGATTACTGGAGGAGTAATCCCTAAGGAGTTTATTCCTGCTATAGAGGCTGGGGTTATGGAGGCTCTAGATGGCGGGGTATATACAGGATATCCACTTATAGATATAAGAGTAACACTTTTTGATGGTTCTTACCATGAGGTAGACTCTAGTGAGATGGCATTTAAGATAGCTGCTTCTCAGGCTTTAAAATCCGCAGTCCTTAAGGCGGATCCTTTAATACTTGAACCGATAATGAAGGTAGAGATTGTTATGCCTGATGTTTACACTGGAGATGTTATGGGTGACCTTATGGCAAGAAGAAGTCACGTGTTAGATATGGATTTAGATGGAACTACAAGGATTATAAGGGTTCTTGTCCCACTAAATGAAATGTTCGGTTATGCTACAGACCTTAGATCATTGACCCAGGGTAGAGGAAGTTATACGATGGAATTCTCTCATTATGGAGAGGTTCCACAGGGAATATTGGAAGGAGGGAAGATAAATAGATATGGCTAAGCAGAAGTTTGAAAGGACAAAGCCACATATAAATGTAGGCACAATAGGACATGTAGACCACGGTAAGACCACGCTAACAGCAGCCATTACACAGGTACTGGCAACGTTAGGGAAGACCCAACCGAAGGATTTCTACGAGATAGACAATGCGCCAGAGGAGAGAGAAAGAGGTATCACAATAAACATCTCTCATGTAGAGTATGAGACAGAGAAGAGGCACTATGCACATGTAGACTGTCCAGGGCATGCAGACTATGTAAAGAATATGATCACAGGGGCTGCCCAGATGGATGGAGCGATATTAGTAGTATCAGCGGCAGACGGACCGATGCCCCAGACGAGGGAGCATATACTTTTAGCTAGGCAGGTAAATGTTCCGTACATAGTAGTATTTTTGAACAAGATAGTTATGGTAGATGACCCAGAGTTAATAGACCTAGTAGAGATGGAAGTAAGGGATCTATTATCGAAG
>JBMFOH010000003.1:25775-107665 GCA_049969715.1 bacterium | reverse complement strand
CTGCTAGTTGATCGGTCGTTACATAATTGGAGAGCTGGTCGGTCGTGACATAGTTAGCTAACTGGTCGGTCGTTACATAATCGGCTAGAGCATCAAAAGTAACATAGTCAGAAAGTTGATCGGTCGTTACATAATTGGAGAGCTGGTCGGTCGTGACATAGTTAGCTAACTGGTCGGTCGTTACATAATCCGCTAACTGATCGGTTGTTACATAATCGGCTAGCTGGTCTACTGTCACATAGTCTGCTAGTTGATCGGTCGTCACATAATTAGCCAGTGTATTTGCCAACTCACCTTTCGTTACAAACTGAGAAACATCAACAGATGGTCCTCCTGAAATCTTCTCAAGATAAGAAACCAAACGGGAGATAACCATCGCCAACTCATAACGAGTCATAGGGTTATTACCACGGAATGTTCCATCTGGATACCCCAGAATCAAGCCTTTTGATGCTAGCTCATTTACTGCATCATAAGCCCAATGATTTGATGGAACATCTGGAAATGGTGCAGCTATAGCTGGCACACTAAACACTACAGCCAACACCAACGCCAAAAATAACGCAATTCGCTTCACTTTTGAAGCCTCCTTTCTAGAGGTTTTATTTTCCTTCTCCTCGCATTTTAAGAGTCTCCTTAAGTTTTCTCCCTAGCGAGAGAAGGTTCTTCATCTGACCATACTAACATCGACTTGACCAATTAAATCTATCATCACCTCCTTCTGGTCCTAACTTGTCTAGTTAGTCTGCCAGATTTAAGCTAATTATAGCATATTATTTTTTTTTGTAAAGAGGTCTACCATTCTTTTCCTGTTTCAATTTTGCTATATATAATCTAGCCGCATGCTCCATACTCGAGGCATTTATTGGAGACTCCTCTTTTATTTTTATCCTGGCCATAGACTCTAAAGGTTCAGAAGCATTCTCATAGAGAGAGAAAGCTTCTCTAGAAATCTTTAAATGAGTATGCCTAGGGAGAACTTCCACTATTTTTCTCATCTGCTCTAAGATGCTTAGTAATTTCCTAGCAACAAGCTCACTCAAGAAAAATATACCACCTAAAAGCATTACTAACTGCCATATATCTGTATAGATATTACTTGTTTTTCTACCACTATTATTAAATATATTCTCTCTGCTGGCTAAGATATGTCCACCAGTTATCTCTGTAATCTGAGATAAGATGGAATTATTTATTCCGTTCTTCCTCATCTCTGGTGATGAAGGGATACAGAATCCATCTAATTTAGATACACTAACTTTATCGTTACCAAGCCTTGCAATGAGAGAATATATACCCTCTTCTCTTGTACTCACCTCTCCCATATATCTGCCTGGGGCAACTTGAGAGAATTTCTCCTCTTCTATCTTTCCTGTAGGAGAGATCACTCTTAAAGACCCATCCAAGAAGTTTACAAATCTACCTTCTGAGTCTATTATATCTACTGATACCTTCATATTTTCATCCTTCTGATAGGTAGAAACAACAATATGATAGGGAGAAGTCTCTTGGCTGATCCATCTTACTATCTGAGCCCAAAATTTAGAGTATATGGGAGCACTGACCCAATCGCTTCCCCATCTTCTTCCATCATCTGAAGTAAATGCTATTACCTTTCCCAGACCATATCTCCATTGGGCAAGGAGCGGTTCTTTATTCAAGGCGGTTAGAACCTGTTTGGCATTGGGCTTTAATGTGGTAGAAACATATCCCTTAAAGATTGGAAATTTTTCAATACCTTTTAAGAATTCATCAGACTCATTTATTGCAGGATAGAACTTCTTCTCCACGATATATGGTCTACTACTTGTAAGAGCCTCAGTAAGAAAGATCTGAGGAATAGAAAATATGTCACTAGTAAAATAATACCTCCCATTCCCCCATTCTGCTATATTTTTCATAAGATTCGTATCTGCATCAGTTCCTACTGCCACAGTAGAAAGGGTAATATCTGAGAGCCTCATCTTCTTTATTAAAGAGTTGAAATCCCCAGGTTCTGTCTGCCCATCTGACAATACTATTATGTGCTTTACTCGTGCCTTTATATCCTTTAACGATTGGTAGGCTGATTCCAATGGCGGATACATAGCAGTTCCTCCCCCTGGTTGTATCTTTGCTATCTCTTTTTCAATCTTCTCTTTTTCCTTAGTACTTATAATAGGAACAATCCATTGATATGAATGGTCAAAGGCAATAATCCCAACCTCGTCACTATCTTTCAATAAGTCTACAACTAGCTGTGCTGCCTCTTTAGCCAGTTCTTCCTTAGAGAGGTCTCCTTCCTGTCCACTCATACTTCCAGAAGCATCTATAACTAGGACCAAGGCAATATCAGAAAGATGGGCCTCCTGTTTTATACGACTTTCCACAGGTAGGACCTCTTCTAAAGGTGTATCAGAATAAGAACCCATACCAAAACTATTTGGTCCCCCTATTACTAGAAGTCCCCCTCCTATATCTTTTACAAATGTCTGAAGCGCCTTCATCTGGTCTAGAGTAAGGAGGGTAGCAGGTATATTATCAAGAATAACCGCAGAGTATCCAGAAAAACCAACAGGTATATCTGGTAATCTGTCGGGAGAAGAAGTTTCTAGGTCTATGCCCTGTAATCTTAGAGATTCTATAAATGCCTTTTCGGGGTCTCCAGAATACACATACAGCACCTTAGAGGGACCATCTACCACTGTAAAGGAGTCTACAATGTTGTTTTCTTTTTTGGTATCTCTCTGTGGGAAGAGCTCTCCTCTAAACCTATGGAAACCCACTTTAGAAAGAGAAAGCGTATATAAGAAAAGATTCCTTCCTTTTTTAAGTGTAAGCCTATCTGAAAGAATCTTCTTACCGTCTTCAGACAGATACAGCGTAGCCTTTTGAGGGGTAGTACTTGTAATCAGAAACTTTACCAAAAATGGCTCGTTTATGTTTACCTTTTTTGGTAGTACTACATCTTCCAAAGTAACCTCAGAAGAAACTATATCAGTTAATGGCAGGACATTTATCTCAAGATTGTTACTCTTTGCTCTATAAGCACCAGCCAATGCATCTCCTTTTGTTTCATTACCATCTGTAAGAAGAATCAGCTTTTTATTTCCATATCTCGGAAAAAGTAATATAGAAAGATTTATAGCACTCTCAATATCCGTACTGTACGGAGAAGGAGAGGAGTATACGGCTAATGTCGGATTTTTAGATAAAACACTCTGGGTAAATGCACCGTCAGCAAAAGTAATAAAACCTACCTTATCTTTGGCATCCTTCTCTTTTAAAGACATCTTAATAAATTGCATCCCTACCTCTTTAGATTTATTGGATATGCTTAGAGAACTATCCAAGGCAAATATAACGTTTAAAGAGGTATCCTTTCTAATAATCTGTGGTTTAGCTAAAGAGAGAATTATAAGAGTTATAGCTGTCACTCTTAGCCAAAGACTTACCCTATTTATTCTATGTCTCTTCAACCATATGAATATAAAAAGAGGTATGAATAGCAAAAAGAAGCAGCTATTGTCAAATCTCAATCAATTATCTCCTTCCATAAAAGAGATATCCCTCAGTAAAGAGAGCCATTAATGCTCCTAAACCAAATATATACCATAGATTCAATTGACTTTTACCACCTTCTTCTGGAATTACTTCTCCCTTAAATTCTCTCTCTGAGACCTTCTGAGAGATGTCAGATTCCGAAGAGGAACATAGATTAACAGATACATCGATACTTCCAATCTTACTCTTAATAGAATATATACCTACCCTATATGTTTCATTAAAAATTAACCTCCTCTTATCATCAGAAGACCTTTTTAAGATATCTGAAGGTGTCACTATAGAAACTAACTCATTGACTTCGCTCGTCCTCAATTTAAAGGGCTCTCCTGTTTTTAGTAGGGTAGGCGAAGGATTTTCTCCCAACCAAGTTATGGCATTTTTAATAAATACAGGAAAACTACTCCTTTCAACAAAAGAGCTTTCTTCAGGGTAAAATCCTAAAGCAATTATTCTACCCAAAAATCCATCATCACTCCAGGCTAATGCTCCATCAGGGGTAGAAATCAGGTCTTCTCCTTCAGAGGCATCAAAGATTACTCCTCTTCTAATCTGTATTCCTTCTAGATCTACAAATCTCATTACAGGATGAAGGGTATTTACATTCAGTATAGTAAGATCTTCCTTAGTCTCTACTATCCGTAAAGGCAAATTTTCAGGCACTTTACCTATAAAGAGATAATTCCCAGGAGGCACCTGGTCAGGTGAGGTCCCATCAAAGATAATAATATCATATCTAGAGGCAGCAGATGGATCAAACCTTTCTACTTTATCTACCATCCCAATATCACTAAGAGCAATAGATGTCTCCAGATAGGGATTTCCTGGTGTCACAATCAGTACAGATGGCTTTAATTTGGGGAATGTTATGTAGGCATGGTCATCAACGGGAAACACATCATTTGGATATATATTAACTCTAACTGGACCTCTCCATATCCTAGGTCCTATTACTACCCTATATGTCTCTTTTCTCTTAATATCTAAAACCCTGCTATCTACAATCTTATCTCCATCCCACAACTGAAAAGGAACAGACTTGTTAGATGAGGAGAAGTTTTGAACCATTACTAGGATCTCTTTTTCAGTTCCTACCCCTACATCTCTTGCATTTATATTTGTAATACCAACATTATTATCACCTTTATTAAAACAGTAAAGATTTATAGGTAAATCGTTAGGAAGGTCTGAAGAAAAGGCACCATCAGAAAAGATGAATATAATATCGGGTTTTCTATTAAGGTGTTCTATGTAGAGAAGAGCAGACTGAATATCCCCGGCAACCTCATTAGGTGTAATCCCCTTTATAGCACTCTTTATTAGGCTTCTATCTTCAGTATAATCTAGGACAAGCCTCACCGTACTATCTGATTGGAAAACAGCCACCTTATCTCCTTTTTTTAATCCCTCTAACACCCTTAAAGCCTTCTCCTTTGCATAGACAAGTCTTGAAGGCTTAAGGTCGCTACATTCCATACTGGCAGAGGTATCGATAATAAACGCTATATATCTAGTATTTCTATATATAAACAGAGTAGGTTGAGCTAAACCTAAGCTAATAAATATTACAGTAAGAATCTGAAGTAGTAACATAATATCCTTTAGAAGTCTCCGAAGGATTGAGCTGTGCTCTCTTTCTTTTATATACCGTCTCCAAAGATACAGGCTTGGAACTAATACCGAATGTCTGCGGACCCTCAGCATATATAATGCGATCAAGAGAGGAATTCCTAAAAGGAATAAAAGATAAGACGGGGCAAGAAACTTCATCTAACCCATCCTCCTAGTCTCAAATAGTAGAAGATAACCCTTTCAAAGGGAAGACTAGATGAAGCCCTTACATACTCTATGTTGTGTCTAGAAGAGAAATCCTCTATCTCATTTAGAAATCTCTCTAAAACCTTTCTATATCCATCTCGTATACCTTCATAGCTATCAAGTTCTAAGGTCTCTCCTGTTTCTGCATCTACTAATCTTACCTCTTCCTCTATGTTCGGAAGGATCTCTTCTTCAGAAAGAACATGAAACACAAATACATCATACCCCTTTCCTCTCAACATCTTTAGACATTCCTGATATCCTGCAGGGTCTAGAAAATCTGATATCACAATAAAAACCGCCTTACCTCTTAAAGCTCTAACGGTCTCTCTAACTACGCTATTCAACGCAGTGATGCCCTTAGGAGAGACATCTTCCAAAAACCTAAGAAGTCTTATGGTATTTATTCTCCCCCGTAATCCCTCTAATCTCTTCTCCACCTCTGAAGATATGCAGTATAGATTTACTATGTCATAGTTTACTAGACCAATATACCCCAAGCTAGCAGCAATCTCCTTTCCAAAAAAGAGCTTTGAGGGATTTCCAAAGTCCATAGAGTTACTTATATCGAGAAAGATATATATATTTACTGTTTCTTCCTCCCTAAATAGCTTGACAAAAAGCCTATCAAGACGGGCATATATATTCCAGTCTATATATCTAAAGTCGTCTCCTATTTCATAACTTCTATAGTCCTGGAATTCTATCCCTCTACCATGGCGAGAGCTTATCCTCTCTCCAATGCTTACTCCTCTTATAGATCTTCTAAGGAGTAGGTCTAATTTCTCAAGATAACCTAAAAATTCAGGGCTTAACAGGCTCATTTTCCAGCTCTGGAATCTCCTCTAGGATATTATCTATAAGATCATCTGTATCTATCCCTTCTGCTTCACCTTCAAAATTCAATATAATCCTGTGTCTTAAGGCAGGTTTAGCTACATATCTAATATCAGAAAAACTCACATTGAATCTTCCCTCTATCAAAGCCTTCACCTTACCTCCTAAGATCAATGCCTGAACTCCCCTTGGACTAGAACCATACCTTACATATCTTTTCACTAAAGAGGTAGAATACTCTGAGTTAGGATGGGTGGCTAGTATCAATCTTACAGCATAATCCTTTACAGGGGTTGATACTGGCACCTCTCTTACCTCTAACTTCTTACCCTCTATAGTTTCACCATTTAGAATCTTTTCTGCCTTCGGTATTACAGGATTCGTAGTACGGTCTATTATCCCTATCAGTTCATTTTTAACTGGAAAATCAAGTTTAAGTTTAAAGAAAAATCTATCCAGTTGCGCCTCAGGAAGAGGGTAAGTTCCTTCCATTTCTATAGGGTTCTGAGTAGCCATAACAAAGAATGGTTCTTTCAATCGATGGAGAGTTCCCGAGACTGTTACACTATGCTCTTGCATTGCCTCTAGAAGTGCAGACTGGGTTTTAGGTGTAGCTCTATTTATTTCATCTGCCAGGATTATCTGAGCAAAGATAGGACCAGGTTGAAAATGAAAACTTCTATCTTGCCCCATAATATTAGTGCCTATGATATCTGAAGGCATAAGGTCTGGAGTAAACTGAATCCTAGAAAAAGCGAGGTCCAGAGTATCAGCCAATGTCTTCACCATTAGGGTCTTTCCTAGACCTGGCAAGCCCTCAAGAAGTATATGCCCTCCACTAAACAGGGCTATAAGGACCTGCTCAATAATATCCTCATAACCTACAATCACCTTAGATATCTCTAATTTAATCTTATTAAATGCGGTTCTAAAATCATCCATCATCTTTCTCCTTTCAGTCTTTCAAAATATAATCTTATAGTTTCTCTATACTCTGGAGGAATAGGTTCTCTAGTTAATGGGTCTTCAGAAGATTTTTTAACATTTCCTCCTCCTACTTTGGGAATACTAGAGGGGACATTTTTCCCTAATCCCTTTATCTCTAACCTTATATCTCCTTCCTCTTTCGGAATACCAGGAACAAATTGAGGAGTTCCTTCATCAACCTTTCTGGGAGTCTCTTCTCCCAATTTATTCTCTCTTTCTCCTTTGCCTGGTAGAGAACCTCCTTCCTGAGTGGTATTGGTCTCTTTACCAGAAGCCTCCCCTTGTTCTTTTATACCCATATTTTTCTCTGTCCCTTCTGACTTCGATAGAGCACTATTATTCTTATCTTCAGGGGTACCCCTATCTCCACCTTCCATAAGATTAGAGGTGTTACCTCTATCCATCATACTAGATGAATTATCTTGGCTATGGTTAGAATTATTATCCTTCTGGGAAGAATCTTTCCCAATACCTCTATTATTCTCATCCTTACTATTCTGGTTAGATCCATTCTCTTGTTTAGACATCTCTTGATTCTTTTTAGAAGAGTTATTCTCTATAGCAAGCTTACTGGTAGCTAGCTCAAGGAGCTTTTTTAGTTCTACATTTACATTTCTAGCATTTCCAGTAGAAGGATTCGCCTCTCTATCTATTTCTCTTGTTATCTTATCCAATGTAGCAATATTCTCCTTTTGAATAGATTTCTGCTCTTTTATATTCTTTCCTAAGTCCTCTAACCTCTTGGCAATTTCTGGTCTTTCAGATTTTAACTGTTGAGCTAGAGAAATAATCTCTTTTCCCTTTTCACTTGCTGCCATACCTTCACTTAGAGATAGGTTCCTAGAATTCTGTATAGAGCTATAAATAAAAAGAGAAAGGAACACTAACACAGGAATGGCAATCGCATACAGCAATCTCTTCCTCAATCTAAAATGATATACATCCTTTAGACTTAGATTCTTCAATTTCTCTATGGTATCTATGATAAGATTAGCAACCAGTGGATTCTCAATATCTTCAAACTCCAAAGTAGTAATGACTCTCTCCTCAAGAGTCAGGTCTTTATCCAAGATTATTGCTATATCAATATCACTGATAGGTTTCACTATAGAAAGTATAATTGCTAATACTAAAGGAAACATCAAATACCTAAAATCAATGTCTAATCTAAAGAAGTAAGCCACTATATAGATGACAGAAAGGTATAGATAGAGCTCTATAATCCAGTTCATAAAAGACACAAATCTTATCTTCCATCTTATCTTAGTAAAGGTTTTAGCTAACCCTGGTATCATTTTTCACCCTCTTCAGATATCTTACTCGCCAAAAGGTTAAGGCTAATCCAAAAACCCAAATTACAAGATAGAAAAATAAAGCTGATGGCAAATAATTAACTATAAAGATTATCGGGTTTATAGACCTCAAGGGATAAGGAATCCTTGCAGTAAATACCAAGAGAGATATCACTGAAATAGAAAGGATTAAAATAGCAAATCTCTTATCCTTCATAGTAGATATGAAAAACCCCCAACTAGCTAGACTTCCGTTTATTACAAAGAGGGGTAGATATATACCCTTTAGGTCTCCCCTTGGACTGAGATTTAAAGAGGATAGATTTATAGGGGATGTCAATATCAGAAACAGAAGTAGATGCAAAATAAAAGCTATATACTTACCAAATACAATACTTAACGAAGAAAAGACACTTCCAAGTGCAAGGTCCCTAATTGTCTTTTCTTCCTCAACCAAAGGATTACCAGTGGTAGAAAGGAAGGTAAAGATAAGGAAGATAAAGAGTTCTCCAATACCTACCACCAAAATAAGATTAGGGATAAAGCTACTTGAGACTCTCTGGAAGCCTGGAGCTACTATAATAAATAACAAGAAAAAGATAGACATAGCCACCACAAGAAATCTAAGCATCCCATAGCTTTCTATCTTAGCCTCTAGGTCTTTTAGAATTATTACTCTCATCTTTTCATCTCCAAGATATAAAGGGTGCAAGAATCTTTATTATGGATTTCTGGATTGTCTAGTGGGAAGAAATTATCTATCCACCCAAGTATATAATCTCTCTTACTTAATATTATATCACTATTTTTAGCCCAAGAGAAAAATCTTCCCTTATCTCCTTCTGTCTCAACTGTTGACAAGTTTATTCTCTTCATATTGAATCTTGTCTCTCCCCTTTTTATATCACCTAGATATAGGTATTTCCCTTCAAATAAAAGATACGCTCCTCTTAAAATATAGGGAGAATTATTCTCTACATATAGGGTTCTATCCTTCGAAAACCTGGCATTAATATCTATCCTTTCTATCCCCCAACCCCTAAGAATACCCTTTCTATCGGGAGATAAGTCTAGCAAGATATTATTTGGCTCTTGATCGTTCTGAGAGATTATAAAGGTAGCCTTAGCAATATTCTTTTCTCTTCCTCCTCCTACCCAGAACACCATATCTTGAGGATGATAGTTGAGCTTGATAGAGATTGAATATGGAGAAAAGACCGCAGTACCATTATAGATAGTAGCAAAAGGATTATCTCCTTTAGCACTTATAAGGCTGAATTGAGTCATAACTATACTATGTGATTTACTAGAAGAGGTAATATTAAAAAGGACTATAGAGAACGACAAAGAGAGTATGACAGCTATTAGAATTTTTATCAAGAATAATCTCTTTATATAATAAAATACTAGAATAAAACTCAAAACATAGATAAATAAGAGCAAAGAGATAAGTCCTTTAGAAGGAAGCGGAACTACCTCTGAATCTAAAGAATCAATAACCAGATTCTGAAAGTCTATTCTTCCAGGATAAGTATCTAACCTCACAGGAAGACTAAACCCTCTAGTCTCACCAATTATTACATTCCCTCCCCAACCTAACCATTTCTCAATATTCTCTTGGACATCTCTCTCTAAAGGATTCCCCACAATCAGCAAATCAAGAGGGTCAAATATCATAAATGATTTTTTTGAAACTAATTCTGAGTCTATCATAGTTACTCTTACATCCCTCTGAGCGTAAGGAAGTGAGTTGTTCCCTATTAAACCAATGATAGGCCATCTCATCTCTAGAGACTTTATATCATAATCCCTCATCTTTACCACTCTACCATCATCTGAGAATACAGAGACTCTTATCGGATACCTCATATCAGATAGAGGAGCTAGGAATAAAAGTTCCCTCTTGGAGTATATAGGGATATCTACACTTGATTTTAAACTAGTAACCCTAATATTCCCAAGGATCATACTCCCTTCCTTTATATCTATTTCTATCTCTCCTTTAAAGGGAATACCAAAAGTACTAATGCTCACTAATATTGGATTCCACCTCCCTACCCTCACAAGTCCGTTAATTCCAAGTTCAATCCGGATATCTGTTCCTATCTGAGGAAGGGCTAATTCAGCAGGGAAGAAAAGAATTATACATAAAATTATCAGAAAGAAGGCAGTCCTAAACATCTTTATCCCATCATCTCTAATCTAATTATACCAAACGTATGGTATACTATACAATAAATCCTGGCTCATATAGGAGGGAGATATTGAACAACAAGATTATAGTAGTTGGAAGTATAAATATGGACCTAGTAATAAAGACAAAAAGAATTCCGAACCCTGGTGAAACTGTTATGGGAGAATCATTTTACAGGGCACCTGGAGGTAAAGGAGCAAATCAGGCAGTGGCAATCTCTAAACTAGGAGGAAATGTCCATTTTATCGGTAAGGTCGGATTAGACCCATTCGGAAATGAACTAACTAATAGTCTAGTGAGAGAAGGAGTAGATGTAGAGTATCTTCTTCAAGATGAAAACACCCCTACAGGTGTTGCTCTTATAATAGTAGATGAAAGTGGAGAAAACACGATTGTAGTGGCTCCAGGAGCCAATATGGATCTAGAGAGAGAAGATATAGACAAGAGTAAAAAGCTATTTTCTCAGGCTAAAATCTTACTAACCCAGTTAGAGATCCCATTAGAAACAGTAAAGTATAGCCTAGAATTGGCAAGGAACTTTAATATGTTATCTATTCTAAATCCTGCCCCGGCGAGAAGTCTAACAGAAGAAATATTGTCCCTAGTAGATATAATCACCCCAAATGAACTAGAACTAAAAACCATTACAGGGAAAGATTTTAGTAGTGAAGAAGAGATTGTCCGATCAGCTAGAAGTCTTTTAGATTATGGGATTAAGGCTACCATAGTAACCCTCGGAGGGAAAGGGGCATTATGTGTAGAAAGAGAAGATGTCTTTCATATCTCTGCTATAAAGGTAAACCCTGTAGATACAACTGCTGCAGGAGATGCTTTCAATGGGGCATTGGCATTAAAACTCTCAGAGGGTAGCCAATTGAAAGAGGCAGTCTCATATGCAAATGTAGTGGCAGGTATTACAGTAACTAGAAAGGGGGCACAACCATCTATCCCTTACAGAAAAGAGGTAGAGGATTATATCAAGATGAAACCTATCTAGAGAAGATTTTGGTATGATATAATAAAGCTATGGAGAATAAAATAGAGACCTGGATAAAAACGCACCTTTCTTGTATAAGAACCACCAGTGCAGAACTGACCTATGAGAGGCAAGAGTCACAGCTTAATCTTCCTGTGATCTACCAACCTCTAGATGTAGAGAACAAGAATCACTGGCTAGATATTGCATTATGTAGTGCATTTAGTTATGCTGTAAGAGGCTCCAAGGTAATCTTAGATATAGGTCCAGGAGATGGATGGCCATCCCTAAGGATTGCTAGTAAGTTTAAAAAGGTAATAGGTATTGATCCCTCTCATAGGAGGGTATCTGTTCAAAGGAAAAACGCAGAGAGGCTTAGGATAAAAAATGTAGAATTTCTAGAGATGGATGTAGTTCAGATGGACTTCTCCAATGAAACCCTCGATGGAGTAATAGCCGCTAGGTCTATAGAACAGAGCAATAATCCTATAATGGCTTTAAAGGAGGTTTATAGAGTATTGAGGCCTGGCGGTAAACTGGCTATGATATTTGAAAATTACGACCACTATTCACCATCAGATGAACGAGACGAATTTCTATGGGCAGAGATTATAGCTGATGAATGCATCCTATTCTATCTCCTAAAGGAAAAGAACCCTCCTAGAGAGACAAAATATGCCTTATTTTTAGACAAAGAATGGCTTATGCAGGAACATGATCTAAGGCGAAGGCTAAATAACCTCTCAGAGGAGAAATATGCTAGGTATAACCCACATATATTTGGAATCTCTTTCTTTGAAAGGCTAGCTCCTTTTGTCATACAGACCAAATATTATGAGCTTTCGCACTTTACCTCTAAATCCCTACAAGAAGCCCTTACAGAGATAGGATTTATAAATATAAGAGGGTTTAATCCTGAAATCCATCCATTATCAGAGTTCTTTGATACTGCTAGGAGAGAGAATAGACTTAAATCCCTAGAAGATGCGATGGAATCAATAGGCGAAATATTTGGGGTTATGGCTGTAGACTCAGCAACCCCTGGGGTAAAAGACTTTACTATTGCCCAAAAGCCAAACATATAGGCTCAATATCCTATATAGATAGGATTAGTAAATACCCAGGGTTTCCAAAGAAGTCTATGGTATAGGTATGTTTCCGCCCTATAGGTTCCAGGGTTCTCTACTATATACTCTAAAAAGTTCCCTATACCCTCTTTTACAGTTATTCCATTTCTTAATAGCCTAAACCTTACCTTTAATGGAGAGTATGCAGAGAGTTTCATCCCTTCTTTAAATCCAATTGTATCTCCCATAATAACAGTTTCAGTTGAAGATTCAGCCCAAAATAAGAACCCTTTAGGACTTCCAAGATAGTTATGGGATATATAACAGTGTCCCTCACTAATGGCATTATAGACAGCTTTGGGACTTAATATTTCTCTAGATAGTATATGAGTCCTTATAGAGTTAAAATAATAAGAAAACGGCCAGGCAGGAGCTCTAAATGGTCCTATATCTACCTTATACATATGGGCATCAACTGTGCCTATACCCACTGTAGGGCGAAGAGAAGTAAGCTCATTCCATTTTTTTATCGTACGGATATTAGGCTTATCCTTATCTAACCCTGGGAAGGCATAATAGATAGGAAAGGTATAAACCCTCATCCTTTCTCCCCCATCGGATGTATAGTTAAATATAGAAAGTCCAGTAAAGCCATTCACATTCCAATCCATCCATGGGCTCGGAGCTATACTAAACGGATGTATATGGTGGTTCCCATAGAAGAAAGGATGCTCAATAAATCCAAGACCACCCTGAGCTCTTACACGGTCGATAACCTTCTGAGGAGGGTCCATAGGTTCTATAAGTTCCTCTATATTGAGGGCTAGATAATGATTCCCATCTGAAGGTGAAACCTCTTCTCCTACTAATACTAGGATATTGTCGTACCAACCCTCCTTGGATTTATATTCCAAAGAATTGTGGTCAGTAATTATTACAAAATTCACATCAAATCTCCTGGCACACACAAGGACATCTTCGAGTTGTGCCTCGCTGTCACCAGAGTAAATAGTATGTATATGAATTACACCACTATAATCATATAACCCCTCTAACATAGCCTTATAGATTATATCACAAAAATAGAAATAAATAACAGGAAGTATGCTTTACAAAGAAGGATTTTATCGTATAATAAAGATTGGAGGGAATCTTATGGGTACAGAAGAAAAACTTCTCATATTAGGGAAAGCTGCTCAGTATGACCTCTGTGGTTCTTATCTTTGCGACGGAACTCACAGAGTAAGAGGAGACTATGGGCAATGGATATATCCTGCAGTATTACCTGATGGAAAAGAGATAAAGCTCTTTAAGGTTCTCCTATCCAATAACTGTATAAATAACTGTCTCTACTGTGCTAACAGAGAAGAGAGAAACTTTCCTAGGATAAGTTTTACCCCCCAGGAATTGGCAAGGGTATTTATACAGTTAAGAGAGAAAAGACTAGTAGAAGGTCTATTCTTGAGCTCAGCCGTATCTAATGAGGCTAAAAAGACGATGGAAGATATGATTAAAGCAGTAGAGATACTAAGATACAGATATCATTTCAATGGATATATACATCTAAAAATCCTCCCAGGGGTAACCCCTGACTATATTGAACAAGCGATGAGATTGGCCGATAGAGTGTCTATAAATCTAGAAGCTCCTAGTAGTGATAGGATAAAACTCCTGAGTACAGAAAAAGATTTTGAAAGGGACTTGCTTGGAATTATGCGATGGATAAGATACTTTATAAACAAAGGTATAAAACCACGTGCTGGCCATACTACCCAGTTTGTAGTTGGTCCAGCAGGGGAAACAGATAGAGAGATCATCTCTCTTGTGGATAGGCTCTACAAAAACTTAGACCTAAGAAGGGCATACTTTAGTGCCTTTCAGCCTATAAAGGGCACCCCTTTAGAGGGCCATTCTCCTACTCCAATTGTTAGGGAGAATAGGCTCTATCAGGCAGATTTCCTATTAAGAGACTACGGGTTTTCTCCAGAAGAATTGATATTCAATAAGGAAGGTAATCTATACCTATCTGCAGACCCAAAATTCGTTTGGGCAATAAACCATCCTGAATTCTTTCCAGTAGAGGTTAATACCGCAACGAAGGAGCAACTCATTCGAGTACCAGGAATAGGTCCACGCTCAGCAGAAAGGATTATAATGTTGAGGAAGAAGGAAAAGATAAGGGACCTGGATACGCTAAAAGGGATAGGGGTAGTAACAAAAAGGGCAAAGGATTTTATCCTATTCAACGGGAAAAAGGTAGATAAAGAAAGGAATTTACAGCTATCTCTCTGGCAAAATAGAGAGCTACTTGAAACAGCCTAGCCAGCCCTAAAGTGAAGTACGTCTCCGTCCTTTACTATATATTCTTTGCCTTCTATCCTTATGTACCCTAATTCTCTTGCTTTAGCCCAAGAAGAAGCCTCTACAAGCCTCTCTACAGGCACCACTTCAACCTTTATAAAGTTTTTCTCGAAATCAGAATGGATCTTCCCGGCTGCTTGAGGTGCCTTTGTCCCAACACTTACTGTCCATGCCCTAACTTCATTAGACCATATAGTAAAGAAGCTTATAAGCCCTAATACTCTATAAGCCTCTCTTACTAGGGTATGTATGGTAGGTTCTTCTACTCCGTATCCTTCCTTTAAGAAGAGAGCCCTTTCCTCTTCTTCAAATTGAGAAAGTTCCTCCTCCACCTTAGCCAAAACAGGAATTACAATATTATTGTTTTTTCTACCCCAATCTAGTAACCTTTCTAATTTAGGGTTATCTAAACTATCTGTATTCGCTACATATATCATTGGTTTCCAGGAGAGTAATGGCAGGTGAGAAATAGCTGGCAGGCCTTTGATTGAACATCCCTTTAATAGTCTTTCTTTCAGGGTCTCTAGTAGAGATTCTTCCTCCGGATCCCCTTTTCCTACCCTTCTCATTGACCTTAACTTCTCTAATCTTCTATCCACTATAGTAAGGTCAGAGAGAGAAAGTTCTAGATTTATTAACTCTATATCTCTTATAGGGTCTCCCTCCCCCATAATAGCAACATTTGGTGCATCAAAACACCTAACTATATGAATAATCCCATCTACACCCCTTATATGAGAGAGAAATTCATTTCCCAATCCTTCACCTTTATTAGAGCCTTTTATAAGTCCTGCTATATCCAAAAATTCTATTGTGGCAGGAATAACCTTTTCAGGACGAATAATCTTTGCCAATTCTTCTAATCTTTTATCAGGAACAGAAACTATCCCTCTATTAGGTTCTATAGTGCAGAAAGGGTATATAGAAGTAGGCACACTAAGTTTTGTTAATGCATTAAAAAGTGTAGATTTTCCTACATTTGGGAGGCCAACTAGACCCCAAGAAAGACTCATTCTATCTTCCCTCTCTCTATAACCCTCTTTATATCTTTTAGCGCAGTCTCTCTTTCTAAAACTATCATCCTACCACAGCCTAGACACTCTAATCTTACATCTATCCCTAACCTTATCACCTTCCAGAGATAACTACCACAGGGGTGCCTTTTCTTTAACTGAACGATATCTCCCATCCTCATATAAAGATTATACAGCTATTGGGAATGACTTACAAACTACATTCTCTACTTAGAGTTAGTACTCTGGATTATTTTCTCAAGGTAATCTTCTAAGTGTTCAATAGAAGAATCCTCAACAATACGAATTATCTCACTTCCTATTATTATCCCATCTACAATAGAAGAGACCTTCTTTACCTGTTCAGGGTCTTTTATCCCAAATCCCAGTGCTACAGGCACCCCAGAAAATCTCTTTACCTTCTTTACAAGTTCTAGACCTTCATTAGATATATTATCTCTTGGGCCTGTAACCCCCTTTACAGAGACACAGTATATAAATCCTTCACTTTTTTCTGCTATAAGTTTTAATCTCCTTTCATTAGTAGTAGAAGAAGCCAATAGAATAATAGAGATACTATCTTTATATGGATAGATATTATCAAGTTCCTCTAAAGGAAGGTCAGGAATAATTACTCCATCTATATCCACTTCTTTAGCTTCTTTAAAGAATTCTCTTGCCCCTTTGTGATGTATGAGATTATAGTAAAGCATAAATACTAGGGGGATCTCCTTATCCTTTCTTCTGAAATTAGCTACCCATTCAAAGGCTCTATCAAGAGTAATCCCATTCTTGATAGCTATATTACTCGCATGCTGGATAATAGGACCATCAGCTATAGGATCAGAAAAGGGAACTCCAAGCTCGACAATATCACCATATCTTACCAGAAGATTCATCACTTTAGAAAAATCATCCATAGTGGGATATCCAACCTCAAAGAAGGGTATAAAACAACACCTATTTTCAGATCTTGCTTTATTATAAGCCAATTCTATCCTATTCATCTTGCATCTCCTTTAACACAATATCTAAATCCTTATCACCTCTTCCTGAGAGGTTAACTACCACAAGAGAACCCTCCGGAATTTCTCCTTCAAATAAATATCCTATAGCATGAGCACTCTCCAAAGCAGGAATAATTCCTTCAAGAAGAGATAACTCTTTAAACCCCTTTAGTGCAGTCTCATCCGTTGCATACGTATATTTTACTCTTCCTATATCATTTAGATAACTATGCTCTGGTCCTACTCCAGGATAATCTAGCCCAGCAGAAACAGAATAGGTGTTCATTATGTTCCCACAATCATCCTGCATCAGATACATCCTAGCACCATGAAGAACACCTATCTCTTTACTAGAAATACTTGCTGCATGTTTTTTACTTTCTAAACCTAACCCTCCTCCTTCCACACCAATTAATCTCACATCATCCTCGAGGAATGGGTAGAATATCCCTATAGAGTTGCTTCCTCCTCCTACACAGGCAACTATATAATCAGGGAGGGAATCTTCTTTTTCTAGGATCTGTTCTCTTGTTTCTCTCCCTATAACTGACTGAAAGTCTCTTACTATCATTGGGTAAGGATGAGGGCCAACAACAGAGCCTAATAGATAGTATGTGTCATCTATATTTGATACCCAGTCTCTCAATGCCTCATTTATTGCCTCTTTAAGGGTCTTACTTCCGCTAGTAACAGGTATTACCTCTGCGCCAAGTAGTTCCATCCTAAATACATTCATCCTCTGTCTCTTTATATCCTCTTCCCCCATATATACCGTACATTTTAAACCAAATAAACTTGCCACTGTAGCAGTAGCTACTCCATGCTGACCTGCCCCAGTCTCAGCTACAAGGCGAGTCTTTCCCATCCTTATAGCAAGAAGCGCCTGTCCTATACAGTTATTTATCTTATGAGCCCCAGTATGACAAAGATCCTCTCTTTTAAGATAGACCTTAAATCCTAATCTCTCAGAAATTCGCTTGGCATAGTATAGAGGTGTAGGTCTTCCTACAAATTCTCTCAGATAATACTGTAACTCCCTCTGAAAATCACTATCAAACTTATACCTCTTATAGGCATCCTCTAGATCTAATAACGGTTCAATAAGTGTTTCTGGCACAAATCTTCCCCCATATGATCCAAAATATCCTCTTTCATCAGGTACTCTATCCATAATTATCTACCTTCTTTCTTTACTAGAGATACTAGCATTTCTAGCTTTTTTCTATCCTTTATTCCAGGGATAACCTCTATCCCTCGAGCTATATCTATAGCAAATGGATCTAAGCTAATTACCTCCCTGATATTATCAATACTTATCCCACCTGCCAGTATAAAATTTCTTCCTATCTCTTTAAGTTTATAGGCTGTTTCTATTAAGGTGCTAAAGGGAACGTATCTATCCTTCGGTAGGTCTAATAGAGGAATACAATCATCATAGCTATCTATATTCTCAACAAGATTAGTAAGATTAGTTCTATCTTCTATGATAAATGCCTTAATCTTTTTATTAGAAAACCTTTTAGTAAATTCAGGAGATTCCTTACCGTGAAACTGTATAATGTCAAGGCTACAGATAGATACTGTATCTCTTACGGTCTTCTCATCATTATCAGCAAAGACCCCTACCTTTAGTACAGAAGGACAATAGATATTTAATATCTTAACAATCTCTTCTACCCTACTGGTATATACTACTCTAGGGCTCTGAGGGATAAATATAAACCCTAACGCCCATACCCCAAGTTGACTCGCAAAGATTGCATCTTCAAGTCTAGTTATACCACAGACTTTAAGCCTCAATCCCCATCAACTCCATTATCTTATTTCTGGGATCGCTTGAACTCATAATAGCTTCCCCTACAAGTATCCCTTTCACCCCTAACGTTTCTAATCTTAGAACGTCATTTCTGGTATTAATTCCGCTTGCACTTATCACTAAGATATTATAAGGTATATACTTTATAATATCTTCAGTATGCGAGATATCGCACTCAAAGGTCTCTAGATTTCTGTTATTTATCAGAACAATACTAGGTTCAAGTTTCAGTACACTGTCTAATTCTCTTACAGAATATACCTCTATAATAGGTTCAATACCTAATTTAATAGTAAGTTCATATAGTCTCTGGAGTTTGTCCCTATCCAAAATTCTAGCAATGAGGAGGAGGGCGTCTACCTCGTAAAAGTTAGATTCATATATCTGGACCTCATCTATAATAAAATCCTTCCTTAGTACAGGTAACGATGTCATAGCCTTTACAACAGAGATATTCTCCGTTGTAGCATTAAAATGTTTATCAGTAAGCACTGAGAGAGCACTTATAGGTGCATTAAGGATTCTTTTAAGGATATCAAAGATCTCGTCCTGATTGACAAATTTTCCCTTCACTGGAGAAGCTGGTTTTAACTCTGCTATAAGACTTATCCCATTATTCTTAAAGATATCCTTAAATCTGGATTTTAACATCTTTGGCTCTTTGAAAAATTTTCTGGAAGCAAAAAGGTCTCTCTTCTTCTCCTCTACAATCTCATCCAAGATAGATATCTAAACCACCCCCTGCTACTTTCAATCCTTCTTCAATGCTCTCTACTTCCCGAGCTACCCATAGAGCAAAGGCAGCATTTAGTAAAACTACACTTCTCTGGGCTTCTGTACCTTCTCCTCGTAAAACCCTTCTAATGATCTCTGCATTCTCTCTTGAGCTACCACCCTTTATTTCCTCTACAGTATATGTAGGTAGCCCTACATCCTGAGGATTAAAGATAAAATATTCAATATTAGAGTTTTCTACAAAGGCTACCTTGGTAGGGCCAGAGATAGAAACCTCATCTAAGTGATCTCTCAACCCATGAACTATAATTATCCTATGCATATTCAATAATTTTGCCACTTCAGCCATTTTCTCTAACAGTTCCTCATTAAATACGCCTATAAGCTGTGCCTTGAGATTAGCTGGGTTAAGTAAGGGACCTATAAGGTTAAAGATCGTACCAATACCTATCTCCTTCCTTATCTTAGCTACCTTTCCTATCACAGGATGGAAATAAGGGGCAAAGATAAAAGAGAGCCCTTTTTCATCGATCTCTTTAGCTACAATCTCTGGATCTCTCTGGTAGGAAACTCCAAGTGCCTCTAAAACATCTATACTTCCACAGTTACTTGATGCTGCTCTATTCCCATGCTTTGCCACTGGTACTCCAAGGTGAGAAACTAAAAAGGCAACTGCAGTAGAGATATTAAAACTTCCAGACCTATCTCCACCTGTCCCACAGACATCTATTGCTAATCTCTTATTTGGTACCTTTATAGCCATCCTCCTTAATGTCCTTACAAAACCTGCAATCTCTTCTGGGGTCTCCCCTCTAAGTCTTAGCCCCATTAAGATGGCTCCAAGCTGTGCCTCAGTTATAGAATCTTTGGCTATCTCCTCTACTATCTTAGATGTGGTATCTATATCTAAATACTCTCCTCTAGAAATCCTCGACAAAACTTCTATACTCATCTTACCTCCTCTAAAAAATTGGATAATAACCTTTTACCTATCTCTGTCATATAGGACTCAGGATGAAATTGAACTCCAAAAACAGGATAATCCTTATGTCTTATTCCCATAATTATATTGTCATCTGTCCAACTACACACCAAAAACTCCTTTGGGAGGTCTCTAACAATTAATGAATGATAACGGGTAGCAAGGAAAGGGGTTGAAATGCCTCTATAAAGGATATCTCCATTATGATAGATCTTAGAGACCTTCCCATGAACTGGGATAGGTGCCCTAGTTATGTTTCCTCCAAAGGCGTAAGCTATAGCTTGATGTCCAAGACATACTCCTAGAATTGGCTTCTTATTATAAAAACTCTTCACCAGATCAACTGTAATACCAGCATTCCAAGGAGTAGATGGACCAGGAGATATTACTATGCATCTTGGGTTTAGTTTTTCTATTTCGGATATGGAGACCTCATCATTTCTAAATGTTAGTACGTCCTCCCCTAGCTCTAATAGATATTGAAACAGATTATATGTAAACGAATCATAGTTATCTACTAACAGGACCATTCTTCCTCCCTGCCAATTTGATAGCCTCAAACATAGCACTAGACTTATTGATAGTTTCATAATACTCGGATTCAGGGATAGAGTCATAAACTATGCCTGCTCCTGCTTGGGTATAACCTAGCCCATCCTTAATGAATATACTCCTTATTGTTATACAGGTATCCATATCCCCATTTGGAGTAATATAACCAACTCCTCCAGCATAGGGTCCTCTAGCAAAAGGCTCTAACTCTTCGATAATCTCCATTGCCCTTACTTTAGGAGCACCTGACACTGTACCAGCAGGAAATCCTGCCTTAAGAGCGTCTACACAATTCAGTCCTTGGGAAAGCTGTCCCTTTATACTACTCACTAGATGCATCACATGTGAATACCTCTCTATATCCATAAACCTTTCTACCTTTACAGTTCCAGGGTAGGAAACCTTTCCCACATCATTTCTGCCTAAGTCTACCAGCATAAGGTGCTCTGCTCTCTCCTTCTCATTATTTATTAACTCTTCCTCTAGAATTCTATCTTTCTTAGGGTCCTTATCCCTCCTTCTAGTTCCGGCGATAGGTCTTACCTCTACCATACCGTCTTCTACTCTCACAAGCATCTCAGGAGATGCTCCGATGATATATACGTCCTTAAATTTTAAAAAGAACATATATGGAGATGGATTAATAAACCTTACCGCCCTATAAAGCTGAAAGGGGTCTATATAGGTAGAGTCAAATAAAAATCTCTGAGATAAAACTATCTGGAATGCTTCTCCCATTCTAATATATTCACTCGCAACTTCAACACTTCTTATAAATTCTTCTTTCGAAACACATTTCTCTATAGGAAATTCCTCAAGAGGATTAAGGTCATTCAATTCAATTTTAGGTTTTTCTATCACGCTCAGAGTCCAAGAAAGTTTATCCTCCACCTCCTTATAAAGGGTGTCAAGATTGCCAAAAGATTCCACCTTAGTAATAGCATTAAGTTTATTTTTGACATGGTCAAATGCAACAATAAAATCAGGCTCCATAAACATAGCTGTAGGAAACCTTAAAGGGTCACGGAGAAGAGATGGAAGCTTCTCCAGATACCTAACCACATCATAACTTATATAACCCACTATACCTCCCCAAAATCTTGGAAAATCAAAAGGAGTGTAGGAAGAAGGGTGTAATACTTTCTCTAAGAATGGAAAGGGATTATCAAATGTCTGATAGACATTTTTCACATCCCAACCTAGAAATGAATATCTCCCAAGGTGTTCTCCTCCTTCTATACTCTCAAGGAGAAAAACATAAGGGTTAGAAAGAACTCTAGAAAGAAGACCAATGGGGGTCTCTGTATCCTGAATGATATCCTTATATACAGGGAAAACTTTATAATGCTCAGCTAGAGCTAAAAACTCATCTCTTCTCATCTTCTCTCTCCTTTACTAAACTATTCTAATTTAATGGATAAGAGTATATCATAGAAAAAATGACCTGTCAAATTAAAAAGGTTAGAGGTTTTTAATGTAGTGTGACAATTAATTATTATTATGATATAATAAGAATATAAAGACAGAGTTAAAGGAGTCTGAATATGGGTAGCTTCCTGGTCTCTTATCTAGATAGAGGTGTCTTATTGGAAGAAGTTAGATTGTGGCTCTCTCTGGTTCTTGATGCACGTAGACTCGAATGTAGCTCAAAAAAAGTCGTATATTGCCAAAAGTTAGGATCAAAAACATCTAGTCAGGCATAAAACTTTAAGAAAAGAGGGGATCGATATGGTTAAAGGAATGATTTTAGGTGCAGGAGAGGGGACACGGTTAAGGCCCTTAACAGTTACTCAGCCTAAACCTATGATGCCTGTTGTAAATAGACCTATTATGGAACATATTATAAATCTATTGAAACTACACAATATAACGGAACTCTGGTGCAACTTATATTACCTTCCTGACCAGATTCAGAATTATTTTGAAGATGGAGCTAACTTTGGAGTCCATATAAACTTTAAAGTGGAAGAGAAATTGCCCGGAACAGCTGGAGGGGTAAAAAATCTAGAGGAGCATTTCGATGATACATTCATTGTAATAAGTGGAGATGCAATTACAGACATAGACCTAACTGAAGCAATAAGGTTTCACAGGGAAAGAAATGCTATAGCCACTATAATTCTTACCCATGTAGAAAATCCCTTAGAGTTTGGAGTAGTGATCACAGATGAGGAAGGACGGATAGTTAGGTTCTTAGAGAAACCAGGGTGGAGTGAGGTATTTAGTGATACAGTAAATACTGGTATATATATCCTAGACCCAAAGATTTTTGATTTCATCCCAAAAGGGGTAGAATTTGATTTTAGCAATGATCTATTTCCTCTATTACTGAAAGAAAAACAGCCTCTATATGGGTTTATTACTTCCGGCTACTGGTGTGATGTGGGAAATATAGAAAGTTATATGAAGGTCCATTATGATGCCCTTTCTGGAAAGGTAAAGTTAAATATTCCGGGACAAGAGATCTCTCCTGGGGTATGGGTAGGAAAAGAAACCGCTATCTCCTCTACCACAAGTATAAAAGGACCAGTAGTTATAGGAGATAATTGCCAAATAAAGGACTTTGCCAGAATAAGAGAATATACTGTTATAGGAGACAATTCTCTGGTAGATGCAAATTCCTTAATTATAAGAAGTATCATAGGATCTAATACCTATATTGGTGAGTCTACTACTATAAGTAGTGCTATTATAGGAAAGAAAACTATCGTAAAAAATAAGGTAAGGATAGGAGATAATGCAGTAATTTCAGATGAATGCTTTTTAGATGAAGGATGTTTTATAAAGCCGGGGGTAAAGATCTGGCCATCTAAGAGTCTAGAGAAAGGAACCATACTATCTACAAGTCTAGTGTGGGGGACGAGTTGGAGAAAACTTCATTTTTCCAATGGAGCGATATTTGGACTTGCTAATATAGAGATTGGTCCTGAGTATGCAGTCAAATTAGGGGCAGTATTAGGAGGAATACTAGAGAAGGGATCAAGGGTAGCTGCTAGCAGGGATGCAAATAGGGCCTCTAGGATGATCAAAAGGGCATTTGTATCGGGGGTCGCTAGCACCGGAGTTAATGTGGTAGACCTTCAGACAGTGCCGCCCCCAGTCACTAGATACTTTACAAGGGCAGAAGGATTATCAGGAGGAATTCAAGTACAGACCTCTCCTTTCGATCCAAGAAGTGTAGATATAAAATTCTTTGATAGATTAGGAATTGCTATAAGTAGGGATATAGAAAGGAAGATAGAAAATCTATTTATTAGAGAAGATGCAAGAAGAACATATCTCTATGAGCTTGGAGAGATAAGTTACGCTCCAACAGCTACTGAAGAGTATATACATGGCTTTCTCTCTAAGATAAATATAGATGCGATAAGGAACTCTAATAAGAAGATCGTAATAGATTACAATTTCGGAGTAACCAGTATTGTACTACCCTCTATCCTAGGAAGACTAGGATGTGAGGTGATATCTGTAAATGCATTTATAGATGAGAGAAAACTTGTCAAGACCAAGGATGAGTTTCTATTAGGTATAAGACAACTCTCTCAGATAGTAACAAGCTTAAGGGCTGATATGGGCATACTCTTAGATAGTCAAGGGGAAAAGATCTTTATTATTGATGAAAGAGGGGAGATCGTCCCAGATGAAGACTTGGCGTATATACTCTCTCTTCTATCTATAAGGTCGCAACCTACCAAAGATGTAGCTTTACCTGTGTATCTTCCTAGGGCATTTGAAGATGGACTGAAACCTTATGGCGGTAATATAGTATGGACAAAGGCATCTGATAGGGCGATAATGGAAGCCTCAACGAGAAATCACATAGTATTTGCTGGCGATGGTAGGGGAGGTGCGATATTCCCTCTGTTTCAATTTACATACGATGGAATGTTCGGCTTTGCAAAACTTTTGGAGTTTCTATCTACAGAAAACATACCTCTTTCTCAGTTGAGGGCATTAGTTCCTCCTTATTCTCTCATAAAGTTTGAAGTAAGTTGCCCCTGGGAACATAAGGGGCGAGTGATGAGAGAATTGCTAGAAAGGGAATATGAGGATGAGGTAGATTACACAGAAGGGATAAGGGTTCTTAGGGATGAAGGCTGGTATCTAGTATTATCCGATCCTGATCGTCCGGAATTTCATATATACGCCGAAGGGAATAGACTTACACAGGCAGAAAAATTAGCAAGAGAAGCAGTGGAAATATTGACTAAGGTAATACCGAAGGAATAAAACTCTAGCAATTTCTAATAATGAATGGAGGCTTAAGAACACCAGCCTCACAGACAATAGCTGTAATTAGTTCTGCTGGAGTTATGTCAAAGGCAAAGTTTATAGCTCTTGCCCCAGAAGGAGTGAATTTCCTTCCTACAAAGGAGAGTACCTCTTCTTCTTTTCTCTCTTCTATAGGGATATCATCGCCTTTGATGATACTCCAATCGAAGCTAGTAGTAGGAGCAGCAACTATAAATGGGATATCAAACCTTCTAGCTATAATGGCTAAACTGCATGTACCTATCTTATTGGCTACATCGCCATTACCTGCTATTCTATCTGCCCCTACCACTATACTAGATATCCTACCTAACTCCATCATAAAACCTGCAGTATTATCAGTAATAATCTTATAAGGTATACCTGCTTCTTGGAGTTCCCAGGCAGTTAGTCTTGCACCTTGAAGGAGGGGACGAGTTTCATCTACTAATACCTCTTTAATCCTTCCCTCCTCCCATCCCTTTTTAATTATCCCTAGAGCAGTTCCATAACCACTTGTAGCCAAACCTCCAGCATTACAGTGAGTCAAGACAACACTATCTTTATGGATTAACTGAGCCCCTAAAATAGCTATATCATAGTTTATCTCTTCATCTTCCCTTTCTATCTTAATGGCCTCTTCAAGAAGTGACTGAAATGACCTATCCTGAAGATTCATCATTCTATCTATAGCCCAAAAAAGATTTATCGCTGTGGGACGAGTCATCTTAAGAACCTTGGCTGCTTCTTCTATATCTTTATTCTGAAGCCTAGCCAATACAATCCCATATGCAGCAGCTATACCAATAGCAGGAGCTCCTCTTATAGCTAACTCCTTTATAGCCTCAGCTACTATATTGTAATCTCTTGTCTTTTCAATCACTAGCTCCTCTGGGAGCCTTCTCTGATCTATGTAATATAGATAGTCATCTTTCCACCATACTGGCTTCATCTTGCACCCTCTAATATGTGAGGACAAGGGCAATTTCTCTCTTCGGGAATATTCCTAATGATCTCTACTATCAGTTCCTTCAATCTTCCTATATTCTTCTCAAATATTCTTAGAACCTCATCGTGGGTTACTGGCATTATATTAGGGTCTCCCTCAACCCCAGTATCATAATCTGTAATCAAAGATATATTAAGGTAACACATAGCTAGTTCTCTAGCTAATACTACCTCAGGATATTGGGTCATATTTATTACATCCCATCCAAGGCTCCTAAACCATTTACTCTCAGCTCTAGTGCTAAATCTTGGACCCTGAATAACAACTACCGTACCGTTGGGATAGTAGGAAAGCCCTAAATTTTCACACGACCTAATAGCAATTTCTCTCAGTTGTGGACAGTACGGATCTGCAGTGCTTATATGCGTAGTAATCGGCCCATCATAGAATGTATCATTTCGTCCATTTGTTAGATTTACAAACTGGTCACAAATAACAAAATCCCCTGGCTTTATTTCTGGCTTCAAACTCCCACTAGCACATGGACCTATAACCCTTTCTACTCCAATAGACTTAAATGCATAGAGGTTTGCCCTATAGTTTACCTTATGAGGAGGGTACTGATGACGTTCCCCGTGTCTCGGAATAAAAGCAACCTTACGTCCATCGATCTCTCCTATCATTACCTGTGAACTAGGAGCACCATAAGGCGTCTCAACTGTATATGGTTTAAGGTTATCTAAGAAGGAATAAAAACCAGAACCACCAAAAACACCTATCTCTGCCTTTGGAATCTCCATATTCTTCCTCCTATTTTATCTCGTGAATTACAGCTACTTCATTACAGTTAGGAAAATATATGCACCTTATACAATCGTTCCATACTTTATGGGGAAGTTCCTCCTTAGGGACCTGGATAAATCCAAGCTTAACGAAAAATTCAGGGATAAAAGTGAGAGCAAAGACCTTCTTTAGTGAAAGCTCGCTAGCATCTTTAAGGCAAAGTTCTACTAACTTCTTTGCCAATCCTTTACCTGTATGAGGCTCTTTTATTGCAAGGGACCTTACCTCTCCTATATCTTCCCATACAGGATGTAATGCACAACAACCAACAATCTCTGCATCTCCAAGGGTAACAACCCAGTAGTCTCTTATATTCTCATAGAGCTCATTGAGAGACCTAGGAAGCATCTTACCTTCTTTAGCATATACATTTATTAACTGTTGAATCTCTGGCACATCATATAATTTAGCCTTTCTTACCTTATACTGTTCCATCCTCTCCTACTCCTTTTGAATCTGTAGACTTAGAAAAGTGAATACCTTGAATGTATACGTCGATCTTCTCTACCCCCATCCCTGTAACCCTTTCAACTTCTTCCTTTATATGTTCCTGAAGATTAAGTCCGACCTCTGGCAAATAGTATCCTTCCTCAGCTATTATGTAGAGTTCTAACTTTACCTTGTCTTTAGAAATTTCTACCTTCACTCCATGAGGTTGAGGCCTACGCCACAAAGGCACATTACCACCACCTTCTAAGCCATACACCCCTTTAACTTCCATAGCCGCTTTACTAGCAATAGAAACAATAACACTTGGTGATATCTCTAATCTTACCTCTTCCATTATCTTGGAAATCTCCTTTCCTCTAAGAAATTAATTGAGAGATTCCCTGCTATATAATCTTCATCGCTCATAATCTGAAGATATAGTGGTATAGTAGTAACCACTCCCTCTATCAAGAACTCTTCTAGTGCATTTCTCATACGGGAAATAGCTTCCTCTCTTGTCAATCCCCAAGAGATGAGCTTAGCAAGTAATGAGTCATAGTAGGGTAGGATCTCCATATTATTATAGATGGCAGAGTCTAACCTTATTCCTGGTCCTCCAGGAAGGGAAAACAGCTTTAATATGCCTGTACTTGGTAAGAAGTTATTAGATGGGTCTTCAGAGTTTATTCGACACTCTATAGCATGTCCTCTCTGAACGATATCGTTCTGTTTTACCGGCAGACCTTCCCCACTTGCCACCAAGATCTGATATTTAACTAGGTCATGACCTGTAATCATCTCTGTCACAGGATGCTCTACCTGGATCCTAGTATTCATCTCCATAAAGTAGAAGTTGTTATTCTTATCTACCAGAAACTCCAATGTTCCTACCCCTTCATAGTTTATCGCTGAGGCACCTTTAACTGCAGCTTTTAGGAGTTGTTCTTTCACATTCTGCGATAGACCCACAGCAGGGCTTTCTTCTATAAGCTTCTGATGTCTACGTTGGATAGAACAATCTCTTTCAAAGAAGTGAACAACGTTTCCTTTTCCGTCTCCAAGTACCTGGACCTCGATATGTCTTGCCCCCTCTATATACTTTTCTATATATATAGCTCCATTATTAAAAGCTGCCTCTGCCTCATTTCTAGCCACCATTAGTGCTCCTTTAAGAGTTTCGTCATTCCTTACTATCCTCATCCCTCTACCACCACCTCCACCGGCAGCTTTTATAATAAGAGGATAACCGATATCCTTAGCTATAGAAAATGCCTCTTTCTCATCCTTCACAGGGGAAAACGTCCCTGGAATTACAGGAATTCCAGCCTCATTCATAACCTTACGGGCAGCTATCTTATCCCCCATAAGGGATATCACGCTGGAAGATGGACCTATAAACTTTATCCCACAGCTCTCACATACCTCGGCAAAATCAGCATTTTCTGCCAAGAATCCATAGCCAGGATGTATAGCATCTGCCCCAGAGATTTCAGCAGCAGCTATAATATTTGGAACATTCAAGTAACTTCTACTTGCCTGTGGAGGTCCTATACAGAACGCCTCATCTGCATACCTTACACCCAATGAATACCTATCAGCTTCGGAAAAAACTAATACGGTCTTTATACCTAATGACCTACAGGCTCTCAAGATTCTAAGAGCTATCTCTCCCCTATTAGCTATAAGCACCTTCCGGAACATTCAGCTAACTTCCTCTATAGGCTCAATGAGGAAAAGAGGCTGCCCATACTCTACAGGTTCCCCGTTTTCTACCAATATCTCTTTTACTATTCCGTTATAATCTGACTTTACTTCATTCATAAGCTTCATAGCTTCTATTATGCATATAGTCTGTCCTACCCTTATCTCGTCATCTATGTCTACAAATGGTGGGGCTCCTGGACTAGGAGACCTATAAAATGTACCTACTATAGGAGAGGTGATGAAGATCCCCTCCTCCTTCGGTTTCTCATAATCTTGAGGCTTATCTTTTAAAGCCTCTTCTGTCTCTTTCTTAGTTTCGTAAACGATATGCCCTTTCTCTAAAGTTGATTTTTTAATAGTCACTCGAATATCTTTATCTCCAACCTTAAGCTCGTCTATATCAGAATGACTTACTATATCTACGAGTTTTCTAATCAGTTCAACATCAATCATCTGTGCTATCAATATCCCAATTCCCAAGGTCTACAGTAAAAACACTATGGCAATTGGGACATTCAACCTCCACAGTATTATTTTCAGGAATCTCCTCAAGAGAGAGGGTAAAAGGAACATGACACTCTGGACACTCTATCTCTATCTCTCCATAGACAGCATTCTCTAGAGCAGTTAGATCAGCATCAATGGCATCAAGTCTTTCCTTTATATTATCTAAGGTGAGCTTGATTACATTGATCTCTTCTTCTACCGCCTCAAAGGCACGAATTATATCTGAGAAGGTTGCATTCTCCCCCAACGACTTGAGAACATCGATCTTATCCATTAGGCTACTCATAACTATTCTATTCCTCCTATTTATTTACCCGTTCCAGGTATTCGCCAGTACGCGTATCTATCTTTATTATATCACCTACATTAACAAATAACGGAACCTGAATAACAGCACCTGTTTCGAGAGTAGCTGGCTTACTACCTCCAGTAACGGTATCCCCTCTAAAACCAGGCTCCGTATTTATCACCTCAAGTTCCACTGTAATGGGAAGTTCTATTCCTATAGGGGCATTATTGTGAAAAACTACATAGACATTGATATTTTCTTTCAAAAACTTTACAGCATCTCCTACTGTTTCCTTAGGAAGACTTACCTGCTCATAAGTTGTGGTATCCATAAAGAAGTATACATCATCCTGATTGTATAGATACTGCATCTCCCTTCTTTCCAATATGGCTCTAGGGAACTTTTCTCCAGCTCTAAAGTTACGTTCAATAACCGACTGGGTTTTTATATTTTTCAACTTTGTTCTCACAAATGCAGAACCCTTTCCAGGTTTGACATGTAGAAACTCTACCACCTCATATATCTCTCCATCTATCTCTACGGTCATTCCAGGTCTAAAATCATTGGTAGATATCATAAGGTCCCTCCTCTAAACTCGAAATCTTTTCCTATCTTTGTCAAAACCTCTACTCCTTTCTCTGTAACAAGCACAAGGTCCTCTATCCTTATTCCACCGTATCCTTCTAGATATATGCCTGGTTCTATTGTTATTACCATCCCTTTCTCAATGATGGTGTTATCATCTATACTTATCCTTGGAGGCTCATGTATCTCTAAACCCACACCATGTCCAGTAGTATGAATAAACCTATTGCCAAATCCCTCTTTAGCTATAACATCTCTAGCAGTTTTATCTATCTCTCTAGCAGAAATGCCAGGCTTTATAACAGATTCTGCTTCCTCTTGTGCCTTCAATACTATATTATACAATCTTATGTCCTCTTTTGCAGGTTTCCCTAAATGTACAGTTCTAGTAGCATCAGAACAGTAGCCGTTATACATAGCCCCGTAATCTATAAGGAGTATACCCTTGCTCTTTATCTCCCTGCTACTAGAGACTCCATGGGGAAGACTTGAGTTATCTCCAAAAAGTATAATGGGTTCAAAACTAGTCCTACTGCCTTTCTTTCTTATAAAATACTCAAATTCAGCTACCAAGTCCTGCTCTCTAATTCCGGGCTTTATCACAGTCTTAAGATGCATAAAAGCCAGGTCAGCAATCTCAGCCGCTTTTTTTATACAGGCAATCTCTTCATCATCCTTTTTAATCCTAAGGGAGGTGATAATATCCTCGGCTGGAACCAAATCTATCCCGTTTAGAAAGGTTGCCAATTTCTTATACGTAGAAAAACTTATATCAGATTCAAATGCCAATCTCTTTATTTTTCCCCTATTTACACTTTTAGCTATAACCTCTATCCAGTCTCTTTCTGTTGGGGTTATCTCTATATCTTTGCAATCCTTCTTTGCCTGCTCATAATACATCTCATTTACAAAAAATTGAGTCTTATTTCCTGTAAGGAGAAGAACAGATGCATCTCCTCTAAACCCTAAAAGATACCTTAGATTAACCGGATTCATTATAAGAAAACCATCATAGTTTCTAGAAATTTCTTCTCTTAATCTATTTATTCGCTCTATATAACTCACTATTTACACCTCAGATAATTAATAATCCCATACAGTGCCAGTATATAGCCATAGATACCAAAGCCTGAGATCTGGCCTACTACCACTGGAGCTATTACTGAATTCTTTCTAAACTCTTCCCTCTTATAGATATTAGAGATATGGACCTCTACTGTGGGTATATTCTCTCCAGCGATAGCATCCCTTATAGCTATACTATAGTGTGTGTATGCCCCTGGATTTATTATTATCCCATCATATCTATTATTAGCCTGTTGGATAGCATCTATTATACTTCCTTCACTATTAGAATGGAAAAAACTCAAACTTACTCCTAGCTTATTACCTTCCTCCTTTAAGAGGTTCTCCACATCTTCTAAGGTGGCATTCCCATAGATTTCAGGCTCTCTAAGGCCTAATCTATTCAGATTAGGCCCATTTATTACAAGTATACTAATATTATCTCTTGGAGAATTGTGGAGCCTTTCTTGCTCTCTTGAGTCCATACTTCTTTCTCTCTTTCACCCTAGGGTCTCGGGTAAGTAGTCCATGTTCCTTTAATAGGGGACGGAAGTCAGGGTTATACTCAGCCAAAGCCCTAGCTATCCCAAGCCTAGTAGCCTCAACCTGACCATTCACTCCTCCGCCTTTTACATTCACAAAACAATCAAATCTTCCTTCCGTTCCAGTAACCTTAAAAGGTGAAAGGACACTAGTCTGCCACTTCTCTAATGGGAAATACATTTCTAGGTCTTTCTCATTAATAATAACCCTTCCGTTTCCCTCTACTATTCTTACCCTCGCTACTGCCTCTTTACGTCTTCCTGTACCCCAATAATAGCTTCCTATCAATTCTTATATCACCTTCCTACTCTTCTAAATATATAGATTAATAAACCAATTACCAATGGACCAAAACTAGCAATAAATATATTCTTTGCATCTCCAGAGATGATAGGTCTTATGTATCTTTCGCTATTCTCTATCACCTTTCCATCCTTATCTACAGCTACCAATCTATAGTCCCCTGTAGGAGGAACACTAAATTTAAAACCAGTAAAATCAGCCATACCATAAGGATTCTCTTTCCTATCTAGGAGTTTTATATTATAACCTAAAGCAGAACCAGGTACCTGCTCTACATAGTAGGGCCTTTCTCTAACGCTAGCAACCAATTTCCCTCCCGTATAGATGTCAAGTCTCACATTAGAAACTGGCTGCATATGAACCCATATCCATCTGTCAGGCCTTCCTGCAGACTGAGGATTTGAGAGTTTATTATATTGTAACTCGTTAAATTCCCATTCTGTAAATGGCTGGAAATAGAGGACACCCTGCTTGTACTGATAGATAATCTGAGTTACATCATCTGCAGTTTCTGGGTATGTCCACTTACTCTCAGGGATAATATTATACCCGATTCCCTCTCTTCGGTGAGAAAAGGCAATGAGAGACTTTACTGTACCAGGGACTATCTTTCCATCCTTATCCTTTAACCTTATAGTATAGGTACCTGCAGGGAGGCTAAAAACGTAAGCCTTGTTTATATCTGTAACGTAGAAGGTAGGAGCCTTAGGCTGTTGAGGCTCTTGAGGAATCTTGCCGGCTGGTTTACCTTCTTGGATCTTCTTATAGAATTCATCTACTGCCTTATTGTATTCATTATAAGCCTTATAATAGGCATCTACATCCTTCCAATACTTATCAAGTGCCTTATCATACTCCTTCTTTTTAGCCCTAGCAGTATCTCCAGTATAAAGCTTGGTATCTCCACCCCAATATCCCTTTGGATAGTAAAATACGTAATCCACCTTTTTATAGGAGCCTACAATCTTATCTCCTTTTAATACCTCTAATGTATCTCCTATGTCTTTATTGAGACTATCCCAATCTGCCATATACTCACGAGATATTGGCCAATAATATACTAGAGTCTCTTTCACAGAGTATACGTTCTGAAAATCAGCCATAACGTAAATAGTATTGATATTCGCCGGATAAAATGGAGAAGCAAAGTCCTTGCCATCCCAAACATTTAAGCTATACACTGTCTCCCTCTGTTTAGGAGGTGCTGCTCCAAATACCCCTGTAGAAGAGAGTAATATCAATGTAGACATCAATATAATAAAAAGACCTCTTCTCATGGTTTCCTTACTCCTTTCCATTTTAGAGTATATACAGTAAGAACGAGGAGTAGAACTGTATAGGCTAGAGCCCCTAACATATTCTCTAGGTATAAACTAGCACTTCCCAAAGCCACAGCATTTATTCCATTAGTCAGATAACTAAAAGGAGACGCCCATTTAATGACTCTAAGGATATTAGAGAGTACCCCCATTATATAGATCATAGAGAGAGACAGATTTTCAGGTTTTAGGGTAAGTATATACTCTTCTAGGAACTGAAGTCCTAAGAAGCCTCCCATAATGAGTATAAACAGAAGGATAGACGTCCTTATTTTAGTAGTAAGTGCTGAAAGCCATAATCCAAAAGAAGACATAGATGCAGCCAAGAATACAGCAAGTATAACCGTATAAAGATATGTAATAGAAAATCCCAAGTTAGTAGTAACAGCAGCATACACAAAGAAGAGGGTCACGAGTAACATTACAATCAGAAAACTTATAATATCCTCTAAGAATTTAGCCAATATTATAGATATGTAGTCTACTGGACCATAAAAAAGGACCTCTAATGTTCCCTTGTCTTTCTCTCTAGAAAGAGCGGTGGAAGAGGAAATAGCAGTGTAAAGCGCTGCTACAATAACAGCATAAAAAAGAGGATTATTCAGTGGGGAAGCCATTACCATAATATTGTTTCCCTGGACTGTATTTATGTAGCTATTAAATATAAAAGATGCTACAAAACAGGCTATAGTAGCTGCTATATATAGTCCTAACCCGAAAAAGCTAGACCTAGCCTCTCTTTTTATTATAGCCTTGACTGAATGTAACCTGTAAGCAAAACTACTCATTCTCCAGCCTCCTCTTTAGAGAATAGGGAGATATTTTTTTCTGTAATAGTTAAGAATGCCTCCTCTAAACTCATCTCTCTCCTCTTTATCTCTTTAAGATGAGCACCACTTGAGGATATGAAATTCACAAGTTCATTACGATAATCCTTGTCCGCTTTGACTCTAACTAGAAATTTTCCATCCTCTTTGGTCAGGCTATTTACAAAGGGTAATCCCTCTAACCTTTTCTGACTTTCAACATCAAAATCTTCTACCTCTAATTCAATCTCTACCTCACTGGACAACTTCTTCTTAATATTATCCATCGTATCCTCAGCTACTAACATCCCCTTATTGAGGATACCGACCCTATGAGAGATACGTTCTACCTCTGAAAGTATATGCGAAGACATAAAGACAGTCCTTCCCAACTTATTCTCCTCTAAAATGAGGTCTCTCACCTCTCTTATACCAGTAGGGTCTAATCCTGAGACAGGCTCATCTAGTATAAGTAACTGCGGGTCCATCAATAGAGCCCTTACAAAACCTATCTTCTGTTGCATTCCTCGAGAGTAATGACCTAACAGATCGTCCTTTCTCTCATATAGATTTACCCTGTGAAGTAACTCTTCTATCTTTTTATCTTTGTCCTCTACCCCATAGAGGTCACAGAAAAAAGATAAATATTCGTAAGCAGTCATATCCTCATAGAGATATTGAGTTTCAGAGACAACCCCTATTCTACGTTTTATGCCAAAATAATCACTATAGAGGTCTCTATCGAATATCAAGATCTTACCTCTCGTAGGCTTAACGATGCCTAGAATCATCATAATAGTAGTAGTCTTTCCTGCCCCATTAGGACCAAGGAAACCGTATATCTCTCCTGGCTCTACAGAGAGGTTTAGATCTTTCACAGCCTCTACACTTTCATACTTTTTATATAGATGCTCAGTCCTTATCATTCTTCCTCCTTTCTCTGGACGTCTTAAATATTACTATAATAAAATCAATTTTTCAATGGCAGGAGAAAAAGGGTATTAACTTTGCTCCATTTTCTTTAACAATTCTAGCCTATACTTTTCAGAGCCCAGATTTTTAATAGCATCTATCTCTTCTTCAGTAAATAATCTCACCTTACCAACCATCTTGCTGGCAAGGAAGGATTTAGCAGTATCTTCAGCCACCTCAGCTTTATAACAGGCCTCTCTTAGATTTGCCCCAACAGTTACTACCCCATGGTTTCTCAAAAAAACAACATCGGCTGAGATTATCTTTTTCTCTACCACCTTTGCTAAATCATCAGTAGTTGGAAGGATATACTCTACTATAGCAGGATTACCAAGGAGGGCTACTGCATCTGGAGTAAAGGGAACTACTACCTCTCCCGTACTAATTATACCAGTAAGCAATGGCGGATGAACATGAACTATAGCCCTTATATCATCCCTTATCCTATAACATCTTAGATGCATAAGAACCTCCGAGGATGGTCTAAGAGGGAATTCATCCAGTATCTTACCTGTGCTTATTTCCACTGGCACATAGTCATCCTCGGTGGCTTCACCTATAGAGTATCCACTAGGTGAGATAAACATAGTATCCCCTACCCTTGCACTTATATTTCCCCCAGCAGCCACAACTAACCCTCTGTCTACTAATCTTCTGCCCCATCTTACCAGTTGAGCTCTTATATCCACTGAATCATCCATAATACTTTCTCCTTTCTATAGACCTCTTTCATTAAAAGAATCTTATGGCTTTACCACAACTTTTAATGCTTCTCCCTGTCTTACCAATTCTATACCCTTTACGAGGTCCTCCAAGGGAAGCTTATGAGTGATAAGTTTCCCCAGGTCAACCCTTTTACTAGACAAAAGTTTTGCTGCTTCGTAGTATTGGAAATGCCTTGAGGCATATGCCCCATATATAGAGACCTCATTGTAATGGACTATATTACTATTTAGAGTAATATTAGGACGATCCCCGGGAAGTCCACCAAAGAAGCTAATCCTTCCTCTCTTTGCTATCATCTGAAAGGCCTGCTCTTGAGCTGAGCCAGATGGAGCAGCTATAATTATTACATCTGCCCCCAAACCATCCGTCTCCGCTTTTACTATCTTCACTAAATCCTCTTGGGAGGAATCTACAAAAAGGTCCGCCCCAAAAGGCTTTGCCATCTCTAACCTCTTTGCCTGGATATCCGCTAGGATAATCTTATTTGCACCTCTAGCTCTAGCTACTGCAGTATGCATGCAACCTATAGGACCTGAGCCTATCACTACTACTGTATCAGTAAAACCTATATCAAGATACTCCTGCCCATTTAAAACACAGGAGAGAGGCTCTATAAGAGTAACCTCATCTAAATCTGTTCCCTGAGGAATCTTTATAGCATTCCCCTGTCTAACAGCTTCCTGAGGAAGGACCATATACTCTGCATATCCACCAGGGAAGTTATATCCTATAGCTCTAAAGTTAGTACAAAGATTCACCCTCCCTGAGAGACAGTACTTACATTTCCCACATCCAACCTCTGTTACTACCGTAACTCTATCCCCAACACTATAACCTTCTACCCCATCTCCTATCTCTGCTACTACCGCTGAAATCTCGTGTCCTATAATTTGAGGAGGCTTTACATTGTGATGCCCTGAGTAGTAAATCCTTACATCTGTCCCACATATAGCACACGATTCTACCTTCAACAATAACTCTCCTTCCTTAGGAGTAGGGGTCGGGACCTCTTCTAATCTCATATCTTGAGGTCCATAAAAAACCTGAGCCTTCATAGTTACATACCTCCATCTTCAAATTTTTTTTCTATCCTCTTTATCGTTCTAAAAGACCTTTTAACAAACCATGGCCAGTCTCTATGTTCTCTATACCACGATTCTAACCAATTAACAGTAGTCCTATCAACTACATTGCCACTTCCAAAATTAATACTAATATCTTTGAGTTCTCTCATACGCTCCCATTTGGCTATGATAGATGCCACCCTAGTCTCAAGAAAACTATCCTCGGATCTAGTAGAGATAAATATATCTGCTCCCTTTGCCCTTAGATCTTCTAGAAAGCATAGGAACTCGCTTCCAAGTCCATAGTCATCTACCACTATCCTGCATCTATCTGCAGGAGTATCTTGTATAAGTCTAGACAAAATATTCTTATACCTAGCATCCATAACTCTATTGACATTATTATTCTCGATCTCGAAAGGAAGTATCTTTTCTACCACAGACGTGAATCCTCGAGAAGAAAAATTAATAATCTCTTTACCAATCTTATCCCAATAGACAAAGCTGTGAGAAGATTTTGTGTCTATATTATCTATATTCAAGTCCAGGTCAAAGAATATCTCCTTCGGAAACATTACTCCAGCCAATATAATACTCCCAATTACTTCCCCTTTGCCTGTTTCATCTAAACCTACAAGGGTATCCTTCTCTGGCAAAAGATACCTACTTCCGAGTCTATCCTTTATAAATCTCCAAATACTAATAAATTCTAAAATGGACCTATTAGAATAGTTTATAAAAAATGTCCCATTCTTGTAGAATACAATATTAATACCTTCAGTCTTAATCCTCCATTCTTCCTTACAATCCTTTGCTGAATCTTCCCTCCATCCTTTCTCCAATAGAGAAGACCTAATCTCGTTTGCCACATTTCTTTCTACATTTTTCCAGGTATAACCTCTAGTTGACTTCATTTTATTATATCATAATGGAATCTTACTCTTCTATCTCATATACAACATTTACTGTCACACCTATCTCTTCAGTACCTGGAAGCACAGGCATCTCAGGAGCACTAAGAGTCTCTGTCGTTGTCTTAAATATAGGAATAGTTGGAGTTCCTTGCTGTAAGGATACAGAGATAACCCTCCCTACCTTTGCTTCCTCTACACTTAATAGGGTTTCAGCCTGTCTATGCGCATTAATCATTGCCTTTTTCAGCAATTCTAGAGACAACTCATCTGCTTTCGAATACTCGTAAGTTATTCCTCCCATCTCTGTGACACCATTACCAAATGCCAAATCGATGATTCTACCTGCATCACTAATAGAGGACTTAACAGATATTGTAACAGTTACTCTATACCCATTGAATATCCGTTTATTATCCTCCCAAGTATAATCTGCAGAAAGGGATATGTTACTTGTCTTAATATTATCCTGAGGGACTACACCTTTTAAAGCCTCTATAATTTTACTTGTCTTAAAAGCTATATCCTTCATAGCAGTATCTGCCTTCGGTTTAACCTCAGTGACAGTAAATGTCATAAGAGAGGTATCAGGAATAACCGTCTCTTTAGCAGTACCACTAACAGATATTCTTCCATGTTCTGTCTCTGCATTGGCTAATGTAAGTGCAGCAGAAAGAAAAAATACTAATAGAATTCCTACTAAAATCAATCTATTTACCACTGTTTATCATCTCCTTCTTTAAATTACTCTCTAATAAAGGTATCTGTGGAAGCCCAACCAAAGCTTTCTTCATAAATCTACTCCAAGCTATAGCGGGGAACATCCCTCCAGTAACCCCTTTCATAGGGGTATTATCATCATTCCCCAGCCATACACAGGCAGTGAACTGCTTAGTAAATCCAACAAACCAGGCATCTCTATAATCACTAGTAGTTCCAGTCTTACCAGCTGCAGGATATCCACAATCTGCTCTCGTGCCTGTCCCATACCTTATTACATTCTCTAACATTCCTATCATAGTATCTGCAACGTCCTTGTTCATCACTCTATCTGACTTGACCTTAGATGTATACACTGTATTTCCATCCTTATCTTTTATAAGTTTTATGGCAATTGGTTTAATTAAAATCCCCTCATTTGCCCACACAGAGAATGCAGTAGCTAGCTGTAAAGGGGTAACTCCTCTAGTAAGTCCCCCCAAAGCTATAGCCAAATTTCTATCTAATTGGGGATCTAAAGGAATACCCATTTTTATAGACTGATTTATTACATCATCTATTCCAACCTGTTGGAGTAATTTCACTGCAGGTATATTTATAGAATAGGCTAGTGCATCCTTCAAAGATATGGTACCTCTAAAGATTTTATCATAGTTCTGTGGTGTCCACCATTTATCTCCTACCTTATAACTTACCTTTTCATCTACAATAGTATCCTCTGGTTTCCACCCCTTTTCAATAGCAACAGTATAAACAAACGGTTTAAAGGCAGAACCCGGTTGTCTAAAAGCTTGAACAGCCCTATTGAACTGGCTTTCTTTATAGGACCTTCCCCCTACCATAACCCTTATGTATCCAGTTTTATTCTCTATCATCACTAATGCTCCTTGAGAAACCCTGTAAGATTGTGCCTGATTGAGAGTATCTCTCAGGACCTCATCTCCCAGAGACTGCAAGTCTAAATCCAAAGTGGTATAGATACTAAGGCCATCCTTCTCCACATCAGTAAATCCTAGGTCATTCTTTACTATACTTAGCACATAGTCAACAAAATATGGAGCCCTCCAGATGGTACCTTTATTTTCAGAAAAAATAAGTTTAGCCTTTATAGCATTATTATACTCCTTTTCAGTTATAAAACCTAGATCAAGCATCTTATCAAGCACAACCCTTTCTCTTTTAAGGGCTAATTCTCTATTTTTGAAAGGGGAGTAGATCTCTGGTCCTCTTATAAGACCAGCTATAAGGGCACACTCCGGAAGGGTCAGGTCCTTCACATGCTTACCAAAGTACGTCCTTGCAGCCGATTCTACTCCGTAACAGCCTTCTCCAAGATATATAAGATTCAGATATAAATAAAGTATCTCTTCTTTAGATAGGGCGGTCTCTATACGAAGAGCCAAAAGCATCTCCATTATCTTTCTAGAAGGAGTCTTTTCTTGGCTGAGGAATACATTTCTTGCTAACTGCTGGGTAATGGTGCTTGCCCCTTCTTTCAATTCTCCAGAAGTAAGGTCTCTATAGAAGGCTCTTAATATACCTCTAATATCTATACCTGTATGAGAATAAAATCTCTCGTCTTCTATAGCCACAACCGCATCCTTTAGACTCTTTGGAATCTCAGATATAGGAACTATAACCCTCCTCTCTGCATATAATTCTGCCAGAGGAACACCCTTGGTATCATAGATAGTAGTCTTTACTGGCGGAGAATAATGTAAAAGAGTAGAAGGGTCCGGTAGATTTGGCAGATAATGGAAAATGACTACTATAGTAGCAATACTTCCAATAATTATGGTAGACAAAATAATAACAATTAATATAAGAATGATAGTCTTAATAAACCTCATAATACTTCTACCATATCACCCTTAGCTCTCTAGAAGCCTTTGCCTCATCTACCCGTCTTACTGGAGAATTTAGAGGAGATTCCTTTAGAAGTTCAGGGGATCTTTTCGCTTCCTCTAACACCTCTTTGACTATATCTACAAATCTATCCATAGTCTCTAATGACTCAGTCTCCGTAGGCTCTATCATAAGAGCTTCCTCTACTATTAGTGGGAAATATATAGTAGGTGGATGAAATCCTTTATCTACAATTCTCTTAGCTACATCTAATGCCTTTATCCCATAAGACTTCAAAGACCTTACTGAAGCCACAAATTCATGCTTACACAATCCTTTGTATGGTATCTCTATAATATTACTTAGTCTCTTCTGTAAATAGTTAGCATTAAGTGTAGATATCTCTCCTACCCTTCTTAGCCCTTCTTTTCCAAGGAGCCTTATATAAAAGTATGCCTTAAGAAGGACAGAAAAATTACCGTAAAAACACTTTACCTTGCCTATAGATTTTGGATAATTATAATCAAATAGATATCTACCATCCTTAAAGACTATTCTAGGGATAGGTAAAAAAGCTATAAGTTCTCTTTTTACCCCAACGGGACCAGCACCAGGGCCTCCTCCACCATGAGGAGCAGAAAATGTCTTATGTAGGTTCAAATGGATAATATCAAACTTCATATCCCCTGGTCTTGCAATTCCTATTATACTATTCAGATTTGCCCCATCATAGTACAAGAGACCTCCAACGTTATGTACCAATTCAGCTATCTCTAATATATCCTCTTCAAAGAGACCTAAGGTATTTGGGTTAGTAAGCATAATAACAGCAAGGTCCTCATTGAGAAAGGGCTTAATCTGGTCAGGTGAAACCAAACCCTTGTCACTAGACCTTACCTCCACCACATCAAAGCCAGCCATCTTAGCACTAGCAGGGTTTGTTCCATGGGCAGAGTCTGGAACTATAACAATTCTCCTCTTCTCCTTTTTCTCTCTGAAATACGCCCTAGCCATAAGTAATCCTGTAAGTTCACCATGTGCCCCTGCTGCAGGTTGAAAGGTAAATGCATCCATCCCTGTAATCTCATTAAGAGCTACCTCCAATTCATATAAAATCTTTAAAGCTCCCTGGACATCTTCTTCGTCCATATAAGGGTGTATATCTATGAAAGAGCAGTCTTCTGCTAAAAACTCATTTACCTTTGGATTATACTTCATAGTACAAGACCCTAAAGGATAAAGCCCATTGTCTATACAATAGTTGAATCTGGATAGATTTATAAAATGTCTTACTACCTCGGATTCTCCTAACATAGGAAGACCAAGGGGCGTATCTCTTCTAAATTCTACAGGAAAAGATGGATCTGGAGTTGTTTTTTCTGCATATTCTGTAGACCTTCCTCGTCTTTTTTCAAAGATAGATGGCTCATACATACGATCTTATCTCCTCGACAAGAAGTTCAACTTCAGAGGCAGTATTCATCTCAGTAAAGGTTAGAAGTACTGCATCTTGCAATTCAGGGTACCATCTAGAAGGATCTAGTATCATAATTCCTTTCCTTCTCAGTAGATTCTTTACCTTTGGTGCAAAGTCTTTTACCCTGACCAAAAATTCATTAAAGAATGGAGCGTCAAAATAACTGCCAAGTTCATTATGAGCTATTAAAGCTAGATTATAATTTCTCCATGCCAAGGATTTCAGATTTTCCTCTCCCATAAGAGAAAGATATATAGCTACCTTTATAGCGCAGAGTGCCTCATTAGAACATATATTGGATGTGGCAGAAGCCCTTCTTATATGCTGTTCTCTCGTCTGTAAGACAAAGGCATATGCTGGTTTCCCTTCAGAATCATTAGTAAGACCAACAATCCTCCCTGGGAGCCTCCTAATGTAGGCCTTTTTTGTAGCAAGAAAGCCAACAGTAGGACCTCCAAATCTCATACCCAAACCAAATGACTGTAAGTCCCCACTAGTTATATCTGCCTCATATTCTCCAGGAGGTTTCAAAATTGCTAGTGAAAGTGGTTCCACAATTACAGGGACAAGAAGAGCTCCTTCTCTATGCACTATCTCTTTTAACACCATCACATCTTCTACCACTCCAAAAAAGTTTGGGGTTTGAAATATAAAGCAACTTGCATCTTTTATCTTTTCCCCTAAGATATTCATTTCTATCCTCCCAGTAGAATGATCAAAAGGGACCTCTTCTATGACTATATCCTTTGAAATTGCATATGTGTTTAGTATAGTCCTATACTCAGGATGTAGAGAACGAGCTACTAGGACCTTGCGTCTCTTTGTTATATCAGACGCCATAAACATTGCCTCAACAGTAGCTGTAGCACCGTCATATATAGAATCATTAGTTACTTCCATCTGTAATAAGCTACAAAGCATAGACTGATATTCAAATAATGCCTGTAATGTCCCTTGACTAAGCTCAGGTTGATATGGTGTATAAGAGGTATAAAATTCTTGTCTATGACTAACTTCATTTAATGCCTGAGGGATAAAATGCCTATAACATCCTCCTCCTACAAACCAGAGATAGTTAGACGTAGTTTTATTCATCCTTGATAAATCTTCTATCACTTTTACTAACTCTATTTCTTTAATACCACTAGGAAGGTTCATAACCCTCTGTAATTTTATCTCTTTAGGGATATCAGAAAAAAGACTATCAATATCCTCTAAACCCAAGGTATCAAGGATAAATTTTATGTCTTCTTCTGAAAGAGGTATATAATCCATTATTCCTTAGTTAATGTTTCATAAGAACTAGAGTCCAAAAGATTATCCAGTTCCTTAGAGTCTTTTATCTCTACCTTTATAAGCCAGCCCTTTTTGTAAGGGTCATTGATAAGATTCTCTGGAGAATTCTTAGCAGATTCATTTACATCCTTTACCTCACCAGTTATAGGAGAAACAAGTTCTACTGCCGCTTTAACAGACTCTATTACACCGAATGGTTCCCCCTGTTTTACAGTGGAACCTATCTCAGGTAACTCTATATACACAACATCCCCTAATTTCTCCAATCCATACTCGGTAACTCCTATTATACCTGTATTTCCTTCTACCCTTATCCATTCGTGAGTATCTGTATACTTCAAATCCTTAGGAATCATTTACATCCTCCTTATCTTTATGAATTACAAGTCCAATTATAGCATACACCTTCTCTCATTTCTACCTAGATACTTGTTTTAGTGTTCCATTTACTATATAATTACTAATGGGGTGGGAGCCCAGAGGGAAAGGAGGTGGAAATGGATGATATATAACTGGATAAATGTAATAATTGGTATCATAGCAATAGTTGGTCCAATAGTTGCAGGGGTAAAGGGTACTTGGTTATGGGTGCACATTATAGTAGGTATAATTATAGCTCTATGCGCCTATATGGCAAACCAACAAACTAAAGGGTAAGAAGGGTTATTGTAGATAGGTCATCTTCAATAAGCCCCACCCCACCGATGAATTATAGAAAGGAGCAATAAAGCATGGAACTCAATATAGAAAGACTAGTAAGGCTTTCTGTGTATGGAGAAATCTCCTCTCCAACTATCACCTCTCCATATAGGGTAGATTCAAATGGTAAGGCATTGGTTTTACCTACACTAGGAGGAATTACATACAATATAAAGGTAGGGGATTCTGCCTTAGGTTGGATTGGTGACCATGTGGAGCCAGGAGTAAGTTTAAAGAATAAAGACAGGGAAGAAAATAATGCCTTAAATATCTTGTCCTGTATAGGGAACAGAGCAAAGATAATAAGTGGCGATGCCAAAGGAGGATACGGTATTGTAACAGGTAAACATGGGGGAATAGACCACATCCTTATAGACTTCTCTGATGATATATTAGAGAAGTTGTTTATCGGAGACAGGGTACAGATAGAATCCTTTGGACAGGGTCTAGAACTATTAGACAACCCTAAGATAAAGATTATGAATATATCTCCTGAACTATTTAGGATGTTAGCCATATTGGAAAAAGATGGTAGGATAAAGGTTGGTGTCAGAAAGGTTATTCCTGCTGAGCTAATGGGTTCAGGAATTGGTTCTGCCTCAAGTTTTTCAGGAGACTATGATATTATGACGCAAGACAAAGAGACAATAAAAAGATTAGGACTAGAGGATCTAGCTTTAGGGGATATCGTAGGCATAGAGGATATGGATGATACCTTCGGAAGGACCTATAGAAAGGGAGCTAAAAGTATTGGGATAATAATACACTGTGACTGTGTTCAATCTGGACATGGTCCAGGAGTAACAGTAATATTATCCTCCCCTAACGATTCTTTAGATTTTTTTGTAGATGAAGAGGCAAATATAGCGAAGGTTTTAAAGATAGGAAGGTATAGAAGTGGATAGAAATCACATAAGATTCTTGGCTAGAGCTGGGCTTTATGCTGCCATATATGCAGTTACTACAATAGTACTTGCCCCTATCAGTTATGGAATAATGCAGATAAGAGTAGCAGAGGCATTGACTGTGCTACCATTTATAGATAAGGCTAGTATCCCAGGGCTGTTTATAGGATGTCTTATAGCAAATATAGTAGGGGGACTAGGATTTATAGATATAGGGTTAGGAAGTATCTTTACTCTCTTAGCTGCCTATCTAACCTCGCTGGTAAAGGTCCCCTGGCAAGCTCCTATACCACCCGTAATAGTAAATGCTCTAGGGGTAGGAACATATCTATCTATCCTATTAAAGACACCTATATATTGGGGAATTTTGTGGGTAGGACTAGGAGAAATGATTGCTTGCTTTGGTATTGGACTTCCCCTATTATACTTTGCGAAAAATATAATAATAAAAAATAGTAAGGGGGAATAAATCCCCCAATTACTTCTGCTGAACAGTAAACGGCAAGGTAAGAGTTCCCTGTATAGGAGCCCCTTTTATGACCTTTGCTCCCTTTGGGAAAGAGGTCAATGCACTTACCTTGATACCAGTATTGTATTTTAAACTTATTATATCTATAGTGGTTGTAGGCTGATTCTTAGTGTCGAATAATTCTATACGTACAGGCTCAAATGTCTCTCTGTTTAGATAGAAAATACCCTTTCCAAAATTACCTTTCTGATTTGGCTTTAAGGTGGCAATAAGGGCATATACACTCTTCTTATCTAGCTGCTTCTCCTCCACAGTAAGGTCATAGGTTTTCTCTAGGTCCTGAAATATCCCACTGAAATTACTAATATCCATATTACTACCAGTTTGAGAATTCTCTATTTTACTCTGTATCACCTGATTTGTCAGAGGGGAATACATACTTAATAGCTTCTTATCACTATCTATAACCATTATTGTACCTTTAAAAGCCTCAGGGTCAAGATAGGTAATCCTCACTACTGGAGGGTTTACTATAGACTCTATCTTTAATCTATAAGAGAGTTTTGTAGTACTCTGTGTTGTCTCTGAACCAGCAAGACTCATACCCACAGAAAGTTCTATTACAGAATCTTTTATATCTTTACTCTTACTGGTTACCTTATCTAACAGTTCCTTAGGAGTGATTGCAAATAAAACAGACTGAGTAACTAATAGAAATACAATGGTTAAACCAACAAAAGTTAACAGTTTACGCATATTACCTCCTTTTTAAAATGATGAGCCATAACCAATTCCTATTGTACTTGGAGTAAATCTCATTATAATTGAATCTGTATCAGAAAGATTAAAAACTACCTTACCTACAGGCAAAAGGAGATTTTTGTAATAATTAATGCCTAAATCTACATTCAACCTCTCCATACTTAAAGAGCCATCCAAATTTATCCCCCAAGAGCCATCATTAAAACATACATAAGGAACAAAGTTTCCACTTACAATGACACCACTAGAAACCCTCCCCTTAATACCTATTCCAAAGGGTAAAGAGTTTGCAGGATATAAAAAGAAATCACTTGTAGAAGATATATAGCCTATGTCTAAATTGATAGCCTGAGCCCCACTAGCAAAGCCAAGTGTAGAGTAAGTAGCAAAACCAAAATTTCCTGAATTAAAAGTGAGGTAACTCCTATAATCATAGCTACCTAGGATAGGGCCTAAGAGCTCTGTCCCATCCCTCTTGAAGGCTAAACCCCAAGAGTTCGAAGCTTTATAGAGACCTACAGTATCATTGTACCCTTCATAAGCCAATCTAAACTCTGTCCCAAAGAGGTCATAACTTGGAAGGCTACCTATAACTATATTATACGAGTTCATATTCTCGTCTGTCATTGAAAAGAAAACTCCCCTAGCATCAGGTTTGATTATGAGGGAATCTCCTTCAGAGTAGAGGTTACCTAGAGCGAGATGAAAGGATTCATAATCAAGTCTAGCATCTATAAAGTATCTATCTTCATTCAAAACCTTAGACATTCCAAACTCCCAATTCCCTTGAGCAAAGACAGGTAATCCTGATAGAACCAAAATTAAAATTACTACACTAGTTAAAATGATCCTTCTCAAAATTATTCCCTCCTTTACTAGTTTATATAAAATACCTTTCAATTCAACGAAAAGTTCGAGAACTACCTAAATTCTTTCAATATAGGAGAATAGTCTATACCTTCAATAGGTTGTTTATATAAAGGACCATTCCTCAATTGAGGAAGCTGTTCCTCATAGGTAGCACGGTCTTTTTTATAAATAATACCTATTGGTATCTTGTCTCCCCATTCTAGAGCCTTCTGAAAGGCAGAAGACCTATTAGTAGGATCATAATTCTTGTCAAGTTTATATACCCTTTCTTTATACCATTGAAATGTATTTATCCTATTAAAAGAAACGCAGGGTTGCAGGATATCTAAGATAGCAAAGCCTTTGTGAGTTATGGCAGATTTCATCATCTCTATCAGATGTTCCTGATCACCAGAAAAACTTCTTGCCACAAAACTTGCATCTAAAGCTACAGCAACTGCTATTGGGTTAAAGGGCGGGTTTATCACTCCATTCACTTGTACCTTAGTTACCATCCCTAATTCAGAGGTAGGAGAAGCCTGACCTTTTGTGAGTCCATAAACCTGGTTATTATGGATAAATACCTTAATGTTGACGTTACGTCTTATATTATGAATAAAGTGGTTTCCACCTTCCCCATATATATCTCCATCTCCAGATTCCGCTATTACAACAAGATCAGAATTTGCAATCCTTGCTCCAACAGCAACCGGAATATCTCTTCCATGGAGTCCATTGAATACATTACACCTTAGATAATGAGGAATCTTAGCTGCTTGGCCTATTCCTGAAACCATAAGTACCTGATGAGGATAAAGTTGTAACTCTACCAATGCCTGTTTTAAGCACTTAAGTATGGAAAAATCCCCACATCCTGGACACCAGGCGGGGGTTTGGTTATTGTTATAATCCTCTAATGTTACCATAAGGCTTTCACCTCTTTCACGATTTCCAAGGGAGTAAAGGGACTTCCATTATACTTTAAAATCCTATCTTTGATATCTATTCCTGTTTCTCTCTTTACTAATTGAGCAAATTGACCAGTAGCATTGTTTTCTACTGCAATCATCCTCCTTACATCTTTTAATTCATTAAGTTTCTTCTGAGGAAGAGGATACACATCACTAAAGTGAAGTAATCCAATATTGAAACCTTCCCTTGTTAATCTCTCTATCGCTTCTCTCAGTATCCCATAGGTAGACCCCCATCCTACTAGGAGGACATCTGGATTATCCTTACCAAGATAAACTGGCTCTTCAATTTCCCCCATAAGGGGTATTGCCTTTCTTAGTCTCTTCTCTACCATCCTCTTTCTTATCTCTAGGTCTTCAGTTATATGTCCTTCCTCATCATGCTCGTCACTATCAGTAATTACTAGAGCCCCCTCTTTTCCAGGTAAAATTCTAGGAGAAATTCCAGATTCATTAATGAGATGTCTTTTATAGTCCTTAGGGACATCTTCTAGTAATGACCTGTCTATAACTATGTTAGAAAGGTCTAATCCTTCTACTGTAAGCATAGAATCTATAAGATATTGGTCTGTAAGTATTATTGATGGTACCTGATATTTATCGGCAAGATTAAATGCCTTTATCGTTTTATAAAACGCATCTTCTGCATCCCTAGGAGCTACTATATATCTTGGGAATTCTCCATGTCCAGCACTTACCACAAAGAGAAGTTCACCCTGCTCTGTCCTAGTTGGAAGGCCAGTAGCTGGACCTGGCCTCTGCCCGATATGAATTACACAGGGAGTTTCTGTCATTCCTGCTAGACTCAAACCTTCTACCATAAGGGCAAAACCACCCCCAGAGGTGGTAACCATAGACCTAACCCCTGCAAATGATGCACCTAATATCATATTTATAGCAGATATTTCATCTTCTGCCTGTTCTACTACTATATTGTAGATATTAGAGTGACTAGCAATATAATTCATTACTGCACTTCCTGGGGTCATAGGATAGGCAGACAAAAATCTACATCCAGCTACTATCGCCCCAAAACCTACCGCTTGTCCTCCATCTATAAGAAGTCTATTATTATCTGAAATAAAAGGGGTTTTTATTTTAAAATCTCTTTTAGAGCCTCCCACCTCATATCCAGCTTTAGCAGCTTGTATATTCTTTTGAGCTATCTCTACATTATGGAAGTCTTCCTTTATAAGCTCTTCCAAGAGAGAAAAATCTCCGTCTAAGAGAGCAACCAATGCTCCACAAGCGACAAGGTTAGAAGCAATTCTATTCTGAGCTCTTTCTACTGCCAACCTCTGGAGGGGAACATCTAAAAAATTACTAGAAGCAACTATACCTTTAGCGTGTTCTCCATCATAGATAATAATTCCTTCTTCAGAGAGGTCTTTTCTATGTAGTGATATCGTCTCCTCGTTCAAAGCTACTAGGATATCTATCCCCTCCTCCGAGCTATAGATAGGCTCAGTAGATACCCTAATCTGGGTAAAATTATGTCCTCCTCTTATTCTAGACTGATAGCTCTGTTCAGTAAAAACAAAATACCCTGAACGTAAGAAGAATCTAGACATAACACCTGCTATCGTCTGTATACCCTGACCTGCTTCTCCTCCAACTACAATCTTTAATTCCATATCTTCCTCCTACCAATAAAATAGCGGCCGAAGACATTTTAATATCTTCGGCCATCCTTACATTATCTTTTAAGGTCCTCTAGCATCCTATAATATTCTTCCTTAGAAAGTTCGCCAGATGCATATCTTTTCCGAAGAGTCTCCACTGCTGAGTCAATAGATGTCCTTCCATTGGCTCCTACGAGATACCAGAATCCTAATAGAATAAGCCCTATCACAATGATAGGCATAATCCATAAGAAAGGATTCCAATATCCTATGTGCCATGGGGCTCCCCAAAACATATAACATCCTCGCCACCACATATCGACTCATCTCCTTTCCTAGATTATACTAGATATCCCAATACATCTTCAAGTTCTTCTATCTTTTTCTCCACATCACCTGTCTCTACTGCCTCCTTTACACAGGTCTCTATATGTTTTCCTAGCACACTCTGATTTGCCTTCTTTAGAAGCGCTATGACAGAAAGAAGCTGTTTAGAAATGTCTATGCAATACCTATCAGCCTCTATCATATTTATAATCCCCCCTATCTGTCCTTGAGCAGTCTTAAGTAAGCCCAAGACATCTTCATGTTTGTGAGTATAGTGTTTTTTCAAAGTCTAACCCTCCTTAATCTTAAAGAATTAGCTATTACATTAATAGAACTAAAAGCCATTGCTAATTCTGCTATCACTGGATGCAAAAGTCCCAAACTAGCTATAGGGATAGCAATTACATTATAGAAAAATGCCCAAAAGAGATTCTGCTTTATCTTCTTAAATGTTTCTCTAGAAAGCCTTATTGCCTTTACCACTCCAGATATATCTCCTTTTACTAGGACGATATCTCCAGATTCGATAGCTATATCAGCTCCAGTTCCCATAGCAATACCAACATCTGCCTGCTCAAGGCTGGGAGCATCGTTTATCCCATCCCCAACCATTGCTACTACAAAACCTTTAGATTGTAACTCCTTTATAATATTTAACTTCTGCTCTGGCAATACATCTGAGATTACATCATCTATCCCTATTCTAGTAGCTATCGCTAAGGCTGTATTCCTATTATCTCCAGTAAGCATAATAGTTTTCATACCCATACTCTTTATATCCCTAATAATCCTGGTAGAATCTTCCTTTAAAGAATCACTAATACCGAGTATCCCTAATATTCTATTATCATCAGCCAATAAGATTATACTATCCCCAGAATGCTCTAACATTTCTATCTCTCGCCTATAGTAGGAAAGGTCATATCCTCTTTCTATAAGAAAATGAATGTTTCCAATAACGTATCTATTCCCCTCTATACCAGCAACTACCCCTTTCCCCGGAATCACATCAAAATCATCCACATCTAGTAATTCTATAGACTTCTCTCTAGCATAATCTACTATTGCCTTCCCTAAAGGATGTTCTGAATTATTTTCTATAGAAGCTATAATCTTAAGAAACTTGTCCTCATCTATCATAGAAGAAATATACGTAACCTCTGGAACGCCTTTAGTGATGGTTCCAGTCTTATCAAATACGATAGCATCTACATCTTTCATTATCTGAATTGCTTCCCCATTCCTTATAAGGATACCATTTCTAGCACCAATTCCTCCCCCCACCATAAGGGCAGTCGGCGTAGCTAACCCTAAAGCGCAAGGGCAAGCAATTACAAGAGTAGAGATAGCCACAGTTACAGCCTGAGAGATAGGGTTAAGAGTTAGATTGATCCAAGGGATATAAGGAGCAAGAAACATCAAGATACTCCTTCCCCATTGTGGAAATATCAGCCAAAGTAGGAATGAGATTATAGAGAGAGCCAATACTGTAGGTACAAATATAAGAGTTATCTTATCAGCTAATTTCTGAATAGGGACTTTAGTGCCTTGCGCTTCCTCTACAAGTCTTATAATTTGAGATAAAAATGCATCATTACCCAATCTAGTAACCTTCACCTTTATTACACCTAACTGATTTATAGTAGCCCCTATAACCTCGTCTCCTATCGTTTTTCTCACCGGCATAGGCTCTCCTGTAATCATAGACTCATTCACATAGGTAGTCCCTTCTATCAATATCCCGTCAGTAGGAATTTTTTCTCCTGGTCTTACTATCAAGATGTCTCCTATCTCTAAAGCATCAACAGGAATACTTATCTCTTTTCCTCCTCTTATCACCTTTGCATCTTTTGCCCCTAGTTCGACAAGTTGTTTTATTGCCTGAGACACTTTCTCTTTAGCGGATAATTCCAGATATCTTCCAAGCAAATAAAAGCTCATAATCATAGCACCTATAAGGGAGTAGTCTGCTATATCTACACCCAATAGATTTATTATTCCTGTTAAAAATGAAGTTACTGTACCTAATCCTATAAGTACATCCATACCTAAAGTTCTATTTAGGATAGAGTTTATAGCTGACCTTATTATCTCTTTTCCTATCCAAAAGATGACAAGAAAAGATATGACTATCTGAATTATATCAAAATAGGGCAACATAATATGTCTAAACATATTAAAGATCATAATGAGAGCAAGGGGCCCAGTCAAAATCCATGACCAAAGCATCCTATTTCTTACATTCTCTATATGAATTTCTCCTCCCTTAGAGGACCTTTCATCTCCAAATACAGCCCTATAACCTAGAGCATTAACTATCTCTCTCAACCTATTCGGATTAATTAGTGTTGGATCATAAGAGACATACGCCTTTTCAACTGTAAAATTGATACTAGCCCTATAGACTCCTCTAGTATTATTTAGTGCTTTTTCTATAGTATGAGCGCATCCAGCACAAGACATTCCCTCTATACTGAAGATTACTTCTTTATTCATATTTTCCTCCTTTCTATACCCATCCCACTATGGGTGGGATGTAGAAATTATAACACTAGAGGGAGAAAAAGTAAAGAGTTTGTTGATCAAAATCCCTTATACAAGAGGCTATCTCTAATAAGCTTTTCTAACGGAACTATCTTATAACCCTTTTCTCTTACTAACTTTATAAAGCCAGGAAGAAGAAATATATCTGCCTTAACCCCAACATGTAACAAGATAATACTACCAGGATATATACTATTTCTTAGTTTCCTTTTAAGAATCTCTTCATCCTTTCTGGAGGTAACTGCATAATCGCCAACAGCACTACTCCACATAACTAAAAGAAGGGAATCTTCGGATAGCACCTTTGTTACCCTATCATCATAATCTCCTCCAGGGGGGCGAAAATATCTACATTTTATGCCTATCGTCTTTTTTATTAACTCTTGAGTCTGATTAATCTGATACTTTAGCTCCCGATCAGAAAGTAACGGAAGGTTTAGATGGTCAAATGTATGATTACCCAATTCGTTGCCATTCACAACTATGTCCCTTAAGAAATATGGATAGATCATACCTTGATGTCCTACTATAAAAAAGGTGCTAGGGACATTATATCGTCTTAAAAGGTCTAGAAGAAGTGGTAAATATAGGGGCTTTGGCCCATCATCAAAGGTTAAGGCTATCTCCTTCAACTTCGGATTTCCTCTATAAATAGTATTTGAAATAATCCTACCTGTTCTAAAGCATAGGCCTCTCATTAAAAGACTCTTAAGCCTTCCCACAACATTACCTGTATACCCTGCAGGACCCTGTTTATTCCTATTTGTATTTTCTACTACAAGAGAATCTCTTTTCAAACCTACTAAATCATAGGCTAATAAAAACCTATCATAGTAGACCCTATTTAATCTATTAAAGAAAACTGCAGGGTCTATACCCGGTGTATAAAATCTATCGAAGTCTCTTCTCCTTATAGAGGCAGTAAAGGTAGGCTGCATTTCCTTAAATGTAATCTTTATTTTGTCTCTATATATACCAGAAAGGTCTATTTCATCGACCTTAGGGAAGTATAAAAAAATCAGTTTAATAAGTGCCATAGAAAAAGTATTGAGATCTTTAACAATCTTAGTTTTATCAGGCTCGTAGAATGGGCCATAGAAAAACCTTATACTAACTACTGTAATATATCCATTACTCAAGATGCCAAAATCTTTTACTCTGTCCAAAAGATCAGTAAACAATAGAATAGTTTTTAACTGTTCTTCTCCTGGTTCAAAACTTACAACCTCTCGGATCCCAACATTTCCTCTGACATTTAGCGGAGGAAACAAAACAGTCGCAATAAGTATAGTAATCAATACATATCTCATAATAAATAAAATTATATCATAGATAATTTTATGATATAATTTTAAAATGAATAACAAGGTCCCTAACAGATCTATATCTCTAGATACCTTCAGAGGGGTAACTATACTATTGATGCTATTAGTCAATAATGTAGCCATAGATGCTATAACTCCTTATTATCTAAAGCATGCCCCTTGGGGAGGAGGTGTTACGATTGCCGATTTAGTTATGCCCTGGTTTCTTATGATAGTAGGAATATCTATTCCATTCTCTCTATTATCAAGTAAAAGAAAGGGCATTCCATTATGGAGATATAACTTGAGAGCATTAAAACGCACCATCAACCTATTCCTTATTGGATGTTTTCTTACCTCAAGTGTATATAAACAGCCATATTTTGGTATGGAGGTTCTTCAACTTATTGGACTAGCCTATTTTGTTGGTGTAATCTTTTGTCCCCTATCTATCCCGTATCGCATACTTATAGCAACTATTCTTCTTGTATTACACTGGGCTGGGATAAAGTTTATTCCTATCCCTGGAGTAGGAACCGGAGTGTTTATGGAGGACAAAAATATTATTAGATACATCGATATAACATACCTTCAGAGGTTCCATATGAATGGAATTATCAGTGTAATCCCTACCTCTAGCCTTGTTATCATAGGTTCTATTATAGGGACTATACTAATGAGAGAAGAAACTCGAAGGAATCTATATATCTTTTTTTCTACTGGAGTTCTATTAACACTAAGTGGCTGGGTGTGGAATTTAGATATCCCTTTCAATAAGCCATACTGGACATCTTCTTATATTCTTTATACAGCAGGTTTAGGGATTCTTTTATTGGGTGTCATTTATTTATTAGTAGATATTATCCGATGGAAGAAGTGGACATTTCCTTTTATAGTGTTAGGAAGGAATGCTATCTTAGCTTATATATTGCCTATTCTCTTTAAGGTCTATGTTCTCGACGAATGGAGATGGCAGATGCCCAATGGTTCAACACTCTCAGTAAAGGAGGCAATCCTTCATCTCCTTATAACTAAATTCGGTTTGACAGTAGGAGGATGGAGTTTTACAATTCTTTACATATTAGTATGCTGGTTATTCTTCCTATATCTCTATTTAAGAAGAACATTTGTAAGGATATAACTTTTTTGATATAATTCTAGAAGAGTTTTTAGATTTAAATCCTAAATCTTAATAGAAAGGAGTAATAATATGGACAGAGAGATAATGAAGGCAATGGAAGAAAGAAGGATAGCTGCTATGCAGACATTGGATGCAGTTGTCCGTTACATAAGAGATACAAAGCCAGCCAATCTATTTGTTTCTGGGGGAGGAGAGGAAGAAACAAGTTCTAAAGGAAAGGGCGCAGTTACACCCCCTATAAGTGATGCCCAGATGCAGGCTCTATGGCAAAGATGGATAGGAACTGTAGCTGATGTCTTAGAGAAAGCAAACCAGGTGCCAGGGCTTATGCTAGATGATGTTATAAGACTTTTTTCAAGTGAAGAGAGAAAATAATAGAATAAATAGATATGCCTAAAAATATAGACCATATAAGAGCCTCTAGAGCCCTATTAGGGTGGGCGACCCCTCCCTTACATAGTCTTATAGATGCAAGTTCCCAGGTAAAGGGACTAGGTCATGGATTTACTGGACACAATATGGACCTGGTAAGGGCAGCTGAATCCTTCCTAGGAGAAAGAGGAAGATTAGAAGCTACTCTTCATATACTTCAAGATATTGGTTTAGTAGAAGAAGACGATTGGAAACCTCTCTGGGAAAAGGTAAAGAGGGGAAATAGAAAAAGTAGATAGGGGCATCTATTCTATCTAGTGTAATTTTTGTTTTTAAGCCTTTTGTGGTATAATTATACTAGTATGGCAGAAACTAAAAGAGAGACAGATCTGATCCCCCAAGAATTTTGGGGAGAACTTATAGTTCTTTGTAATAGATATCTAGGTCCTAAAGGTGAGCAAACCTTAAATGAGATAATAGAAATTCTAGGTAAAACTCAAGCCGACCTTACCTTTGGGGACCTTACTGATGTATATAATGCCCTTATAAATAAGCTTATTTATCTTGATAAAAGAGCTGATTTTAGAGCAGAATTGTATGCACTCAGAAGGAAATATATGGTGCCCCCGGAGGTTCTAAATGCCCCACCAAGTCTTTTAGACAGATTCTGGATATGGTTATCTAACAAAAGGAACGCTACTGCATTAAGTATAATTCTAATACTAATAGTAGGTATAGGGGTATATTATGGGTTAAAATCTGGGAAAGAGAAGAGTATAATTAGTGGGAAGTATGACATAGTCTTATGGTCTCAGGTCTATTCTAAAAATATGGAAAATACAATTAATAAAGTAATAGATGAATTTAACAAAAGGTATCAGCCATATAAGGCTAGGATAGACCTCCTTCCAGGTGGACAGGATCCAATGGCTGAGATGGGAACTCAGATGAAGATCATGGCAGTATTTGCTGCAGGAGACCCACCTGATATCTTATATGGAGCACCAAATCCTCTATACCTAAAGAGCCCCTATCTTCTTCCGGTAAAAAAGAATACAGTAGAGGACCTACATTATTTTCCTAATATTCTAAATCAGGTTAAAATTAACGATGAAGAGATATATGGATATCCTGTTTCTCTAAGTCCTAAGCTAATACTAATAGGGAATACAGATTTATTAAGGAAGGCTGGTTACAATCCAGATTCGATGCAGGAAAACGGAATTAGTTGGGATGAGTTCATCCTCTTAAGTGATAAACTAAAGACCTTTGTACCATACCCAGTGATAGTAAATCTAAGAGACTCTTCTCTCTTTGATATTTTTTGGATGCTTATGGTAAATAATGGAAGCTATAGGACTACTGATGGTAATAGACTCCTTTGGAGCCAGAACAAAATAGAAGAAGCGTTTAATTACTTCTACAAACTAATGAAGAAAGACATAATCAATGCAAGCCTTTTAGGTGGGGCAAAGATCTCTGCCAATACGGACCTATTTAATGAGGGAAAAGCAGGAATATTCATAGGGAATCATCTTGATTATTTGATAATAAAAGATACAGGAAGGGTCAATATACGAATCTTGCCATTTCCTCATAACACCGGAAGTAAAAGTAGCTCTCTCTGTGATATATACAGCTACTTCTGTTTTAAACAGAGAGACAACTATAATACAGAAAAAGCTCCATTAACACTCTTATTTGCAAAGACTCTTTCTGAGAATGCCGCATGGGTTTTAGATACAGGTGCATTACCAGCATCACAGGAGCTATGGACAAAACTAAATCTACTTCCACAAAAGGACTATAAGTTCCTTTATAGTTATATAGAGAAGGCTAGTCCAATAGACACGAGTCCATTATTCCAGCAGATAGCAATGGAAGGAATTGAACCTGAACTTGAGAATATAATCACTAAAAAATCTACCTTATCCCAAGCAATCATTAATACAGAGTCTAATATAGAAAGAATACTCTCCCAGTACAAGTAGATGAGGCCAAAGGTCTGGCAAGGAATCATCATATCACTCTTTTTAGGGATTATAGCAGTTTATTATCTTATCTATAGTGGCAGAAAGATTGATTTTACAGATGTAAATCTTTTATGGCTTGGAATTGCTGTTATTATGATTATCTTGAGTTGGATCCCAAATGCATTAATCGTAATGACAATATCAAAGAGATTAGGTTTAGAACTGAATATTATTGATTCAATAAGACTGGCACTTGCCGGGTTTTTATTTGGAAGTGTTACATTCTTTTCTAGTGGGACTATCCCTGGAGAGATAGCATTCTTAGTTACCAAGAATGTTCCTATGGATTATGCGTTGGGACTAGCAAGTATAAAGACCATAATAAATAGTATTTCCAAAGGAATCTTAGCACTAATATTAGCATCATCAATGTATAACCTAATGGGTTCTATTATAAGTAGAATACTTTTAACACTGTTTATAACCTATGGATTAGGTATAGGAGGATGGTATATTGTTCTTTTTAGTAAGGTTAAGTATGCCTTTAAGTTAAGAGGCTATATAAAAAAAGGATTAGATTGGGTAGGGAAAAGATTTAAAAGAGCCTCTCATATTACAGACGTCCTAGGAGAAGCACTATTGAATCAGCCAAAAATGATAACAAATCTTAGAGACCTATCTATATGGTTACCAAGATATATATTATATACACTCTTACTATGGGGTTTCCAATTTTCTTCTCCCTTTTTTATCCTAAAGTCACTCTCTATAGATATAAGGATATTAGAAACAATGAAGATACAAGGGATATTCTATATTATTCAACAGTATCTCCCTACACCAGGAGGAAGTGGCATAGCAGAAATAAGTTATAAGTTTCTCTATGAGAAGTTAGTTAGAGATATTCCCATAGAGTTTATAATATTATGGAGAGGACTTACCTTTTATCTACCTACAATAATAGGGGGAATATTAGTATCTCCTCAGATAAGCAATTACATATATAGGAGGCGAAAGATTTGAGCAGTAACACATACAATGCAGGTTCTATCACAGTATTAGAAGGATTAGAGGCAGTAAGAAAACGTCCTGCTATGTATATAGGAAGTACAGGAGAAAGGGGGCTCCATCATCTGGTATATGAGGTAGTAGATAACAGCATAGATGAGGCCTTGGCTGGATACTGCAACAAAATAGACGTTATCATCCATAAGGATAAGAGTATCACAGTAATAGATAATGGAAGGGGTATCCCAGTAGATATCCACCCTAAAGAGGGAAGACCAGCTCTAGAGGTAGTAATGACAACCCTTCATGCAGGTGGGAAGTTTGGGGGCGGTACCTATAAGGTATCCGGAGGTCTACATGGCGTAGGAGTATCTGTGGTATGTGCCCTATCTGAATGGATAGAGGTAGAAGTAAAAAGGGATGGTTATAAATGGCGACAAAGATATGAAAGAGGGAAAAAGGTAACAGAGCTTGAAAAGCAAGAGTCTACATTAGATACAGGCACATTAATAAGATTTAAGCCAGACATAGAGATATTTCATACCATAGAATGGAATTATGAAACCATTGCCCAAAGACTTAAAGAGTTGGCATATCTAAACAGAGGCCTACTTATAACATTCAACGATGAAGTCACTAGAAGAACAGAAGAATTTAAATTTGATGGGGGAATTATTGAATTCGTAGAAGGGCTTAATAAGAATAAGAAGGTATTGCATAACCCTATATATATCTCAAGAGAGACGGACGGAATGAGTTTAGAGGTATGCCTACAGTATAGTGAAGGGTATACAGAAAACGTACTAAGTTTTGCTAATAATATCAATACTGTCGAAGGTGGAACTCACTTGATAGGATTTAAGAGTAGCCTCACCAAGGTGCTCAATGAACAGGCAAGGACTTTAAAATTCCTCAAGGAAAACGAAGATAATCTTGAAGGAGAAGATATAAGAGAAGGGCTTACAGCAGTAATAAATATAAAATTAGCAAATCCAGAGTTTGAAGGCCAGACAAAGACAAAACTTGGGAATCCAGAAGTTAGATCCTTTGTAGAATCTGTAATTACAGAAAAACTTTCAGAGTACCTAATGAAGGAAAAGGATGTGGCCAGAAACATACTACAAAAGGTTATCAATGCTGCAAAGGCACGAGAAGCAGCCAGAAAGGCGCGAGAGGCAGTAAGGAAGGTTTCTACTGAGAGTATTACCCTTCCTGGTAAGTTGGCAGACTGTCAAGAAAAGGACCCAAGTAAAAGCGAACTATATTTAGTAGAAGGACCTTCTGCTGGTGGTTCTGCTAAACAGGGAAGGGATAGAAGGTTTCAGGCTATCTTACCTCTGAGAGGAAAGATACTAAATGTAGAGAAGAGTACACTGAGTAAGAGCCTTTCCAGTGAGGAGATCCTAGCTATAATTACCGCTTTAGGTACTGGGGTTGGAGATAACTTTGACCTAAGTAAACTGAGATATCACTATATCATAATTATGACCGATGCCGATGTAGATGGTGCTCACATAAGAACATTACTTCTTACCTTTTTCTACAGATATATGAGGCCACTTATAGAGAACGGTCATATATATATTGCCCAGCCACCGTTATATCTAATCAAAAAGGGAAATGTAGAGAAGTATGCATATAGTGACCATCAGTTAAAGGAGATCCTATCTGAGATGAAAGAGGATGGATTAGTAATCCAGAGATATAAGGGATTAGGAGAGATGAATCCCGAACAGCTATGGAGTACAACAATGAACCCTGAAACAAGGATTATGTTAAGAGTAAATATAGAGGATGCAGTAAGGGCAGAGGAGTTATTTACTCTACTTATGGGTGAAGACGTTGAGCCAAGAAGGAAGTTTATAGAGGAACATGCCACCTTTGTGAGAAATCTGGACATTTAATCAGGAGGAGCTATGGAAGAGTCAAGACAGAACCTAATTGAAGTAAAGATAGAAGAGGAATTACAGGGCTCTTATCTAGACTATGCGATGAGCGTAATAATAGGGAGGGCACTTCCAGATATAAGGGATGGACTTAAACCTGTCCAAAGAAGGATACTATATGCGATGTTAGAGCTTGGTATGGAACCTAATAAACCATACAAGAAGTCTGCTAGGGTAGTAGGAGAAGTATTGGGTAAATACCATCCACATGGAGATGCACCTGTATATGATGCCTTGGTTAGGATGGTACAAGACTTTACCCTTAGACATCCATTAGTAGATGGGCATGGAAATTTTGGTTCCATAGATGGAGATGAACCGGCAGCAATGAGATACACCGAGGTTAGGCTCTCTCCAATATCTATGGAACTGTTGAAAGATATAGAAAAGGATACTGTAGACTTTATGCCTAACTTTGATGAATCCTTAAAAGAACCAGTTGTCTTACCTGCCAGTTTTCCAAATGTATTAGTAAATGGAAGCTCGGGGATAGCTGTAGGAATGGCAACTAATATCCCATCACATAATCTAAAAGAAGTGATAGATGCCCTTATCTATCTTATAGACCATCCTGAATGTTCAGTAGAGGAATTAATGAATTATATCCCTGGGCCAGACTTCCCCTCAGGAGGTATAATCAGAGGGAGAAAAGGGATTATAGACACATATACTAATGGGAGAGGACATATTGTTATTGAAGGAAAGATAGAGATAGAAGAGCATAAGGGTAGACAGAATCTAGTCATTACAGAGCTCCCATATCAGGTAAATAAATCAGTACTAATAGAAAAGATAGCAAATCTAATGAAAGAACATACAATAACTGGAATACAGAATATAAGAGATGAATCTGATAGAGAGGGGATGAGGATACTAATAGAATTAAAGAGAGAGGCTATCCCACAAGTAGTTATAAATCAGCTCTATAAACACACCGCATTAAGGACTACATTTGGAAGTATCATGCTTGTAATCTCGAATGGTATCCCTAAGATTATGCCTCTAGATGAGATATTAAGAGAGTTCCTTATCTTTAGAAAGGAAGTAGTAAAGAGAAGAACACTATTTGACCTAAATAAAGCCCGCCAGAGGGCACACATACTAGAAGGACTCTTAGCAGCCCTTGACCATATAGATGAGGTCATCTCTCTCATAAGAAGCTCTCACGATGTGGAAGAGGCAAGGAATGGCCTTATGTCAAACTTTCAACTCTCTAAAGAGCAGGCACAGGCAATTCTAGATCTGAGACTTCAAAGACTTACTGCTCTAGAGAGAGAAAGAGTAGAAGAAGAATATAAGGAACTTTTAGAGACAATAAAAAGACTAAATGCAATCTTAGAAGATGAAAGGATATTATTAGGAGTAATTAAGGAGGAACTCTTTACTATATCCAAGAGATTCTCTCAGCCTAGGAAGACAGTTATTGCTGAAGACATAAAGAGAGGAGAAGATATAGAGGATTTACTTCATAATATAGATGTGTTTATCACATTGACTGAAAGAGGTTATATAAGACGACTTCCACTTGGAACATACAAAAAACAGAGAAGAGGAGGTAAAGGGATAATAGGATTAGAGGCAAGGGATGATAGAGTAGCTCAAACGATAGTGGCAAGAGAGCTAGATAAATTACTGTTGTTTTCTAATAAAGGACTTGTATATCAGCTCAAAGCCTACCAGATACCCATTTCCAATAGACAATCAAGAGGGATATCTCTTTCTATACTCTTACCTATAGAGGAAAATGAGAGGATTACCGCTATATTCCCAGTCCCAGAAGATCTAGACTCTCTAGGCAAGATAGTAATGGTAACAAGTAATGGTAGGATAAAACTCTCCAACTTAAAGGAATATGTGGACCCTCCAACAAAGGGTAAGAGAGCAATATCTCTTATAGAGAACGACAAGCTAGTTGGAGCTAGAGCACTAATGGGAGATGAGGATATCATACTTATAAGTAAGAAAGGTTACTTAGCCAGATTCTCTGCCAACTGTCTAAGAGATATGGGACGCACAGCTAGAGGAGTCTGTGGAATGAGAACCATTCAAGACGATGAAGTAATAGATGTAGAAACATATGAGCCAGAAAAGTACCTTCTTCTAGTTACAAAGCTAGGGTATGGAGTAAAGATAAGCTTGGCTGATATACCCCAAAAGAAGAATAGAGGGATAAAAGGGGTAAAGGGTCTTAAGTTAAGAGAAAATGATGAGGTAGTAGAAGTAGTAAAAATTAGTGAGGATGATGAGTTAGTAGTAATGTCAGGTGCCGGTAAAACTATAAGACTAACAGCAAAAGAGATACGACAAGTAAATAGAAATGGCAGTAGTGGGGTAAAACTTATGTCTCTTGAAGAGGGAGATACTATTCGAAGTGTGGCTCTAGTAGGAAATGAAGAGGTTTGAGTTGATAGACCATACTGCAGATATAGGGATAACTGCCTATGGAAATACGCTAGAAGAACTATTTGAAAATGCTGCCTATGGTTTATTTTCTGTCATTACAGACATAGATACAGTAGAACCCAAGGAACAGTATAGGGTCTTTGTTGATGCTATGGATGAGGAGGAGCTTTTCATTGCCTGGTTAAATGAACTTATCTACTTTTGGGAGGTAAAGAGAGTTCTAGGTTCAGTATTTAAGGTAAATATCTTCTCTAAATCCTCTTTAAAAGGAGAAGTCTATGGAGAAATCTTCAATCCTAAGAAACACTATATAGAACATATAGTAAAGGCAGTAACATATTATGACTTTAAACTAACTAAAGAGGAAAAGGGATGGAAGGCTCAAGTAATATTGGACATATAATTGACTGGAGATTTTTCCTATGATAGAATATTAACTCTGGAGGCGAATTTATGAAACCAGAAGAGATGTTAACCCAGATACAAGAAATAGAAAATGAGGGAGAAAAAATAATCCAAGAGGCAAGAAAAAGAGCACAAAATATCATAGAAGAAGCAAATAGAAAGGCTTTGAAGTTGATAAATACTACCAAGAGAGATCTGGAGGAGGAAAGGAAATTAGCAATTGAAAGGACAAAGAAGGAGTTAGAAAAGAAGTTAGAGGAATTAGATGTAGAAAAGAATAAAATTATAGAAAACTTCAATACTCTACTGGATAAAAGGTCCAAGGAGTTGATAACCAAAATAGTAGAAAAGGTGATCAGATAATATGGCTATTCTTCCAATGCTTAGAGTAAATATCGCAGGACATAGGTCTAAAGAAGAAGACGTAATAAAGGAATTACAAAACCTAGGGGTTATGGAGATAGAAAGGATAGATTATGCAGATTCCCCGCCAGAGTGGCTTCCAGAAAGGTATAACTTGATTAATAGAGAGTTATCTAGGATAAAAGATGGAATTAGTTTCTTAAGGGAATATGTTACATTCAAAAGTAGTATTGTAGATATCTTTGTTCCTCAGAAGCTTCCTCTCACAGAAGAAGAAAGGACTGATCTAATAGAGAGATTCAAAAAAGATAATGGATATGAAACAATAGAATTATGGGAGAAGTCTCTAGAAGAAATAAAAAATCAAACAAGTAGTTTAATCCAGGATAGAGAAACTCTTCTGCCATTTCACAATGTAAACTACCCTATAAAGAAGATAAAGGAACTGAAAGATATAGAGGTATACTTCTGTCAGGTAAAAAGATATGAATTTGATAGCTTCTTAGAAGAGACCCGTAGTATATTAGGAGATATAGCTATAGCCTTACAGACACCTCAGTATATATATTTTATAATTGCTATACATAAAAATGCATTAGGAGATATAAAAGGCACCTTCTCTAAATACGCTATAATTACTTATAATATAGAAAGGTTCTCTGAAGTTCCACCTAAAGAGATTGAAAGGATTGAATTACATCTGAAACAGCTGGAAGAAAGAAAAAACAGAATCTTAGAAGAAATAAAAAATAAGGGTGAAGATTTTATTAAGGCATTATATGTACTCTATGATAATTATCAGAACGAGTCCTTACTGTATGAGACGCTGAATAAGGGGGTTCATACTAAAAATGCCTTCTTCCTCACTGGTTGGATAAGGGAGAAGGATAAGGAAGGAATAAATGAAATTCTAGAGAAGAAATTTAAGGACCTTTATATCGTATTTTCTCCGCCTAGCCCTGATGAAGAGCCTCCTATCGCCTTAGAAAACAATTCTTTAGTGACACCATTTGAGACAGTAATAGGGATCTATGGGATGCCAAACAGTAAGGAATTTGACCCCACACCGTTAATTGCACCTTTTTTCGCAATATTCTTTGCCCTATGTCTTACAGACCTAGCATATGGAATAATCTTGGCATTATTGTCTTTTTACTTATACAAGACTGTCCTTATAGAAAAGAGTAGAAAGAAACTGCTCCATCTATTACTGGTAGAAGGGATAGTAACTATATTTACAGGAGCAATCACTGGTGGATGGTTTGGCAATGCAACAGAGGTCTTCCCATTTTTAAGATCTCTAAATCCGATAAGGGTAAAACTTACACTCCTTGACCCGATGAAAGACCCTGTATCATTCTTGATACTTTCTTTAGTCCTTGGTTTCATCCAGATATTATTTGGTTTAGGGGTAAAGATGGTACTAAATTTCAAAAGAGGTCTCTATAAAGATGCTGTATTTGATCAACTCTTCTGGATATTATTCCTTGTTGGAATACCATTAGCAGCAGGAACTACTATGATAGAATCCCTTAAACCATTTTCTAGGCATATGACCTATTTTGTAGGAATTATGGCTATAGCACTAGTATTAACACAGGGAAGGTATCAAAAATCTATAATACTCAAGATCACAAGTGGTCTAGGAAAACTCTATTCTGTAATGGGATATATAAGTGATATTATCTCTTACTCTAGGCTACTTGCTCTAGGTCTTTCTACAAGTGTTATTGCTATAGTAGTAAATGAGCTAGTAAAGACATTCAGTACCATTCCAATATTAGGAGGTATAATAGGAATAATTGTCTTTATTGGTGGGCATCTATTTAATCTTATAATAAACGCATTCGGTGCCTTTGTTCATTCTAGTAGGTTACAGTTTGTAGAATTCTTTACTAAGTTCTTTGAAGGTGGAGGAAGAGAATTTAAACCATTCCAAAATATAGGAACTTATACAATAGAAAAGGAGGTACACGAATAAATGTTAGGAACAGCTTTGGCAATTTTAGGAGCAGCATTAGCGGTATTTGGCGGAGGTATAGGCTCTAGTATTGGAGTAGGTATAGCAGGGCAGGCAGCTACTGGACTTCTAAGTGAACAACCTGAAAAATTCGGGAATCTACTCTTACTAGTTGCTATACCTGGAACACAAGGAATATATGGATTTCTTGCAGGGTTTATGGTTATTTCTAAACTGGGTCTCCTTGGTGGTAATCCTATCAGACCCGAGGTATATCAAGGAGTTCAGATCTTATTTGCTTGCTTACCGGCAGCTGTGAATGAACTTATCTCTGGAATTCACCAAGGGAAGGTAGCAGCGTCTGGTATTGGAATGGTAGCAAAGAGAGCAGAAGAAGCTGGTAGAGCTTTAATCTTAGCTGCGTTAGTCGAGACATATGCAATCTTAGGACTTCTTTCCACTATTTTATTATTAAACGGAATAAAATTATAAGGATGAACTGTTATGGGTTTTTCTGAGCTTAAAGAGCGTATCCTGTCAGATGCTAGAAAAGAGGCAGATGAAATAATAAAAGAGGCTAATATAAAGGCTTCCTCTATTTTAGAGGAAGCATCTTTAGAAGTAGAGGTGATAAAGACATCAGGATTAAGAAGCATCCAAAGGGATACAGACACAATAAAAAGACAAGCTTTGGCTAATGCCAAGTTAAGGATAGAGAGGTCTATACTTAATGAGGTGCAAAAAGCTATAGAAGAGATAGCAAATAAGGCATTAGAAGAGGTCATTAACAACTCTAAATATTTAGAATATCTAACTGAAGGCATCCTTTCCTTAAAACTTAAGGGAGATGAAGAGATTATTCTTTCCTCTTATGACATAGAAAGATTCAAAAAGCCACTAGAAGAGGCACTAACAAGAAGGTATAAAAAGGAGAACCAAATAAAGATATCAATTGGGGATATCTATGGTGGATTTATAGTAAGAGGTAAAGAGTATGACATAAATAATTCTCTAGAGGTCATTCTTGAAGATTTGAAGCCTGAAATAGAAGAATTAATTGGAGACATACTAAAAGAGGCAGGTTATGGTGTCATTTAAAGAGGATGTAAATTTTGCTACCGTAGTAGGTAAGGTTAGGGCATTAGAGTCTAGGCTATTTTCCATTGGAGAATGGGAGAGATTACTCTCTGCCAGGTCATTCTCTGACTTTCTTAGACTCCTTATAGATACCCCTTATGGAAGATTTATTGTTCCTGGAGACCCATTTGAAAGTTTTCAAATAAAGCTTATAGAAGGGTTCTTCACAGAATTAGAAGCACTAGACAGCCTATGCCCTGAGGATCTATTCCTTTTCTACTTTAGGTATAAAGTAGATCTAGGAAATATCAAACGCATACTCTATGGACTTTTAAGTAATAAGGATGTATCCTTATATCAAGGAGGAACACTTTCTATAGAATTTTTGGAAGAGGTAAAAAGGAAAAAGGATATAAACACTCTAAGGGGTCTGCCATATCCTTGGGATATAATAAAAGACATAGATTTGGAACCGGTATTTTGGACGTACTATCTAGAGCAAAGTTACTTTAATGGTCTCTTAGAACTATCAAAGAACTATAGCTATGAACTCCTCTATAATCTCCTCACTAGAGAGATAGACCTAGAAAATTTCAAGATGGCACTAAGGATAAAGATTAGTAGTTATCCAGAGAGATATAGAGACTTTTTTTACTCTGGAGGTAGTATAGAGATAGACCTCTTCAAAAAACTCTTAGATGCTCCCCTGGAGAATTGGCATGAAAGTAACCTAGTAGAGCTACTTGGCTTAAGGGAATATATAAATAATCCTATGGGATTAGAAAAGGTTACTGATGAAAGGCTTATAGAGGTATTAAGTATAAGTAAGTATACTGCTTTTGGTTATGAACCAGTATTGAACTATCTATTTAGAAAGGAGATAGAGAATAAGAATATCCTATTTCTCTTTTCTGGATTCTTATATGGATTACCTGCTAATACCTTAAGAGGTGGCATCCGTGGCTTATAAAGTAGCAGCGATAGGTAAAAAGGAGTCATTATCTATCTATGAAGCATTAGGGATAGATATTTTTGATGTGAGGAATGAGGATGACGTCAACAGAAAATTGAGAGAGATTAGTGGGTATGGCTTAGTACTAATAGACGAAGAGTTTGCCGATGTAGTAAGATTTGAAAGGAATAAGAAGAGTATACCTCTTATCGACGTTATCCCTACTAGAGGAGGAAGGGAACTAAAACATCTCTTGTCAAATCTTATTATAAGAGCAGTAGGGACTAAGATCTTTTCGGAGGGGAATAATAATGGAGAATAGTGGATACATAATAAGGGTATCTGGTCCTCTTGTAGTAGCAAGAGGAATCCCTAACGCAAGGATGTATGATGTAGTAAGGGTAGGAAAATTAAGACTTATAGGAGAAATAATAGAATTAAGGAGAGAAGATATATACGTCCAGGTATATGAGGAAACAGCAGGCATAGGTCCTGGAGAGCCAGTTACAACTACAGGGGCTCCCTTAAGTGTAGAGTTAGGGCCTGGACTTTTAGGTATGATATTTGATGGAACCCAAAGGCCTTTAAAAGAAATATCCCAACAGGCAGGGGACTATATCACTAGAGGAATAGATATCCCTCCTTTAGATAGAGAAGTAAGGTGGCGCTTTAAACCCTTAATAAAAAAAGGGGCAAAGGTAGAAAGTGGAGATATTATAGGAGAGGTAAAAGAAACAGAGACAATAACTCATAGGATAATGATTCCTATAGGAGTAAAGGGTGTAATAGAGGAGATAAAAGAGGGAGAATTTAGAATAGAAGAGGTTGTAGCTCGCGTAAGAGATGGGGAAAAGATATATGAAGTGTCTATGATCCAAAGATGGCCAGTAAGGCTTCCAAGACCAGTAAAAGAGAAGCTTCCTCCTCAAGAACCCCTTGTTACAGGACAGCGGGTGATAGATATGTTCTTCCCTGTTACTAAAGGAGGAACTGCTTGTATTCCTGGTCCATTTGGTAGTGGAAAGACCGTAGTACAACACCAACTTGCGAAGTGGGCAGATGCTGATATTGTAGTCTATGTAGGATGCGGAGAACGTGGAAACGAGATGACAGATGTACTATTAGAATTTCCACACCTTACAGACCCAAGGACTAACAAACCACTTATGGAAAGAACTGTACTTATAGCCAACACATCAAATATGCCAGTTTCTGCAAGAGAGGCATCGGTATACACTGGGGTTACTATAGCAGAATACTTTAGAGATATGGGTTATAGCGTAGCTTTAATGGCAGATTCTACCTCAAGATGGGCAGAAGCATTAAGAGAAATGTCTGCAAGATTGGAAGAAATGCCAGGAGAAGAGGGTTATCCAGCCTACCTTGGTACACGTCTTGCCGAATTCTATGAAAGGGCTGGCAGGGTAAGAACTCTTGGAAGTGACGGAAGAGAAAGTTCGCTCACTATAGTTGGTGCAGTATCTCCTCCTGGAGGAGACCTCTCTGAGCCTGTTGTGCAAAATACGTTAAGGGTAGTAAGATGCTTCTGGGGATTGGACGCTTCTTTAGCTTATGAGAGACACTTCCCTGCTATTAATTGGCTTAATAGCTATTCTCTATATGCAGAGACAGTTGGAGAATATATAAAAAATTCCTTGGGTATGGATTATAGCCAATTAAGAAACGAGGCTTTAAGTATCTTAAGCAGGGAGGCAGAACTTAGAGAAATTACAAGATTGGTAGGGATAGAAGCAATATCAATAAAGGAGAGATTCCTCCTTGAGATGGCTCGTTCTATAAGAGAAGATTTCCTTCTTCAGAATGCATTCAACGAACTAGATACATATACTTCATTAGAGAAACAACTCCATATGTTAGAGGTTATTCTGAGATTCTACCATAAAGGACTAGAAGCCCTTGATAGGGGGGTACCTCTTGAAGAGATACTCTCATTACCTGTAAGAGAAGAGATTTCAAGGATGAAATATACCCCCGAACAGGAGAAGGCTACGTTCTTTTCTCTAGAGGACAAGATAGAAGAAGAATTTACTAAACTAAGAGAGGTAAGAGTTTAAAATGATAAAAGAATATTTTACCATTAGGGAAATTGCCGGACCTCTTATGCTAGTAGAGGGGGTAGAAGGAGCTAAGTTTGACGAGATGGTAGAGGTAGAGCTTCCCAATGGAAGTATACGAAGAGGAAGGGTATTAGAGATAAATGAAGATAAGGCATTGGTTCAACTTTTTGAAGGGGCTACTGGACTAGAGCTTTCAAGGAGTAAGGTAAGATTTACTGGAAAGGGGATAGAACTAGGGGTCTCTATAAATATGCTTGGTAGGGTAATGAGTGGTTTCGGTAGACCTATAGATGGAGTTCCTTTGTATATACCAGAGAAAAGACTTGATATAAATGGGAGTCCTATAAATCCATATAACAGAGATTACCCTTCAGAGTTTATCCAAACGGGGATATCTTCTATAGACCTTATGAATCCTCTAGTAAGAGGACAAAAACTTCCTATATTCTCAGCTTCTGGTTTACCTCACAATAGAGTGGCTGCCCAGATAGCTCGACAAGCCAGAATATTAAGTAATAGCGAGGGGTTCGCTATAGTCTTTGCTGCTATGGGGATTACATTTGAAGAGGCAGAATTCTTTATTGAGGATTTTAGAAAGACAGGTTCACTAGAGAGGGCAGTCCTCTTTATAAACCTAGCAAATGACCCAGCAATAGAGCGTATAGCAACTCCAAGGCTTGCCCTTACGGCTGCTGAATATCTATCCTTTGAAAAGGATATGCATGTCCTGGTTATATTGACTGATATGACCAATTACTGTGAAGCACTAAGAGAGGTTTCTGCTGCCAGAAAGGAGGTCCCTGGAAGAAGAGGATATCCCGGCTATCTTTACACTGACCTAGCAAGTATATACGAAAGGGCTGGGAGGATAAGAGGTAAAAAGGGTTCTATTACCCAGATGCCAATACTTACTATGCCTGAAGATGATATAACTCATCCTATTCCAGATCTTACTGGCTACATCACTGAAGGGCAGATCATCCTAGAAAGGAGCCTTCATAGAAGGGGAATATACCCTCCAGTAAATGTATTGCCTTCTCTATCTAGATTAAAAGACAAGGGCATCGGGGAGGGAAAGACAAGGGAAGACCATGCAGATATCTCTAATCAGTTATTTGCTGCCTATGCAAGGGGGCAAGAACTTAAAGAACTAGCTGTAATACTTGGTGAAGGGTCTTTAACAGACACAGATAGAAAATATATAGAGTTCTCTAACCAGTTTGAATCAAGGTTTGTAAATCAGGGTGAGTATGAAGATAGATCAATAGAGGAATCTCTAAATATCGCCTGGGATCTAGTCAGAATCCTTCCACGAGAAGAATTAAAACGTATAAGAGATAAATTCTTAGAGGTTTACTTAGATGCCAGAGCTTAGAGTACATCCTAATAGAATGGAACTAATGCGGTTGAGGCAGCGCCTCTCCGTAGCTAGAAGAGGGCATAAGTTATTAAAAGATAAACAGGAGGAGTTGACGAGACAGTTTTTAACAAGAGTAAATGAATTAAAAACTGTATTAGAAGACCTTATAGCCTCTTTAGAGGATGTAAACAAAACCTTTCAATTGGCTACAGCACTTGGGGATCCTTTTCTCTTTGATAGAACATTAATAAAACCTCTTACAGAAATAAAGGTCAATATAGAATGGAGTTCTCTATTAAATGTAGATATCCCTACCATAAAGGTTATACCTCCTGGTCCATTACTTTACGGATTTCTAGGAGTATCCATTCAATTAGATACTGCATACAATAAACTTCTTAATTCTCTAACTAAACTTATACAACTGTTAGAGTTACAAGAAGCAGTAATAAATCTGGGGCTTGCTTTAGAGAGCACTCGCAGAAGGGTCAATGCACTAGAACACGAGCTCATTCCACAATTAGAAGAGTCAATAAAGTTTATCTCAATGAAATTAGAAGAGACACAACGTAGCACTATCACGAGGCTTATGAAGATAAAAGATATAATAAGAGAGAAATAGCTATTGAAAATTTTGAATTATGAGTTTATAATTCAATAAATAAAAGTTGAAAGGAGGGACCAAATGTAATGCCTGAAATTCAAGTTCAAGAGAATGAGTCTATAGAGAGTGCATTGAAAAGATTTAGAAGAGAAATACAAAAATCAGGGATACTCTCTGAAATCCGTAGACATGAAAGATATGAGAAGCCCAGCGAAAAAAGGAAAAGAGAGGCATCCAAAAAGAGAAAGAGGTAAAAATTGAAGAGACTAGGACTTATAGTTATTTTAATTTTTCTTCTCTTTAGCTACGGAGAGAAGATAGGGGCAAGTTCTTTTACTCTTGTTTCTGTTCCTTACTATTCTATAGAGGGTTATCCTTTGGCTAGTTGTGTTCTCATGGTATTAGAATATTATGGAGTAAAAGTAGATCAAAAAGAGCTCAAAGAACGGATATCAGCCCCAGGCGGAGAAGATCCACTTGCTCTTCTTGAGTATATAAAGAGTAAAGGATTAAAGGCTTATATAGTACAACTACAACTAAAAGAGCTAAAGAATCTTATAGAATACGGGGAGATACCTATAATAGTAGGCCAGTCTTTCAGAATACCGTATGATTACCTATATTGGCGGGTAGTAATAGGGGTTAATGAGAGGGGAATAGTAACAAATGACCCAATCATCAGAAATAACTATGTCCTTGATGAAAAAAGATTTAGTAACCTTTGGGTAAGAGAGACAAATAACATGGCAATAGTTATTCTACCAAGGGATAAGAATCTCAGTATCACTGAAAATGCAGTAGTCAAGGAGATAGTTACTTCTTATACAAATGCAAAAAAAGCCATATCTAAATCTGATTGGAAGGCTGCAAAGACAGAGCTAGAAGCTTTTCTAAAACAGTCCCCAGATAACCCTTTGGGTTTGAATGCCTACGCCTATGTGCTATCCCAAGTTGGAGATATAGAAAATGCAAAAAAGACTATAGAAAAAGCTATAACAAAGGCTCCTCTCTATTATATATATGATACTGCTGGACTTATATACTGGAAAGGAAACGATGTAGATAAAGCTAACAAATATTTTTCTAAAGCCTATACTCTTAGCCCTAGTAGTAAAGAGATAGTAATCAACTATGCCAACTTTTTAATCTCTCAGAACAAAAAGGATGAAGCCATAGACCTTTTAAAGAGCTTTCTGGTTATAGAGCCAGAGGATAAGGATGTAAAAGGTTTGTTAGATAAGATAAATCGATAAGGAAAGGAGTTATAAAATTGTTAGTTACTACAGATATTCTCCTTAATGATGCAATAAAAAGTAACTATGCTGTAGGGGCTTTTAATATATCAAATAGAGAATTCTTAGTAGCCATAGTCCTTGCGGCGAAAGAATTGGGTTCGCCATTAATTATCCAGGCAAGTGAGAGTACAGTAAATTTTTTAGGTTTTGATTATCTAAAATATTTAATCCAGTTTGTCGATAAGTTCTCAGGAGAGATTCCTATTGCATTCCATCTAGACCATTCTCGCCACCTGGAAATAGTAGTAGGGGCAATAAGAGCAGGATTTACCTCTATAATGTATGATGGCTCTCACCTTAGCTTTGAAGAAAATGTAGAGAATACCAAAGAGGTTGTAAAGATAGCAAAAGCAATAGGAATTCCAGTGGAAGGAGAGATAGGAAAGATAGGAGGGGTAGAAGAGCATATAAAGGTCCAAGAGGACGAGGCTATATATACCGAACCAGAAGATGCAGTAAGATTCTATGAACTTACTCAGGTTACATCATTAGCAGTAGCCATAGGAACTGTTCACGGGATGCAAAAAAAGAATGCCAAGATAAACTTTCAAAGGTTGGACGAAATCCATAAGAAACTTCCAGAGGTACCATTAGTTCTTCATGGCTCTAGTGGTGTGCCAAAGGAGGATATACAAAAAGCCATCCAGCTTGGAATAAGGAAGGTTAATATTGCCACTGAGTTAAAGATGGCAATGGCAAGTGGGATAAAAGAGGTACTAGAAAATAATGTCATAGAGCCCAGAGATTATCTCCTTTCAGGAATAGAAAGGGTTAAGAACGAGGTAAAAAATAACATACTTATTCTGGGAAGTGGAAATAGAGTCATTCAATGAGTAGAACAGATATAAAAGAAAGGAAGATTATTGGTATAGATTTAGGGGGAACTACATTTAAGGTTGGAGTTATAGACTCTAATGGTAAACTTTTATATAAGTCAGATACCAGTACACCTGTGGAACTAGGAGATAAAGTAGTCTTAGAGAGGATTGTAGAGAAGGTCGGTGAAGCATTAGAAAAATTAGAGATAGACAGAAAAGATATAGTAGGAATAGGTATGGGGGCACCTGGAATCTTAGATATAGAAAATGGAATAAATATCTTTTCTCCTAATCTCAAGTGGAATAATGTAAATATGGTAGTTCCTCTTAAAGAGCATTTCAATGTGCCAGTATTTATAGAAAACGATGTAAGAGTAGCTGCCTTAGGGGAAAGGCGTTTTGGCTCAGGCAAAGGAAGAAGATATATGGTCTTTATTGCCCTAGGCACAGGTATTGGTTCTGGAATCATAATTAATGGAGAGTTATTCAGGGGAAGTATAGGTGGCGGAGGAGAGATAGGCCATATGGTAATAGACAGTAATGGCCCAAGATGCAACTGCGGTAATTATGGATGCTTCGAGGCTTTAGTTGGTGGTCCAGCTATAGTAGCGAGGGCAGAAAGAGGAATAAAAAATGGTTATAAGACAAAGATTTTAGACCTAGCAAATAATAATGTCAATAATATTACTCCTGCCCTTATATACCAAGCAGCAAAAGATGGAGATGAGTTAGCCCTAGAAATATTTAGAGAAACAAGCTTCTATCTAGGGCTAGGTCTCGTTACCCTTACAAATATCTTCAATCCAGAGTGTATAATAGTAGGAGGAGGTATAGCTAGATCCTGGGATATACTTATGCCACCAGCAATTCAGATGGTAAAAACAAGGGGATTCCCAAGGTCAAGAGACGTGATAGAGATTCTGCCATCTTCTCTGGGGGAAGATGCAGGGGTAATAGGAGCTGGAGTGCTCGTATTAGAAAGGATAGAAAAGGAGGAGAAGATATAATCTTATAAAATGGAAAGGGAAGATTTAATGGAAGAAAGCATATTCCCATATAGGGATCCATCGGGGATGTATTCAAGAATATACAACTTCCCCAAACAGGTACTAGAGGCATGGGAGATAGGAGAAAGGGTAGATGTTTCTCCTTTAAAGGGGTCATATAGCAATATAGTAGTGGTCGGAATGGGTGGCTCTGCCATAGGTGGAGATATTATCAAGTCTCTAGGCTATAATGAGCTTTCAATCCCTCTTTTGGTCATAAGAGATTATAATCTTCCTAGATTTGTAAATGAGAATACTCTATTAATAGCAGTTAGCTATTCAGGAGATACAGAGGAATCTCTAACCATATGTGAGGAAGGATTAGAAAGAAAGGCAAGAGTCATTGTTATTGGCTCTGGAGGAAAGCTTATAGACTTAGCAAGAGAAAAAAGGATTCTCTCTATAGTCATTCCTAACGGATTTCAGCCAAGAGCAGCTCTAGGTTATACCTTCATTCCCTTGTTGTCGATACTATCTAGACTAGGCTTTTTAAATATAAATGCAGTAGACATAAAGAATACATCCGGTTTATTAGAAAAGATTAGAGAAGAAGAACTAAAAGATGATGTTCCAAAAGAAAAAAATATCGCCAAGAAGATTGCAGATAAATTATACAAGCATCTACCTGTAATATATGCTCCAAATGAGTATTTCGGAGTTATTGCCTATAGATGGAAATGTCAGATAAATGAGAATAGTAAGGCATTTTCTGTCTGGAATAATTTCCCAGAGTTAAATCATAATGAGATTATAGGATGGGAAGGAAGAGACGAAATTCTAAAGCAGAATGTAGTCATACTCTTGAGAGATAGTAAAGAGATAGAAAGAATAAGGCTAAGGATTAGATATATGAAGGACTTTATATCATCAATCATCGAAGAGGAAAACATCATAGAGGTATGGAGTAGAGGAGAAACCCTCTTAGAAAGATTTCTATCATTAATATATATAGGAGATTTTGTTTCATTCTATCTGGCAATCAAGCGAGGAGTGGACCCAACTCCTGTTAAAAGTATTAGTGGATTAAAAGAGTTTCTAGGTAGAGAAGGAAGGTGAGATATGATATAATTTATAGCAAGAATAAATTATTTTTAGGTTTACTTCTAAATCTAATTCATTAAGAATAGGAGGCGTAAGGATGGCACGAGTAGTGCTTGAACATGTATCTAAGACATTCGGTACTGTAGAGGCGGTAAAAGATGCAAATCTTGTAATAGAGGATAAAGAGTTTTGCATCTTGGTAGGTCCATCTGGATGTGGTAAGACTACAACGTTAAGGATGATAGCTGGCTTAGAAGAGGTTACTAGTGGTAACATATATATTGGTGACAGGGTAGTTAATGATGTTGCCCCTAAAGATAGGGATATAGCGATGGTCTTCCAAAACTATGCACTATACCCTCATATGACTGTATTCGACAATATGGCATTTGGGTTGAAGTTAAGGAGAGTTCCTAGAAAAGAGATCGAACAGAGGGTCCAAGAAGTAGCTGAGATGTTAGGTATTCAGGACCTCTTAAAAAGAAAGCCAAAGGAACTCTCTGGTGGGCAGAGGCAGAGGGTTGCCTTAGGAAGAGCTATAGTCCGTACACCTCAGGTCTTCCTTATGGACGAGCCATTATCTAACCTTGACGCAAAGCTAAGAGTCCAGACTAGGGCAGAATTAAAGAGATTACACAATAGACTCCAAGTTACTACTATCTACGTGACTCACGACCAGGTAGAAGCAATGACGATGGGCGACAAGATAGTAGTAATGAATAACGGTGTAATTCAGCAGATAGACTCTCCTCTAAATCTCTTCAATAAGCCAAGAAACCTATTTGTAGCAGGCTTTATTGGGAGTCCAGCAATGAACTTTATAAGTACCACATTAGAGAGGAAGAATGGAGGATACTGGTTAAATGCAGGAAGTTTTGAGGTAAAGATTCCTGAATCTCTTAACTCTCTCGTAGAGCCATATGCTACTAAGGAGGTTATATTTGGTATAAGACCTCAAGATATCTATGATGCTACTCTAATGAAGGAAGCAGACTTAAAACCCGAGTGGACCATAAAGGCTACTGTGGATGTAACCGAACCATTAGGCTCAGAGGTCAACCTCTATCTCACATCAGGGGACAATGTAATAGTAGCTACAGTAGACCCTGCCACAAAAGCACAGACCGGTTTAGAATGGAAGGTATACTTTGATATGGATAAGATGCACCTCTTCGATCCAGGAACAGGGGAAGCAATCATATAATCAGCTTATTAACATTCGATCATATGAGGTGGCACTTCTAAAAGAGTGCACCCTAAGTATAGAAAGGGAAGGAATTACTCCTTCCCTTTTACGTTCCCTGAGCGACAAGGGTATTAAATTCTTCTGCCTCTATTGTTTCTTTCTCTTTTAAAAGAGTAGCAATCCTTACTAGAGTTCCCTTGTTTTTAGCAAGGATATCTTTAGCCCTCTCATAACATTCCTCAACAATCTTTCTTATCTCTCTATCTATCATAAATGCTACCTGTTCACTGTAATCTCTACTTTCTACTAGGTCCCTGCCTAAGAATACCTGTCCATGTCTTTTACCAAATGTGAGAGGGCCTAACTCATCACTCATGCCAAACTCGGTAACCATCCTTCTAGCAATCTCAGTAGCTACCTCTAGATCGTTCTGAGCTCCTGTAGTAGATTCATTAAATATGATCTCTTCAGCTGCCCTTCCTCCAAGGGCAGTTATAATTTTATCCAAAAGCTCCTCTCTGGTGAGAATATGTTTATCTTCAGTAGGAAGGTTAAGGGTATATCCTAAAGCCATTCCTCTAGGAATTATAGATATCCTATGAACCTGATCTGCATTGGGAAGAAATTTAGTCACCAAGGCATGCCCTGTTTCATGATAAGCTATCAATTCTTTTTCTCTCTCTGTAAGGACCCTACTCTTTCTTTCAGGTCCTGCTATAACCTTATCTATAGCCTCTTCAAGTTCACTCATTCCTATCTTTGACTTATTTCTCCTTGCAGCTAAGAGGGCAGCCTCATTCATAAGATTAGCCAGATCTGCACCTGAAAACCCAGGAGTTCTCTGAGCTATTATCTGAAGATTCACATCCTCTGCCAAAGGTTTTCCTCTAGAATGTATCCTTAATATAGCCAACCTTCCATCTAAATCAGGATTATCTACTACTATCCGTCTATCAATTCTTCCAGGCCTAAGTAATGCAGGATCGAGTATGTCTGGCCTATTTGTAGCTGCTATTATTATAATCCCTATGTTGGGATCAAAACCATCCATCTCCACTAATAACTGGTTTAATGTCTGTTCTCTCTCATCGTGCCCCCCTCCCAATCCCGCACCTCTATGTCTTCCTACAGCATCAATCTCGTCTATAAACACTATACAGGGAGCATTCCTTTTTGCCTGAGCAAAAAGGTCTCTCACCCTAGACGCGCCTACTCCCACAAACATCTCCACAAATTCAGACCCACTTATACTAAAGAATGGTACTCCAGCTTCCCCAGCCACAGCTCTAGCTAATAAAGTCTTTCCTGAACCTGGAGGTCCCACTAAAAGTACACCCTTAGGGATCTTAGCTCCTACTACCTGAAACTTTTTAGGATTTTTCAGAAACTCTACCACTTCCTTTAATTCTTCTTTTGCCTCATCTACTCCTGCCACATCGTCAAAAGTAACTTTTACCCTACTCTCAGAGGCAAGCCTTGCTCTACTCCTCCCAAATGACATCGCCTGATTGTTTGCCCCCTGAGCCTGACGAAACATAAAATACCACAAGAGGCCTATAAGAACTACTGTAATAAGGGGAGATATAAGACCTATCCACCAAGAAGGTTGAGGTGGTGCAGTCCCAGTAAACTTGACATTTGCCTTTCTTAACTCCTCTACAAGATTAGGGTCATCCACCTTATAGGTTATAAAATCCTGACCATCAATCAATTTCCCCTTTATCAAGTCCCCTATAGTAACCTCCATTACCCTTCCCTGTCTTACATAATTAAGAAAATCTGAGTAACTAATCTCCAATGGAGAGGTATTTTCTAACCCCGTTATAGAACGCCAAAAAAAAGCTACCAAAATAATAAATATGGCTAAATATACAATAATTCCACTTATCTGCCTTTTCAAACTTACTCGCCTCCAGATAACTTGGTAACATTAAGAACCCCTAAAAAAGGGAGATTCCTATAAAATCCATCAAAATCTAGACCATATCCAACAATAAACTCATTCGGAACCTCAAAACCTATAAAATCTAAACCTACATCTACCATCCTTCTTTCCTTTTTATCTAAAAGCACACATGTCTTAAGGTCTTTAGGATTACGTGCCCAAAAGATCTGATGAAGATGCTTCAAAGTAAGCCCTGTATCTACAATATCTTCTACTATAAGGACATCCTTATCTTCAATCGTCTCATCCAAATCTTTTGTAATCTTAACTACCCCACTAGACTTGTCACTTCTTCCGTAGCTAGAAACAGCCATAAAATCTATAGTTACAGGAAGGTCTATACTTCTTACAAGGTCAGATAAAAAAATAACCGCTCCTCTTAATATACATACCAGATGAGGACTTCTACCTAAATAAAAACTGGAGATCTCTTCTCCTAGTTCCTTTACCCTCTTTTTTATCTCTTCCTCTGTAAAAAGTACCTCTATATTATCGTCTATACTCTTCAATCCTTATTATTAATACCCTCCTTGTATCCTCTGTTATCTTTACCTTCTCACTAATAGTGTATTCAGGAAGACAGATAATGTCTCCTTTACTATCTGCTATTACAGGGTATATACCTCTATACTCTTTGGGAACCTTTCTATCTACCATAATATCCTGTAATTTCTTACTCTTACTATCTAATCCTAACGGATAAAACCTATCTCCTTCCTTAGGCGCCCTTAAAAATATCGGCATCTCTATTTTATCAAAATCTATATAAAAAGTATATGGGGAATCAGTAAATTTAGTAGGAAGTTTCTCCTTTGGAATGGTATCTATAATAAATCTTTTACTTATCTCATATATAAAGGTAGTCCCCGGAACACTAAGCTTATACTCATTAAGAAATGGGATCGTCCTTATAATCCTTATTCCATCAGCATCTCTATAGGCAATACTACCCCCAGGAAGATTAAAAGATTTCCCAGTGGATTTATCTATAAGTTCTAATACCATATTATAGGACTGGATATTTATCATATATGGCTTCGGACTCAATTCATTGAGTAATCTCATAACCATCCTCCTTCTCAGAGTACTAGGAGTACTTTCCAACAACGATAAAGGGATAAAAACCCCATAAGGAGACTTGGTACACCTTCTAATAAACTCTTCCCCAATATTATCTAGGAATACATCTAATTCTTCTGCCTGAGAGGATAGTCTAAAAATTGCATCTTTAACCTTAGGATTATACTCGGATAACGACGGAATCAACTCTAATCTCACCTTATTTCGGGTAAAGACAAGAGAGAGGTTAGACCTATCTACTAGATACGGGATATTATTATTCTTACAGAAATCCAAAATCTCTTCTCTCCAGACATTCCTTAGAGGACGAATTATAACTCCATTTTGGATAGGAATACCTTTTAATCCTTTGAGACTTGTCCCTCTTACAATCCTCATAAGTACTGTCTCTACTTGATCATCTAGATGATGGCCAACAGCTATCTTATCCCCATAGTTTTCCCTTCTAGCTTCTTCTAATGCCCTATATCTACATATTCGTGCCGCCTCTTCTAAGGTCTTTCCTTTTTTTATAGTACCAATATCTATTTCTTTTAGGACAAAGGGGATGTCTAAATCTCTTGAGACCCTAGATACAAAAATAGCCTCCTCTCTACTCTCCCTACGTAATTTGTGATCTACGTAACAAGCAATAAGTTGAAGGCCATAATCCTCTCTAAGGGAATTCAAAACAAAAAGAAGCGCCATCGAATCAGGGCCTCCGGAAATTCCCATTAAGATCTTCTCTCCAGAAGAAATAAGATGATATTTAGAGATAAATTCTTTTATCTTCCCTATAAAATCCATTAAAATACATTGGTAGCGGCACGAGGATTCGAACCTCGGACATAGCGGGTATGAGCCGCCTGCTCTGCCACCTGAGCTATGCCGCCATAAAAAAATGGTAGCGGGGGTTGGATTTGAACCAACGGCCTTCGGGTTATGAGCCCGACGAGCTACCAGACTGCTCCACCCCGCGACTTCCTATTACCAATATACTTTAAAATATACCTTTTGTCAAGAGGAAACTGAGTCCTCTATTATAGTATAGGTTCGAAATCATATGAGTAGTAAACCTTAATCCCCTTACTATTTGCAAAATCTTCTACTTCTGGCTCTGTCATATATGTGACCATAATAGGAAAGACCTCTCCTTCTATGACATCTTTAATATCTTTCAATCTGTCAACAAAATCTTCTATATGTCTTGCCGAAAGGTTCGCTTTTGCCTCACCTATAATGTAGATCTCCTTCCCGTCTCTTTCTCCTTTTCCTAAAATATTTATCTCCATCTTTTCCTCTTTCCTGGTCTTTATATATCTTCTTACAAGTTTTTCCTTTACCTTTATTCCAAAATCCCTATTAAGAAGTCGAGGTAATGATAGATATGCCCTATCTTCTAACTGAAAACCTACTGCATGGGCTATTCCTCCAACCTGTTTCTGAAGATCTCTAACTACAAATGTGAGTTCTCTTAAGGAATCCTCAGTCTTCCTCTGCGCCTCAGCAAGAGCCTCTACAGTCCTCTCAAGTCTCTCTAATCTCTCCTCAGTCTTCCTCTGCGCCTCAGCAAGAGCCTCTACAGTCCTCTCAAGTCTCTCTAATCTCTCCTCAGTCTTCCT
>JBMFOH010000003.1:0-25675 GCA_049969715.1 bacterium | reverse complement strand
CTGCGCCTCAGCAAGAGCGTTTAATCCTTCTTCTGTTCTCTTCTGTGCCTCTATAAGTTTAGACACTGCAGATTTTAAATCTACAATCTCTTCATGTATAGGAAGTTTAGTATCAATTTCCTGTCTAGCAGTCTCTCTTGCTATGCGGATTATTTGTTCTATATCTTCCCCACTTAAAGTAGGCATTAAAATCTCCTCCTTAATCTAGTATTAGTTAAATTATATCATAAGTTAAAAAACTATTTCTCTTGACTACTCATTATCGTACTGATATAATCTTTTTCGGTTAGAACGTAGAGGTTCTAACGATACATATCGGCAAAGTGCGCTTTTTGGGCGTCGTTGCTTATAGTTTCTTTTGACTATTAAGGCTTCATCCTCCGAGGTCGGAAATTTCCAACGAAGGACTTCTTAAGAGAGTGCATTTTCTAATTTTTAAAAGGAGGAATCAAGTTGAAGCGGTTAGTATTTATTTTCATTTTATTGACTTTGTTTATTATCTTCACTAATGTAATCTTCGCTAGAGAAAATGATCCAAGTGGTATTATTACAGGAAACATAGTGGATATACACAACAAGAGTCAGAGCAAGTTTACATTAATCGATATCGCAAATGAGGTAGGTCATAATAGGATAGCTATAAATTTCATATGGGCTCTTATAGCAGGTTTTTTAGTTATGTTTATGCAGGCTGGATTTGCAATGGTAGAAACAGGATTTACTAGGGCTAAAAATGTTGCACATACTATGGCGATGAATTTTCTTATTTATGCTATTGGTATGATAGGCTTCTGGATCTGCGGATTCGCATTTATGTTTGGAGGGATAGGACCTATAACTACACTAGGTGGATACAATGGACTTAACAGAGAACTCAGTATAAATCTTTTTGGTAAGAATTTCGGATTACTCGGTCTAAACGGATTTTTCCTCTCCGGAACTGCCTATGATGTTGCAATATTTGCCCTCTTTCTCTTTCAGATGGTATTTATGGATACTGCAGCTACTATCCCAACTGGCGCCATGGCAGAGAGATGGAGATTTCTTCCTTTTGTAATCTTTGGTTTCTTTATCTCTATGTTTCTTTATCCTATCTACGGAAACTGGGTTTGGGGTGGAGGATGGCTATCTCAGTTAGGAGTTAACTTCGGGTTAGGACATGGTCACTTGGACTTTGCTGGGTCATCTGTAGTGCATATGGTAGGAGGCATAACCGCCCTTGCTGGAGCAATAGTTATAGGACCAAGGTTGGGTAAGTACGGAAAGGATGGAAACGTAAATGTCATCCCTGGACATAATATCCCTATGGCTATTATTGGAACATTTATCTTAGCCTTTGGCTGGTTTGGGTTTAATGCTGGTTCAACTCTAGCGGGAACAGATCTCAGGATTAGTGTTATAGCGGTAAATACAATGATAGCATCTGCCTCTGGAACACTTATGGCTACTATATTAATGTGGATTAAATCTAGTAAGCCTGATCCTAGCATGATGGCAAATGGTATGCTTGCAGGACTGGTAGCTATCACCGCTCCCTGTGCCTTTGTTAATAGTATCTCTGCCTTTATTATCGGTGCAATAGCAGGCCTACTCGTAGTTATTAGTGTCTTTTATATAGACAGAGTACTTAAGGTAGATGACCCTGTAGGGGCTATCTCTGTGCATGGAGTATGTGGAGCATGGGGCTGTTTAGCATTAGGATTATTTGCAGATGGAACCTATGGAGATGGATTAAATGGTATTGTTGGAACTGTTAAGGGATTACTCTATGGAGATGGTGGACAATTCATGGCACAATTAATTGGAGTTACTGTAAACTTTATTTTTGTGTTTTCCCTCTCTTATCTTTTCTTCAAGTTATTAGACAAAACTGTTGGTTTGAGGGTTGATCCCATCTCTGAAATAGAAGGGCTTGACCTACCGGAAATGGGAGTACCAGGATATCTAGGAATAAAGATGACTAAAGAAGAGATACACCAGGGAATTATATCTCTTAGAGATGTAATTTCACGTAGAAAGAAGGTAGTAAGATGAAAAAGATAGAGGCAATAGTTCGGTCTGGAAGACTAGATGCTATAATGAATGCCCTTCAGGAGCTCGGTTATCCTGGGATAACAATTACAGAAGTCGAAGGTCATGGGAGACAAAAGGGAATAACTGCCCAATGGCGAGGTAAAACTTATACAATAGATTTATTACCAAAGATAAAACTAGAAATCATAGCAAGAGACGAAGAAATAGATATGATAGTTGAAGCTATTATAACTACTGCAAAAACTGGAGAGATTGGTGACGGAAAGATCTTTATCTATCCTATTGAGGATGTTATAAAAATTAGAACAGGAGAAAAAGGAGAGGCAGCACTATAAATAAATAGCCCCTTAGGGGAGACTCTAAGGGGCTACCATCCTCTTTTCCATGCTATTGGCATCCTCCTACCTATCCCAAAAGCCTTAGTAGTTACTTTTAGAATAGGGGCAGACTGTCTCCTCTTATATTCGGCAGAATCAATCCTTTTTATTACACTTTCTACCAGTTTATGGTCAAACCCCTTCTCAATAATAGCCTCAATAGGGAGGTTCTCTTCTATATAAGCCTTTATAATAGGGTCAAGAATAGAATACGGGGGTAAAGAATCCTCATCCTTTTGATTTGGCCTTAATTCTGCCGATGGAGGTTTTATAAATACTCTCTCTGGGATTATCTCTCTTTCTCTGTTTATAAATCTTGCAAGTTCATAGACTAGTGTTTTTGGTAGATCCCCTATAACTGATAATCCACCTGACATATCCCCATAGAGTGTACAGTATCCCATTGCTAGTTCCGATTTGTTCCCTGTACTAAGTACCAAATATCCTTCTCTATTGGAGATGAACATTATAACATTCCCTCTAATCCTTGCCTGAAGGTTCTCTTCAGCCATATCTATAATAGGTTTTCCCTCTGAATTTAGGGTCTCAATAAATGAAGAAAATATCTTTTCTATAGGGATTACCTTAAGATCTATGCCAAGATTCTTAGCTAAAAGCTTCGCATCTTCAATGCTCTCTTTAGAAGAGTATCTCGATGGCATACTAACTCCTAAGACATTCTCTGAGCCTAGACTAGATACTGCTAAACACGCTACCAAAGAAGAATCTATTCCACCACTTAGAGCTATTAAAGCCTTCTTGAATCCGGTCTTATGAAAATAGTCTCTTATCCCTAATACTAAAGCTTTATAAATAGAAGATATATCTTCCCTTATACTACTTGGATCTTCTCTTGAGGAAACATCTAAGAGGTCTATAAGACCAAAATCTTCATCAAATTCTTTTCCTTCCCATATTATATAGCCATCTTCATCTATGGCCAAACTTGAACCGTCGAAAATTAGCTCATCATTCCCTCCTACTTGGTTCACATAGATTATCTTTTTCTTATACTTCTTTGCCACATAACTTAACATACTTGCCCTAAGTACCCTTTTGCCATAGTAATATGGGGAGGCGGAGATATTTATAATAACGTCAATCCCTTGAGAAACAAGTTTCTCTACTGGGTCAATATCATAGACTTTCCTATTCCAGTAGTCTTTATCATTCCATATATCTTCACAGATAGTTACTCCTAATTTCTTGTCTTTGAATAAAATAGTATGGATAGAACCTGCAGGCCTAAAATATCTCGCTTCATCAAAGACATCATATGTCGGAAGGAGTGTTTTATCCTGCCTACCAAGAAGCTTTCCATTATAAAAGAACAGGGCAGAATTATATATGATCTCACCATCATAGAATGGACTTCCTATAATGACCCCTAAGTTATCACTTATAGGGGCAATTACCTCATTTAATACCTCTTCTATCCTTCTTGCCAATTCTACGTTATAGAGAAGGTCCTTAGGAGGATAACCTATTATAGACAACTCTGGGAATATAATAAGGTCAGAAGATAAAACCTTTGCCTTCTTGATCTCTTTAAGTATCTTTTCTAAGTTCCCCTTTAAATCTCCTATTGTAGGGTTTATCTGTGCCAATACAGCCTTCATCTTAATATTAAAACCGGGGCAGTTAGTAAGCCCCGGTAAGTTCTTTAGAGTACAGGAAGGTATGTATCTAATTCATAACCTGTGACTTGACGTCTATAACTATTCCACTCAATCCTCTTATTTTCTATAAAATTAGTAAATACATGGTCCCCAAGAGCTTTCTTTACCAACTCGCTCTTTTCTGTAATCTCAATAGCCTCTATAAGACTTCCAGGGAGACTATCTATCCCTCTTTTTCTCCTCTCATCTTCACTCATATGATATACATTCTCTTCTACCGGATCTGGAAGAGAATACCTTTTCTCAATCCCTTCAAGCCCAGCAGATAACATTACTGCAAATGCTAGATAGGGGTTGCATGCAGGATCGGGTGCTCTGTACTCAATCCTAGTAGCTTCTTCTTTCCCTGGCTTATACATAGGAACCCTTATTAAGTCTGACCTATTCCTAAGAGCCCAAGATATATAAACAGGTGCCTCATATCCAGGGACCAATCTTTTATACGAATTTACCCACTGGTTAGTAATAAGGGTTATCTCCTTAGCATGTCTCATTAACCCTGCTATAAAATATTTTGCTATTTGCGAAAGATGATACTTATCATCGATATCAAAAAATGCATTCTTTCCATCTTTGGCTAGGCTCATATGAACATGCATTCCAGAACCATTATGGCCAAAGAGTGGTTTAGGCATAAATGTTGCATATACTCCATTCATATAGGCAACCTCTTTTACCACAAGTCGAGCAGTCATAACTATATCAGCCATAGTTAATGCATCCTTATATTTAAAATCAATCTCATGCTGTGAAGGAGCTACTTCATGGTGAGCGAATTCTACATCTATCCCCATCTCCTCAAGTATAAGTACTGTCTGATGTCTTAAATCAATCGCCTCATCTCTTGGTATTAAATCAAAGTATCCACCCCAATCTAATACTTCTGGATGAGAGTTATTAAGTCTTAGATAAAAATATTCTAATTCAGGACCAACATAATAACTGTATCCCATATCTTGTGCCCTTTTTAGGACCTTCTTAAGCACGTTTCTAGGGTCCCCCTCAAATGGCTTACCGTTAGGCTCTACTATAGTAGCAAACATCTTTGCTACTTTTTTATCCTTTGGCCTCCACGGTAAGACGGTAAATGTTGATGGTTCAGGGAAAGCTATCATATCACTCTCATCTATTCTTGTATAACCCCTTACAGAAGAGCCATCAAAACCTAACCCCTCTTCAAAGCTCTTCTCTAACTCATGGGATGTTATAGTAAAACTCTTCAGATATCCTAAGATATCTGTAAACCAAATCTCTACAAAATATACATCATTATCTTTTATATACTTAAGTATATCCTCTTTTGTTTTTGGATAACTACTTAAAGCCATAAGATATTCCTCCTTCTCAGTGTTTTAAAAACAAATACATATGATTCCAGGTAAACCTACACTGGGGATCCCTCATTGGATAAAAACCACAGTCTAAGACATCGTCGTCTCAAACTGACAGCGTTAATTATATACCCCTTATAGAAGTGTGTCAACAGAAATTAGATACCCTGATCTGTTCACTTTTGAATACCTCCAATTATAAGTACTAATCTTCCTGTCTTGCTTACTTTTAACTTCATATTATAAATATCTATGGCTAAGGCTATAGCATATCTTACGAAACTTATCATCTTTCTACTAACTCTTACTTAAGTAATCTTACTCTATGGTCCCAAAGTTACAAGATGTTTAGATGAAATATATCTTCTTTCCCCTTATAATGTCGCGTACTTGCATAAAACTTTAACATAGTGTATAATTGAGGCTGTGGGGCTGTAGCGCAGAGGGAGCGCGCTTCCTTGGCATGGAAGAGGTCACGGGTTCAAGTCCCGTCAGCTCCACCATTTTTATTTTTGTTTATTCACAAATCTATTGACAACTTAATTCTTCTCTATTAATATCTAAAGCTACAATTAAAAAGATTACCTATTAAAGGGTAAATCGATGTGTCCCCTATAGTGTTATTCTATAGAGGTATTATATCTAAAGATGGAGGTGTAATATGTCTGACATTAAGTTAGTGGATACTACCTTAAGGGATGGAGAACAGACAGCTGGAGTAGTATTTTCTAAAGGAGAGAAGATACAAATAGCCAGAATGTTAGATGAGATTGGAATCCATCAGATAGAGGCAGGAATCCCTGTAATGGGAGGGGATGAGGCTGAAGCTATAAAGGCTATTACTAAATTAAAGTTAAAAGCAAGTATTATGGGGTGGAATAGGGCGGTTATAAGTGATGTAGAGGCTTCACTTAGATGTGGGGTTGATGCTGTGGCTATATCTATATCTACCTCCGATATCCACATACAGTACAAACTACAGAAATCAAGGGAATGGGTTCTAGACAGCATGGCTAAGGCCACTGAGTTTGCCAAAAGAGAAGGGGTATACATATCCGTGAGTGCTGAGGATGCTTCTAGAACGGATATGGATTTCCTTGTCCAATTTGCTACTGTTGCAAAGCAAGCTGGTGCAGATAGGATTAGATTCTGTGACACTGTAGGTATTATGGACCCATTCAAAATGTATGATACCATAAAGGTCCTTATAGAGAAGGTATCTATTCCAATAGAGATGCATACCCATAACGACTTTGGTATGGCTACTGCCAATACCTTGGCTGGTATTAAGGCTGGAGCAACATATGCCGGGGTAACTATTAATGGCTTAGGAGAGAGGGCTGGTAATGCAGCTCTAGAAGAGGTAGTAATGGCTCTTAAATATCTCTGGAATATAGATCTAGGGATCAAGACAGAGAGATTTAGAGAGGTCTGCGAATATGTTGCTAGGGCATCTGCTAGGCCTCTTCCTCCCAGTAAGGCTATAGTAGGGACAAATGTCTTTGCCCACGAATCCGGGATTCATGCAGATGGAGTATTAAAGTATACTCATACCTATGAAGTATTCAATCCTGAGGATGTCGGTCTAGAGAGACAGATAGTAATTGGAAAACATTCAGGAAGTCACGCTATTGTAAGAAAATTCAAGGAGTATGGTATTGAAATTTCTGATAAAGAGGCAAATGACCTCCTACCAAGAGTAAGAGCCCTTGCAGTGGACTTAAAGAGACCTCTATTTGATAAGGAACTTATGCTCCTTTACCAGGATTATCTTAAGGAGAAGGAAAGTGTCAGCCAAGACGTTAACTGAAAAGATCTTTGAATCTCATCTCCATAGGGAACCAAAGGTAGGAGAGGTAGTTGTTGTAGATGTAGATTTTGCTATGGGACAGGATGGAACATCCCCATTAGCCATTCAGAAATTCTATGAGATGGGGGGGGAGAAGGTCTTTGATCCTAACAAGATAGCCCTAGTACTTGACCATGGAGCTCCGAGTCCAAACGAAGGAACATCAAATCTACATAAGATGATGAGAGAATTTAGCCATAAATATGGAGTGAGAATTTTTGAAGTAGGAATGGGTATATGCCATCAATTAGTACCTGAGTCTGGTTTTGTCGGTCCCTATGATATTGTGGTTGGGGCAGATTCCCATACCTGTACATATGGAGCAGTAGGCGCCTTTTCTACTGGGATTGGTTCTAGCGAACTGGCTGCTGTAATGATTTCAGGTAAACTTTGGTTTAAGATCCCTTCATCAGTAAGGATAATCCTGAGTGGAAAGTTACCAGATGGGGTGTATTCAAAGGATATAATATTACATCTAGCAAAGACCTTAGGGGCAGACGGTGCTACATATAAGGCTTTAGAGTTTGATGGAGATCTTATATCTCAACTTAGTATAGATGCCCGTTTTACTATCTCTAATATGGCGGTAGAGGTAGGCGCTAAGGCAGGTATATTTCCAGTAGACGAAAAGACTAAGGAATGGCTGAGATCTCATGGAAGAGTGAGTATCTCTGAGCTCTCTATAGATCCCAATGCTCTCTATGAGTCGGTTTTAAAGATAAACGTAGGAGATCTAGAACCTCAGATAGCATTACCTCACAGGGTAGATAATGTGGCTAATATAAGCGATATTGAGGATATCTATATCCAGCAGGGTTTTATTGGGACCTGTACTAACGGTAGGCTAGAGGACCTAGAGATTGCTGCTAGTATATTAAAAGGGAGAGAGATAAACCCCAATGTAAGATTGATCGTTGGATGTGCCTCAAAGAAGATATATCTTGAAGCTATGGAAAAGGGATTTATTAAGACCTTTATAGATGCTGGGGCTGTTGTTATCAATCCCGGATGTGGACCCTGTGTGGGAACTCATGCAGGAGTACCTGCTGATGGAGAAAATGTAATCTCCACTGCCAATAGAAATTTTAAGGGGCGTATGGGAAATAATAAAGCATTTATATACTTGGCTTCACCAGCCACAGTTGCAGCTTCTTGTTTGACTGGTAAAATTACCGATCCAAGGAGGTTTTTATGATTCTTTATGGTACTGCTCATAAACTAGGTGATGATATAAACACCGATTATATTATCTCAGGGAAATATAAATTCAAAACCCTAGATATGAGGGAACTTTCTCAACACCTTTTAGAAGACATAGACCCTGAGTTTATCAAAAAAGTAAAGCCTGGAGATTTCATTGTGGCCGGAAAAAATTTTGGTTGTGGCTCTAGCAGAGAGCAGGCACCATTAGTAATAAAGTATGCAGGACTAAGTGGAGTAATAGCGGTCTCTTTTGCTAGGATCTTCTATAGGAATGCAATAAATAATGGTCTACCTTTGGTAGAGTGTGATACATCAAATATAAATAACGGGGATGAATTAAAGATAGACCTTGAGAACGGTATGCTAGAGGATATTACTCAGGGTTTTAGATTAGCGATTAACCCTCTTCCACCTTTTATGATGGAGCTATTGGAAAACGGAGGATTGGTAAATTATTTCAAGAAGTATGGAGGTTTTTCAATTGGCTAGATATAAGATAACATTGATAAAAGGAGATGGAACAGGTCCTGAGATTATAGAATCGACGCTACTAGTTTTAAATGCTACGGGTCTTGAGATTGAATGGGAGGAGTGTCTTGCTGGAGAAGGGGCTATAGAGAAATATGGCACCCCTATCCCTGATGAGACTATAGAAAGTATAAAGAGAAATAAGGTTGCCTTGAAAGGTCCAATAACAACACCCATTGGGACTGGATTTCGGAGTGTAAATGTAGCTATGAGACAAGAACTCAAGTTATTTGCCAATGTAAGACCAGTAAGATCTTTCTTGGGTGTTCCAAGTAGATATGACAATGTAGACCTCGTGGTTATAAGAGAGAACACAGAGGACCTCTATGCTGGAATTGAACACTATGTAGATGAAGATAGAACAGCTGCAGAGAGTATAAGAGTCATCACTAAGAAGGCTAGCGAAAGGATAGTTAGATTTGCCTTTAACTATGCAAGAGAGAACAATCGGAAAAAGGTGACAGCAGTACATAAGGCAAATATAATGAAATTTACAGACGGATTATTTTTAGATGTTGCTAAAAGTGTTTCAGAGGATTTTCCAGACATAGGATTTGAAGATAAGATAGTAGATAATATGGCTATGCAATTGGTAAAAAATCCAGAGAATTTTGATGTAATAGTGACTACTAATCTTTTTGGTGATATCCTTTCTGATCTCTGTGCAGGTCTTGTGGGAGGATTAGGTTTGGCTCCTGGTGCTAATATTGGGGAAGATGCAGCTATCTTTGAGGCAGTCCATGGTTCTGCTCCAAAGTATAAAGGACAATACAAGGTAAATCCAACTGCTGTTATACTGGCATCTGCGATGATGTTGGGATATCTAGGAGAGAAGGATTGGGAAAATCGCATAGTAGAAGCAGTGGCGGAAACTATAAAGGAAGGAAAGTATATCACCTATGACCTTGGAGGAAGTGCTAGCACTTTAGATATGGGGAAGAGGATAGCTGAAAAGTTGAGTAAAAATTAGGATGATATATTTTCATTAGGCTATTATCAGGCAGGGCTAAAGCCCTGCCTGAATGTTTATTATAATACAGTAACTTGACATATCAAACTGGATCTATTATAATTTTAAATGAAACTTATTTTCATCTATGGTGAAATATGAATAATATAGAAGAATTAATAAAAAATAGTGGAGAAAAGGTAACAGAACAGCGTAGAGCGATACTTCAGATGTTATTAGAAATAGGGCGACCAATGACTGCTGATGAGGTATATGATTGTTTGCTAGATTCAATAAAGGTGGGACGAACTACCATTTATAGAACGTTGGAACTTTTTGAAAGGAAGAAACTGATAAGGAAGGTGATATTTAATGACGGAATAATAAGGTATGAATCAAACCTTCTTACCCACCATCATCATCTTATATGCATAGGTTGTGGGAAGATTACCCCCTTAGATGGATGCTTTATCAAGCCAATAGAGGGAGCTATACTAGGGAATTCTGGTTTTCTTATCACGGACCATTACTTAGAATTATATGGATATTGTGCTGAATGCCAAAAAAGGAAGGAGTTGAAGGAAAAATGTCAAGAACGAAAGAAATAATAGTGTTGTTTTCTATATTTCTTCTAATAATTCCATCTTTTTCTTTTGGGAAGGATAAATTAGGGGTTGTAGCAAGTTTCTATCCTATTTATGATTTTACAAGAAATATTGGAGGAGAGAAGGTAGAGGTATCTGTTTTGATTCCCTTTAATGTAGAACCTCACGATTGGGAGCCTTCTCCAGGTGACGTGATAAAATTACACAAGGCAGATCTCTTCATCTATAATGGGAAAAGTCTAGAATCTTGGGCAGAAAACTTTATTAGGTCAAGTAATAATAAAAATTTAAGAGTACTCGATTTGAGTAAGGCTATAAATATGGAGTTACAAGATCCACATATATGGTTAGATCCAATATTAGTAAAGCTTCAAGCTAAGGCTATAAAAGACGAGTTAATTGCTCTTGACCCTAAGAATAAAGCATACTATGAAAAGAATTATATAGAGTATTCGAAAAAGCTTGATGCCTTAGATAAAGAGATTCGGAAGGTAGTTTCTAGGTGTAAGAAGAGAGAATTTGTAGTATTGCATGCTGCTTTCTCATACTTTGCTAAGAGGTATGGACTTACGCAAATTTCCATTACTGGTATCTCTCCAGAGGCGGAGCCAAGTGCCAAAGATGTAGCAGAAATTACCAAATTTGTTAAGGACCATAAGATAAAGTATATTTTTGCAGAACCCCTTGTGTCCCCAGCACTTGTTAATTCTATAGCTCAAGAAACGGGAGCCAAGATACTTATCCTTGATCCTATAGAGGGTTTGTCTAAAAAGGATTTAGATATGGAAAAGGACTATATTTCTAAGATGAAAGAGAATCTAGAAAATCTAAAGTTGGCATTAGAGTTCAATGGATAAGGTATTAGAGCTTAAGAACGTATATTTTAGTTATAACGGGGAGGATGTCCTAGAAAATATATCTTTTGAACTTACTAAGAACGAAATCCTAGGTATTATAGGGCCTAATGGGTCTGGGAAGAGTACTCTTTTGAAGATTATTACTGGTATTTTAAGACCAAGGGTCGGAGAAGTTCATCTCTATACCAATAGGGTAAGTTACATCCCTCAGAAGGCTACTTCTTTTAAGAGAAATTTCCCTGCTACTGTAGAAGAGATAGTAGCCCTAGGGAGACTGGGTACTCCGATATATAGAAGACTAAGTAATGAGGATTACAAACTTATAGACTCTGCATTAGAAAGAGTAGGGATGGTGATGTATAAGAAGAGAAGGATAGGAGAGCTTTCAGGTGGACAGCAACAACGGGTATTTATTGCTAGAACTATTGTCAGTAACCCTGAACTTTTGGTCCTAGATGAACCAACTACAGGTGTAGATATTAATGCCCAGACACAATTCTATAATCTTTTAGGAGAACTAAATAGGGATATGAATATTACTATTATTATCGTTTCCCATGATGTAAGTGCAGTGGCAAGCGAAGTTACAAGACTGGCTTACCTCAATAAGAAGCTTCACTTTATTGGTAGGCCTCAGGAATTTTATAAAAAGGTCCTTTGGCCCTTAGAGATAGAAGAACTTTTAAGGAAGGAGTAGAAAATATGGGGATCTTTCAGTACACATTTATGCAGTATGCCTTCATTTCTGGAGTTATAATAGGTATCTTATGCCCTTTGATAGGAATTTTCCTTGTGTTAAGAAATCTTTCTCTCATAGCAGATGGTATAGCTCATCTATCTTTTGGTGGATTGGCTTTAGGGATAGTGCTCGGTTTAAATCCATCATTAGCTCTGCTGATTTCTAGTATCATTGGAGGGCTTGGAATAGACTATGTTTCCAGAAAAACTAGACTTTATGGGGATACTGCTACAGCAATCTTTCTCTCTACAGGCTTGGCATTGGGGATAGTAATTATAAGCTTTTTCAAGGGGATGAATATAAATATCAATTCCTATCTATTTGGTAGTATTTTGGCTTTAACAAGAGGAGACCTTGTCCTTACCATCATAATAGGTATTTTGGGTATCCTAAGTATGTACCTTATGTATAACGTTCTTTTTTATATCTCATTTGATGAAGAGTCTGCCAAAGCAAGTGGATTACCCGCTGAAAGGGTAAATATCCTTTTTATTCTTACAAGTGCCATTACCATAGCTATTTCCATACGGATTTCTGGCATCTTACTTGTTTCTGCCCTTACAGTGCTTCCTGTTGCTACTGCTATAGAGGTTTCCAATAGCTTCAAGATGACCACCATTTTCTCTATGCTTATAGGGGTTTTTTCTATCTTTATTGGTTTACTCTTTTCTTATTACTTTAATGTGGCTTCTGGAGGGGTAATCATCCTTGTAAATGTCTTTATATTTGTACTATCCCTCCTAGTTAAGAGACTTCCTCGGTTCTTTAACCATAAAATGCATAATGAGAAATCCTACTAGACTCAATATTAGAGAGATTAGAAACATTATCTTATAACCTAAGCTATTGGCTAATGTCCCGCCTATAATTGGGGCAATGAAACTGAATGGCCCTATTATCGTATTGGAGAGGGCTACATATATCGCCCTTAATTCTTCATCTGTAAATTCTATTAATAAAGCCAAACCCGATGTATTGAATGCACTATAGTTTATGCCTAAAAATGTAAAGGCTAGATAAGCTGTCCAAGAGCCTATCCCTAATAGGAGCCCTAAATATGCTAGGGTAAGAGATAGAATCCCAGAGGAGAGGATGAGTTTGTGCCCCCTTTTATCACCTATAGGCCCTAAGATGAAGGTAGAGAGTGTCTGAGAACCTAAGAGAAATGCACTGAAGATGCCAGCATATTCGTCTGCAAGAGCAAATTCCTTTAGGCTGTATACCGTATAGAACCCGACCCCCATACTTCCTAGTGTGGCTATAACCCTAGCTAGAATGTAAAAGGAAAAGTTTCTATCATTTTTTAAAACAGTAGGAAGGCTCTTTATATAGTCGGAGAAGCCAATCTCGTCTGAGTTTACATCTGACTCTGGTTCTTTGGCAAGAGAAATAAATAGATAGGAAATACCAAGAGAGATACTTGCGCTTAAAAAACAATAAAAGAAGTTGAGAGGAAATGGATAAGTCTCTAAAAATTGTTTGGCTATAAATGATGCAACTATCCCTGCTGCCCCACCTATTCCTCCTCCTATAGCAAAGAATGTCCCCCTTTTAGAGGGTATAATGATCTTACCTATGAGATCAAGCCATGCAGGGAAGAGTATTCCCCCAGCGAAGGTAGTAACGAAGAGAAGTAAAAGAGAGAGGTATAATGTTAAGGTTGGATTCTTAGGGGCTAAGAATAAAAGTAGTATAGCAATGATCAGATAAGGAACTCTTTCCCATACTGTTCCTTTCAGTATGAAGCCTAACTTTCTTGGCATATTTGCTATTAACTTTGCTCCAAACAAACTAGGAATCGTCCAACCTAGGTTGGCAATGGCAGGAATAAGTCCTATATGAAGGTTTGAACCACCAAGGTTTTTGATAAGAACAGGAAATATAGTAGAGGTAGAAACGAATGTAAGCCCAAGGGTAAAAAATCCTACATCTAGACTATTAACCAGAAAGTTCCTCTTGTAGTATCTTTCTACAAAACTGTCCATATCGTCAGACTATTGCTTGCCAGTCTCCATTGAGAAACTTAATAGGGACTTTTTTATCTATCTTGTAGCCAAGTATCATATTCCATAGACTTGGAATCCCTTGCCTAAGGAATCTCTCTGGTCTTCCATAAAATGATATATAGGCTTTAGCAGCTAACCACCTCAATTGTAATGGACTGAGAGTTTCAAGATGGAAGACGTTGTGTCCCCCAGTATATACTTTCCAATTTTTATTTATAATCTTAGACTCTACTTCTTTGAAAAGGGCAGTTCCAGGATAGGGGGTTAATATAGAAAATTGGGCTATATCGGGGTTTAGTTTCTTGGCATAACTTATAGTCTTCTGTATCATTTCCTTTGTTTCACCGATAGCCCCAATAATAAAACTCCCCATTATCTTTATATTGTACTTTCTAAGTATATTAACTACCTCTCTAGCCTTATCTGTAATGAGTTTTTTGCCATAACCGTCCAAGACCTCTTGATTTGCGCTTTCAAAGCCAACAAACAGCATATAGTTCCCAGCTTTTGACATAATTTCCACCATCTTAGGATATTTTAATATGCTTTCAGTACGGGAAAATGCCCACCATTTGAAGTGCCAGTTCCTCTTTAGTATCCCTTCACATATCTCTATCACTCTCTTTGGGTCTAAAGTAAAGTTGTCATCCCAAAAGGCGATAGCCTTAAAACCATACTTTTTGTGTAGAATCTCAAGTTCTTCTAGTATATTTTCTGGACTTCTTGCCCGCCACTTTATTCCAGAGAATATGCTAGAAGAACAAAAACTACAGTTGAATGGACATCCTCTTGATGTAATAAGAGATGTGGCATATGTGCCTTCTAGTTTAGCAGTATATCTATCCATAGGAAGTAGATTCCGGGCAGGAAAGGGTAAGTTATCTAGGTCTTCAATAAATGGGGCATCAAGATTTCTTATCAATTTATTGTCTCTCAGATAAGAGATCCCTTTTACCTCAGTTATCGGTATCTCCCCATTTATTGCTTTTACTAGATTTAGCATGATATACTCTCCCTCTCCTCTTACTACATAGTCTATAACTCCGGTTTCCAATGTCTCTTTGTCTAAGAATGTAGTATGAGGTCCACCTATTACTACTATACAGTTCTTACTCTTAGCATTTCTAGCTATCTTTATAGCCTCTGGATACCTTGTAGTATCGGTAGATATTCCTACTATATTGTAATCTTGATAGGGAATAGCCTCTCTCTTTACATTCTCAACGTTTAAGTCTATTACCTTTACTTTATATCCACTATTCTGCAGTATAGCTCCTATATATCCTATCCCAAGAGGAGGATATTTTAACCCCAGTCTGTGATAATAGCTTGCTGCAGGTGGATTTATGAGAAGTATCTTCATCTTGCCATCTCCTTTTTTAAGAATTCCTCCATTGCTTCTTTCCAGTCTCTCATATGATATATATCTTCTAAACCTAGAAGATAATTCTCTAATGGGGTATATCGTGGCCTTACTGCTGGTAGTACATATTCTTTTTGTTTTACTGGTATTATATCTATGTTAAGGGATAGATTCTCTACAATGAACCTTGCTTCTTCATATCTAGAAACTACCCCCACATTTGCACTATGATAGAGACCACAGGCGTCATTTTTTGCTATAGAGAGTATTGCCTTTGCTACATCATAGGTGTAAGTTGGAGAACCAAATTGGTCTTCTACTATCTTAAGCTCTTTATCGATTTTGGCCCTTTCTATTATCTTTGTAACAAAATTATTTCCATCCCCATATAGCCAGCTAGTCCTAACAATAGCAAAGTGTCTTGAGAAGGATTTTACAAAGTTCTCTCCCTCCAACTTACTTCTACCATAAGTATTTATCGGATGTGGGAGGTCAAATTCAGTATAAGGAGAATCCTTTTCCCCATCAAACACATAATCTGTACTTATATGAATGAGAAATATATTCAATCTTTCAGAGATGATAGCAAGATTTTTAGGACCTAAAGTATTCATCCTGTATGCTTTTTCTGGCTCCTTCTCGCATCCATCTACATTAGTGTAAGCAGCGCAGTTTATCACTATATCTGGTAAATAAGAAGTAAATATTCCCTTTACCTCTTCTCTATTAGATATGTCTAATCGTGAATGAGGGATAGGGTAAACCTCAATATTCTCTTTAAAAAATACTTCTGTTACTGCCTTTCCTAACTGTCCATTTGAACCTGTAATTAAAACTCTCATCTACCTCATTACCTCTATAGGAAGGTTACAGAGAATTCCATCCATTATGTAGCTCTCTTTTAATATTCTGGTATTATCACCTATCACAGTTCTTACTATTGTAGTATCTTCTTCTATGTAAACATTCTCCCATATTACCGATTCTTCTATCCTTACATTCTTCCCTATCCTTGTATGGTCACCTATAAAAGTGGGACCTACTATTGTAACTCCTTCAGCAAGCTCTACATTATTTCCTATAAACACATTACCAAAGAAATTAGCTTTATCTATATCTGCTCCAATGCCCACTCTTACATTATCGGTAAAGAGTTCACCATATATAGGTATCTGGAGTTTTCCATCCCCTATATCATTATGCACCTTTTTATAGTCCCATACATTTCCGATATCTTTCCAATATGCGCTAGAAAGATATCCAAATACTGGAGCTCCTTTTTCTATAAGAAGAGGAAACAACTGTTTACCAAAATCATAGAATTTATTATGGGGGATATCCTTAAGGACCTCCTTTTCTACTACATATATTCCTGCATTTACTATAGGACTAAAGACCTTATCCTTAGATGGTTTTTCTAGAAAGTTTTGTATCTTTCCATCACTATTAAGAGAAATTACGCCATATTTAGTTGGATCATCCACTATTGTAGCTGCCAGTGTTACTAGGGCGTTCTTCTTTTTGTGAAATGCCCACATCTCTCTCAGATTTATATCTGTAGCTATATCTCCACTGATCACTAGGAAAGTATTCGGCAGTAAATCCTCCATCTTCTTTACTCCACCGGCAGTCCCAAGAAGGGTTTCTTCTTCAGAATATACAATATCCACTCCATAATCTTTCCCCTCTCCTAAGGCTTCTTTTATCTTTTCTCCTTGATAATGGAGGTTTATTATCATCTCTGTAAAACCATTCGACTTGAGAAGAGAAATGACCCTTAAGATTATTGGTTTGTTGGCAAGGGGAACAAGAGGTTTTGGTCTAATATATGTAAGGGGTCTTAACCTTGTACCTTCTCCTGCTGCCATTATAAATGCCTTCATTCTATCTCTCCAAAATATCAGGTCTTTTATACCTTATTCCTTCTACATCTACTTCTACTATAGGCCAGTCAGATACAGGAGTAACAAGTTCTGTCCTTTCTTCCTGCACTAAGATTGTATCTTCAGACTTTGTCCCTGTAATAGAAGGATTCCAAGCAACAGGTTGATTGTTTAGTACTGTTCCTTTAGTTGTAGGATTTACTATAAACTCCCTGCTGAGATAACCGGTTGGTCCTCCTTGGTGATGTTTCTGCCATTCTTCTGGATATCCAAGTTCTTCATAAGCTTCTATACCTCTTTGTAGGATATCACTCCATTTTATTCCTACCTTAGTATTATGTATGAGGGTAGCATCTATCCTTACTACTGCATTATGTTTATCTCTTATCTCTTTAGGGACTCTCCCAAAATGAACTAATCTAGTAATAGCTACCTGTATCCCCTCTTTCAAAGCACATATTGCTACCATCACATATTTTGATATCCTTTTAGATGTAGGGATAGGATGTCTAAAGTTGAAGATTCTTTCATCAGATGCTACTAAGAGTACACTAGGATAGATGCCTTTTGTCAGTAATGTGTTAGAGAGTAATCCTGCCACCTCTAGCTCCGTATCCCCTGAGGAGATTCTTTTACATACCTCTTCCATAGATAAACTTGTTTCTTTGCCTAACTCTTTTATTCTTTCTATCTCCTCTTCAGTTAAAGGATATCTAAGAGGGAATAGGTCTACTACCCTGCCATCACCAAATGGGACGTCAGTTATAAAATTATTATCTGTTATCTCCTTCACTAATTGCTCTTTCTTTTCAGGCTGATACCAAGGAAATATCTCAAACTTATAGTGGCTGAACAGATTCATCTCTTCCCTTTTTACCCTTGGGGCTTCTATACTATTTGATATAACATAAGATTCTGTTTTAGTGATTAATAGACTAGTATTTCCGATTTCAGTAATAAGACCTACATGGCTATCTCCTCCCCCTGTAGCCCAAGCAAAGTTATGTTTTAAAGTAATGAGGAGTCCTTGGGCATTTTTTTCTAATAGTAAATCCCTCATTCTTTCTTCTTTCACTTGGATCTCTCTTATAGAACCTTTCAAACTTCTACACCTCCTAGATCATTTAGAATATTTATCTGCTACCTTACTAGCCCCGAAAGATTCAGGCTTTATCTTAGCAGCATACCCACTAGAGGTAATCATGCCGACCACCTCCTTTATAAGTTGTTTTGTCTCCCCTTTAGTTCCTATGTCTATATGTATCTCTATAGGGAGTTCAGAGACTCCATTTTTAGAAAGTTCAGATGTTATAAGTCCTGCTGTTTCAAGACTTAGCGTGGCTTCATAGAATATCCTTTGTCTTAAGGACCTCATATGGTTATTTGTAATCTTCCTGTAAAAGTACCTTCCACCATACCCTATCCGATGGATGATTACTGCAGTAACAAAACATACCTCTTCTCCAGGCAAAGAGTCTGTCCCCACTATAAGATGATATAACTCTTTGGGATCTTCCTGGATAAAGGAGATTATCTCTCTAAACATCTCTTCAAATATAAGTTTACCTTTAGTAGGGCTTATGAATTCCATAGCTCTATTATAACATATAATAGGAGAAGGTAAGATTATAGAATATTTACCTTCTCCTATTGGGATTTTGTTACTTTACTGCTTCTCTAAGGTCTTTTCCAGCTCTAAATACAGGCACAGATTTTGCTGGGATATTTAGTGGCTTTCTTGTCCTTGGATTTACTCCCTTTCTAGCTGCTCTCTTTCTTACCTCGAAACTGCCAAATCCGATAAGCTGGACCTTTTCCCCCTCCCCTAAGGCTTCAATAATAGAAGAAAGGGTCTGGTCTATTATTTGAGCTGTAAGTTTCTTTGTTTGTCCAACTTTTTCTGCTACTGCATCTACTAGATCTACTTTTGTCACTCTTATTCACCCCCTTTCATATAGGCTTACTATTCCTTATTATCACTAAATTGAATAATTGTCAATAGGTATAACCTAAACGGTAAGAGAAGTTTTACGAACTTCCTACAAAAATCTAGACCATATTGATACAGAAAAGTATTTATTGATGGGGGGAATACCCTTTTTACATCGGGTGATTTCTAATCTTTGATTATCCTATCTCGGAAAGAAGGCATATAGCAGAGGCAATTTCCTTCATAGACTTTCCTGTATCCATACTCTTCTTTTGGATAAATCTATATGCTTCTTCCTCGCTCATTCCCTTATGTTTCATCAAAATCCCTTTGGCTCTATCTACTATCTTCCTTGTTTCTAGAGAATCTCTAAGTCTATTGACTTCTTCTCTAAGCTGACTACTTCCAATCACTATGGCAGCATAATTTGCCAGGGCTTGCACAATACCTACCTCTTCTTTAGTAAAATTATGCCTTTCTGAGGTATAGACATTCACAACCCCTACTATCCTTTCTCTAAAGCACATTGGAACTGCAAGCATAGACACCAACCCAAGTCTCTTGGCAATGTCTCTATATACAAACCTAGAATCTTCTCTGACATCAGATACTATAATAGGACGCCCTTCTTCTACTACTAAGCCAGTTATCCCTTGATTCAATTTTAGATTAGGCTTATTTTTATACTCTTCATCTAGGCTTTGTGTGGCTTTAATTATGAATTCTTTTTTTTCCTCATCCACAAGCATTATAGAACAGAGCTTTGTATCTAGAAGCTCGGCAGTTACTGCTACTATAAGATTGAGTATATCTTCAATAGGGCTAGGCTGTAAGGCTGCAAAAGAGGATATCTTTATTATTTTATCTAGCTCTGCATCCTTTTTCTCTAACTCATGTCTCAAAGATGATAACTCTCTATCTTTCTCTTCTATTATCTTTTTTAGCTCCTTGATAGTTGCCATAGCATCCCTCCCTTTAACTTAATATACCATATTAATAGGCGTATAGTCTACCATATGGACGTTTGTTGTAGGGGATAAGTTTATAAAAAGGTTTGTTCATAATAGAGTCAAGATCTATCCCAAAGTGATTTGAAAAGTCTAGCAATTGCTTCTGGAGAAAATCTATATCATCCCTGTCTATCTCCATTATTCTTACCTCTTTACCCAGTTTATACTCTGGAACCATACCTCTTATATAAATTACCCCACCGTGCATCCCTGTTCCACAGAAGTATCCTATTATATCCCCTTCTTCTCTATCTAAGCCTAAAACAATGATCCTTCCCCCTGCCATATATTCTCCTAAGAAGTCACCACATCCTCCTCCAATTACTAGGATAGGCATCTTATCCTCATATTCTTTCATATGAATCCCAGCCCTATAACCTACTGAATCTCTTATAAAGACCCTTCCTCCTCTCATCCCATATCCCATAAGGTCTCCAACGCTACCATATATTATTACCTCTCCATCGTTCATAGTATTGGCCACGCCATCCTGGGCATTCCCAAAAAGCTTTATCGTAATGCCATTTGCAAATACCGCCAAGTCATTCCCTGCAGTTCCATGTACCTCTAAAACTCTCTCTGGAAAGGTAAGCCCATCCCCTATATAGCGTTGTCCATTTACTCCTAGAACCCTAACTTCTTGATATCCTTCCTCTAGTGCCTCTCTTATCCTCTCATTGAGAAGCCTATAGGGTACCCCCTTAGCTGATATAATCTTTAATTTTCCTTCCTTTTCCATAACTAAACCCCTAGGATTCTCTCCCTTCTAAATTCTTTCGGTAGGTCTAAAAATCCAAAATTATCTGATAATAAACGGTCTTTAAAATTAGAAACATCTATACCGTTTTTCATAAGGTCTACTATCATCCCAGTTCTATCTATAGAATTTATGAACATAAATCCAAGGATCCTTCCATCCTTAAGATATATCTTTCTATATATCTTTTTATTAGGCTCAAACCTCTTTAAAACTTCCATCTCTTGAGAGGGGTTCACCAATCCAGCAGACATAATATGGGTATCAAAAAAGCCTATAGAGTTCATTGGAAATCCTCCCTTATATATAGCTTCCTTTCCTGCCATGTTAAGACCTGCTACTTCACCCTGTATATAGGCGTTTGGAAATATAGGAATTACCCGAATACCTCCAGCTATAACATCTAAGGCTTCCACTACATCACCTGCAGCGTATACATCTGGTATGTTTGTTTCCATCTTTTCATTTACCAAGATACCTCGATTTATCTTTAAGGGGGTATCTTTAAAGATATCTATATTAGGTACCACACCTATAGCAAAGATGAGTATATCTGTTGGAATTATATCTGAAGATTTTAGCCTTACTCCTTTTACTGTTTCTTCTCCAAGAATTTCAGTTACAGAATTCTCCAACAAGAATCTTACACCTCTTTCTTCTAATATGTCCTGAACTATCTTTGCCCCTTCTTCGTCTAGGATAGATCCTAGGATCCTTCCTGCTAGCTCTACCACTATAACATTGCAGTTTCTTATTAATAAAGCCTCTACCGCCTTTAGTCCACTTAATCCTGCACCAACTACTATCACATTAGCGCCAACAGATATTACCCTATCTATCTCTTTAACATCATCAAACCTTACAAAGGTAAAGACATTCTTCTTATTAGTCCCTGGAATAGTGGGAATAAAAGGTTTCCCACCAGTTGCTATAAGTAGCTTATCATAGTTTATCTTCTCACCAGCTGCTAACGCTATAGTTTTATTTTCAAAATCTACTCTTATTACCTTTTTTCCAAGGAGAGGAATTATTCTATATTTTTCATAATAATCTATAGGTCGATAGTATACATCTGTTACCTTTTTTGATAGCCAATATGAGATCAAAGGCCTAGAATACATATGGTAGGGCTCATCAGAAAGCACCACTATCTCACTTTCAAGATCCACCATCCTTATACCCTCTATACATCCTGCAGAAGCTACTGAATTTCCAATAATTACATATCTCACTTTAGTTCCTCCTCCAGCTCTCTCAGCTCTAAAGCTTCATTGGGACAATTCTCTACACAAATCGGATTTCCGTTCTCTATGCATAGATCACATTTAGAAGCAATACTCTTATCTTTGTCTCTTATAATTGCTCCATATGGACAGACTAAGATGCATGACCAACATCCTACGCATTTCTCCTCATCCAATATGATATATCCAGTTTCTTCGTCCCTATGTAGAGCAGATGTGATACAGGCTTTAGTACATAATGGGTCATCACAGTGACGACACTGCAATGCAAAGGTTATATAGTAGTCTTCTTTCTCTTCTACAAGAACCTTAGGTGACGGTTTATTTGCCATATTGAAGGCTTTAATCAGGTCTGTAGTACCAGAATGAGCCCAAATACAGTATATCTCGCAGAGATGGCATCCTATGCATACATCTTCTTTTGGATATATTCTTCTTTTTGTTTTTAACTCCATCTAAATTCCCTCCCCTGCATGTTTCACTCCTAGGATTTCTAATTCTTTCTCATTTAATCCCACACCTCTCAGCATGAGCCTATTACCTCTTAGGCTTTCTAATGCGTTTATTCCCATCCCTCCTAGCATCTCCTTTATCTCATGTTCCCATGCTCTTAATAGATTAATGGCTCTTCTAGCTCCAATATCTGGATTTAACCTCTTTGCTAGATAAGGGTCTTGAGTAGCTATCCCCCAGTTACACCTACCCGTGTGACAGTTTTGACAGAGATGACACCCTAAGGCTACTAAGGCAGCTGTAGCTATATATACTGCATCTGCTCCTAGCGCTATAGCTTTGATTACATCTGCACTATTTCTGATAGAACCAGCTGCTATTATAGAAACCTGATTCCTTAAGCCTTCCTCTCTTAATCGGGTGTCAACTGAAGCTAAGGCTAATTCTATAGGAATACCAACATTATCCCTTATCCTGGTAGGAGCAGCCCCTGTTCCTCCTCTGAATCCGTCTATTGCTATAAAATCTGCACCCGCTCTAGCTATACCTGATGCTATGGCAGAGACATTATGTACGGCAGCTATCTTTACCCCAACTGGTTTTTTATAATTTACTGCCTCTTTTAATGCATATATCAATTGTCTTAAATCTTCTATTGAATATATATCGTGATGGGGGGCAGGGGAGATGGCGTCTGTTGCTAGAGGAATCATCCTTGTTTTAGATACCTCTTCTCCAACCTTTTCACCAGGAAGATGCCCCCCTATTCCTGGTTTTGCTCCTTGTCCAATCTTTATCTCGATAGCAGTTCCTGCATTTAGATAGTCTACATCAACTCCAAATCTACCTGACGCACATTGGACAATAGCATGGTCCCTGTAAGGATAGAGCTTTCTATGGAGGCCTCCCTCGCCAGTGTTCCAGAATGTACCAACATCTACACTTGCCCTAGCGAGCGACTCGCATGCATTGATACTTATAGAGCCAAAAGACATCGCAGAAAACATTATAGGTATCTCTAGTTCTAATTGAGGAGGCATTTCTGTTAGTAGGTTTCCATAGATATCGAACTCTAATCTTTCTGGCTTTCTCCCAATGAATGTCTTAAGCTCCATTGGTTCTCTCAAAGGATCTATAGAAGGATTCGTTACTTGACTTGCGTTTATTAAAAGTCTATCCCAATATATAGGATAGACTTTGTCATTTCCCATCCCAGTGAGAAGGATCCCTCCTGTCTCAGACTGTTTATATATATCCTTAATTGCTCTTTCCGTCCATTGGTAATTTTCTCTAAAGTCTAATGGATTTTTAATAATAGTAATAGCCTTTGTAGGACACAGAGCAACACATCTATGACATCCTACACATTTAGAGTTATTTGCAACAACCCTATCCTCTTCTTCATTGTATTGATGTACTTCATTTGCACACTGTCTTACACATACTTTACATCGTATACATTTGGTTTCATCTCTTATTACAAGAAAATCTGATTCATATAAAGTCTTCATATTAATACACCCTTTTCTTCTAAAATAGATATAACTGCCTCTCCTCCTCTAGGCATCCATACCCTATTGAGTTTGGGAGATAATTCTCTTATCGCAGCTTCTTCAGAGGCTACATATACAAAGTCATCATTCTCCCCTGCTACTAATGGTCTAAGCTTTATCCTATCATTCAAGGCAATTATTCCATCTTTAAATCCGACAATAATAGCAAATGGACCATTTAAAAGACAACCCTGATACACTGATCTTATAGCCTTCATTTTTCTTTTCTCCTCTTCTTCCATCCTATCAATAATAGTATAAAAAGGTGGGACAAATGTCTTGATAGCTATGTCCAATGGTAGCTTATGACGCCTTATAAGTAGATCTATGAGGTATGCTATAACCTCAGTATCAGTCATAAGTGTACATTTATAGCCAAACATCTCTACGTATCTTACATTTGTTCCATATGATGATATCTCTCCATTATGGACTACTGTCCAGTCTAGTAGAGAGAAAGGATGGGCTCCTCCCCACCATCCTGGGGTATTGGTAGGAAATCTAGAATGTGCTATCCAAGTATAACCATAATACTCCTCAAGTTTATAGAAATCTCCTATCTCTTCTGGATATCCTACACCCTTAAATACACCCATATTTTTCCCGCTAGAAAAGACATACGCCCCTCTAATCTTGGTATTAACCTTCATAATAAGGTCTACTATAAAGTCATCTTCAGTAAGATCAGATTCCTCTAAATACACCTCTTTAGGTTTGGCAAAGTATCTCCATATTATAGGGGGATCCTTTATTTCCCTTATCTTTCTTGTAGGTATCCTTTCTTCTTGAACTACATCTAGATACCTATAGAAAAGAGAAGAGGTCTCTTCTTTGGCTTTATCGTCCTCAAAAAACAAATGGAGCGCATAGTAGTCCTCTTTATCAGGATAGATTCCATAACCTGCAAAGCCTGCCCCCAGTCCATTCCCTCTTTCTCTCATCACACTCATTGCGCTTACTATATGAGAGCCAGAGGTTAATTCCCCCTTTCTGTTTATATAACCTAAGAGTCCACAAGCCGAGGGAATTCTAATCTCTCCTTCTATATACTTAAGATTTATATCTTTCATTTATTGCCTCCTTGAGGTATAAAGATTGTTCAGATATGCTCCACCTTCATTGGAATACATAATATACCGACTTTGGCAGAAGCAACCATCGCTTCTACTTGATCCCCAGGCACCATTGCCTTGGGTATAAATGAGTTGTAAAGATAATTATAGTGAAAATTTTATCTCTGTCAATAGTTTTGGGGTCCTGTAACTGTTGCAAAACTGATTGATGGAATTTTAAGAACCTCCCCCCTTATGCTAAAGTATTACTCA
>JBMFOH010000002.1:0-120558 GCA_049969715.1 bacterium | reverse complement strand
ACAAGCCTTAAAGAGTTTCGTATCTGATGCACAATACATACCTGTATCTCTGACTTAGGAAATGCTCCCCTTACTGCGGATTCTATCCCAGGTAAGTTATCTGAACAAACTATGAGTATATCCTTTACCCCTCTATTCTTTAGTTCGTTCAGTATGTTTAGCCAAAACTTTGCCGTTTCAGTCTCTGATATCCAGATACCTAGTACCTCTTTCCTCCCCTCTAGAGTTATTCCAATCATTATGTAGGCAGTCTTGTTCTTTACTTCCCTATCATCTTTTACTTTGCATACTAAGCCATCTATGAATACTATCGGATATATCTCTTCTAAGGGTCTATTCTGCCATTCTTTAGCCTTCTCTAATCTGGAGATATGTCATAGTTATACACTTTTAGAAGATAATCCTGGATGTCTCTGGTACTTAGCTCTTTCTGATAGAGTATTAGTATTATGTCTTCTGTATTGGATATGTCCCTTTCTCTCTTTCTAACTAACTTAGGCTCGAAGGAAGAATCTCTATCTCTAGGGACATTTATTCTGAAGTTTCCCATCTTGCCATAGACTTCTTTGGATGAGTATCCATTTCTAGAATTATCTGTCTTTTTGTTTTCACGGTCATATCTAGAGTATCCAAGATGGGTATTCATTTCTCCTTCTAAAACTGCTTCTATCATTTCCTTCTCAAGCTGGGTGATAAATTCATCTAAGTCATCCATAGTCTTTATGTTGTTCTCATCTGCAAGTCTTTTTAATTCTTCTTTACTAATTATTGCCATAGTTAATCTTCTCTCCTTTCTATAGTTGTATTGAAGAATTTACACAGATTATTTTGTACCCTCTTTTTAAAAACTTCATCAACCAGTTTTGCAACAGTTACGTCTACAAACTATTGACATATATAGTGAAATTATTCTATAATATCTGTGGACTTGATAAGTCTAACTTTTTTGAATGGGTCTGAATGGCGATAGAATGGGTCTGAATGGCTGAGGGCGGAGTTCTTATATAATTAGAACTTCGCCTTTTTCTATAGATGAACCTTTTCTAGGTGTGGCTTTAAATCAGCCAGATCTATATACCTGTCGGCAGCATTTCTCAATTCTATAGCTATATGCCCTAGGGTAGAGACTACGATAATCTCTTTTCCCATCATTCTTAGATATTCTATTACACTTTCAAAATCACCGTCTCCTGAGAATAAATAGGCATCATCATAGTGGAATGAAGTGATTATTAGATCTAGTGTCATTTCTACATCCATATTACTCTTCTGTTTTTCTTCGTTATCCTGAGATGTTATAGTTTTCAATGGTTTTTTCCTTACAGTATATCCTATAAGAGTAAGGGCTTTGAGGAAATTTTCTTGATTTTGGTCATTAGCATCGTATCCAGAGTAATAAAAGGCGTTGTAAAAATCTCCATCTCCTCTGAAGTAATTTAAAAGTTTTTCGAAATCTATATTCCATTTTAACTTCCTCTGTACAAAATAGAGATTATTTCCATCAATAAATAAAGCTCTCCTTCCCATAAAATAGACAATTCCTCCTATTCAAATTTACTTTATTCAATTTTACCTTTAATAACTGGACTTGACAATAGTCTATTGATTAATTAAAATTTAAACAGTCTATTATGAATGGAGGAAGTAATGAGTATTATTACAGAAATAAAAGGCAGAGAGATTTTAGATTCTAGAGGTAATCCTACTGTTGAGGCTGAGGTTTATTTAGAGAATGGATTTTTTGGTAGAGCAAGTGTTCCATCTGGAGCTTCTACTGGTATACACGAGGCTCTTGAACTGAGAGATGGAGATAAGAATAGATACTTAGGTAGAGGAGTAAGGAATGCAGTAAAGAACATAAACGAAATTATTGCTCCTGAATTAATTGGAAGAGATGCATTAAACCAAGAGAATATAGACCATATCCTTATAGAGCTTGATGGTACCCCTAATAAGAGTAGATTAGGGGCAAACGCAATCCTGGCTGTTTCATTAGCAGTAGCTAAAGCAGCAGCCAATTTTTTGGAATTACCCTTATATAGATATATAGGCGGAGTAAATGCTAAGGTCTTGCCTGTTCCATTTATGAATATAATAAACGGTGGTAAACATGCAGATAATCCATTGGATTTTCAGGAATTTCTGATTGTTCCTGCCGGAGCCAATTCATTTAGAGACGCATTAAGGATGGGAGCAGAGACCTTTCATACTCTTAAGAAGGTTTTACAGGAGAAGGGACTTAATACTAATGTAGGAGATGAGGGTGGTTTTGCTCCTAATCTGTCTACTAATGAAGAGGCAATAGAGTGCATTATTGAGGCTATAGAGAAAGCTAATTATAAGTGTGGGAAAGATATCTTTATTGCAATAGATGTGGCTTCTAGCAATATCTATGAGGATGGCCAGTATATCTTTGGAGGGAAAAGATATAGTCCAGATGAACTTATTTCATATTATGACGGTCTTTTAAGCAAATATCCTATCCTTTCCATAGAGGATGGTATGGCTGAAGATGACTGGGATAATTGGAAGGCCCTTACAGAAAGATTAGGTAACAAGGTACAGTTAGTTGGTGATGATGTCTTTGTAACTAATGTAATACGTTTTTCTAAGGGTATAGAGATGGGAGTAGCTAATTCTATCCTTATAAAGGTGAATCAGATAGGGACATTAAGTGAGACCCTATCTACGATAGAAATGGCGAAAAAGGCAGGATATACTGCTATGATTTCACACCGTTCTGGAGAGACAGAAGATACTACTATTGCAGATTTAGCTGTGGCTACCGGTTGTGGTCAGATAAAAACAGGTGCTCCATCTAGAACTGACAGAGTGGCTAAGTATAATCAATTATTAAGGATAGAGGAAGCCCTTGGTCCTATTGCCAGTTATCCAGGGACATCTCTTTTCCGTTATAGAGTATGAGAAGAACAAAAATTATTGCCACAATAGGACCTGCAAGTGATTCTCCTGAGGTCATTAGATACTTTATACAGATGGGTGTAGAGGTATTTAGGTTAAATTTCTCTCATGGGAATCATGATTATCATGCCAAGGTATTTCAGCTTATAAGAGAGACATCTGAGTCTTTAAAGAAGCCTGTGGCTATACTCCAAGACCTTCAAGGGCCAAAGCTCAGGATAGGGGTTCTTGCACAGGATAAAATTGTTCTAACTCAAGGGGAGGAGGTTGTCTTAAGATTTGGTGATAAAACTGACGACCCAACTGTTATTCCTATAAGGGAAAGAGAGTTACTTAGCTCTCTTCGTCCTCAAGCTTCTGTAATGTTGGCAGATGGACTTATAGAGTTGAAGGTGGCTGAAATAAGAGATGACGGAGTCATCTGTAAAGTGGTAAATGGAGGGGAACTGGAGAGTAAGAAAGGGGTAAATATTCCTAATATTACTATAAATGTCCCTTCAGTTACTTCTAAGGATTTAGATGACCTCCAGTTTGGTCTCAAGTTAGGGGTAGATTTCATAGCAGTTTCATTTGTGAGAAAGGCGGCTGATGTGTTACAGGTAAAGAACATATTAGAGGCAGCTAGAGTAAATATCCCTGTTATTGCAAAAATAGAAAAGCATGAGGCTGTAGAAAATCTGGACGATATAGTACTTGCCTCTGATGGTGTTATGGTAGCACGTGGAGACCTTGGGGTGGAGATTCCTCTAGAAGAGGTCCCTATTATTCAGAAGGAGATTATAGAGAAGTGTAATAGACTTGGTAAGCCAGTTATTACTGCTACTCAGATGCTAGATTCCATGTTAAGAAACCCTAGACCTACTAGGGCAGAGGTTACTGATGTAGCAAATGCTATATTTGATGGTACTGATGCTATTATGCTTTCAGGTGAAACGGCAATCGGGAAGTATCCTAAAGAGTCAGTACTAACTATGGCGAAGATAGCAGAGTATACCGAATCTCAGTTAAAGTATGGTGAGATCTTAAGGAGAAGGGCAGAATTTTCTACTAATTCTCCTACTGATGCCATAGGGTATGCTACCTGTGAGATAGCTCAAAGGCTAGGGGCAAAGGCTATAATAACCTCAACGCAGTCAGGTTATACTGCCAGAATGGTGGCTAAATATAGACCTCCCCAGCCTATTATAGCTGTTACTCCTGATGCCAATATTCAAAGGAGGTTGCTCTTACTTTGGGGTATAAGCCCTTTACTTACTAAGATATATACCACTACCGATGAGATGATTGAGGCCTCTGTCCAAGCATCTTTAGATGCTGGATACATAAGAAGGGGGGATACAATAGTACTTACTGGAGGAATTCCTGTAGGGATAGGTGGTACAACTAATTTTTTAAAAGTACACCAGGTATGAAAAGGTTTTATAAGGTCTTTTTTTTATTATTTATAATTGTGTATTTTGGATTGGTAATAAAGTCTATTACTATTGATCTTTTTACTATTCGAGCCAGTGAACTCAAACTCTCTCAGTTAAAGGCTCAGCTTAGTAAGCTAACTGAAGAAAGAGTGTCTCTAAAAGATAAATTATATAGATTAAAATATGACCCTAATTATATAGAAATCTTGGTAAGAGAGGAGTTAGGATGGACAAAACCTGGAGAGATCCCGTGTATCCCAACCAAAAACCAGTGAACTATGAGATTGTAGAGGGAAAGGTAAAGAGAATTACTAAGTTTGGCGCATTTCTATCACTCGATGATGGAAGGGAGGCTTTTCTCCATATCTCAGAAATAGATAATTCCTTTGTTAAGGACGTTAAGGATTATTTACATGATGGAGATAGGGTAAAGGCTGTAGTTATAGGCTCTAATAAGAGAGGAGAGTTAGAAGTTTCTATTAAGCGCCTTCGTTCTCTTGAGGAATTTGAGTTTAAACTTTCTCATTTTCTTAAAGAGAGTGACGAAAGGCTTGGAGAATTGAAGAAGAGTCTAGAGGAAAAGTGGAGAGGAAAACAGAAAAAGTGGTAATTTAATTATCTAAGGTAGATAGGATTGGTAATAGCGTATATAGGGTATTTTCCATATACTTCCACTAGTATCCAGTTGCTACTTTTGTCCTTTATTTCTCTAGATGTAGAGTAGATATTTGTATTATCTGTATAGATTTTTTCTAGGATTTTTCCATCTCCTATTATTATTATTTTATCTATAGGAGAATTGGAGAGGACTTTTATATTAAGTATGTAACTGGTTTTTAGAGATTCTAATCTCTCTCCTGGATATTTCCCGTCAATATCTGCCAGGATTATTGGCCCATTTGTTATAAAACTGTTACCATTTTTTAATGCCTTTATAATCTCTTCTTGAGAGAATTTTCTTATATGTACATAGGTTCTAGGATTTCCAACATATAGCCCTAAAGATAGCCATCTCTTAAATAAGTCTCTCTTGGCATCAGGTATCTCTAATCCTAGTCTAGAGCTAATGAGTCTAGAGGATATAGAATAATCTAGGGCAGATATAACACTTGTAATGTCGTGGCAATCACTACCTGCAACTGCCGGTATTTTTTCTCCTCTATTTAGTAGGTCGAACCATTTTATCTTAGCCTCATAGTTTCCAGCACCTTCGAGGTTTGGAGGTAATCCTCCATTCCATATCTCAATTACATCATATCCTTTTGTATCCCAAAATTTATAACTTCTATTAGGAAAGAATGGATGATTCAGAGAGACTATTCCACCTTCTCGATGTATGTCTTTATATATGCGCATTATATCCTTTTTCCCTTCTTTGACATCCCAGGAGATTAATCTTTCAATCCCTATTGCATTGAAATGTCCGTATGGAGTAGTAACCTCTTCTCCTATTATAGGGATGAAATCAGAACCCTTGCATATGTTCCACATACATCTACCTGATATGGTATTATGGTCGCTTAGCACTGCCCAACTTAGTCCCATAGATTTACTAGCAAGTGCTATATCAATAGGAAACTCTAAACCATCACTGAAGAGGGAATGGGTATTTACATCTCCACTATACCATCCATCCTTCTCTATATCATATGTTCTATTGAGTTGAATAATTAATCCTTCCTTCGGTATTTTAGAGGTGTCAATAGATATAGTTCTTATTTCATACTCTGAGCCCTTACTAATAGTGAATGTGTAATTATCTTGAGGAAGCCTTACCATGAAGCTTCCATCCTTCTCTGGGAAATAAGTAAGGTTATGTCCAGATTGATCTTGAACCTGTATGATGGCTAAGATTCCCCTTCCATATTTGTCTACAATCTTTCCTTTAACATCTATTAACCCTTGAGTGTGAGCTATACCAACATTTATTAGAAGAAGTATCAAAAGAAGTATGTACCTTACAAGATTCATTCAATCCTTCTCCATCATTGTTTTTATCTGTAAGAATCTTATAAGATCTGTCTTACTGAGAATCCCTAAAAGTTTATCCCCTTCCATCACTAGAAGTCTTCCTATATTCCCTTTGCTAATCTTAGTAAATGCCTCTAGGGCTGATTCTTCCGGAGTTATAACAATGTCAGAAGAGATAGGAATCATTACCTCTCTTACTGTATGCTCCTTCCATTCCTCTCTTGGGATATTCCTTACACTATTTAATGTTATTATTCCTAATGTCTGATCCCCCCATACAACTGGAAAGGTGACATATCTATACACCAGAAAATACTTAGAGACTAATTCCTCTATAGAGATATTTGGGGGGACACTTTCTACATCTTTTGTCATTAGGTCTTTTACTTTTGTGCCTACAAAGGCATCTCTTATTGTTACTTCTCTCTCTCCAGAAGCTGCTCCCTGACTTAAGAACCAACCTATAAATATAAGCCATAAGCCATTGATGAATTGTCCGAACATAAGGAGGTAGAACCCTAAGAACATAAGTATCATAGCGAACCCGACTCCTATCCCCGATGTTATCCTAGTAGACTTTCTGAGGTCTTTAAAGCCCATCCAAAGTAATGCCCTTAAGACCCTTCCGCCATCTAGAGGAAATGCTGGTACTATATTAAATCCAGCTAGAATTAAATTTACTCTGTAAAGGTATCCAAGAGCTTCTTCTATAGGAGGAAAGATGTTTGGGAATAGTTTATATACTATAAAGAATACAAGGGCAAGAATAATACTAGTGATTGGTCCAGCAATAGCTATATACAACTCATCCTTTGCATTTTTTGGTTCTCCCTCTATCTCCGCTATCCCTCCAAATAGAAAGAGTGTTATCCTTTTTATGACAAGACCTCTTTTTATTGCTATATAAGAATGCATAAGTTCGTGTAATACTACACATGCAAAGAATACTATAGAAGCTATTCCACCTATAAGCCAGATGATTACATCGGATGTATAGAGAATGTATTTAGCTAGATAACCTTTTGCTAAAGTGACAGTTATTAGTCCAAAAACAATTACCCAGGTATAATGTATCTCTATGGGAATATCTAATATTCTGCCTACCCTCAAACTTCCAGTCATTAAAATTCACCTCTTTCTTACTAAAAATTTATGCCTCTATAATACCAAATATTTATAAAGTATTCTATTCTATTAAATTTCATGACAGAGTATAAGGGTAAAATAATACTACTTTTGTACGTTAGGGTGTCAGAAGAAGTGTAAATAGGACCCAGAAAAGTATGTAGAAAAAGGAGGGAAAGGAGTTACTTCCCTCCCTTTCTCCTTTATCTTTTTGTTATCTTGAAGGAATACCTTCCAGATCCAAGCTTGAAGGATAGATATTTCTCTAGATCTTTGGCTTCAAATATACCTGAGACCTCTCTATAGAAGGTTCCATCCTCCCATATAGGCTTATCACTCTCTGACACAATAAAGTTTGGATAAAGTTTGGGCAATCTAAATTCTGCCTCAGTGTTTACAGGTATTGAGATACTGAAGATAGTAAGGTCATCTCTTTTCTCCCAATCCACTTCCACAAGCCCTTTTAGAGTATTTACCGATGCATGGGTATACCTTAAGTCTTTCACAAGATGCGGTTCAATTATTATTTTGTTCCATCCAGGTTCTAGACACTTTATCCCAGCTAATGCCTTATAGAACCATGGGTCTACTGTGCCAAACATTATGTGGTTGTGAGAGTTCATCCCACTGGAGGTCAATTTTTCCCATCTCTCCCATACAGTTGTTGCCCCTTCTTCTATCATATACCCCCAGCTTGGATAGGTCCTTTGATTGGCTATTCTGTAAGCTATCTCATCGTATCCATTGTCAGTAAGGACGTCAAAGATATACCTTGTTCCAACTATTCCGGTATCAAGATGATAGTCATGTAATTCTGTTATATCATTGATAAGTGTATCCAATACATCCTTCTTCTTTTCAGAGGGAACGATATCTAGGTATAATGGGAGGGAATTTATGGTTTGGCTAGTAAATCCCATAGATGCTATAAAGTGCTGTAATAACTCCTGCATTTCCTTTCGCTGTTCTTCTGGGAAATTTTTTAAGAACGTTTCTAAATATGTTGATGATTCCTCTTTAGATAACTCTGGGATTGGAGAAGTAGCATAGAATCTTTCTTTAAGAAACTTCTTATTGAATGCCTCTTTTATCCCTTCAGCTAATTTAGAATATTTTTCGAAGTCTTCGGAATTACCAAGGACCTGAGCAATCTTAGAGAAGTTTAAGGTATCATTATAGTAGCACCATGTGGCAACTAATTCACCTGAGAAATCTTTAGGTCTTATACTTCCTGGAGGACACCAATCCCCATATTTATAGAACCTTAATATATAGTCAGGAGAGAGCTTAGTTAAGAAGTCTATATATCTCTTTAGTCCATCATAGTGTTTTTCTAGGACATCTTTTTCTCCATAATAATAGTATAGATGCCATGCTATAGTTATATAAGCTGTTCCCCATGCAGGGTCTGCTGGATAAAGACTCCAGTATGGAGGCACTACGTCAGAGACACTTCCATCTTCCTTTTGAGCATCCTTTATATCATCTAGATATTTCTTATAGAAAGTTATCATATCAAAGTTATAGATGGCTTCTTCTACTGTAAGTTGAGCATCTCCCATCCATCCCATTCTTTCATCCCTCTGGGGACAATCAGTAGGAACACTCATAAGATTACTTAGTTGCCCCCATAAGATATTCTTGTGTATTTGGTTTATAAGTTCATTAGATGTGGTAATACTCCCTGTAGGTTCTACTGCAGTATGAACTACGCAACCTTCTATATCATCTAGTGTTGGGACTCCAGGATACCCTGTTATTTCCACATATCTAAATCCATGATAGGTAAATCTAGGTTCGTAGGTCTCTAGCCCTTGTCCTTTGGTGATATAAACATCTGTTGCCTTTGCTCCTCTGTTAGGTATCATATTTAGTAGTCCATCTTCTCCTAGAAGTTCTGCATATCTTATCCTTATTTCTGTTCCCTCAGGGCCCTTTACTCGTAGCTTTACCCATCCTGTAAAGTTTTGTCCGAAGTCATATACAAATACCCCAGGTTTTGGGCTTGTCATCTTTACTGGTTTTAGAGTTTTAGTCACTTTTATAGGTGGCAACATCTCAGAAACAAGTTTTCCTCCAGGAGCATCTACCTCTTTTGCATATTCCCATTCTGTGTCATCAAAATGAGGAAGATCCCATCCTGGGATTTCATTTCTAGCATCATATACCTCTCCATAATATATCCCATTTAACGTAATCGGTCCATAAGAGGTCTTCCATGTCCTGTCACTTATTATTAACTCTCTAGAGCCGTCTATGTATTCTATTAGAAGTTGAAAGATGAGTTTTGGAAAGTCATATCCATAGTCCTTTACATATCTTCCATTACCTAGAACGACCCCTATAGCATTTTCTCCTAAGATGAGATTGCATGTTACATCATAGGTACTATATAGTACACGCTTCTTATAATCAGTTTGTCCAGGGTCTAGGACTTTATCTCCTATCCTTGATCCATTTATATACAGCTCATAAAAACCTAGTCCAGAGATGTAAACCCTGGCTTTCTTTATCTCTCTCTCAAGCTTAAACTCCTTTCTAAATAGAGGAGACCATGCTAGCGTATATCCTCTACTAAAAGGTATCTCTTTCTGTTCTATCATTTCATACCTATAAGAATCTCTTCCTATCCATTTTGCCTTCCAGTCTGATTCATTAAGGAGTCCCATTTCAAAACAGGAAATATTACTAAAAGAACTTACTCTCTCTTGGCTATCCCACCATCTCACTTTCCAGTAATAGGTCTTTGTACTTTCTAGAGGTAGTCCGTTGTATTTTATCACCGAGTCACTAGATAATACCCTACCTGTATCCCATACATCTCCTATATCCTTTTCTATATTTTCTAGACAACTTGATACAATTACCTGGTAGCCACTCTGTTTTTCGCCTCTATCTGAATGCTCTAACTTCCAAGAGAGTCTAGGATTTTTCTCCTCTAATCCTAGTGGATTCTTACTATACTCGCATCTCAGGTCGAAAGGAGCATAAAGTTTATCCCTCTCCATAAGGATTTTCCTCCTTCTTTATAGAATATTATATCCTTCCTAGTTTTTTTAGATTCTCAAAACTTATCCTTGCGCTCTCAAGAGAAGATCTCTTACATACATCTTGTTCTACTACATACCATTCAATAATTCCTCTATCTCCTATCTCAAAAATAGGTTTAAAATCTATTATTCCTTCTCCTACCTCTGCAAATGTTTTTTGGTCTGGTTCCATATCTTTTAGATGGATGAGGTTTATACGATCACTGTGCATCTTTAGAAACTCTCCAGGGTCAAGCCCAGCGAATTTTACCCAAAATACATCTACTTCGAGTTTGAGATTCTCTGAACTAGTGTTTTCTATCAGTATATCGATTCCGTATTTATCTCCAAATTTTTCAAATTCAAAGTTGTGATTATGATAGGAGAGGGTAAGCCCATATATCTTTAGTCTCTCCCCTAAAGAATTAAGCTCTTCTGCTGTTTCCTTCCATATATCTGCGCTATTTCTTTTGCTTTCAGGAAGCCAAGGACATACTATGTTTTTATTTCCTACAGTTAGATTAAACTCTATTGTGCTATTAAAATCCTTTTCTAAAAGGTCTATTGCTGTATGACTTCCACAGATCTTTATATCTAGTGAATCTAGGACCTCTTTTAGTTCTTTTGCCTTTACTCCATAAGTTCCAGTAAGTTCTATCCCTTTATACCCTATTTCTGCTACTTTCTTAACCGTTCCTAGAAAATCCTTCTCCGCATAGTCTCTTACAGTATACATTTGAAGCCCCACTGGTTTCGACATAAATACCGCCTCCTCTTTTATCTTTCTTCTAAGAGAATAAGAAAATTTTCTTCTAATGTCAATAGCCTTTACCTATTGAAAATATACACGAGGAGGAGTTATACTCTTGTAGAGGAGAGATTAGAAATTTTATATAGAAGGAATGAGTTTAATTGACAGAAAAGGTGTTTTATATAGACCCATATATGTACGAATTGGGAACAAAAGTTACTGATGTAGTGGAGAAGGACTCTCTATTAGGCCTCTCCTTTGACGAAACTATCTTCTTCCCTGAAGGAGGAGGACAACCCTGTGATAGAGGGATAATTAGAGGGGATGGGTGGAAACTTGATGTCTTTAAGGTAGAAGAAAATGACAAGATATGGCATTGGGGGAGATTCGAAGGGAGAAAACCAAATAAACAAGAGAGTGTAGTTATGAAGATAGATATAGATTTAAGAAGAGAGTATGCACAGCAACATACTGCTCAGCATCTCTTCTCTGCAATCTTAGAGAGAGATTATGCACTTAAGACTACTGGATTCCAGATCCTTGAAGAATATACCAAGATAGAGGTTCCTTTAAAGGATGAATTACCTATTCAGTTGATAGATGAAGCTGAAAAGAAAACAAACTTCTATATACTTCAAGGTATCCCTATAAAGATATATTGGAAAGATAAGATTACTAGGATAATAGAGATTCCTGGCTTAGATGTAAATCCTTGTGGTGGTCTTCATGTGAGAGATACCTCAGAATTGGGACTTTTTAAGATATTGGAGGTTTATAAGAAGAATAGTAGATTTACAAGGATAGAGTTTATAGCGGGAGATAGAATCTTGAAGAGGCTATCTAAAAGAGAAAAAGAATATCAGCTATTGAAAGAGATGGTAGGAGACCCCGATGTTATTTCCTCTGTAGGAAGACTCTTAGGCAAGATAGAGGAGTTAGAAAAGGAGAATAAAAATCTTAACAGGACTTTAATTGAGTATCAGGCAGAAGGATTAATAAAGGAGGCGATAGATACTAACCTAGGGAAGATTTTGATAAAAGGGTTAGATTATGATATAGATAAGCTTTCCTTTATTTCTAGGAAGATTTCAAGCAAGATAGATTTATGTCTATTTTCAAATCCTTCTGGGCAGATAGTTATTTCTAGGTCGGTAAATATCCCAGACGAAATCTGGCAGAGTATTATAGAGGTCCTTGGAAGGAATGGATGGCGAGGTGGCAAGGGAGAGACTTTTATCCAGGGTAAAGTAGTTGAGTTAGAAGATACATTAATATCTATAAATAGAACCTTAGATATAAATGGCTAGAGAATTTACCTTTCAGTGGCATATAACAGACCTCTGTAATCTAAGATGTAAACACTGTTATCAGGAAAGATTTGATAAAGATAGAGATATATCCATCGATGAGTGGAGAAAGATTATCTATAATATATCCTCTGTACTTGAAACCTCTGGGTATGAGAGTCTTTCTATAAATGTCACTGGAGGAGAGCCTTTAGTTTCCCCCCTCTTCTTTCCTATATTAGATATTTTGGAAGACATCTCTTTTATAAAGGAGTTCAATATTATTACCAATGGAATCTTATTGAAGGATTACTATCAGAGCCTTATCTCCTTTAAAAAATTGAAGTCTATAAAGGTCTCTTTGGAAGGTCCATTCTCTGAGATTAATGATAGGATAAGAGGTAGTGGAAATTTTGAAAGAGTTATAGAGAATCTAAAAGAAGTCTATGCTAAGGATATAATTCTTATGTTTACATTAACTAGATATAACTATATATACCTAGATGAGATGTATACTTTCGCAAAAGAATTAAATGTAAAAGGTTTTATCCTTGAGAGGTTTATTCCTTTAGGGAGGGGAAGATGGATCCAAGGTGAGGTATTAGACCCTAAGGGGTGGTATGAGGTAGTTAGTAAGGTGGCATCATTGATAGAAATGACCGCAGAGGATCTCATTTTATATAAAGCCTTTTTTATAGACCTAGAAGAACACAAGATAATGGGGGCATTCTGTAATCTTGGAGATGAGAGTATGTGCCTTATGCCTGATGCTTCTGTTTATCCATGTAGAAGACTACCACTATTATTAGGGAATTTAAGAGAGGAAGTTTTTTCAGATGTCCTTATAAAACTTAGAGACTTTAGGTCTCAGTTTGACAAGAGATATCTTAAAGGTAAGTGCAATCTCTGTGACATAGAAGAGTGTATTGGATGCAGGGCATTATCTTATGCTATGTTTGGGGATGTTTTCGCCCAAGATTATGAATGTTGGAAACCGATATAAGAGACTTTTCTATATAGACTGTGTTAAAATATTTGGGTGATTAAACACTAACAGTTTGGAGTGAAATATGGTAAAGAGGATTGATTATAAGTCATCTGGCGTAGATATAGATAAAGGTTCAAGGTTTGTTGAGATTATAAAAGAGAAATTATCATTAAAACCTCCATATATACTTGATAGTATTGGAGGTTTTGCTGCTCTTACCACTATATCTAACTATAGAGAACCTGTCCTTGTCTCATCTACTGATGGGGTAGGTACTAAGCTTCTTATAGCTCAGTACATGGGAATTCATAACACAGTAGGGATAGATTTGGTAGCTATGGGAATAAATGATGTGTTGGTATATGGGGCAAGACCATTCTTCTTTTTAGATTATATTGCCTGTGGGAAGATAGACCTTGATGTGATGGAGAGAGTGATAGAAGGGATAGTAACTGGATGCAATGAAGCAGAGTGTCCACTGATAGGAGGAGAGACGGCAGAAATGCCTGAGTTCTATCCAGAAGATAGATATGACCTGGCTGGATTTGCAGTAGGGATAGTAGAGAAAGATGAAATTATAGATGGAAAGACAGTTGAACCTGGTGATGTGGTCTTAGGGCTTCCATCTTCAGGATTACACAGTAATGGTTTTTCTCTAATCAGAAGGCTTATAAAAGAAGAAGGTCTCTCATTAGATAAAATATACCCTCCTTTAGAAAGACCTCTATATGAGGAACTTTTAACCCCTACTAAGATATATTGGAGACAGCTTAAGCCTCTTTTAAGCGAGCTTAAGATAAAGGCAATGGCTCACATTACTGGTGGAGGAATGATAGATAACCTTCCTAGAGTGTTACCGGATGGGGTTAGGGCATTTATAAGAGCTGATTCTATCCCTACACTTCCTATCTTCCATTTTATAAATGAACATCTTAAACTTCCTAAAGAAGAAATGTATAGAACATTTAATATGGGAATCGGGATGACTATAGTGGTAAGTCGAGAGAATAAGGAGAAGGCAATAGATCTACTTCCTGAACTTTTAACTATCGGGGAGATAGGACCAGGTGAGAGAGGTGTAACCATTGAAGGATAAACTTAAGATTGGAGTTCTAGTATCTGGAAGGGGGACGAATCTTCAAGCTATTATTGACGGAATTGATAGTGGTAAGATAGATGGGGAGATTAGGATAGTTATAAGTGATAATCCAAATGCCCTTGCTCTTGAGAGGGCAAAAAGAGCGAATATCCCTACAGTATATGTAAAACCTGGGAAGAAGAGTGAGTTTGAGAGAGAGATTACTAGAATCTTAGAGGAGAATTGTGTGGAACTTATTGTTCTTGCAGGTTTTATGAGGATTCTTTCTGTGAACTTTGTTAATCATTTTCCTATGAAGATAATAAATATACATCCCTCTTTGCTTCCGAGCTTCCCTGGTTTACAGGCTCAGAAGCAGGCGTTGGATTATGGAGTAAAGATAACTGGATGTACGGTGCATTTTGTAAATGAGATAGTAGATGGGGGACCGATAATTCTTCAAGAGGCAGTTCCTGTATATGATGATGATACAGTTGATACATTATCTGAGAGGATCTTGGAAAAAGAACATAATATTTTAGTAGAGGCTATTAGACTATTTCAACAGGGAAGACTTAGAATTGAAGGAAGGAGGGTTTTTATTGATTAAAAGAGCACTTATAAGTGTTTATAACAAGGATAACATTGTAGACTTTGCTAGATTTCTTACCACAAAGGGGGTAGAGATTATATCTACCTCTGGTACTGCCAAGCTTCTAAAGGGGGAAGGTATAGAAATAACAGATGTTTCTAATATTACTCAGTTTAAGGAGATTCTTGCTGGAAGGGTGAAGACACTTCATCCTACTATAATGGGTGGAATATTGGCAAGGAGAAGGGACCAGCTAAAAGAGTTAGATGAATTAGGCATAAAGCCTATAGATATGGTAGTGGTTAACCTTTATCCTTTTCTAGATGTTATAAATAGGGGGGCTTCTCTAGAGGAAGCACTAGAAAACATAGATATAGGTGGAGTTACTCTGATGAGAGCTTCTGCTAAAAATTTTTTAGATGTGGTAATAGTTACAGACCCTTCAGATTATAGACTTATAAGAGATGAATGGGAATCAAAAGGGGAGATAACTTTAGAAACAAGAAGAAAGCTTGCTGTTAAGGCTTTTAGTATAACCTCTAAATATGATGCGGCTATCTCTAATTATTTGAGTGTAGAATCTTTCCCTGAGCACTTTTTACTCTCAGGGGAGAAGACTATAAACTTGAGGTATGGAGAGAATCCTCATCAAAGGGCATCTGGATATAAGGTATCTGGACCAAGTGTATTAGGTGCTATTCAGATTCACGGGAAGGAACTTTCTTACAACAATATATTAGATTTAGATGTGGCGTGGGCTATAGCCCGTTCATTTGAAAAACCATGTGCCTGTATTATAAAACATAATACCCCTTGCGGGGTAGCTGTAAGTGATAATCCTTTAGATGCTTTTAACAAGGCATGGCAGGCTGATCCTGTTTCTGCCTATGGAAGTATTATAGGTCTAAATAGAAAGCTAGGCAAAGATGTAGCCGAAGCTATAGACCCTTATTTTGTAGAATGTATAATATGTCCTGAGATAACAGAAGATGCTATAGATTTATTGAAACATAAGAAGAATCTTCGTATCTTAGTTCATCCTGAGTTTTATGAATTACCGAAAGGACTCGAGATTAAAGGTATTCAGGGAGGTTTTTTAGTAGAAGAATGGGACCTAGAAGATGTAAAGAACTTTGAAGTGGTTACTCAGACTCAATTAGATGAGGAGCTAAAGGAGGATTTAATATTTGCATTTAAGGTAGTAAAGTTCGTAAAATCTAATGCTATAGTAGTAGCTAAAGGAGGAAAGACTCTAGGTATATGTGGTGGACAACCTAATAGGATAGATTCTGTAAGGCTTGCGATAGCTAGAGCAGGTAAAGAGGTTGAAGGGGCAGTTCTTGCCTCTGATGGGTTCTTTCCTTTTTCTGACTCAGTAGAGGAGGCAGGTAAAGTAGGAATAAAAGCCATTATTCAGCCAGGAGGTTCTATTAGAGATAAAGAGGTAATAGAATCAGCAGAAAGATACCATATATCAATGGTATTCACTGGAATAAGACATTTTAGACACTAGGTATGCGTATTTCTCCTCTTTTGCACTTCTTAAGTGTAAGGGAAAGAGAGATTAGTGATTCTATAAGGAAGATATCATCTGGATTGAGAATCAATGGGTCTTCAGATGACCCTGTGGGTCTTGGCGTCTCTTCTAGACTTAGTTTGCAGATACGTAAGAATATAATAAGTATACACAATATCAATACTGGCATCTCTATCGTCAGGACAGCAGAGGATGCTTTGGCTAAAGTCAGTATGATATTAGAAAAGATAAGAACTCTTGTAGTAAGATCTGGAAGTGACACTCTTACAGACTTGGATAGAGAGAAATGCCTATATGAAATAAATCAGCTTCTTTCTCAGATAGATAATATTGCTCACTCTACTAAGTATAATAATAAAAATCTTATTGACGGGTCTCTAGAGAAAACCCTTCTTCTATTAGAAGGTAATAGGTATTTAGAGGATATCAAGTTAGACAATATAGAGTCAGGGACCTATAATATCTCTATAATATCTGGAGGAAAAGAAGAGAAGATAGCCTTGCCTTTTAGGTTTCCAGGAGAAATTTCTCTCTCTAGTAGTCTATATGATGCTCTTGGAGAGTCATCTGTTTCATCTTACTATAAGACACTTAATATAAACGATGGGGTGTATAACGTAAGTATAATATTCGATGTTAATCCTTATGGGGGAGATACGGTTGGTTCTGCAGTAGAAAAGTTAAATAATGCTTTTTTCTCTAATGGGATACCTATTACTGCTTCCTTTGACGAGGGGAATAAGTATATAATATTGAGTTCTACCGAGCCAGGGACTAAATATAATATAAACATTAAAGAAACAAACTCCATAGATGAGGCTATAAACTTCGGAGATACTATTGAGATTTCAGCGCTGGAAGGCTCAAATGGTCCATTCTCCTATAGACGATTGACATCTATAGCTGGTGCTATAAGTGGTCCTTTGGTAACTGGGGGGACATTAATAAGAGACTATTTTAAAACATCAAACCCATTAGCATTTCAGTTCAAGGGGTTTGGGGGAGCTATTCTTACCCTAAATATTCCCACCTCTTATACATTAGATTATACCGCTTTCTATATAAAAAGTCAGTTAAAGACTAACTTAGGATTAAATGTAAATGTTGTTTTTGATGGAAATTCAACAGATACCTTTAGATTTGATTATCCTAGCGGAGATCAGAGGTTAGAACTCTCTATTACTGGAGGGATTCATCAGGAGACATATCTGACTGTAGACGCTACACAAGAAACATTGTTAGGTAATATATTAGATCTAGAGGATGGACTTTCTTTAACATTTCTAGATCAGTATGGTCCATTAGCCACTTTAAATTTCACTAAGACTTCTTCCATTCAAGATGTGATAGATGACATAAATAACTCGAGATTAGATATCATTGCATCTTATGATGGAGGAATTATCAAATTGGATCAGTCTTATAGAGTATCAAAGATAATTGGAATCTTACAAACAGGAACTGACTGTTTTTCAGTTGAAAAGAATATCTATCCATCAGGATACCCTATTCTAGAGCTACCAGAGGATATTACTGTCTCTATAAACGGAGATATATACAGTTCTCCTTCCAGAGAGTTTAACCTATTAGGGCTTAACTTTACTTTTGCCAAAGAGGCGTTAGAGTCTCTAGCAAATATAAAAATTTCTGTTATTTCTGGATACCTTCCGTTACTTATAGGAGAAGAGAGAGTAGATATTTCTCTTCCAGATGTAACCCTTCGTTCTATAGGCCTAACTGGTATAGACCTATATGATAGCAACTATCTACTTGAGAGGTTGGATAGGGCTATAGAGAAGGTAAACTTAGAGAGGGTTAATCTTGGGACCTATGAGAATACCTTTAAAGATCTTATTCAAAATCTAGAATGTTATGGGCTTTCTCTTCAAGAAGCAAAGTCTCGGATTACAGATGTAGATATGGCTAGAGAGATTTCTAATCTTATAAGAAAAAAGATCTTATATGCTACGGAGGTATATCTAATACTAGATGTCAGAGAGTTGTATTCAAGAGAGATCCTAGGACTGATCTAGATAGAAGATTCTTCTCTTGTCTTAATCTTGGTCTCGTGTTATAATCTTTCCCAAGATTTCAAGGAGGAAGAAGATGGACTATAGTAAAACTTTAAATCTGCCTAAAACAGCCTTTGCTATGAAGGCTAATCTTCCTGCCAAAGAGCAGGAAATACAGAGGTATTGGAATGATATAACCTTATATAGGAAGGTAAGAGAGAAAAGGAAAGGAAGACCTAAGTTTATCCTTCATGATGGTCCTCCATACGCCAATGGAGATATCCATCTAGGACAGGCTTTAAATAAGATTATGAAAGACATGATAGTGAGATATAACACGTTAAGAGGTAAAGATGCTCCATATATCCCTGGATGGGATACCCATGGTCTTCCTACAGAGCAGCAAGTGGCAAAGATTACTAAAAGAGATAGAAGGACTATAGACCCCCTTGAATGGAGAAGTGAGTGTAAGAGTTTTGCCTCTAAATATATAGATAGACAGAGAGAAGAGTTTAAAAGGCTGGGAGTGCTCGGCGACTGGGATAATCCTTATATCACTTTTTCTCCTAGATACGAGGCAAGCCAGCTAAGGATATTTGGAGAGCTTGTGAAGAGGAATCTAGTTTATAGAGCCCTAAAGCCTGTGTACTGGTGTTACCACTGTGAGACCTCTCTAGCCGAGGCGGAGATAGAGTATAAAGAGATTAGTTCCCCCTCGATTATAGTTGCGTTCCGGCTTATTCCTAATGAAAAGAGTGTTTTACTTTTTGAAGATGTAAAAGATACCTATGTCCTTATATGGACTACTACTCCCTGGACACTTCCAGGAAATACCGCAATAGCATTAAATCCAGATGCAACATATCTCTTAGTAGATATAAATGGAAAGAGATATTTAGTGGTAAAAGGGAGATTTAATGATATTAAGGAGATGTTAGGGTGGGAAGCATTCTCTATAGTAAAGGAGTTTCTGGGTAAGGAATTAGAAGGTTGTATTGCACGCCATCCATTTGAAGACAGAAATGTTCCTCTTGTCTTAGGTGAGCATGTGTCCACTGAAGAAGGTACTGGCGCAGTGCATACTGCTCCTGGCCATGGTCCTGAAGATTATGATGTTGGTCTAAGATACGGATTACCTGTTATATCTCCGATAGATGATACAGGAAGATTCACTACAGATACCCTTGGATTGAGAGGTAAGAGAATAGAGGAAGCAGATGAAACTATAATCTCTTATCTAGAAGAAACTGGTTCTCTTTTATTCGATGGGAAAGTAACTCATGAGTATCCTCATTGCTGGAGATGTAGAAAGCCGGTAATATTTAGAGCTACTGAACAATGGTTTATTGATGTAAATAGTTTTAGAGATAGGGCATTGAAGAGTTTAGATGAGATAGAATGGATTCCTCCTTGGAGTAAGAATAGAATGAGTGGAATGTTGGAAGTAAGGCCTGATTGGTGTATCTCAAGACAGAGGATATGGGGAGTTCCGTTACCTATATTTTATTGTGAAAACTGTAGAACCCCTCTTTTAGACCCTAATATTATTGATTATGTGGCTTCTATATTTGAGAAGGAAGGATCAGATGCCTGGTTTAAATATTCAGCTAGAGATCTACTCCCGGGAGGTACGATTTGTCCTAAATGTGGACATAGTGGGTTTAGAAAAGAAAAAGACATAATGGATGTTTGGTTTGATTCTGGTTCTAGTTTTGCTGGAGTCCTCAAAATGCGCAAGGATTTAAATTTTCCAGCCGATATGTACCTAGAGGGTAGTGACCAGCATAGAGGATGGTTCCAGACCTCTCTGCTATTATCTATCTCTACACAGGATATCCCTCCCTATAGAAAGGTTCTTACCCATGGTTTTGTTGTAGATGAAGCGGGGAAGAAGATGTCTAAGAGCATTGGTAATGTTATAGACCCTCAAGAGATAGTAGGTACATTGGGAGCTGATATATTGAGGCTTTGGGTAGCGTCTTCTGATTTTAGATCTGATATAAAGGTTTCAAAGAATATACTTAATCAGATAGTAGAATCATATAGAAAGATCAGAAATACCATAAGATTTATGCTTGGGAATTTATACGATTTTGATCCCCAACTAGATACAGTACCTATAGAGAAACTAAATAGATTAGACCGATGGATAATATCGGAATGGAATAATCTCTTCGATAAACTAGGTAAAGCTTATGATGAATATGAGTTTCATATAATATTCCATGAGGTACACAGTTTCTGTGTAAGTCAACTTAGCTCTTTCTATCTAGATGTATTGAAGGATAGGCTTTATGTAGAGTTACCAAACTCTTTTAAAAGGCGCTCTTCTCAGACCGCTATGTATATGATTCTAAAGGCAATGTTAAAGGTTCTTGCTCCTATTATGGTGCATACAACAGAAGAAGCTTGGCAATACCTTCCTGGAAAGAAGGAGGTTAGTATCCATTTAGAAGACTGGCCTGAAAAGTTCCCAATAGTTCTTACTGCTGAAGAGAAGAAGGTATGGAGATCATTTTTTATAGTGAGGGAGGAGGTAAATAAACGACTTGAAGAAGCTAGACAGCAAAAGCTTATCGGAAATAGTCTGGAGGCAAAGCTTAAGATTGCTTTAGATAATGAACTCTATCAGTCCCTTTCTAGTCTTGATGGAGAACTGAAAGAGGTATTTTTGGTGTCTGAGATAGAACTCTCAGTAAGAGAAGAGATGGATAGTGATTGTGATATAGAGGTAATACCTCTTGAATACAGGAAGTGTGAGAGATGTTGGATGTACTCTAAAAGTGTCGGAGAAAATAAGGATTATCCTGACCTATGTGAGCGATGCGTCTCAGTGATTAAATCTTTAGGTAGGGAGGATTACGATGGACCTAGACCTTAAGTATTATAAGAGTCTATTGTTGAATAAGAAGAAAGAGGTAGAAAACAACCTAAAGAACATAAAGGAGATGACTTCTACCAAGAGTGAGATAGAATTGATAGGGGAACTCTCTAGCTCTGACGATCACCTTGCCGAGTATGCCTCAGTGGTGTATGACCATGAAAATGCTCTTACAGTAGAGGTTGTCCTGAAAGATCTATTGAAACAGATAGATAATGCCCTGCAAAGGATAGAGAATGGGACCTATGGAATATGTGAGGTATGTAAAAAGCCTATAGGAAAAGAGAGATTAGATATAATACCTTATGCTACGATGTGTGTAAAGTGTAAATCTCAGAAAGAAAAAAGTGTACGCAAATAACTCCAGTCTCGTTATTGGGTTCTTATTTTTTATTATAGATAGGGTCTTTAAATTTCTCTCTAGAGCGTATGTTACAAGGGGAGATCTGGGATTTTTCAATGGTATAGTTAGATTCACCTATACTAAGAATCCTGGGGCAGCCTTTGGTTTTTTTCCATTTCAGAGAGGAGTTATTATCCTTGTATCTCTTGTGGCACTCATATTTGTGATAAGACTTTTGAAAAGGGCTGAACCAGTAGATGTCCATTTTATCTATGGGGTATGGATCCTTGTTGCTGGTATTGTAGGTAATCTTGTAGATAGGATATTTTTAGGGTATGTGATAGATTATTTTCAAATACTTAATTCTCCGATATTTAATGTTTCTGATATTGCCATTCTTATAGGAATGGCAATAATACTATTTTCTTCCTAAGGAGGTGGAGAATGCATCCTATTTTGCTTCACTATGGGAATATAGTGATAAGGTCTTGGGGTGTGATGGTAGTAACAGGTATCATTGTGGCTGTATTTCTTTCAATGCGTGAGGCAGGTAAAAGAGGAGTAGACCCTGAGAATATAATAGATCTAGCTATTATCCTGATCGTAACTGGAGTAATAGGAGCAAGGGTGGTTTATGTGCTAACTAACTTGAGCGAATATCGAGATAATATAGAGATGGCATTTTCTATAAAGACTGGAGGACTTGCCTGGCCAGGTGCATTTTTATTTGCCCTGGTAGCTACTATCCTTTTTGTTAGGTGGAGGAAACTTTCTTTTTGGCTAATAGCAGATATACTTGCTCCCTATTTAGCTTTAGGTTATTCTATAGGAAGGATCGGTTGTTTTCTCAATGGATGCTGTTTTGGCAAGACTACTTACAAGGCTTGGTGGATGGTATATATGCTAGGTTCATATAGATATCCTACCCAGATTTATGCTTCTCTAGCATCATTTCTCATATTTCTATTTCTTGTTACAAGGACATCTTGGTATCAATTTCCAGGGAAGAGGTTCCTTGTCTATATAATCCTTTATGCTCTCTATAGATTTATAGTAGAGTTCTATCGATATAACTCTACATATATCTTAGGCTTAAGTCCTGCTCAATGGGGAATGTTAGGGACTATTATAGTGACCTCTGTGATACTGTATGGGAAAAGTTTGGAATGGAAAAGAAGAACGACTTGATTTAATATTAAAAAGTTTCCTTCCAGATATTTCTAGAGAAATGATAAAGACATCCATCATAGCTGGAAAAGTAATGGTAAATGGAAAGATTGTCTTAAAGCCAAGTGCTAGGATTAAAGGTGGTTCAGTAATAGATTTCCAGATTAGTGAAAGAGAGACTATTATTGAACCTTATAGCTCCCATATAGACATTGTATATGAAGATGAGGATATAATAGTAGTGAATAAACCTCCAGGGTTGGTAGTGCACCCTGCCCCTAGTGTTAGAGAGCCAACCCTAGTAAATATTCTTATAGGGCATACATCTCTTGCCAATGTGAGTAGGCAGCGTCCTGGAATAGTACATAGACTTGATAGGGATACCTCTGGCCTTATGGTAGTTGCTAAGAGTATAGATGGTTATAATAGATTAGTAGAGGAGATAAGGGAGAGAAGAGTGAAGAAGGAGTATATAGCGGTAGTTCATAACAAGGCTAGATCAGGAAGTATAAATCTACCTATAGGAAGGTCTCCTTATGACAAGAGCAAGATGCAAGTAATTCATACTGGAAGGAATGCTATTACTCATATCAAGGTACTAGAGATAATAGGGGATTACTCGGTATTAAATGTGAGTATAGAGACAGGAAGGACCCATCAGATAAGGGTTCACCTTGCTTATATAGGCAATCCAATAGTAGGAGATATGATGTATGGCGTTGAAGGAGATCGGTCTCTAATATCTAGACAAGCGCTTCATTCATCAAGACTTTCTTTTATTCATCCAAGGACAAGAAGGGAATTGAATTTTGAGGTAGATTTACCTCAGGATATGAAGACTCTAATAGAAAGATTAAAGAGGTTTTAATGACGAGACTTTTTGCGGTGTGCATTCTTGTAGGAATAGTCCATATGACTGATACTTTATCTCTCTCTGTTAGGTGGGTAGGAGTGAGAGTAGGGAGGGTTGTAACTGCTGCTAGTCTCTTTAATATCCTAGTTTTAGTATCTCGAACTGCTAATCTATTACAGGCTCCTATGGTAGGTAAGATGGTAGACCTAGCGATAAGGAATCATCGTTCTGACTTTCTTCTTCAGAACTTTAGGATTATTCTCTTGTCTAGTACTATTGGTACTGCTTTGGGAATATTTCTTATGCCAACATTTGTAGGCATCTTTGGGAGACTTATACTTTCTTTTGAAAGGGAGGGTTCTATCCTTAAATTGATATTTAGATTATTTACCCCCAGGGTATTCTCTGTTACTATAGATAGTTTCCTTCCTCCTAAGAAAGAGATGTTAAAGAGTAATATATTTAGGGATATTCCAAAGAAATTCTTCTTCTTGCAACTTCTTATCACAGGCTTTTATACGATAGGAGTATTGAGTTCTCTATTCGCTGGCACTATTATGCCCCAGTATAGGGTTACCGCAAGTCAACTTTCTGGTATAATAAATGGTATAGCCACTATACTTCTTATGGTATTTGTAGATCCGTCTGTGGCCATTATAACTGACCAGGTATTAAGAGGGGCTAGGCCAGAGGATGACATAAGAAATGTGGTGATAGTACTTGCTTTTGCAAGAATATTGGGAACTATATTGGCACAAGCCTTGATACTTCCTTGTGCTTATCTGGTAGCTTTAGTAGCTACAAAAATGTGAAGGAGGCAAAGATGCTTTCTATAGAAGAAGTTATGCACATAGAGAAATTAGCGAGATTAAAACTCTCAGATAAGGAGAGGGAACAGTATAGGAAACAGCTTAGTGATGTCTTAGACTATGCGGCTAAACTTAATGAGATAGATACTACTAATGTTTCACCTATGTATCATGTTCTCCCTGTAACAAATGTACTAAGAGAAGATGAACCTAAACAGAATTTTTCCCAGGAGGATGCTTTAAAGAATGCTCCTATCCAAGAGAATGGTTTTTTTGTAATTCCTCCAATTTTAGGGGGTGAGGAGTAGTGGAACTTGCAGATCTCCCTGCTCATAGTCTTATAGAATTGATAGAAAAAAAGGAGGTTTCCCCTTTAGAGGTTGCTAATAGTTTTTTAGATAGGATAGAAAGATATGAATCAAAGGTAAAAGCCTATTTAAGTTTAAGGAAGAGGGAAGATATTATTGCCTCAATAAGAGAGGATAATCCCTACTCATCCCTCCTTATTGCTATAAAGGATAATATACTAGTAAAGGGATTATATAATACTTGTGCATCTAAGATCTTAGCCAATTTTGTTGCCCCGTATAATGCTACTGTAGTAGAAAGGCTTAACGAGAAGGGTTTTAATATAGTAGGGAAAACAAATTTAGATGAATTTGCTATGGGTTCCTCTACTGAAAATTCATCTTTTGGACCTACCAAAAATCCCTGGGACCTAGAAAGGGTTCCAGGTGGGTCTAGCGGTGGATCAGCTGCCAGTGTAGCAATAGGGGAGAGTGCCTGGGCATTAGGTTCAGATACAGGAGGGTCTATAAGACAACCTGCCTCTTTCTGCGGGGTGGTTGGCTTAAAGCCAACCTATGGCACTGTATCTAGGTATGGACTTGTCGCCTTTGCTTCAAGTCTAGATCAGATAGGACCGATTACAAAGGATGTTACGGATAGTGCTATTTTATATAGTATTATAAGTGGATATGACCCACACGACTCTACATCACTAAAGATAGAGCCATATAAGTTTGTTAAACTCCAGCAAGATATAAGTGGGATAAGAATAGGAATAATTAAAGAACTTATGGGAGAAGGGGTAGATACCGTTGTGAAAGACTGTATCAGTGAAGCTATAAAGACCTTCGAATCTTTAGGGGCGAAGGTTGACGAGGTGGCTCTTCCTCATATAGAGTATTCTGTTCCTACATACTATATACTTGCCCCAGCAGAGGCTAGTTCAAATCTAGCAAGGTTTGATGGAGTGAGATATGGATTTAGAGCATCTGGAAAGACGGCAGAAGAAATGATGTCTAACACTAGAGGGGAGGGTTTTGGCCCTGAAGTAAAGAGGAGGATAATGCTTGGGACTTATGTGCTAAGTGCAGGTTACTATGAGGCTTTTTATCTAAAGGCTTTGAAGTTTAGAAATCTTATAGCCTCTGATTTTAGTAGTGCATTCAAAAAGTTTGATGTACTTCTCTCTCCTACTTCCCCTGTCCTTCCTTTTAAATTAGGAGAGAAGACAGAAAATCCATTGGAGATGTATCTATCAGATATATGTACCATTCCGATAAATCTTGTAGGTATTCCTGCTATATCCATCCCTTGTGGCTTTGTCAACAACTTACCAGTGGGTCTACAGATTATAGGTCCTGCCTTTAGTGAATCGACTCTTTTTAAAGTGGCTTATGGATTTGAGCAGGCTACTTCCTTTTATAAGAATAAGCCAGATGCTGGAGGAAAAGAATGATAGATTATGAAGTTAATATTGGTATAGAAATCCATGCAGAGCTGCTTACTTCTTCTAAGGTATTCTGTAGTTGTCCAGTAAGGTTTGGTGAGCCTCCTAATACCCTTACCTGTCCAGTATGTCTAGGGTTACCAGGGGCACTTCCAGTATTAAATAAAAAGGCAGTAGATTTTGCTATCCTTACTGCACTTGCTCTAAATTGCCAGATAAATGAAAATCCTATATTCCATCGAAAAAACTATTATTATCCTGATCTTCCCAAGAATTATCAAATCTCCCAGTATGATACTCCTATAGGGATAAATGGTTATATAGATATAGAGAGTGGAGATAGAAAGAAGAGAGTAAGGATAAGGAGGGTCCATCTTGAGGAGGATACAGGTAAGCTTCTACATAGTAGTGGTCATATCACTCATTCGGAGATGTCCTTTGTAGATTTTAATAGAAGTGGAGTTCCTCTTTTAGAGATTGTTTCTGAGCCTGATATCTCTACTACCGATGAGGCAAAGGAATATCTTACTAATATAAGGGATATTCTTATCTTCCTTGGAGTGTGTGACGGAAAGATGGAAGAGGGGAGTATGAGGTGTGAGGCAAATATATCTGTAAGAAGGAAAGGAGCTCAGAAATTAGGAACAAAGACAGAACTAAAGAATATAAACTCTTTTAGAGCTGTAGAGAGGGCTTTGCTATATGAAATAGATAGACAGATAAAGGTGCTTTCTAGTGGCAAAGAGGTTGTTCAAGAAACTAGGCACTGGGATGAAAAAAATGAGAGGACTGTAAGTATGAGGGGAAAAGAAGAGGCTCATGATTATAGATACTTCCCAGAACCAGACCTTGTTCCTCTTGAAATTGATAAGAACTGGATAGAAAAGATTAAGGGCTCTTTGCCTGAACTTCCTGAACAGAAATATGAGAGATACAAAGCCATTGGACTACCTCCATATGATGCCAAGTTATTAGCTCATGACATAGAACTATCTAGATTCTTTGAGGATACAATAAAGATATTTGATAATCCTAAGACGATTTCAAACTGGCTTTTAGGTGATATTACTAAAGAACTTAAAGATAGAAATAGGGTACTTTCTCAGACACCATTTACTCCAGATATTCTTGTGGAGATGCTTTCTCTTATAGAGGAAGGAAGGATAAGCGGACGTATAGCTAAAGACCTTCTTCCAGAACTTATAGATAAAGGAGTATCTCCTAAGAGACTAATAGAAGAAAGGAATCTTGTACAGATTACAGATACAGAATCAGTATTAGAGGTGATACGACAGGTAATAAGAGAGAATACTAATGTAGTAGAAGAATACAAGAAAGGAAAGGAGAAGTCTTTTACCTTTCTTGTAGGACAGGTGATGAGGCTCACTAAGGGGAGGGCAAATCCAAAACTGGTAAATGAGCTTTTGAAAAAAGAATTGGGGTAAGGGTCCTTATCGTCAGTAATGGATATGCGGAAGACGATATAGCTTTAAGATTAGGGACCGAATTAAAGAGTCGTCTTCCTAAAGTGGATATGACCTTTCTTCCTATGGTAGGAGAAGGAAATCGGTTTAGAGGTACTGATTTTTCAGTTTTATACTATGGAAGAGCATATCCAAGTGGAGGATTTGGTTTCAGAAATGGACTTTCTTCTTTTAGAGAGGATGTTAAGATGGGTCTATTAAGAGACTTTATAAGGATATTCCATATACTAAAGGGGTCTAGCTTTGACATAATTATATCTGTAGGGGATCCATTCAATCTATTATTCACAGGCTTGGGAACCCATAAGAAGGTCTTCTTTATATCTACTGATCAGGGTCATTCTGGTTGGGTGAGGGGTTTCAATAGTGTAGAGAGAAGACTCCTTAGACGCTATGCCAGATGGATATTTACTAGAGATAGAAAGACTTTAGAGGTTTTAAACGATAGAGGTTTTAGAAATGTATCTTATCTAGGAAACCCTCTTATGGATTGTGTAGAAGAACCTAGATTCTCATTACCTAAAGGGATCACCCTTCTACCAGGAACAAGAAAGGACTGCTGGAAGAATTTAAATTATCTTTTAGATATAATAAAAGAGGTTCCCGAAGATTACAACTATTATGTTCCAGTAAATACCAATTCTGAATCCATAATACTTGAAGCCTTAAAGAAAAGTTATAAATTGTTAAAATGGGATTACGGTTATATGATAGATATCTCTAGGAGAGTATATATTGGTAAGGATATCTTCTCGGAGATGGTAAATTCTAGTATATTGGTGTTAGGCCTCTCTGGTAGTGGAAATGAACAGGCTGCAGGTTTAGGTAAACCAGTCGTGAGTTTTTATATAAATGGGATTCAATATAATGAGAAATTTATCAATGAACAAAAAAGGTTACTTGGTGATGCCCTCATCCTTTCTAAGAGAGAAGATACCACTTCAACGATCAATGAATTATTGAGAGATCCTGAAGGATTAGAGAGAAGAGGTATGGTAGGAAGAGAGAGAATGGGAGAAAAAGGAGCAATTCCTAGGATATCTGAGTTCATAATGGGTTTAGTCTATGAAAGTAGGTGACAAGATTATTCTAGATATTGAAAAGGTAGTGTGGGAGGGAAAGGGGTTGGGTCACTACAATGGACAAGTGGTTATGGTAGACTATGTCCTACCAGGGGAAAGGGTGAAGGTGAAAATAGATGAGTTAAAGAGGGATTATGTTATAGGTTCCCTTTTAGATATTATAAGGGTATCTAAAGAGAGGATCCTCCCTAGATGTAGACATTTCTATCAATGTGGGGGATGTAGTTTTCAACATACGAGTTATGATTATCAGATGAAATTAAAGCAAGAGGCTTCTATAGAGGCTATATCTAGGATACTTGGAAGAGATGTAAAATGTGATAAGATAGTGAGGTCCCCTAATCCTTGGTATTATAGAAATAAGGCTCAGTTTCCTATAGAAAGGGTTGATAGCAGAGTGTTTGGAGGATTTTATCAAAAGGGGACCCATAAGATAATAGACCTCCAGGAATGTCCTCTCCACCCTCCTATCTTTATAAATATTCTGCAGTGGACAAAAACAAGAATAATGAAGGAAGATATAGGGTTGAGATACCTCTATTTGAGAGGGACTCAATCTGGAGATGTTATGGTAACATTCGTAACTTGGAAACGAATTAAAGATGCAAAGAAGATTGCATCCGAGTTAAGAAAGGCTTTTCCAGAGGTAGTTAGTGTCTACGAGAATATAAATAATAGAAAAGAGAGTAATGTTATATTGGGAGATAAGTTCTATCTTATAGATGGTATAGAAAGATTAGAGCAAAAGATACTAGACTATAAGTTCCTAGTATCTCCGGGTTCTTTCTTTCAGATAAACATCTTACAAGTAGAGTCGATTATAACCTTCATTATGTCCATGCTTTCTCATCATAGTGCTGGAGTATTTATAGATGGATATGCTGGAGTAGGGACATTTACCATCCCCTTAGCTAGAGTATCTAGATATGGATATAGCATAGAAGAGAATCCAAGTGCAGTAGAAGATGCTATAGAGAACATAAAATTAAATAGTGTCTCTAATATAAAGGTAAGGAAAGGAAAAACTGAGTTAGAAACAAGGAAGATATTAGAAGAAAGAGATATTAATTATATTTTTATAGACCCTCCTAGAAAAGGGATTGAAAAAGATTTCTCTCTCTTTCTCTCTAAACTCTATTTGGATAATATTATCTATGTTTCTTGTAACCCTACAACATTGGCAAGAGATATTAAGATATTAGAATCTGGAAACTTTTCCCTTGAAGAATTAGCAGGTTTTGACCTTTTCCCTCAAACTGCCCATATGGAATATGTGGCTGTTTTGACAAGGAGGAATGTATGAGTAATTTTATTCATCTCCATGTTCATTCAGAATATAGTCTGCTAGATGGTGCCTGTAGAATAGATGAATTGATAAAAGAGGCAGAAAGGCAAGAGATGTCAGCGTGTGCTATTACTGACCATGGTAATATGTATGGTGTAATAAAATTCTATAAAAGAGCTAAGGCTAGCAACATAAAGCCTATCATAGGTTGTGAGGTCTATGTTTCCCCAGGAAGAAAGGAAGAAAAGAATCCTCAGGAGTATAATCACCACCTTATACTTCTTGCAATGGATAATACTGGATATAAAAATCTTACTAAATTAGTTAGTAAGGCTTGGCTTGATGGTTTCTATTATAAGCCGAGAGTGGATAAAAGTCTTCTAGAAGAATTTAATGAGGGGCTTATTGCCTTGTCTTCTTGTATTCAAGGAGAGATCCCTAAGCTTATTCTTAATGAAGAATTTGACAAGGCAAGATCGGTTATAGACTGGTATAAGAATATATTCTACGACCGATTCTATCTAGAATTGCAAGATCACTCGATGCCAGAAGAGGCAAAGGTAAACTCTGCAATAAAGAAGATAGCAAAAGAAATGAGTATACCACTAGTAGCAACAAATGATGTTCATTACTTAAAGAAGGAAGATGCAGTATATCACGATATACTCCTTGGAGTACAAACAAATAAAAAGATAGATGATCCCGATAAGATGAGATTTCCTACCAATGAGTTCTATTTTAAGACAGAAGATGAGATGAGAAGCATTTTTCCTGATGTTCCAGATGCTATAGAGAATACATTAGAGATTGCTTCTAGATGTAATGTAACAATTAACTTTGATACCTATCATATACCAGATTATCCTATTCCTGAAGGCGAAACTACATCTAGTTATCTTAGAAAGCTCGTAGAGGCTGGGTTTAATAGAAGATATGGTTCAGAGCCACCTAAAGGAGCAAGAGAGAGACTGGAGTATGAGCTTTCTATGATAGAGAAGATGGGCTTTTCTGGATATTTTCTTATAGTTTGGGATGTAGTCCACTTTGCTAAGACGAACAATATTATGGTAGGCCCTGGGAGAGGAAGTGCAGCAGGGAGTATGGTATCATACTGTCTTGAGATTACTAATATAGAACCTTTAAGTATGGGGCTTCTCTTTGAGAGGTTTTTAAATCCTGAAAGGATAAGTATGCCTGATATAGATATAGATTTTGCCGATGAGAAGAGGCAAGAAGTAATAAGGTATGTTACGAAGAAGTATGGAGAGGATAAGGTAGCTCAGATTATTACATTTGGTACTATGGCAGCTAGAGCTGCTGTAAGAGATGTTGGGAGGGTACTAAATATCCCTTACAGTGATGTAGATAGGTTAGCAAAGATTATACCTTTTGGAAGTTCTATTACTGAAGCATTAGAGACCTCTTCGGAACTGAAGTCATTCTATGAGAATGCAGATTGGGCTGCTAAGGTTATTGATATAGTCCAGACAATCGAAGGTATGCCACGTCATGCTTCTACTCATGCTGCAGGCGTAGTAATCTCTAGATTTCCTTTGACAGATTTAGTCCCTCTTCAGAGAGGTCCTGAAGGAGAAGTGGTAACACAATTTGAGATGGGGGATCTAGAGACCCTTGGACTCTTAAAGATAGATTTTCTTGGATTAAGGACATTGACTATACTTGAGAATACAGTTAAAATTGTCAAAAATCTCACAGGAGAGGATATAAATTTAGACGAGATCCCTCTAGATGATGAAAAGACGTATAAACTTTTGCAGTCAGGAGAAACAATAGGGGTATTTCAGCTTGAGAGTTCTGGGATGAGAAATCTATTAAAGGATATGAGACCAGAATGTTTTGAAGATGTAAGTTCCGTGTTAGCTTTATACCGTCCTGGCCCTCTTGGAAGTGGAATGGTTAAGGATTTTATCAATCGAAAAAGAGGAGATGCCTCTATAGAGTATCTCCATCCGCTTCTTGAGCCTATTCTTAAAGAAACATACGGAGTTATTGTCTATCAAGAGCAGGTAATGCAGATAGCTAATGTCCTTTCTGGGTTTACTCTCGGTGAAGCAGACCTCTTGAGAAGAGCTATGGGTAAGAAGTTACCTGAGGTTTTAGCCCAACAGAGAAATAGGTTTATAGATGGAGCAATGAAGAAGGGTATCCCTCAGGAGATAGCTTCACATATATTTGACCTAATGGAGTACTTTGCTGGGTATGGATTTAATAAGTCCCATACAGTAGCTTATGGGTTATTATCTTATCAAACTGCTTATCTTAAAGCACACTATCCATTGGCTTATATGACTGCTCTTCTCATCAGTGTAGAAGGGAACATAGAGAAAGCAGCAAAATACATCCAAGAGGCAAAAAGATTAGGAATAAATATCCTTCCACCTGATGTAAATGAAAGTTATGTGCACTTTACTCCAATCGGAAATGATATAAGATTTGGGTTAGCCGCTATAAAGAACGTAGGAGAAGGGGCTGTAGAAGCTATATTAGACGCAAGAAGAACTGGGGGAAGATTTAGAGGTATAGAAGATTTTTTGAACAGAGTAGATTTGAGAAAGGTAAACAAAAAGGTAGTAGAAAGCCTTATCAAGGCAGGGGCATTTGATTCTACTGGAAGAAATAGAGCATCTCTATTAGCTGTATTTGAACAGTATCAAGAAAAGAGAGGAAAAGGGAGGGAGAAGAGGAAGAATCTCTTCGAAGAAGAGGACGTAGATACCTCTTTATTTAGTATAGAGGAATTTCCAAAAGAAGCAATCTTAGCTATGGAGAAAGAGCTTATTGGACTCTATATATCTGACAATCCATTATTTTATTATGCAGAAGAGCTGGCGAAGAGGGTATCTCATAGCATAGAAGAGTTAGAGGAGATCGACGACAACTCTACAGTAATGATAGGAGGAGTTATAGCTAGTAAGAAACTTATAGAGACGAAAAATGGAAAGATGGGATTTTTTCAAGTGGAAGACCTTTCTGGAAATGTAGAGGTGGTAGTGTATCCAAAATTATTTAGAGAAATAAAGGAAGAGATAGGTAACTCTACCAATGTTTTTATAATAGAGGGTAAAGTAGATAAGAAAGAGGATGAGATTAAAATAATAGCAGATAGAATTTCTCTTATTGGAAGATCTATTGGAATTACTAATCCCAGATGTTTACACATAAGTATAGGGGAAGATAAATGTTCTGATAATGTGCTATTTAGGATTAAAGATGTAATCTCAGAACATAAAGGGGCTCTTCCAGTAATTATCCATATAATCGATGATACAGAGGTCTATCAGATAGCTTTAGGAGAAGAATATAAGGTTAAAGAGACAGGACAGTTAGTTAAAGAACTTCAAACTATTTTGGGAGTGTCAAATGTATGGATTGAATAACAGATGTGATGTCCTTATCATAGGAAGTGGTATCGCAGGTTTATATACTGCCTTAAATATAGACTCCAGATATAAGGTTTTTGTTATAACAAAAGGAGATATAAAAGATAGCAATTCTTACAATGCCCAAGGAGGTATAGCAGCGGCTATTGGTGAAGATGATAGCCCTGATATCCACTTTGAAGATACTATAAGGGCTGGAGATGGGCTCTGTAATCCGGAAGCTGTTAGACTTTTAGTAGATAAGGCTCCGAGTATTGTAGATGACCTTCTAAGATTGGGGGTTGATTTTGACAGAAACGAAGAAGGGAAGATAGATTTAGGTAGAGAAGGTGCTCATTCTAGAAGAAGGGTACTACATAGTAATGGTGATGCAACTGGAAAGGCAATTATGGATGTTCTTATAAGACACATTTTAGAGAAGAACATTCCCTTTAGGGATAATGTTATGGTCTTAAACCTGATTATAGAAGACAATATCTGCAAGGGTGCTATTGTTTGGGATAGAAGAGAAGGAATATCATATCCTATCTATGCTAATGCAACCGTCCTAGCTACTGGAGGTATAGGCCAGATCTACCCATTCACTACAAATCCGTCCGTTGCCTGTGGTGATGGGATAGCTATAGCATATAATGCGGGAGCAGAGGTTAGTGATATGGAGTTTATCCAGTTTCATCCTACTGTATTAAAAATGCCTGGAGCACCTTCTCTTCTTATTACAGAGTCAATAAGAGGAGAAGGTGGAATACTGAGAAATAAAGATGGGAAGAGATTTATACTTAATTATCATGAGATGGGAGAACTTGCTCCTAGAGATGTAGTCTCTAGGGCTATCATTGAGGAGATAGAAAAGACAGGGGCAGATTGTGTTTATCTTGATATTACACATCTTTCAAGGGATTTTATACTCTCCCATTTCCCCACTATATATAGAGAATGTTTCAAGTATGGAATAGATATCACAAAGGATTATATTCCAGTAGCTCCTGCAGCTCACTATATGATGGGTGGAATAAGGACTAATCTCAATGGCCAGACAAGTATAAATGGACTCTATGCTTGTGGAGAGTGTGCATCTACAGGAATACATGGTGCCAATAGGATGGCAAGTAATTCTTTGCTTGAAGGCTTAGTTTTTGGTAAAATTATGGCTCAAGAGATTCCCGATTATATTAGTAAGAATGGAGATATGACTACAAGGAACGAGATACCTATTTTAGAAAGGGTGCCTATAAAAGATGGGAACCTTTCTAAAATAAGGACTAGACTGCAGTGGCTTATGTGGAATAACTGTGGTATAAGAAGAGATAAGGATGGGCTGATAGAACTTCTTTCTAGGATAGAAGAGATTAAAGAGGAGATAGGAAAACTATCAATTAATGATTTTTCAGACATAGAGACTAAAAATATGATTACCTTGGCTCAGCTCATAGGAGAGAGTGCATTGGAAAGACAAGAAAGTAGAGGTGCCCATTTTAGAAGAGATTATCCAGAAAGGAATGATATATTATGGAGAAAACATATCATAAAGAAGAAGGATGGCTATGAAAGACATATCTGATTTAATTATGAAAGCATTGGAAGAGGATATTGGGACAGGGGATATCACTACAGAATTGACGGTAGATGATTCTCTTAAGGGAAGAGCTTTTATCAAATGTAAAGAAGATGGTATATTATGTGGGTGTGAGGTAGTAAGAGATGTTTTTCTCCTTCTAGATAGTTCGTTGGAGTTAGAATTTTTAAAAAGAGATGGGGATGAAATAGTAGTTGGAGAAAAGATCATAGTAATAAAGGGTAAGTTCAAGAGTATCCTTATGGGGGAAAGGGTAGCATTGAACTTTCTTTCCCATCTTTCTGGGATAGCCACTATGACTAATAGGTTTGTAAAGATGCTTCCGCCTTCAATAAAACTCCTTGATACCCGTAAAACCCTCCCTGGCTTAAGAATGCTAGAAAAGTATGCTGTTAGAGTTGGAGGAGGGAAAAATCACAGATTCGGTCTCTATGATGGTATCCTTATAAAGGATAATCATATTATAGCTTCTGGCGGCATAAAACAGGCTGTTGAAAAGGTAAAGAAGAGCGCTCCTCACTATATGAAAATAGAGGTAGAGGCATTCTCTCTTGAAAATGTAAGAGAAGCCTTAGATGCCGGAGTAGATATTATCCTCCTCGATAATATGGATGTAGAAACAATTAAAGAGGCAATCAATATTATAGATGGAAGGGTTAAGATAGAGGTTTCTGGAGGTATTAATAGCAGCAATATACATCTATTAACTGAATTGCCAATAGATTTTGTCTCTGTTGGAGCAATTACTCATTCGGCTAAGGCTCTTGATTTTTCTCTCTCTTTAGAGGACTACCGTGAATAGAGAAGATGCTATAGAGCTACATAGATATCTGAAGGGAAAGATTACTGTAGAACCGAAGGTAGAGGTATTAGATGGAAATGATTTAAGCCTAGTTTATACTCCAGGGGTGGGTTTTGTCTCCGGTGAGATCGCTAAAAATAAGACCAAGGTCTATGATTATACTTGGAAACAAAATACTGTAGCAGTAGTAAGTGATGGAAGTGCAGTATTAGGATTAGGTAATATTGGACCTGAAGCTGCACTTCCAGTGATGGAAGGTAAAGCCCTCTTAATAAAGAAATTTGCTGGGATAAATGCCATACCTTTATGCATCACTTCTAAGAGCTGGAAAGATACTGTTAATATCATTCTTTCTTTAGCTCCCACGTTTGGACTTATACTATTAGAAGATATAAAGGCTCCGGAATGTTTTAAGATAGAGGATGCTTTAAGAGCTAGGATGCCTATTCCATTCTTCCATGATGATCAGCATGGGACTGCGGTTGCAGTCTTGGCTGGTCTTATAAATGCACTAAAGCTTACTGGAAAAGAGAAAGAGGATGTCAAGGTAGTTATTTCTGGTGCTGGAGCAGCAGGTACTGCAGTCACTTATCTCCTTCTAGATTTCGGATTTAAATATATAATAGTATGTGACAGTAAGGGTATAATATCTCTAGAAAGGAAAGACCTAAATGAAGAAAAATTGAAATTAGCAATGGTTACAAATCTAGAAAGAATAAATGGAACATTAAGCGATGCATTAATAGATGCTGACATTTTTATCGGCCTTTCTGCTCCTAGAATAGTATCTAAGGAGATGATAAAGAGTATGGCTTCTAATCCGATAGTCTTTGCTATGGCTAATCCTATACCTGAGATAGATTATAATGAAGCCGTAGAAGGAGGAGCTGTAGTAGTAGCTACTGGAAGGTCCGATTATCCAAACCAAATAAACAATCTTCTTGTTTTCCCAGGGCTTATAAAAGGAGCATTGATTTCTGGAAGGAAGATAGATAGAGATGTAAAGGTAAGAGCAGCAGAGGCGATAGCAAGTCTTGTTTCAGAGGAAGACTTGTCTAAAGGTGTAATAATTCCCAGCCCATTTAATCCTATAGTGGTAGAAAGGGTTAAGGATGCTATAATAAGATAGAAGATGAAATTATATATTAAATATTAAATTAAATCTAAGATTTAATAAATGGAGGAAAAGATAGAGAATCCTTTAGAACTAAGAGAGAAGGTTTATAGCCAAATAAAAGAGGCTATATTAAATAGAGAACTTCAAAGTGGAATGAAGCTTACTATAGACCTCCTATCTAAGATGTTCAATGTAAGCCCTACACCTATCAAGGAGGCTCTTGTTGCCTTAGAAAGGGAAGGACTTATTGAAAATAAGCCAAGGCGGGGTGCTTTTGTAACCACCTTAACCTTAAGAGATATAGAAGAGATATATTCTATAAAAGAGGTCCTAGAAGGATTGACAGGAAGAAAGGCAGCAGAAGGGGTTTCTGAATCATACATATCTAGACTAAACAACATCCTAAAAGAAAGTGAGAGGTGTCTCAGGACAAATGACTTCTTAAAGTATGAGGAGCTAGATGCCCAATTCCATTCTATAATAAGAGAAATGGCAAATGATAGAAGGCTTGAATATTTTATATCTATATTGAACTCTCAAATTAAACTTGTTATTCCTGTTTCTAGTATTTTACAGGGGAGGATGGAGGGTTCTTTCCAAGAGCATAGAAAAATTCTATCATCTCTAGAGAGAAAAAATTCACAGAGTGCAGAGTTCTACTGTAGGGAACATATAAAATTAGAAAAAGAAACTGCCCTAAATGAGCTTAAATTTAGAGGGGTTAAAATAAAATAAATTTTTATGATATAATATGTGGTATAATTTATTATAAGGGTTGGGATTATGAGAAAGAAAGAGGGTTTTATCTTATTATTTGTAATAGTTATAATCTTAGTACTTTCTGCCTTCATTGCAGTAGGGATGGCTTTGGTTTTAAATATTCAAAGAAGTTTAAAGGTGAACTTCGATGTAAACTCGAAAGCAGACGAGGTTGCCAATGCAGGTATCGAAGATGCTATATCTTGGTTTAAAAGACAGCTCTCTCAACCCGTACTAGTATTTTCTCCTCAAGGGACTGATACCGAGGATTCTACTATAGGTCTTGTAAGAGAGTATCAGATTTCTGGAAATGTGTATGGTAGATATGAAGTCCCTAAGAGTGAAGTAGAAGACGTATCTTTTAAAAGAGGGTTTCAACAACAAGGAAGTATATGGAAGCTTATAAGTTATGGTTATGTCTTTCAAAAACTGGACCCAAATAAGAAGTTTAATCAGTCTCCTAATAGAATACTAGGACAGAGTAAAATCTCTACAGAGATAAGAAGGATAGGTGTAAATCTACCTGTCGAGTCTGCAATTTTAGCTGATAAAAATGTAAAGGTAGATAGTGGGGGAAGGGTCCGTGGTGGAGTAGCTACTAATGGTAAAGTTACAAAGATAGGAGATATTCAGGGCACCATATCAGAGAATCAACATATGTCTCTTAATTCCCTGTCTATCTTTGGACTCTCTCTAGATGAATTGAGTAATCTTGCAGATATAAGTGTCTCAAGAGTAGAGGAGTTGCCAGAGAAACTACCTACCTCGGCTCTTATATACATAAATGGAAATGCTCAGTTTTCAATGACTAGACCTCTAAACGGAGGAGGTATTCTTATAGTTAATGGGAATCTAAATATTCAGGCAGGAAGTAATAGCAATTTTACTGGAATAATATATGTATCTGGAAATGCTAGTAGTAACTATCATCAGCAGGCTCCTTCTCTTATCTCTGGTTGTATAGTAGTTACTGGCTCAGAGTTAAATATAGAAGGGACAGGAGAGGTCTCAGAGATAGATTATGATAAAAACATTATAGATATGATGAAACGGAGGGTTGGACTCTACAGGAGGTCTACCCCTCTTATAAGAGAGGCAAGACAATGAAGAGAGGGTTCACTCTTATAGAGGTAATAATAAGCCTATTTGTCCTTGGTATAGTCTTTGCTGTTATAGCTAACTATATTGCTATGACATTTAATTATACATCCAGTAATCAGGACATTGCCTTTGCCAATATCAAGGCAAACCAGCTGATAGAGGAGCTTAAAAGTTATATAAGAAAGGGTGAAGAAAAAAGAGCAGAATACCTAGATAATTTTGACGATGGAACGAGCTATAATCCAGTTTTGACTACAGCAAAGGATGCTACCCCAGATTATGTCTTAAGCGGTAATAGCAAGTTAAGTGATGGAAGTTGGAAGTTTTATAGGAGAATAACTATAAAAAAGTTACCCAATATAGAGAGCCGTGATGTAAGATATGTAATAGTAGAAATATTCAAAAGGGTAGGGAATGAGTATAAAAGATTATCAAATATAAGCTCTATAATCTCTACTATTGGTTCTCCAGATATCCCCCAACAGGTATATGATGTATATCTAATAGCTATTGAAAATGTCCCCGGATGGTGGGTTAATACTACAAATCTTAGGATGATGATAGATAGTGCTATAAGCGAGATGGAATCAAGAAATCCTAATCTTACAATAAGAGCCCACTGGATAACAAGGCTCTCTTATGGAAGAGACGAGTATTATAGACCATATATAAACAAGGCTAATACAGTGGCATCTTCTATCCCCTGGGCTTATATTTATCCTGGGCTACTAAATAATTATGCGCAGGCTAACTCTTATTACTATGATGCAAACTTTATAAAAGGTAAGCTCAACATCGATGGGGTTTTTAATGATGGGACGTATGCTTTAGCTGACCAGTTCAATCATAGTATGAGATATCCAGATGAATTAGCTAGATATAACTATGAAAAGCAATCTAATCCAAACCTAGAACCAAGCTGGCGAATGTTAATGGAGGACCTATTCTCAAATCCAGACAAGTATAAAAATTCTATAATAATAACTCTTCATGGTGAGCTTATACCATTCCCTCCACTAAGAAATTACTCGGACCCAGCTAAAGACCCAGAAAGTCTCCCTGGTGTAAGGGTAGTTACGCATCCAGAGAAACTAAAATATAATACAGGGGAAGATGTAAATCTAAGGGTCTATGCCTATCTTATGCCGAATTATTCTATACCTGATAAGGTGAATATAACTATTCTATTGAGGGGGATAGACGATCCTACTATTATAAAGAATGTGACAAAGATAATAGGAGATAGTACTACTCCATATTCCTATAGCGATGATAGCTCTAATTACTCTGTTAGTGTTCTTCGTGACAGTAATAACGCCTTAATAGGCACTAAGATTCTCCTCAAAAATACACCAACAACCTGTCCATATCATAATTCTAGCAAAACAGGATTATATAGTACGAAAAAGCTCTATGGTCTTGAATATATTCCCTGTCCGGTAGGAACATCTTCTAACCCTTTTGCTTGGCAGGATTTAACTACAAAGGGTAATAGCCCCAAGAATACCGCTAGATGGATTATAACCTTGGATGGTAGCACTTTAAGTAGTATAAGTCCTACGATGCTAACTATAGAGACATATATAGGAGATAAAGATGTAAATAGTATCCCTGACCCAATCCAATATACCCCAAATCGTTCTAGGACATATACATGGATAGGACTAGAGCCACCTATTACAGAAAAGTTTCAGTTTATGGGAGACCCAAGATACTGTCCATATCTAGATGTAAAGGCAAATGGCGGATATAACAAGTGGTTTACAAGTAATCTCTCAGGCTATTATGGGTTTACTGGCAGTAATGGTTGGGGTATGCCGTACAGCTCAAACCCTCCATTTGATTCTGACATTCCAAGATATTTTCAGATCTTTAGAGATGGCATCTTAAGGTCTAGTAGTATCTTTAATAGTGTTGCAGGTTTCTCTTTTTACTATGTTGGCTTTGGACAAGAGATGGGAGGGGATACTGCAAATCCCTATATTAATAATCTTCTGGATAATCCTATCTCAAGTCTTCCTTGGGGAGGCTCAGGTGGCACTAATAAGGTAGATGAAATAATACCAGATGATGGGGCAAACCAGTCTTATTGCAGACTGATAAAAGACAAAAACTCTAACTGGTACTCTAGGGTATGGCTTGGGGAACTCTATCCAGATAGTCAGTATAATAATTGGAAAACAAATGGAAACCTAACTGCCCCTACCTTCTATAGAGAAAAATATAAGACTATAGACTCTTCTGATTATCCTTATGATAGATTCAAAAGGACATGTGAATATGGTCCTCCTACCGCATTAAATGGAAGTTCGAACCCTACTAATTCTAACTTGGGCTTTAATCATGAGCATAGAAATCCTCCTAATGCTTCTAATACAGCAACACTTACTGAGGATGGTAGGAGAATGAATGAAGCCTTTAATATTGTTTTACCAGAATCTATGGATGCTAGGCGTCCCTTTGCTTTGAATGTAAATTTACGAACAAAAGGGTGGATGCCTCCTCAGTGGAATGATTCAAGTTTTAGTTCTTATAGAGGAACTTTAAGTTTCTACAAATCCTACTATAATGCTTCGTTCGATTCTAGTTACAGATCTAGTGCCCTCTTAAAATTAACCGCCCCAACCCTTGCCAGTGATACGAAAACTGGATACTTCCTGATAAATGGATTATCCCCAGCAGGTGAAACAGGAGTAGCCTTTATAGCCAGGTATGCTATTGTAAGTACAATTATGGGATTTCTAGATGCAGGGGATCCTTCAAATCTAGATAGAGATAGAATAGAGCAGGTCCCATATATTACTATAACATCTCCCACAGAGATAGATGAGATTAATAATCCTCAAACTATTGAAATACAGTGGTCTCTAGAGTGGAAACGTTGGGATGGAAAGAGTTACTCTGACTATCAATACAATAATCCTCCAGTAGTTATATACGCAGTAAAGTATTCTTCTGACGGAGGAAAGACCTGGAGGTATGTCCAAGATGACCAACCTACATCTCCTGGAGAAAGACCAGATGATGTTCATAAGATAGAAGCTACGTCTTATATACTTAACACCCCAGCAAACAAATTCCCAAATGGCACCTACATATTTATGGTTGAGGCTTATAGAAGAGACATACAGAACCACTATGCCTTTCATCAGAGGAGAGTATTTATAAGAAGATGAGGTCAGGATTTACTGTAATAGAATTACTTGTAAGCTTAGCTGTATTTTCTCTTGCTATTCCTATAATATATCAAGTTTCAGAGGGAATAATCTTTTCTACAACTACTACGACTGCAATAAATGATATAAAACTTATAAATCAAAAGCTTATAGAGGATATAAAATCTGATGTAGTCCAATCGGCAGTGGTATTCGACAGTAACTCTAGCTATAAAAATATGATAGTTTTAAATCTACCATTTGGCTATGCATTATTAAACAAAAATAAACTCCCTCTCATAAATGAGACAGGTAAATTCCCTCCAAATCCAACTGATGTAGGGAATATACTTTTTATGGCAAGATATTTAACTCCTATGGAGGTTACTGTAGATGGCACTGTCTATAGAATAGACAGGTACAGATTTTTATATTATTTTCTAGCAAAAGATACAAGCTCTACGATAAACAGAATAAATCCGATAGTGCTTTTAAAAGCTCAATCTGGAGAGACCTATGTAGATTATATAGCAATAAATAATATAAGGGACAATAATGCAGAGAAAGTTCTAGTACAGACATTTTATAATATGAATATAAGATATGCTGTTGATTTGAAGGGTGTGAAATTTTATTCTCTTAATGCGAATGGGAATATCTCTCCTGTCAATAATCATCAGATTCAGATGGATGTTACTCTTGCCTCTAAAGACTTTGGAATAAATCAACTTCCAACTGGAAAGGTCTATTATGCTATAGGGTATAATAATATGGGGTATATAGCTATCCCTAAATTTGCTACTTCTGATAACATAGGAGATGGATTTCCACACGGATTTGAAGTAGCAATAGTTGGTCCAAGATCAAGTAGAGATATACTAGTTAGAACGGTAGTAATCGCCTATTTTTCAGGCAAGGTGCTTGGAAATGAAAATAGTACTATTATAAGCGTACCTCAATTTTAAATAGGAGGACAGGGAATTAAATGCGAGATTTTATTCTAGAAGTAGAAGACCTTAAGAAGTATTATGGAGAAGTAAAAGCAGTTGATGGGGTGAGTTTTAAGGTAAAGCAGGGCTCTATATTCACATTATTAGGTCCTAATGGTGCAGGTAAGACTACTACTATCGAAATTATAGAAGGACTAAGGATACCTGATAGTGGTAAGATCACTTTTCTAGATGAGACTGTATCAAAGATAGGCAAGAAACAAAAGGCTTATATTGGTGTTTCTCTTCAAGAGACTAATCTTATCCCATATCTTACTGTTAAAGAGACTCTAGATATGTTTAAGAGTATCTTTGATAGGTCTCTTAGTGTAGATGATGTCTTAAAGATACTATTTCTAGAGGATAAGGCTAATACATATATAAAGAATCTTTCTGGAGGACAGAAACAACGACTTGTGATTGGGTTAGCTATGATCAATGACCCATTGATACTATTTCTAGATGAACCTACCACTGGACTTGACCCGCAAGCAAGGAGAAACACCTGGGATATTCTATTAAACTTGAAGGCTAAAGGGAAGACAATCATCCTTACCACACATTATATGGAGGAAGCAGAATTCCTCTCTGACTGGGTCTGTATAATGGACCATGGCAAGATAATAAAAGAGGGGACACCGCAGACACTTATTAGAGACCTAGAAAAGGAAAGTCTTATAGAGGTAGAACTTGATGCCAACTCAGTAATGCTAGAAGAGTTAAATAGTTCTGGTCTAGACCCTGTATATGATAAGAAGCATAAAAAACTTCTATTAAAGACAAATGATATCTTGGCTACTACTGACCTCCTATTAAGACTTTCCAAGAAGAACTTTCTTCAGATAAGAGATGTTGTGATAAGACAACCAAATCTAGAAGATGTATTTTTATCTCTTACTGGAAGAACATTGAGAGAAGAGTAATGAAGATACTAAAATTAGCCGATTACCTGTTTAAATCTCTCATAAGAGACAAATCTAGTTTTTTCTGGCTCTTAGTCTTTCCTGTTATATTACTTGCAATTATGATGATTATATTCCCCCATTTATATGAAACTAAGAGTGTTACATTTGATCTGACACTAATATCACATAAGGGGATGTTTTCAGAGATTATAGAGAGAATCTTTAATGAAGTAAGCAAGGGAGAAAACAAGGTATTTCAACTTAAAGTAGTTCAAAATTCAGAAGAGAATCTAAAAAGAGAACTTGAAAATCTCAAGGCGAAAAAGACCAATCTTATAGTAGAGATACCTGAGAGTTTCGATGCCCAGATGTTAAATTGGTTTATGTTAAAAAATATGGGAGTAAATCCTCCACCACCTAGTATCAATATATATTCTCTAAGACATCAGGCGTCTTCTGAAACAGCATATATTATAGTAAAAAACATATTTCAAAAGCTTGAGCTTGAGTTCATTAAAAGGATTGGGCACAAGATAGAAGAGGTAACAAGTGAGACTGAGATCGTTGGAACCAAGGGCACATTTTCTTTTATAGATTTTATCTACCCAGGTATAGTTATATTTGTTGTCTTTATGACCGGTCTCTTTGGGATTGGGACAGATATGGCTTGGCTAAAAGAGAAGGGAATTATAAGAAGAATAAATGTTACTACCCTCCCAAGCTCGAATTTTATTATCTCTTATATCATCTCTAGAATCTATCTTATTATCTTACAGATAATACTTGTAACTCTAATGGCAAAGCTTATATTTAAGACTACTATTAATCCCTTGTCTCCTCCATTTATAGGTTACTCTCTCCTTACAATAGTTTGCCTTTCTTCCTTCGGCTTCTTCTTGGCTTCTATTTCAAAGACCACTAATAGTGCTAATGCCATTAGTCAGGTATTAAATTTCCCAATGCAGTTCTTAGGAGGATTATATTTTCCCGTTATAAATGCCCCTTGGACTATAAGATGGATTGTTCTTATTAATCCTATAACTTATTTGGCTTCAGGGATAAGGGATTCTTTAGGGATACTAAAATCACCATATTCTCCAATTATAACTATTACTGTCCCTATACTCTGGACTGCATTTTGCTTCCTTTTTACTATAAAGAGATTCAACAAGGAGGAGCTTTAGATGAGAGTTGTTTTTAGCCTTTTTCTTTCTACATTAAAGGTCTTCTATAGAGATAAGATGACATTCTTCTTTACTCTGATATTTCCTCTTACCTTTGTTATTATATTTGGATTTGTATTTGGTGGGAGCTCTTCAGGGGATAATAAATTTCTTGTAGGGGTCCTTTCATCAGATGAAAGACTCTATAGTGTAGTAAATAATATAGAAAATCTAGAGGCGAAGAAATTTGACAGTACAGAGAATATTAGGCAATCAATCCTCGAAGACAAGATAGATGCAGGAGCAATCTACGATGCTGGGAAGATTAAAATCATACTAAATCTTACTACTATGCAAAAGAATCCTTTCAGTAGAACCTTAGGAGACACTATTGCAGACCGTTTTATAAAGAGTAATATTAAGATAGACAAAGTTATAGACCTAAAGTTAACGTCTATAGAACCCGGAAAAGTCTCTACCTCAGAGCTCGGTTATATGATACCTGGAGTAGTTGCCCTCTCTATCTTTAATGGTGGGATGTTTTCTATGATTGCCCTCTTTGGAGACTATAAAAAAAGGGGAATACTTAAGAGATTTAGCGTTACCCCAATAGAGCCATATCTGTTCACTGTTGGAATGATATTAGGTAGATTTGTAGTAACTCTAGCCTCAGCTACGGTAGTGCTACTATTCTCTCAGTTAGTATTTAGAGTAAACTTCAGTATAAATTGGCTTTTATATCTTGTCAGTGCAAGTACTAGTATTCTTGGGATGATGGCTTTTGGCATATTATTAAGTGGAATCTTTAGTGAACCAAGTGTAGCCTCAGAGGTAGGTTCTGTACTTATGACAACAATGATCTTTTTCTCAGGGATCTATTTCCCCTTAGAGTTTCTTCCCGAATACCTAAGAAGGTTTGGAAGCATATTGCCCCTTGCCTATGTTGCCCAGAGTATAAGGATATCTACGGGGGTAGAGACTGGTTCAGCTATCTTTGTCTTAAATATATCTCTTATAATGACCATTGTATTTTTTATACTGGTCTTTATATTTGGGAATAAAGCATTTAAATCTGAATAAGTCTAACCCAGTTCATAACCAAAAATCCTTTTGCCATCCTTATTTATTTTTAGTTCCGACTGCTATACTCCACGAGTCATACCACTGCATAAAATCATTATATAGCCTATCATAATTCTTGCGGAGTAAATTGTAAAGCTTTGCATTTTCTATAGCTATCGCAGCAGAACTTGCTAGGGCAGTTAAAAATTCTATCTCTGTCTGGGTAAAGTTATGTATGTTTGAGGTATAGACACGCATAACTCCAATTATCCTGTCTTTTACCTGTAGAGGGACACAGAGAACAGACCTTATGCCTTCTTTCTCTGCCTCTTCAGGATATTGAAATTTTGCATCTTTCGTAGCATCTTTTATTGTTACAACTTTTCCTTCTAAGACTTCCTTATCTATGAGACTCTTTTCTATCTCTACCGGTCCTTTTTTGAGATAATCTTCGCTTAATCCATAGGCTGCCATTATTCTGAGAGTCTTTTTGTCTTCATCCAAGAGCCTTATAGAGCATGCCTTGACATTTATAGATTTAACAGTCTGTTCTGTTATAAGCCTTAACACTTCATCTAATTCTAAGGTAGATGTTATAGTTTTGGTAACCTGATAGAGAGTATTATAATACTGTACTTTGCTCCTCCTCACTGCAAACCCCTCCTTTCTCTGAGATTCTCTTTCTAGGAATTCATCTATCCACTCTTTTTTAAATCTGTAAAATCTTGCCAACTTAACATATCTGAGTTCTCCAGAGGCTATAAGTTTATACACTGCAGTTTCTGATATATCAAGGAATTTAGCCACCTCTTCAACAGTCAAGAGCTTTTCCTCCATCTATTAATACCTCCCCGGTTAATTTTAGATGATTTTAATATATCACAAAATAAAATAGTCTTCAATAGGATAAGTTAGAAAACTTGTAACGTATCTAGATATATACAGCCTTGATTCTTTCTCTCCTCTTTTAGTTCTACCATATAGATCTGAAGCAATTCTAGAGGAGGGGTTATCTTTTGGCTTTTATCTCCACTTAAAATTTCTAAAGAGGAAAGATCTAATTCTAAGTACTTCCACCCTTCCCAAGATATTCCTTTAGGTGCATCTGTAAAATTTCCTACCCAGATATTTCCTTGACTGTCTCTAAACATAGCTCTTAACCAATGTCCGCTTCTATCTCCATAGACCCAGAGTCCAAGTTTTTTACTATTTTTAGGAAGAGAATAATTAAAACTTATATAGATATAGCTTGGCATCCCTGTAAGGAGAGAATAGTCTAGCTTTAAAGAAGTCTTTCCCCCCACGTAGTTGGAGTTAGAAAGTGATATTTTGGTCTTTTCTAAATCAAAACCAGATCCAGAGATAGATATTATTGGATTATTTTCGAAATCTTCAAGTACAGTCTGATTTCGCTTGTTTGGAGTTATGTTTATCTCTAGTTCTGCTTGAAGATTATCTAGTTGAGCCTTTATTTTCCCGCTTCCAGAAGATAATGGGTAAAAAACTGCATCCCTGTTTAATATCCCGTTTACTCCATCTAAGGTCCATTTTATCTTATCTAGATCTATAGGGAAAATATTCCCATATATGTCTTGCAGCATTGGAGCTATCTTGAGATTTTCTCCTTCCTTTATAGTGGCTTTTTTAGGGTGAATAGAAAATAATACTGGTTTATCACTGGATAAACTTGCCTTTAGTACTATGCCATTAGCAATAGCTCTTTCCTTTCCATCGGAGGGGTTATTTACTATGTTATTTTTTATTATCATCTCACTAGAGCCTCCACCATCTAACGTAATAGCATCTTTCATTCCTAGATTTTTTAAATAATTTGCTACCTCTAGATAGGTCATTCCCTTACTCTGCTGACTTCTTCCATCTATTACTATCATATCTATCTTTCCGTTTCCATCTAATGCTATTATAGTAAGGGGATTTTGCTGCTGGGTAACTCCTGGAGGAAGTGGGTCTTCTCCCGTCTTACCAAAAACTATCTCTCCATCCTTTAAGAGGATAGCTCCTCCTCCTACAGCTTGGACTATGTCTAATGATGGATTTAATCTGGTAGTTATTTTTACCGTATCTCCTTGTCTTATATATGGAAAATAAGAGATTGCTTTTCCCCCTAGGGATAAAATTCCTCCTCTATCCGGTATAGGAGACCTTATGGCACCATAGTAGATATTTCCTACTGTAGCAGTTATAGTACCATTGGGAGGTAAAGGTCTAGAAAGATTTAAAAGTTCTACATCTATACCTGCGAATGCCTTATTAGATATGGTAGTATTGTTCCCAAATACCTTGGTAAATAGGACTGCATCGTCTCCTCCTCTTGGAATGTTTAATCCTGTAAGTGGGATGCTACCTAAAGTAGTATCTATACCTATACTACAGGTAAAACTCGAGATCACTGGCTGATTATCTTTAGTAATAGCAAACACCCCCCTATTGATTGGTAACCTAATAAGCTCACCATTTCTTACCATAAGATTTATTATCATTCCAGTGGGTGGATCAAAAAAATCTCCATTTATACCTGCTATAGCATTTGTCCTATTTACCATAGAACTTAATACTTCTCTATTAAAGAGAGAATCACTAGCTAGTACAGTTTCTAATAGAACATAAGGAGAAGTTGGGTCTAATTCTAAAGTATGAATAATTATTGGGCTAGAATCTTTATAGATTGAGTAATTTAACCCTGGTGCTACTAAAATTTGGTCATATATTTCTTGAGAATATACAATAGGAGAACTAAATAATAAGATAATAATGAGTATAAGACAAGTCAACCTAACTGAGCCAATTCTAATACTCATCATTTGTCACAAATATATTTTTAAATTGCTCCAATATCTTTATAGAATAGAGGGTAGGCTTTGCATAACTCTTTCACCCTATTTTTTAGGGATTCTTGGGTCTCTTCTTTCTTGAGGCATTTAGATATTATTTCTCCGATCTCCCTCATCTGTGGCTCTTTCATACCTCTAGTAGTTACTGCCGGGGTACCTATTCTTATCCCACTAGTAATTGTTGGTGGTTGCGGATCAAATGGGATGGCATTTTTATTAACAGTTATGCCTATCTCCTCGAGCATCTTTTCTGCTTCTTTACCTGTAAGCCCTAGAGGTCTAACATCTACTAACATTAGATGATTGTCTGTGCCCCCAGATACAAGTCTAAAGCCATTTTCTGCCAATGTTTCAGATAATGTTTTGGCATTCTTTATTATTTGTAATTGGTAGTCTCTGAATTCTTGGCTCATAGCCTCTTTTAGTGCCACTGCTTTAGCAGCTATTATATGCATAAGAGGTCCACCTTGAGTCCCTGGGAATATAGCTTTATCTATAACTTTGGCATAATCAGTTTTACATAGTATAAGTCCGCTTCTTGGCCCTCTAAGTGTCTTGTGTGTAGTTGTAGTTACAAACTCTGCCCATGGTACTGGACTTGGGTGAAGTTCTGCCGCTACTAGTCCTGCTATATGTGCCATATCTACCATTAGTAATGATCCTACTTCCTTTGCTATTTTGGAGAATCTTTCAAAATCTATTACTCTAGGATAAGCACTTGCTCCTGTAACTATAAGTTTTGGTTTATGAGTCTTCGCTAGATCTCTAACCTGGTCATAATCTATTGTTTCTGTCTCTGGATTTACCCCATAAGATACAAACTTAAAATATTTACCTGATATATTTACTGGACTTCCGTGGGTAAGATGTCCCCCATGAGAAAGGTTCATTCCAAGGACTATATCACCCGGATTTAAAACAGCAAAATATACTGCCATATTAGCTTGTGAACCTGAATGAGGTTGAACATTGGCATGCTCTGCTTTAAAAAGTTCCTTTGCCCTATCTATTGCTAACTGTTCTACTACATCTACCCATCTACATCCCCCATAGTATCTATGTTTTGGATACCCCTCTGCATATTTATTTGTAAGTAGAGAACCTTGAGCTTCAAGAACTGCTAGGCTTGTAAAATTTTCACTGGCAATCAGCTCTAAAGTAGATTCTTCTCTCTCCCTTTCTCCTTTTATAGCATTATATATCTCTGGATCAGTTACTTCGAGATACATTGTTCTCCCTCCATCTCTCTTATTTTTTCTACCCTTCTCTGATGTCTTCCTCCTAGAAAGGGTGTCTCTATAAATATCTTTACTGACTCTTTTGCTACCTCTATCCCTATTATCCTTGCTCCTAGGGTAAGTATGTTGGCATTATTGTGCTCTCTTGCAAGTCTTGCAGAGAGAAGTTCATTCCCTACCGCAGCTCTTATCCCTTTAATCTTGTTGGCTGCTATACTCATTCCTATTCCTGTTCCACATATGAGGATTCCTTTATCAGACTCTCCTTTGACTACACTGAAAGAAACCTCTTTGGCTATATCAGGATAGTCTACAGAATCCTCTGAGTAGCATCCAAAGTCTTTTATTTCTATTCCTAAAGAAGAGATGAAAGATTTCAACTCTTCTTTTAATCTAAACCCTGCATGGTCACTTCCAATAGCTAACTTCATTTTACCTCCATATCTTCTTAAATAAGTATCTTCTTTATTATATCCTCTATAATTTTTCTGTCTATAGGACCTTCCCTTAGGATCTCTATATTTTTTCTGGAAATATTCACCACTGTAGATGGCTTACCTATAGGCACAGGTCCTCCGTCAAGGATGCCATCTATTCTATCTCCTATCATTTCTATCACATCTTGAGCTGTTCTAGCTTCTGGACCCCCAGACATGTTGGCACTAGTAGCTACTATGGGGATGCCTACCCCTCTTAGGAGTTCTTGAGTAATCTTTAGGGATGGATATCTTACTCCAATAGTTTCTTCTTTACCAATCCACCAAGGTATAGAACTCTTTTTCTTTAGTATTATATTTATCGGTCCAGGGAAGAATTGAAGAATAATCTTCCATTCAAATGGGGTTATTTCTACAATTTCTTCTAAGCCTTTGAGTGTTCCTATATGGAGACTCAAAGCCTTTTCTTTTTCTCTTTCCTTTACCCTATATATTCTTTCTACACTTTCTTTATTTAGGGCATTAGTCCCTAGCCCATATACTGTCTCTGTAGGAAAGGCAACTATTCCTCCCTCTTTTATAAGCTTTATAAGGGGATTAATATCTTCTTGAGGTTTTATAATAACTAATTTCATTCCTTCCTGCCCCATACTACTCTTGGAGTTCCTCCTAAGTCATAGGCAATATGCGTAGAGAAGTCCTTAAATATTTCCTTTACTTTGGGGACTTGGTTTTCCCCTCCAATCTCTATAGCAAATAGTCCTCCATCTAATAAATTCTTCCTTACTATAGAGGCTATGATAGGGTAAAAATTTAGTCCGTCCCTTCCACCTAATAGAGCATCTTTAGGTTCGTTTTTTACCTCTACAGGAAGCCATTCCCATGCTTTATCTGGAATGTATGGCGGATTTGCTACTATAAGGTCGAACATCTCCTCTATTAATGTGTCTTCTATATTACGTAGGATAAACCTTGTCTTATTGTTTAAACCTAACCTTTTGGCATTTTCTTCTGCGAGTCTTATACTTATTGGCGAAATATCTATGCCTGTAAATACCTTACATCCATCTTTATAAAGGATGCTAAGAGCTATAACTCCAATTCCACAAAATAGGTCTAAACCATTACTGAATGGTCCTTCCTTTAATACTACCTCTACTAATGTTTCTGTCTCTGCTCTAGGAATTAGTACTCCGTAGTCTAGGAGGAATTTTATCCCAAAGAATTCTTTCTCTTTAGATAGGTATGCGTATGGTATCCCCGAAGCCCTTTTAGAAACTATTTCTTCTATCTTAACCAATAGAGCATCCTCTATCTCTAATTCAGGATGTGAAATTATATACTCTTTATTTTTGCCTAGGACTAAGCTAAGAATAAGGAGAGCTTCTAAATGACTATCGGTAATCCCTGCTTTGCTAAGAACCCTAATAACCTCTCTCTTTATTTTGTCAAGCTTCATCTATTAGAAACGGTAAGATTTTTTAACTGTTCTACTTGCTGTTCCTTAATGAGAGCGTCTATTATCTCATCTATATCTCCATCTAAGATTTCTTGAAGATTATAAAGGGTAAGTCCAATCCTATGGTCGGTTACACGGTTTTGGGGGAAGTTGTAAGTTCTTATCTTTTCACTTCTTTCTCCTGTTCCAATCTGACTTCTTCTTAATTGTGCTTCTTCCTTTTCCCTTTCTCTTTCTCTAATCTCTAAAAGATGTGCCCTCAAGATCCTCAATGCCTTTTCTCTATTTTGATACTGTGACCTCTCATCCTGGCAAGTAACTACTATTCCAGTAGGGATATGAGTAATTCTTACTGCTGATTCAACCTTGTTAACATTTTGTCCACCATGTCCACCAGCGCGGAAAGTATCTATCTTTAGATCTTCAGGACGGATATCTATCTCTACCTCAGTAGCTTCAGGGAGTATTGCTACAGTAGCTGTTGATGTATGTATCCTTCCACTTGCTTCTGTTTCCGGCACCCTTTGGACTCTATGCACCCCACTTTCAAACTTTAACCTGCTATATACTCCCTTACCTTGTATAGAGACAGTAACTTCTTTATATCCACCAAGATCTGTGGGGTTACTACTCATAATCTCTACCTTCCATCCCTTACGTTCAGCATATCTTAGATACATTCTTAGAAGGTCTCCAGCAAAGAGTGCCGCTTCTTCTCCCCCTGTTCCTGCCCTTATCTCTAGTATGACATTTCGTTCATCCCTGTAATCTTTGGGTAATAGCTTAATTGTTAAATCCTCTTCGAGTTTCCTTTTCTTTTCTTCCAGTTTTCTAAGCTCTTCCTCTGCCATAGAACCTATATCCGGATCATCTACTAGGGATTCTAGTTCCAATATTTCCTTTTCTACCTCTTTGTATCCCCTGTATATATTTACAATCTCTCCAAGTTCACTATAAGTTCTAGTGAGATTTTGAAATAGTTCTTGATTTGACAGTATCTCAGGCTTTGCAAGAGAAGCCTCTATCTCCATATATTCTCTTTCTAACTCTTCCAACTTATTCCACATATGAAACACCCTCTAGATTTAATACTGTTTTTACTGCCTCTAAAGCTACTTCTATCTGGTCTGGAGACGGTTCTCTAGTAGTAAAGTATTGAAGTGCTAATCCAGGCCATATTATACTACGAGTGAACCTTGAATCTTCATGTTTAGATGCCCAACGTATTATCTCATAGGATATCCCTGCTACAACAGGGATAAGAATGATTCTAGAGATTATTCTTGCCAACAGTGTCTGCCTTCCAAGTAGAGAGAATACTAGTATACTTACTATCATTACTACGAGCAAAAAGTTCGTTCCACATCGTGGATGTAGTCTACTGTTTTTCATAGCATTATCTACAGTTAATGGTTCGCCCTTTTCATATGTAAAGATTGACTTATGTTCAGCACCGTGATATTCAAATACCCTTCTAATATCGGGGATAAAAGAAAAGGAATAGAGATACAATAAAAATACCCCTATCCTTACAAGTCCCTCCAAGATGTTTACTAAGAACGGAGAAGAAATACTATTCTGGATAATCCTAGCGATGAATGCTGGGAATACTATAAAGAGCAGTATCCCTAGTCCTATCCCCATAGCCATAGCTAGAAATATATCCCAGTTTGAAAGTTTTACCTCTTCTCCTCCAAATTCTCCTGCAGAGATATTCAGCGCCTTTATCCCTAGGATTAAGCTTTCTACAAGTACAATAAATCCTCTTATAATAGGAATTCTTCCCCATATAGAGGAGATAGGGCTATTTATGTTAAACTTGTGAACCTTTACCAAACTATCTTGAGACCTTACTGCTACACTAAAACTCTTTGGGCCCCTCATCATAACGCCTTCTATTACTGCCTGTCCACCTATTTGCATATATTCTATATCCTCCTTCTCACTATGTGATGAGCTCTGCATCTAGCCTCATATACATCTTCAGCACCAATAAGGATAATGGGGTCGTCATAGTATGCTGGTTCTCCGTTTATTAACCTTTGGGTCCTACTAGCAGGCTCTCCACATACCATACATATTGCCTGAAGTTTATCTACCCTTTCTGCTATAGAAAGAAGCTTAGGCATAGGTCCAAAAGGTTCACCTCTAAAATCCTGATCTAAACCTGCCACTATAACTCTCTTTCCGTCATCTGCTAACTTCTGGCATACATCTACTATCTCTTCGTCAAAAAATTGAGCCTCGTCTATAGCCACAACCTGTATATCAGATGAAACTAAGTCTAATATATCTCTTGCCCTTTCTACAATATAAGCAGAAACTTTATTCCCATCATGAGAGACTACTTCTTTGGCAGTATAGCGAGTATCTACTGACGGTTTAAATGTTACCACTCTCTGCCGAGCAATCTCTGCTCTCCTTATCCTTCTTATAAGTTCCTCACTCTTTCCACTAAACATACTCCCACATATCACTTCTATCCATCCTGTTGTCATAGAATTATTATACCATAAAAAACTTTTCCTGTCTCTTTTCTCTGGTGGTTTGTATTTAATACTTTATATAAAAGACTTTTCGTTCATTATGTGGATAAGTCTAATAATTTTGCTCCACTAATTATATCTGTGGAAAAGTATATATATTTTATTCCACTTTAAGAGAAAAGAAGAGTATATTCATAAAAAGAATATCTAATAATGAGTGGATTTTATGGTTATATGTCCAATATGGTATAATCTAAGATAGAAATCTAATAAAGGAGATATCTAAACGATGGAGGAGAGGGTAAGGGAAGCAGTTGAGCTCCTAAATAAGAGATACTTATTTACTGAAAGAGTTGCCATTATACTTGGTTCAGGAATCTCAATCTTTGAGGAGAATATAATTTTTAGCATAGGTTATAATGAGATCCCAAGCATGGCTAAACCTATGGTTCCTGGACATAAAGGAAGATTAGAGGTAGTAGATGTAGATGGGGAGAGGGTAGTCATTTTAAGAGGGAGATTCCATCTATATGAAGGTTATTCAGCTAAAGAGGTGGTTTTCCCAATAGAAGTGGTAGGAAATTTAGGGATAAGATTAGTAATAGTTACAAATGCAAGCGGTGGCATAAATGAAAACCTCTCTCCAGGAGATATAATGCTTATCTCTGACCATATAAATCTTATGAGTGATAGCCCTCTAATAGGTCATCCATATTTCATTGACATGAAGAATGCATACTCTCTTAGAGAGAGAATACTCTTAAAGGAGGTAGGAAGAGATTTGTCTCTGGAATTGAAAGAAGGAGTATATATAGGAGTAAAAGGACCGAACTATGAAACTCCTGCCGAGGTAAGATTTTTTAGGATGATCGGGGGAGATGCCGTTGGGATGTCTACTGTTCCTGAGGTGATTATGGCAAGAAAAATGGGTATAGAGGTATTAGGAATCTCTTGCATAACTAATGTTCACAGGAACGATAGTATAGAGGTAACCCATAATGAGGTTTTAAAGATAGGAGAAAGAATTAGTAAGGACCTAGAAAGGTTACTAAGAGAGTATATTAAGAGGAGAAAAGGATGAATCCTGTAGATATTATTATAAAGAAAAGGGATGGGAATCTTCTAAGTAAGGAAGAGATAAATTTTTTCATAACGAACTTCTATAAGAAAAATATCCCTGATTATCAGATGAGTGCTTGGCTTATGGCAAGTTTTCTGAGGGGGTTATCAAAAGAGGAAACTATTAATATGATAGATGCTATCCTTGCTACTGGGGAGAAGATAAAGTGGGATATTCCCGTTTTGGACAAGCATTCTACTGGAGGGGTAGGAGACAAGATTAGCCTTATAGTAATTCCGCTCTTAGCCTCTATAGGCTTTAGGGTGGCTAAACTCTCTGGAAGAGGACTGGGTCATACCGGAGGAACTATAGACAAACTTGAAGCTATCCCTGGTTTTAATACGAATCTCTCTGTTGAAGATTTCAAAAGGCTAGTTGAGAAGATAGGTTGTAGTATTATAAGTCAGGTAGAAGGGTTAGTCCCTGTAGAGAAAGAGATATATTCCTTGAGGGATGTCACTGGGACAGTAGAAAGTATTCCACTTATTACAAGTAGCATATTAAGCAAGAAGATAGCTGGAGGAGCTCAGACTATCCTATTTGATGTAAAGGTAGGTTCGGGAGCCTTTATGAAAACCCTAGATGAAGCAGAAACTTTAGCTCGATGGCTAAAGGAGATAGGAGAATCATTTGGAAGAAAGATAAACATAGTGATATCAAATATGAATGAACCATTGGGATATGCTATCGGAAATATTCTTGAAGTGAAAGAAGCTATGGATACCCTAAAAGGGAACGGTCCAAGGGACGTAGAAACATTAGCTATAGAAATATGTAAATTAGTGAGTGATGAAAAAACTGTTAGAAATGCTATCTCTAGTGAACAGGCATTTAGAAAATTTAAAGAGATGGTAAAGGCACAGGGAGGAGACATAGAGATGGTTTCCTTGAATAGTAAAAGATATGAGTTTAGAGCCAAGACTAAAGGATATATAAATCGTATGGACGCCTTTTTACTTGGAGAGGGGGCTAGAATTTTAGGAGCAGGAAGATTAAAGAAAGAAGATAGGATAGATGCTAATGTGGGATTTCTTCTCAAAAAGAAGATAAGTGACTGTGTAGAGAAAGAGGAGACTATCCTAGAGGTTTACTATAATGATGAAGAAAGGTTGAAGCTTTGTATCCCGTTTGTGGAAAAAGCTATCTCTATAAGCGATGACAGAATTGATAGGTCACCACTTATCTATTCTATCTATTCCTGAGATTAGACTCTGTATAGATAGAGCTTATGAATACGGTCTTCCTATCTACATAGTGGGAGGAACGCTTAGAGATATATTTCTTGGATTCGAAATAAAAGATATAGATATTGTTCTTGAGGCTCTTCCAGAAGAATTTATTAGATATACTTCTAGTTTAAATATTAGAGGAAGACTTTTAAAGAGATTTTATACCTACAAGATAGACCTACCAGATAATGGGGTAACTCATATAGATATAGCTATGGCAAGAAAAGAAATATATCCAAAACCAGGAATGTTACCTAAAGTAAGTCCAGGTAATATCCAAGAAGACCTCTCAAGGAGGGACTTTACTATCAATGCCTTGGCCTCTCCCCTTTCTTTAAGTGGTCGGATAGAAGAGATAATCGACCCACTTCAGGGTTTAAAAGACTTAAAGTCTAAGTTAATCAGAGTTCTACATAATAGGAGCTTTATAGATGATCCTACCCGTATATTTAGAGCAATAAGATTTAAAGTAAGGCTTAACTTTAAGATAGAACCTCATACTCAAAAACTTATAGAGGAAGCCATAAGTTTAGGAGTCCTTTCTACGGTAAGTAGTGCCAGGATAAATAAAGAAATAGAGCTATGTCTTAAAGAGGAGAGACATAGAGACATCCTAGAAGAATTAATTAAGTTAGGAATACTCTAAGTTAGTTTATATCTTTCTATAATACCTGGAAGTTAAATCTCTTCTCTTCCCCTCTATTTCCTTCATTATCTATAGGATATATAGAAACAGAGTACGTCCCTGGAGGTGCTCCATAAGGAACTTGCATAGTTAATTTGAATATCTCACCATCCTTCTGAAATTGGACAAGATATCCATACTCTGGAATCCTTCCATAAACAGACTTTGTATCCGAAGTGGCATGGACTGTTACTGTAACTATATCCCCCTGTCTCCCAGAGGTCGGCGTTATCTCAAAACTTTTGATCTCAGCCATAGTCTTACCTCCTTCTATCGTTTTCTTATCCCTTATGATAGCATTCTATGCTGAATAAAGTCAACTGTCTGCTAAGAACTCAATCTGATTATCACCTTTATCAAGTTAGTATCCTTCTCAATTAGCTTGTTAAAGATTTCAGGGGCTTCCTCTAAAGATATAATTTTGCTTATAATCTTATCTAGTTTATCACTGAGTTTAGAGATTAAGCCTATAGATTGAACAAATTCTTCGTAGGTATATATGTAGGTACCAAATACTTTTAACTCTCTTGTAACTATATTTTGCATATCTAGTTCGATATTCTTTGCTGAGTTTCCTATCCATATACATGCTCCTCCTGGCTTAAGCCTATTCATAGCCTGAGTTACGCTAGATGTACTTCCTACTGCTTCAAATGCGAGATCTATATCAGGTAAGAATCCATTTTTAGGTTCGTCCTTATTCGGATTTATAGTAAAATCTGCTCCTAGTTCCTTTGCTGTTTTTAATCTATGGCTATTTACGTCTACTACCGTAATACTTTCGACTCCAAAGGGCCTAAGTAAGATAAGAACTAACAGCCCTATTGTCCCAGCTCCTACTATGAGAACATTCTTATTCAAGAGGTTAGGTGAGTTTTTAACCGCTCTATAAGCTACCGCTAATGGCTCTATCATGGCTCCTTGTAGATAATTCAGAGAGTCTGGGAGTCTAACTACCATATAACTAGGGACAGATATATATTCTGCCATCGCTCCATTTACATTCATTACTCCTAAAAAGCTTTTATTTTCACAAAGGTTAGTAAGTCCTTTTTTACAAGCACTACATACCTCACAGAATCTTACAGGATACACAGTAACCCTATCTCCTATAGATAAGTTTTTTACCGCCTCTCCTCTTTCTATTATCTCTCCTGAGAACTCATGCCCCATTATCATAGGAGGGATACGTCTTCCTGTAACACCGAGATAACCATGAACATCTGATCCACAGATCCCACAAGCCCTAACCTTTATAAATACCTCATCTTTAGAGATTTTAGGGTCTTCTATCTCAGTAACTCTTAGGTCTTTAGGCCCATAATAAACTAATGCCTTCATTCTTAAATCTTTACCCTATAGGAGTTAGGACAACCTTGAGTCCTATTTTAGTTTCAATAAGTTCAAAGCCTTCCTGCCATTTATCTATGGGAAGCTCATGAGTTATTAATCTTTCTAGGTTTACCAGTTTTTTATCCATAAGAGCTAGACACTTTTCCCATACATCCCAATTATGACTGAATGTGAAGTTTACAGTAACAGCTTTTGATATTAGAGGATCAAGAGAATAACCAAATGACTCCGGTCCCCAACCTATTTTATTAATCTGACCATTAGGTCTTACTATATCTATCGCCAACTTGAATGCTTCAGAGACTCCTGCAGTATCTATTACTAAGTCGGCTCCATAGCCATCTCTAATGCTCATCACTATTTCTCTTACATTCTCTTTTGAACTATCTAAGGTTAGATCTGCTCCAAATTCCTTTGCTATCTCAAGCCTTTTTTCATCCCCTTTAGTTCCAATAACTATAATTTTACCTGCTCCCATGATACTTGCCATTTTGGTACAGAGGATTCCTATAGGACCAGGTCCTACTATTACTACCAGGTCTCCTGGCTTTATATCGGAGTGTTTTACTAGAGAACTATATGCAACGCAGAATGGTTCTGTTAAGGCTGCTTCCCTAAGTCCTACATTCTCTGGAAGTTTATGGAGTATTCTTGTAGGCACCTTTATATATTGAGTAAATGCCCCATCCACATGAAATCCATATCCTTTTCTCTCCCTACAGAGATGGTAGTTATTAGTCCTACATAACTCACATCTTCCACAGTAATCCGCATGCGTCTCTGCTGTAACCCTATCTCCCACCTTAAAACCAATTACATCTTCTCCTACCTTTTCTATAACTCCTGAGAACTCATGTCCTAAGATGACAGGTACGTTTATCTTATAACTTACTCTATTATGATGTATATGGGGGTCACTTCCACATATACCTGCATAAGCTACCTTTACCAATACATCTTCAGGACCTATCTCCGGAACTGGCACTTCAATTAATTTTGTTGCCCCGTCTTTATTATCATACTTTACTACTGCCTTCATAATTAGTTTCACCTCCTATTTTAAATATAATATCATATTATCTATCTTGCGTTATCATTAAATGAGTCTTATAATTTATACTAATTTCTTTAGGAAGGAGATGACTATTTTGGATAGAGATTATGCAGTGTCTCTACTTTCAGAATATGTGAAAGGAGAAAATCTGATAAAGCATATGCTTGCGACAGAGGCTATAATGAGGTCTCTAGCTAGGAGGTTTGGTCAGGACGAGGAGATGTGGGGGATAGCGGGACTTCTCCACGACATAGATTATGAACTCTGCAATGAAAATGCAGAAAAACATGGAGTTTTAGGGGCAGAGATCCTTAAAGAGAAGGGGTATCCATCTGAGATAGTAGATGCAGTAAGGGCTCATAAGAAGGGTGTTGAAGTAGATGATAACCTTATGCATATAGCGTTATGCGCTGCCGATGCAGTAAACGGCCTTATCACTGCTAGTGCTCTTATAAAGCCGGAGAAGAGTCTATCAGCTATAGACACCAAATTTATTATGAAGAGATTCAGAGAAAAAGCATTTGCTAGAGGAGCAGATAGAGAGGAGATAAGGTTATGCGAGAGGCTAGGATTTATTCTAGAAGATTTTATTACCCTTTCTCTCTCTGCAATGCAAGAGATTCACAGTGAATTAGGGCTTTAAGGAGACTAATATGGAAGCAAATAGAGAATGGTATAAAGAACAGTTACTAAATAGAATAGTAGAAAATCTGAAATCTAGAGATTTTGACGCTTTTTGGTTTAGGAGTAAAGAGGACGCAAGAGATAAGATTCTTAACCTTATTCCTAAAGATGCAAGGGTAGGAGTAGGTGGTTCAATATCTATTAGGGAATTAAAAGTTATAGAAGACTTAGTTGCAAGAGGAAATATTGTTATACATCATTGGAAGGCGGAGTTAGACCCAGAAGCAGATTTCTATACCAGAAGAGAGGAACTGCTAACAGACGTATTTCTAGTGAGTAGTAATGCTATTACTATGGATGGGATACTAGTAAATACTGATGGGGTAGGGAATAGAGTAGCTGGAATGATCTTTGGCCCTAAAATGGTAATAGTAGTTGTAGGTATAAATAAGATAGTAAAAGATATAGAAGAGGCTCTGTGGAGGATAAAAAATGTCGCCGCTCCTATTAATGCTCATAGATTGGGACTTAATACCCCTTGTGCAAAGACTGGATACTGTTCTAACTGTACTGGGATCAATAATATATGTAGGGTAACAACTATTATAGAGAGAAAACCTTCAAAGACAAATTTTACAGTTTTACTTGTCAGTGAAGAATTGGGATATTAGTAAATGAAAAGAAATAGTCTCTTTATAAGGGCTTTCTTCTTTTTCTATTATGTGGCATGGACCTTTATGTTTTCTTTTATCCCAGTATATTTAAGAAACAGAGGTTTTTCTGTAGGAGAGATTGGTTTTCTTACTGGTACGTCAGCTTTAGTAGGTGCACTCATTCAGCTTTCTGTTGGCCATCTATCAGATAGATTAAGAAGAAGGAAGCCATTTATCATCGTAGGCCTTTTGTTAGGAGCTATTATATATCTCTTTATCTTTCCTAAAATAAGCGATTATGGAGATTTCATCCTCTTATACTCAGTTATAGGACTTTGTATCTATACTATCCTGACTATCGCTAGTGTTCTTGTTATAGACTTAAGCTTCTCTGGACAGGTTGGTAGAGATTATGCTTCCACTAGGATGTGGGGAAGTATTGGCTTTTTGGTCTGTATTTCAGTGACTGGAGTATTCCCAATATTAACAGAGCCTAGATATATGTTTCCTCTTATAGGGATGGCTTTCATCATTTCTAGTATATTTGTTTTTCTTATAGAGGAGCCTAATATAAAGACAAGTGTTTTGACCCCACAGATTGGGAATATTAAAAGGCTTATAAGTAATAGTAATATATTAAAGGTGCTCCTTTTTTATTTCTTCTACTATACTGCCCTTACTGCAGCCTCATCGAATGTAAATCTGTTAGTAAAATCTTTGGGAGGGACGAATCGAATGATTAGTTTCTCCTATACAGCTAGTTCTGGAGTAGAAATACCATTTATGCTTATTATGGGAATTATATCAGATAAAATAGGAAGAAGACCCCTTCTTTTTATTGCATCTCTGGCTTTGCCAATCCGTATGTTACTCTATAGTCTTGCGAGATCCCCTCTTGCTATTATAGGGATTCAGACTATGCATAGTGTTACTTTTGCTATCATAGCAGTAATACCCATAGTATATATTAATGATTTAGTTTCTCAAGAAGAGAGAGGGACAGCTCAGGGTATGCTTAATATGACTACTGCATTCTCTTCAGCCTTTGGTCCCTTTTTGGCTGGGTACTTTGCAGATATGGTGGGGATTTCTAAGATGTTTTTGTTTCTTATGATTATAGCATTATTTGCTACTATTATAGCTATTATCTTTTTAGAAGAATCGAAGCAAGATGTTTCATCCTATAATAAGGTCTTTGCTAGGCCTCTCTATAGAAAAAATAAATAATTATGTTATAATAAAATAACTATGATTAAGCTGTTTGTGACAGATCTAGACGGAACTATCTTGTTTAATGATAGATTTCCTGACATAGTAATAGAAGGTATAGAGAGACTTTTAAAAGAGGATATTAATATTGTTATAGCAAGTGGGAGGATGTTTCACTCTATATTATATTATCAGAAGTTATTAGGGCTTTCCTCTCCTATTATTGCTTATAATGGAGCTATGATAGGAACCTCAGATTTTAGAATACTTTATCACTCTCCAATTCCATACCCTATGTGGAAGGAGATAGCAATTTATCTGAGAGAAAGGGATTTACAGATAAATCTTTATTTCAATGATGCTCTTTATATAGTAGGGAAGAGTGAGTATGGAGAGAACTACCCTAAACAGAACAAGGTTGACGCATTATTTGTAGAGGATTTAGAAGATTTACCAGAGCTTCCTACCACAAAGGTATTAGGAATAGGCGATGGAGAAAAGGTAAAAGAAATAATTACCCCTATAAAGGCTAGATTTGATGGGGCATTATATATAACTACTAGTAGTCCTACCTATCTGGAGATTATGAAGAAAGATGTTTCAAAAGGGAATGCAGTCAGATATTTGGCAGGAATGTTAGGAATACCTCTGTTAGAGGTTGCAGGAGTAGGGGATAGTTTTAATGATATAGAACTTTTAAAAGAGGTAGGAGTTGGTATTACATTTGGAAATGCTCCAGAAGAGGTGAAAGCGGCAGCCAATTATATAACTAGTAAGGAGAGTCCATCCGGATTCGAAGAGGTGGTGGATTATATAATATGGAGGAATCACTCTTAAATCTTATAATTATTACTGGATTTTCAGGTGCAGGCAAGTCCTTAGCTATAAGGTGCTATGAGGATATGGGATATTTTTGTATAGATAATTTACCCATTACCCTTTTGCCTAAGCTTGCCGAATTATGTATTCAATCTGAAGGTAAGATCAGAAACGTAGCTATAGTAATTGATATAAGGGGTAAGGAATTCTTTGATTCTCTTAAGAACTCATTGGAGAGCCTTCATAAGATGGGAATAAGAGAGAAGATAGTCTTCTTAGAGGCTACAGATGAGACTTTAGTAAGAAGGTTCAAAGAGACGCGGAGACCTCATCCTTTGGCTGGTTTTGGTTCTCTCTTAGAGAGCATAAAGGAGGAGCGTAGGATATTAGAGCCAATAAGGGAGATAGCTGATTATGTTATAGATACTTCTAGGACAAATCCCTCTTTACTAAAGGAAGAACTACAGAAACTCTCTCTATTTGGTGGAAAAGACAATATTCTATTTAATCTGGAATCTTTTGGGTATAAATTTGGTCTTCCTATAGATGCTGATCTGTTATTAGATGTAAGATTTTTACCAAACCCCTTCTATGAACCTGATTTGAGGCTTAAGACAGGACTAGATAGAGAGGTTAAAGATTTTGTAATGAGAGATTTGGCCGCTATAGAGTTTATAGAAAAATTGGAAGATTTTATAAATTTCCTCATCCCACAGTATATGAAGTTAGGGAAGTTTCAGATTACTATAGCGATAGGGTGTACTGGTGGAAGGCATCGTTCTCCAGCTATAGTAGAAGTAATTAAGGAAAAATTAGAAAAGAAAGGATATAAAGTAGTAACACATCATAGGGATATAGAAGCAGAGTAGAGATGGAAGAATACTCTAAACTTCTGATATTTGAACTCTGTAAGAAGACCCCTTCGAACCTTCAGGATGCATTTACTGAGTTACAAGGTATTATTGGGGCTAGACTTTCAGAAGATAAAGAATCAATCTATATAGATAGGATGAATGTAACAAATAGGATAACTGTTCTGTGGAAAAGAGTTTTTAAAAGTTCTATCAATGTGGAAATAAAGAGATATAAAGACCATCCTAGGTTTTACTTTATAATAGATAATAACTATCATAAATTGCTGCAGTGGAATGGAGATTTTCCCAGGTCTTTTTTAAGGGGTGTTTTTATTTCTTGTGGATTTATTTCAAATCCAGAGAAATATTATAGAATAGAGCTTATTCCGATACATAAGTCCTTTCCTAGAAAGATTGGAGAGGCTCTAAGTCTTTTAAAGATAGGATATAAGGTATACAATAAAAGAGTAATAATATCAGGCCTTGCTGGGGTAGAGAAGTTTTTAAATTCGATAGGAGTGAAGGATGGACTTATAAAGGTGGAAGAGGTAAGGGCTTCTAAACTTGCAAATGAAGATACAAATAGGAAAATAAATTTTCAGCAATCCAATATAGAGAGGACTTTAAATGCTGCAGATAGAGAGATAAAGGCTATAAACAAGCTTATAGAAATGGGTAAACTATCAGAGAATTATATGAAGATGGCTACCCTCCGACTTCAATATCCTCAGGCTACGTTAGAAGAACTTGCTCAATTAACTCAGCCTCCTGTTACTAAAAGTACGGTCTCTTATTATATGAAAAGACTAGAGAGATTAGCTAATGATAGCATTGAAGATAAATCCTAGCGCTTATTCCTATGCTGTATCTAATTTTGAAAGATTCCCTCCATCCAAGACGTATCTTGTGTTAGGAGGGGTAGATGTTGGTAAGACATCTTTTTCTATCGGTTTATCTGTCTGTCTTCTTAAAAGAGATTATGATGTATGCTTTTTAGACCTTGATCTAGGGCAATCTACTATTGGTTTACCTATGACTATTGCTCTTGGCAGATTAAAGTCTAATTCAAAAGAGTATATAGATGTCGAGGATATAACCTTAGAATTTATTGGTAATACCACTCCAAGTGGACTTGAACCGTTAATATTGACTAGGATGTATAGACTTTTATCTTCTGTCCCAGAGGGATCGAAGTTAGTAGTAGATACATGTGGCTTTATACATTCTCATAAGGCACTTGGTTATAAAAAGATGGTGGTAGAAATACTTCCAGATGTGCTAACAATAGTTATATCTAGTGAATCTCAAGTGAAGAGGTTATTTTCGTACCTTCTTACTAAGAAGGTGAGCCTTTCTCCACTTCCTGAAGTAAAACAGAGAGACCTTATAACAAGGAAGGATAGGAGAGAATCTCTCATAAGAAAGTATTTTTCTCAGGGTCTGACATTGTTTATGATATCGTTTGACATATGTTATTTTCCATACCCCTTCTTACCATTAAAGGAATGTTTGACGAACGGTAATAATATGCTAAAATATATTACAAAAGTAGATAATCTCATAGGGGTAATTGTAGGTTTGAGAAATAAAGAGAATAGATTTATGGGGTTAGGAAGAATAGTAGGGATAAAAGAATTTGGTATAGTTATAGAAACTCCTATTAGTTCTAGCAGAGAGATATCTTTAGTAGAGTTATCACGTATAAGAGTTGATGACCAGTATAGAGAACTAGGTAGAATATCAATTTTAGAAAAGGAGGAATAGAGATGAAAATAGGTATTAATGGATTTGGAAGAGTAGGGAGACAGGTATTCAAGGCGTTACTTGAGAGGTATCCAGACATAGATATAGTGGCTATCAATGATATTACAGATGTAAAGACAAATGCTCATCTCCTTAAGTATGATTCTAACTATGGAAGATTTCAAGGAGAGGTGAGCATAGACGGAAATGACATAGTTGTTAACTCGAAGAGAGTAAAAGTGTTAGCAGAGAAGGACCCAGCAAATTTGCCTTGGAAGGACCTAGGAGTAGAATTAGTAGTAGAGTCTACTGGCTTATTTACAGATGCAAGTAAAGCTTCTAGTCATATAAAAGCTGGAGCGAAGAAGGTTATTATTACCGCTCCTGCAACTGGGGAAGATATCACTATAGTATTAGGAGTAAATCAAGACCTTTATGATCCAGCAAAGCATAATATAATTTCCAATGCCTCTTGCACAACCAATAGTCTTGCTCCAATATCTAAGGTCCTTAATGATAAGTTTACAATAATAAGAGGATTGATGACTACTACCCATTCTTATACGAATGACCAGCGTATCCTTGATCTACCTCATAAAGACTTAAGAAGAGCGAGGGCTGCAGCAATGAACATTATTCCTACCACTACAGGCGCTGCAAAGGCTATAGGAAGGGTTATCTCGGAATTAAATGGTAAGATGAATGGAATAGCTTTAAGAATTCCTACCCCCACCGTCTCTATTACCGATCTTGTGTGTATAGTAGGGAGAGATGTGACAGTAGAAGAGGTGAATAAGGCATTTGAAGAAGCTGCTAATGGACCTATGAAGGGTATATTAGATATTACTTATGAACCCTTAGTCTCTATGGACTTTAAAGGTATGACGTATTCTACAGTAGTAGATGGGCTTTCTACAATGGTAACGGGGAATTTGGTAAAAGTTCTAGCTTGGTATGATAATGAATGGGGTTATTCCTGTAGAGTAGCAGACTTGGTAGCTTTTGTAAGAGATAAAGGAATATAGAGGTTTATTCTTATGAATAAGCTTACTATAAAAGATATAGAGTTAAAAAATAAGAGAGTACTTGTAAGAGTAGATTTTAATGTACCTTTAGAAGATGGAAAGGTTGCTGATGATACTCGTATAAAGGCAGCCTTACCTACTATTAATTATCTTAGAGAAAAAGGTGGTAAGGTAATTCTTATAACTCATTTAGGTAGGCCTAAGGGTATTACTGAGAATCTAAGGCTTGACCCTGTGGCTAAGAGACTCGAAGAGTTAGGTATTCCTGTAAAGAAACTTAATGATTGCATAGGAGATAGTGTAAAGTCAGTAGTAAACAGTATGAAAGAAGGTGAGGTAGTTCTTCTGGAGAATGTCAGATTCTATCCTGAAGAAGAGAAGAATGATCCTCGTTTTGCAGAGGCATTAGCAGGTTTAGCAGATATATATGTGAATGATGCATTTGGAACTGCTCATAGAGCTCATGCCTCTACTGAAGGTGTAGCCAAACTGCTTCCTGCTGTTGCCGGATTTCTTATGGAGAAAGAGATAAGTTTTTTCTCTAAGGTCTTAGAGAATCCAGAAAGACCGTTTATGGCAGTATTAGGAGGAGCCAAGGTCTCTGATAAGATTGGAGTAATAAAGAATCTTCTTAGTAAAGTAGACTGTCTTCTTATAGGAGGGGGAATGGCGTATACATTTTTGAAAGCATTAGGTTATGAGGTTGGAAAATCTATATGCGAAGAGGACAGACTTTCTCTAGCTAAAGAGTTAATAGATTTGGCAAAGGAGAAGAATGTAGATTTTATCCTCCCTGTAGATGTAGTTATTGCAGATAGGTTTGCTCCAGATGCCAATACTAAAGTAGTCTCAATAGCACAGATTCCGCCTGATTGGGAAGGATTAGATATAGGGCCAGAAACAATAGAAATATTCTCTCAAAAGATATCGAAGGCAAAGACTATCGTATGGAATGGTCCTTTGGGAGTATTTGAAATGGAGGTATTTAGTAATGGTACAAGGAGAGTAGGAGAGGCTATAGCTAATACTAGTGCACTAAAGGTAGTAGGTGGAGGAGAAACGGCAGAAGCAGTAGAGAAGTTTGGATTAGCTAGTAGAATGACCCATGTTTCTACTGGAGGAGGAGCAAGCTTGGAGTTTTTAGAAGGTAAGGTACTGCCAGGAGTAGCTATATTGGATGATAGTGAGAGTATAAAGAGGAAACTTAAATGAAGAGAAGACTTATTGCTGGTAACTGGAAGATGAATGGTACTGTATCAGAGGCAATCCCTCTGGTACAGCGCCTTAAGGTGTTAGTTTCTGATGTCCAGGATAGGGATATAGCTATATGCCCTCCCTTTACTATACTTGATGCTGTTTCAAGAATGATAGTAGATTCTAGAATCTATCTTGGGGCTCAAGACATGTTCTGGGAGGTAAAAGGAGCATTTACCGGAGAAATATCTCCATTAATGCTAAAAGAGTTCCATTGCACATTTGTAATTCTTGGACATTCTGAGAGACGTTGGATTATAAAAGAAACCGATGAGGTAATAGCAAAAAAGGTTAAGTCTGCTATAGATAATAGTATAACTCCTATACTATGCGTGGGAGAACGGTTAGAAGATAAAGAAGCCAATAAAACAGAAGAGGTTATTACTTCTCAACTTGAGGGGAGCCTCTCGTTAATAACTGAGCCTAATAGCCTAGTCATAGCATACGAACCTGTATGGGCTATAGGAACGGGAAAGCCTGCGTATCCTTCTGATGCAGTAGAAGTAATTTCTCTTATAAAGGAATGGTACAAGAAGAAGTTTGGGGAAGATAGAGAAAAGTCGCTACGAGTCCTCTATGGTGGAAGTGTAAGTCCCTCCAATATAGACGATTTTATGAAAGAAGAAGAGATAGATGGTGCACTTGTTGGAGGAGCTAGCTTAAATGCTGAGAGCTTTGCTCGGATTGTAAAGTATCTAAAATAAAGTGGAGGAAATAATGAAGAATACTTTGATGATTATTCAGCTTATAGTGGCTTTAGGACTATGCGTAATTATCCTTTTGGAACCTCCTAGAGGAGAAGGTCTAGGAGCTATAGGAGGAACAGCAAGACTCTTCCATGTTGGTAAGGAGAAGGAACGTAAATTAGATAGGATTATAGGAATAATAGGAGGGGTCTTTTTTATACTGGCTGGAGTATTAGCTTGGACATTGAAATAGAAAGGACATAAATTCTTACGTCCCTTAGCTAATTAATCCAAGCTGATAAAAACTTGCATAGTTATTGTGATTTTTGCCTATGATTATATGATCTAGGACCTTTATCCCTATCAGTTTACATGCTTCTATCACAAGCTTAGTGGTGTTGATATCTTCCTTGGATGGTTCTGGTTCTCCAGATGGATGATTGTGAACGAGAATTATCGATGATGCAGACCTAAGTGTAGCTTCTCTTACTATATCTTTTACATCTACTATACTTGAAGTAAGATTACCCTTACTCATCTCTATATTTTCTATCACCTTATTCCTATTATCTAATAATATGATGTTAAATACCTCTTTATTTAAGTCTCTAAGGTAAGGGGAATAATATTCCATTACATAATTTATTACATCTTGAGGATTTCTTATCTTAGTCATCCGTTCTGCATCTTCTTTATAGAGTCTTTTCCCAAGTTCGAATGCCGCCTTTATCTGAGCAGCCTTAGCCATACCTATCCCAGAGATAGAGCATAGTTCTTCTATACTAGCTCTATCTAAAGCTCTTAGTGTTTTGAATTTATTTATAATCAATCTTCCTAATTCTTCAGCACTTAAAGAATCATTTCCAATCCTTAGGATTATAGCCAATAGTTTTGAAAGAGAAAGTTTATCCGCTCCATATTTCAGTAACATCTCTCTTGGTCTTTCTTCCTCTATCCATTCTTTTATAGGTTTATTTCCCTTTTTCTGTTTTAGTCTTGCCCGTATGATATCTCTTAGCTCCTTACAACTTTTAGAATCTTTTAGTCCTAGTTCGAATATAAACTTTTGTTCTTCCTCTTTTGATAAATGAAGAGAAGACCTTTTTGACAGAAAGACTTTCCCTTTCTTGCTACACATAGGATATATTCTATTAGCAACAAAATATTCGATCATCTCTTCTCTTTCCATACTGTCTTTTATTATAGCATAAAGAAGAATTCTATGATAAAATAAAGCCTAAGAATCCAAAGATTATAATAGGAGGGAATTATGGAAAATAAGCCGTTTGATAAGTTTTCTCAAGCAGTAAGTTCTGCTGCTCAAAAGTTTGGAGAAAGTTTAGGACAGTTTGCCCAGAAATTAGGTAAAGAGACAGAAAAACTTGCTAGGATAGCATCTCTAAAGGCAGAGATTTTTAAACTCCAAAACGAAAGAAGAAGTAAGATTGAAATCCTAGGGGAAAAAATACTTGCCCTCTATAAAGAGAATAATCTCACTCCTGACACCCTTAAAAGTTTGACCGAAGTTATAACTCAGATACTAGGTAAAGAGGAAGAGATATCAAAAAGAAATGCTGAAATCAAGAAGATTCAAGAGGAAGAAAAGATAACTGATGAAGAGGTAGCAGAAATTCCTATGAAGGAAGAGGATTCTACTGTTGACAAATAGAGAATTCTCCTGTAGAATATAGGACAAAATTAAAAATGTGGAGGTGATATTTTTGAAGAGATTAGTTTCTCTTGTAGTGGCTGCAGGTTTACTTTTAACTAGTATGCTCCCAGTATATGGGGCAGAGACAATAAAGGTAGGGCTTATTACACCTCTTACTGGGAATATTGCTACATTCGGTCAGTCAGTTGACAAAGCTGTAAGAATGGCAGTAGATGAGATCAATGCCAAGGGTGGAGTACTAGGTGCAAAGATAGAACTGATAGTAGAAGATAATCAGGGAAAACCAGATGAATCAGCAAATATAGCACGTAAATTTATAGAACAAAATAAGGTGGTAGCTATTATAGGTCCTGTAATTTCTAGCAATGTTCTAGCCGTTGCTCCCATTGCTCAGCAGAGTAAGGTACCACTTATTACCCCTACTGGGACTAATCCGAGGATTACTCAGGTAGGAAATTATATCTTTAGGGCTTGCTTTATAGATGATTTCCAAGGAACAGTAATGGCAAGATTTGCAAGAAGTGGTCTTTCTAAGAGGGCAAATACAGCAGCTATTCTTTATGAAAAGACAAGTGATTATAGTATTGGTCTTGCCAAATATTTTAAAGAGAGTTTTCAGAACCTTGGAGGAAAGATAGTAGCAGAAGAGTCATTCAGCAGTGGGGATCAAGATTTTAGTGCACAACTTACAAAGATAAAAGCTAAAAATCCTGATGTTCTTTATGTTCCATCATACTATGATACTGCAGGTCTTATAATAAAACAGGCGCGAGAGTTAGGTATTACAGTGCCTATTCTTGGTGGTGATGGGTTTGATTCTCCTCAATTAGCTGAGTTGGCTGGAAAGGAGAATCTAAAGGATTGCTATTTTAGTGGACACTTCTTCTCTGGTTCATCTGCTCCTGAGGTAAAGAGATTTGTTGCTAACTATAAGAAGAGATATAACGCAGTTCCTGATATGTTAGGGGCATTAGGTTATGATGCAGTATATATGCTCGTCGATGCTATAAAGAGAGCAGGTAAAATAGATAGAGAGGCTATAAGAGATGCCCTAGCAGCTACAAAAGGATTGAAGCTTGTAACAGGAACCATTACCCTTGATGAGAACCGAAATCCTATAAAGAGTGCAGTGATAATTGGATTTGATAGTAATGGAAATCAGGTATATAAGACTACTGTAAATCCACCTAAGAAGTAATATAAAAGGGGAGGGTAGAAGAGTTTAATCTCTCTATCCTCCTAAAAATAGGAAAAGACAGAAGAGAAATGATATCAGAGATCTTACAACAGCTTATAAACGGAATAGCCTTAGGAAGTATATACGCTCTTATAGCATTAGGTTATACTATGGTGTATGGAATATTAAAGCTCATAAACTTTGCCCATGGTGATGTTTACATGGTAGGCGCTTTTGCCGGATATTTTGCTGTTACATCTTTTCATTGGGGGATTATGCCTGCTTTTCTTTTTGCTATGGTAGTCTGTGCAATCTTAGGAGTTTCTATCGAAAGGTTTGCCTATAAGCCTTTAAGAACTGCTCCTCGTATTGCTGCATTGACTACTGCAATTGGGGTTTCCTTTCTATTAGAAAATCTTGGCGTTATTATTTGGAGCCCAACTCCTAGAGCCTTTCCCCAAGTGTTGTCTTTAAAGATATATGAAGGTATCTATCAGAGATTTGGAGTAATAGTGAACAATAGGCAGCTTGTAATCCTTTCAGTATCCGTTGGGCTTATGATTCTACTGCAATTTATAGTAAATAAAACAAAGATAGGTATGGCAATGAGGGCTGTTTCTTTTGATAGAGAAACCGCCTGGATGATGGGAGTTAACATAGATCATGTAATATCTTTTACATTTGCTATAGGTTCGATGTTGGCGGCAGCAGGGGGAGTACTAGTGGGAATTTATTTTAATAGGATAGACCCCCTTATGGGTGTTATGCCTGGAGTAAAAGCATTTGTCGCTGCTGTATTAGGAGGAATAGGAAGTATTCCTGGTGCAATGGTAGGAGGTTTCATCTTGGGTATAGCTGAGATATTGGTATCTGCTTTTATTGCATCTACTTATCGTGACGCAATAGCTTTTGCTATTCTTATTGTAATTCTCTTAGTTAAGCCGTCTGGAATTTTTGGAACTCTAACTAGAGAGAAAGTATAGAGATGTTAGATAGACTAGGAAGCTTTCAATATCCATTTCTGGTAATCTGTATAGGTTTTATATATGGAATAAATCTTCTCTCTCCCCATATAAATCCATACTATTTACAGATAATAATATTCTCAGGGATAAATATAATCTTGGCTGTAAGTCTCAATGTGATAAATGGTTTATGTGGACAGTTTTCTTTAGGACATGCAGGGTTTATGGCGGTGGGAGCCTATTTTTCTGCTTTTCTAACATACTACTATAGGATACCTTTCCCTGTAGCTCTTATCGTTGGAGGGTTGGCTTCTGGGATAATAGGAGTTGGCGTAGGAATCCCAACCCTAAGACTGAGAGGAGATTATCTAGCAATTGCTACCTTAGGTATGGGGGAGATTATAAGGGTAGTTCTTTTTAACCTTGATATTGTAGGTGGGGCTAGAGGTTTCCCTGGTATACCTAAGTATACAAACTTCTTTTGGGTATATCTGATAGTTTTGCTCGTTCTTTTAAGCTCTTACAACCTACTGAAAAGTCCGGAGGGAAGAGCTATCCTTTCCGTAAGAGAGGATGAGATAGCAGCTGAAGCTATGGGCGTAGATACTACTAAATTTAAGATATTCGCCTTTGTTTTTGGTTCTTTTTGGGCTGGAGTAGCAGGGGGATTGTGGGCACACTATCTTCAGTTCCTACATCCTAGTTCGTTTACTTTTATGAAGTCTGTAGAGATATTAGTCATGATAGTGCTTGGAGGTTTAGGAAGTATAGGAGGCTCAGCTGTGTCTGCTGTATTCTTAACATTTCTTCCTGAGGCGTTAAGGTATATAAAGGTAATATTTAACACTACCGTCGACCCTAGAATGGTGATATATTCATTGTTACTTATTTTGACAATGTTATTGAGACCTCAAGGGCTTATAGGAGGGTATAGAAGAAAGGTTAGAGATCAATGAGTTTATTAACATTAGATAAGATTTCTGTCGCTTTTGGAGGATTACTAGCGGTCTCTGAATTTACCTTCTCTATGGAAGATAGAGAGCTTGTAGGACTTATAGGTCCTAATGGGGCAGGAAAGACAACTGTATTTAATGTGATAACAGGTTACCATATTCCTATCTCAGGCAAAGTAACTTTCACTGGAAGGGATATTACTAGTAAACCTCCTAATTATATAGCAAAGTTAGGTATTTCTAGAACCTTTCAGAACATAAGGTTATTTTCTAATCTTACTGTCCTAGAGAACGTAATGATAGCTTCACAGATTCATAGTTATCCATCCTATATCCATTCTCTTTTAAGGACATCCTATTTCTATAGAAAGGAGAACGCTATAGAGAAAAGGGCGATGAAGGCTTTAGAGATAGTAGGTCTTGCTAAATTGAAGGATGAAATCTCTAAAAACCTTCCATATGGAGAACAACGTAAATTAGAGATAGCAAGAGCAATAGCTACCGAACCCATTTTGGTCCTTCTTGACGAGCCTGCAGCAGGAATGAACCCTAGAGAAACAGAGGAGCTTATGGGTATAATTAGGATATTAAGAAATGACCTTGGACTGACTATATTTCTTATAGAACATGATATGCACGTAGTGATGAACATCTGCGAAAGAATAGTGGTACTAAATTATGGAGAGATTATAGCGGAAGGTACTCCTGATGAGATTAAAACTAAACCTGAGGTATTAGAAGCTTATCTAGGAAGTGCAACCATAGGATAACTGGAGGTGTATAGGTGAATAAGAATATTAAATATTTTAATGCAGAGTCAGTAACAGAAGGACATCCCGATAAGGTGGCAGATCAGATATCTGATGCTATACTTGATAGTTATCTAGAAAAAGATGCAGAAGCTAGGGTGGCATGTGAGACCTTAACTACCCTTGGTCTTGTTCATATTACTGGTGAAATTTCTAGTAAGGCAAATGTAGATATAAGTAGGGTTGTTAGGAATACCATAAGAGAAATAGGATATACAGATGCCTCATACGGATTTGATGCAGAAAGTTGTGGAATTCTTGTCTCTCTTAAGGAGCAATCTCCAGATATTGCTATAGGTGTTATAAGGGATAATAAGGAAATAGGAGCTGGAGATCAGGGATTGATGTTTGGCTATGCTACTAATGAGGCTATGGGTATTATGAAAGATGCTGAATTTATGCCAACTCCAATTATATTAGCCCATAGGCTAGCCTATAGATTGGCTGAAGTAAGGAAAAAGGGTATACTCCCATACTTACGCCCGGATGGGAAGACTCAGGTAACAGTAGTGTATGAAAAGGATAGGCCTATCAAAGTAGATAGAGTAGTGATAGCTGCCCAACATAATCCTGATGTCTCTGTGGATAGATTAAGGGAAGAGATTATAGAGTATGTTATCAGGTATGTGATACCTAATGAATGGATTGATGAAGAGACAAAATATTATATTAATGCCACTGGTAGATTCGTTATCGGGGGTCCTGCAGGAGATGCTGGACTTACAGGAAGGAAGATTATAGTGGATACTTATGGAGGGATGGCTAGACATGGGGGAGGCTGTTTCTCTGGGAAAGACCCTACAAAGGTAGATCGTTCAGCCTCTTATATGGCAAGATATGCAGCAAAGAATATAGTGGCAAGCGGATTAGCAGATAAGTGCGAGATCCAGGTAGCCTATGTAATAGGGGTAAGTGAGCCAATCTCTCTAAATATAGAGACGTTTAATACAGAAAAGGTAGATCTAGATAAGTTGATCAGAATAGTAAAGGAGATTTTTGATTTCAGACCTGGAAGTATAATAGAATATCTTGATCTTAGAAGACCTATATATAGAAAGACAGCATCCTATGGTCATTTTGGAAGAATTGATGTGAATTTACCTTGGGAGAGGCTTGATAAGGTAAAAGAGTTAAGGAATGCCTTCAACCTGGAAGATACTGATAGATAGAGATGCCCCTAAAGATTTATCTTTTACTTATTCCTCTGAAGAAGAATTAGCTATAGGAGATTATGTTGCAGTCTTATTAAAAGGTCATATTACTAAAGGTTATGTAATAGAAAGAGATAGTTCCTTGATATCTTCGAAAGTTCAGAAGGTCCTTGGTAGGATATTTGATACCCCTTTGGTTCCTCCTCATTTGATGGACCTTTCAATCTGGTTTTCAGAATATTATATAAGTAATCTAAGTCAGTCACTATCTATTATTATCCCTTCTGAGGTAAGAGACATAAAGGTATCTTATAGAGAAGAGAAACTCCAAATAAATATTCCTAAGGAGAGAAAGAGTAGGAAGAATGTCTTTTACTTTGATTACAAATTTTCTCTTGACCAAGAGCCTATCCAATGTCCTTCTGATAGGGATGTGCTTTTAAGATTTCCTATAGAAAAGAGGATTGTTACATATCTAAAGATGATAGAGGAAGATATTAATAGTAATAGAGGGGTGATTATTTTATTTCCTGAGCTAGATATAGTCCTTTCTTTAGAGAGCCTCTTTAGAAAGTTGTTTAGCGATAAGGTAGCGGTATTATATAGCACACAGAAACCTGCTTACAAAAATAGAGAATGGTGGAAGATAAGGAATGGAGAGGCTATTATAGCCATTGGTAATAGAGCCTCAATATTTGCTCCAGTAAGAAACTTAAGTAAGATTATTATAGATGAAGAAGAAGATGAAAGTTACAAGGATGAGCATAGACCATTCTATGATGCAAGAGAAGTAGCAGTTAAGTTGAGAGAAATAACTGGATGTCAACTTATCTGGGGTGGAAGTGTTCCTAGTTTAGAGAGGTATAGTAAGGCATTAGATGGCTCTATCAAGCTTATAGAAGAAAAGGTAGATGAGCTTCCAAAGGTAAAACTTATAAATATGAGGTCTAAAAGAGGGATACTTAGTAGTGAGTTAATCCATAGTTGCAAGGTGAACCTAGCCAGAAAAAAACAAACCCTTATTTTGATAAATAGAAAGGGATATTTTACCTTCCAGATGTGTAAGGAATGTGGTTATCTCTCTAAGTGTCCATATTGTGGTGTGCCTTTGGTTTATCACAAAGATGAAGGACTTATATGTCATTACTGTGGATATAGACAGAATACAGTTTCTGTATGCCCAAAGTGTGGACAAAAAATGTCTCTTTTAGGGTATGGAACGGAGAGAATAGAGGATGTTCTAAAGAAAATATTCTCCAATGTTAGAATTTCTAGAATAGATTCAGATATCCCTGAGAGAGAAGCCAATAGAATATGGAAGGATTTTTTGGAGAAAAGGATAGATATTCTGGTTGGAACACAGATGATTCTCAAAGGACTCTATCTTCCTGATGTAACTTTGATTGGTATGGTCTCTGCTGAAACAGGATTATATCTACCTGATTTTAGGATTAGTGAAAGAGTATTTAGACTGATATATAAGATATCAGAAAGATGCAATAAAGATAAAAGAGCTGTCGTGCAGACTATAATTCCAGATTATTATGCAATAAAATATGCTGTAAGATTAGATTTCAAGGATTTTTATAGATATGAATCTCGGGTAAGAAAGCCATTGGGGTATCCTCCTTGGACAAGATTAATAAGAATACTAATTCAATCTAGAGAGGAAGAAAAGGCAAAGATTGTAGCAGAGTCTGTAGCTAAAGATTTAGAACGTAAATTAGCTGTAGAATATTCCGGACCGGCAAAGGCTCCTATCTATAACATAAAAGGAATATTTAGATGGCATATCGTATTAAAGCTCAAAGAGATTGATAGCGAGATATGCAGGGTTGTAAAAGAATTAGTAGAATCGTATAATTATAAAGATATAAGTGTTACTGTTGATATAGACCCTGTGTCTACATTGTGATTTTAGGAGGATTTATTTTATGAGTCATTTGGCAATAAGAATATATGGAGACCCTGTCTTAAGACAAAAGGCTACTCCTATTAAAGAGATAGATAGAAGGATAAAGAGGTTAGCTAGATATATGGAAGAGGCAATGGAAAAAGCTAACGGGGTAGGACTTGCTGCTCCTCAAGTAGGAGTAAGCGAAAGACTTATTATAGTAAAGATGAAGGATTCTATTATATTAGTAAATCCTGTTATTACATATATGGATGGGGAAGTATTAGAAGAAGAAGGATGTCTAAGTATACCGAATATTGTAGGTGAGGTAACAAGAGCCTCAAAAGTTAGAGTAAGGGGGATAGATATAACTGGTAAAGAGATAGAATTGGAAGCTACAGACCTAGCTGCAAGAGCATTCCAGCATGAGATAGATCATTTAGATGGAATATTGTTTATAGATAGGGCTGTGAGTGTAAGGAGGGTTGAGAAATCAGAATAGTATTTTTTGGGACATCGGATTTTGCCCTTTCTTCTCTAGAGAAGTTGAAAGAAAAGATAGAGCTAGTGGTCACAAAGCCAGATAAACCTTGTGGGAGAGGATTAAAACCTAATCCATCCCCAGTTAAGGGGAAAGCTAGAGAACTTGGTCTTTCTGTTGTCTCTCCTGAGAGGGTGGTTGATATAAAGGATAAGCTAAAGGGTTTTGACCTTGGAGTATTGGTGGCTTATGGATTGTTTATTCCTAAGTCTGTAAGGGAATTATTTAGATATGGAATAATAAACCTACACCCATCTCTTTTGCCGAAATATAGGGGAGCTGCCCCTATTCAGTGGGCACTTCTAAATGGAGAGAAGGAAACCGGAGTAAGTATAATCTACCTTACCGAAGAATTGGATGCTGGAGATGTGATACTTCAAAAGAAATTAGAAATATCATCTCAGGATGATGCTGAAGTCTTATCTTATAAGTTAAGTATCCTGGGAGCAGAGGCTTTAAAGAATGTGTTGAGAATTCTAGAAGAAAATGGTAGGATAGAATGCACTCCACAAGCCCTCTTAGGTGAGCCATCCTACGCTCCTAAGATTACACCTGAAATGGGAAGAATAGATTGGAATGAAAATGCTATAAATATCTTTAATAAGATAAGAGCACTGAAAATTTGGCCCAAGGCATATTTTTATATGAATAATATAAGAGTCAACATCTTAGAATCAGAACCTTCTAAAGAAGATGATACCCCAGGGAAAATAATAAAATTAGACAATGAGAAGGGTATATTAGTGGCTACGGGGAAGGGAAGTTTATGGCTTAAAATGGTCCAACCTGAGAGTAGAAAGGTTATGAGAGGCATAGATTTTTCAAATGGATATAGAATAGAGATTGGAGGAGTATTAAAGTAGATTGATATTTCTTTTTTTATTTTTCTTGATACTTTTTGGTTTCTGGATATTTTTCTTACCTCTCCAACTTTTCCTTTACTATATTTCTATACTTTTTTCTACACCTGTCCAGCTATGGAAGATCTTTTCGAGTAAAACACTTAAAAGAAATCATGCGTTAGAGCATGCTACTATTAATGTTCTAGAGGAAAAATATGGCATTAAGAATCTAAGTGGACTTGCAGTAGAGGATGGTTTCTATGTGTCTTGGCCGTATGACCCTATGTATGTATTAGCTGCTGTAAAAGAAGGCCGATATCTTCTTAGTGAAGGGCATAAAGAGCTTGCGATACATAAACGGTGTGGTACAATGGTCCTAGGAACAAATATTGTAGCAGTAATATTTTTTATTACTTTCCTTATCCTGTGGGGTCTTAATCTATTTACTCTGATATTCCCTATATTTTTAGGTATCCTTCTAGGAAATCCTATTGGTATCTTGATTCAGAGGTACCTTACTACCGATGCTGATGTAGGAAAAGTAGATATACTTGGTATAGAACCAAGATATATGCCTGGGGGTGGTATATTTAAGACCCCAGGGGTACTGGTATACACAAAGGTATATGAGTAATATCTTAGAGGCAAAGTTCGTTGCTTTTGACATTATCAAGGCAGTAGAGAGGAGAAGGGCATTTGCTCATATATTGCTTAGAAGTAGGCTTTCTTCCCTTCCTTTAGAGGTTCATTCTTCTACCACAGAGCTGGTATATGGCACCTTGCGACGTCAGAATACTTTAGATTGGTACGTCTCTCATTATGTAGATATAGATAGACTTCCTCTAGAGTTAAAGATTATATTAAGGATAGCTACATACCAACTCCTATACCATAGGATACCTAAGCCTCTTGTTGTAAATGAAGCAGTAGAAATGGCGAAGATTCTTAGTTCAAGGAAATCAGGAGGGCTTGTAAATGCAGTACTTAGAAAGATAGCTGTTACCAATTCACAGCCTGATACACTTTCTGTTATTTATTCTCATCCGGAATGGCTTATAGAAAAATGGAGTAGAGAGCTGGGGAAAGAAGAAACTATTCTTCTATGTAGAAGAAATAATCAACCTATGCCTACAAGCTTTAGAGTAAATCAACTCAAAACTACTTTAGAAAAGATAGAGGATACGTTAAATAATAAAGGAATAAGATTAGAAAGAGGTAGGTTAAGTAGAAATTGTCTTGTCCTAAAAGAAGGAGACATAAATCCTGTTATTTCTCTAGAAGAGGAGGGGAAGGTTTATATACAGTCAGAATCATCAATGGTAGTAGTAGAGACAATAGACTGTAAACCAGGGATGAAAGTAATTGATGGATGCGCAGGGTATGGAGGAAAGACTACCTATATAGCAGAACTGATGAAAAATAAAGGAACAATCATTGCAGTAGATAGATTAGCCAGTAAGCTAAGTATACTGGAGAATGAAGCTTTAAAACGGGGGATCACTATAATTAACTGTATAGAGTCTCCTATAGAAAGACTTTCATTGGATGTTATAGGAGAGGCGGATAGGGTTCTGTTGGATGTGCCTTGCTCAGGACTGGGAACACTTTCAAGAAAACCAGAGATAAAATGGCGTATTAATCCTAGTTCCATAGAAAAACTCGTATTAATCCAAAGGAATATACTTAAATCTGGGAAAAATTTTGTAAAACCAGGAGGCATATTGGTATATAGCGCTTGTACCATCTCTAAGGATGAAACTTATGATATAATAAAGTCGTTTCTAGAAGAAAATAAAGAATTTATCCTGAGAGAGGAGAGACAAATTTTGCCTCACATAGATAATACCGAAGGTTTTTATATGGCAAAGTTAGAGAGAAAGGATGCGTAGTATTTTAGAGTTAACTCTCAAAGAGATAGAAGACTTTATAGTAGAGGCTGGGTATGAGCCATATAGAGCTAGACAGGTGTTAGAATGGATATACGATAAGGTAGTATTAGATTTTGAACAGATGAGCTCAATTCCAAAATCTCTTCGAGAGGAATTGTCTAAGGTATTTTCTATCGTTCCTTTTCAGCTTGTCAAGAGATTAGATGACGATGAAACAACTAAGTTTTTATTCAATACTTCAGATAATCTAAGATTTGAGTCAGTAGTAATTACACATCCAGATAGGGTTACCCTTTGTGTTTCTACACAAATAGGCTGTCCAGTAGGATGTAGATTCTGTGCTACTGGGGAATCTTTCAGTAGAAATTTAAATTCCGAAGAAATTATAGGGGAGTATATCTTTGCTCAAAGTATTGTCAAAAGGCGAATCTCAGGCATAGTATTTATGGGAATGGGGGAGCCCCTCTTAAATGAGAAAGAACTTTATAAGGCTATTAGTAAATTTATAAGTGATTTTACTATCTCTCCTAGACATATCACTATCTCTACTTCTGGAATCCCTCAAGGGATTGTCGCCTTGGCTAGGAATTTCCCTAGGGTAAAACTTGCATTTTCTCTGTGGTCGGCTGATCCTGAAGTAAGAAAAGAATTAGTTCCTACTGGTAGAGTATATCATTTAGAAGAGATTATAAAAAGTATAAAAGAGTATATAGAAATTACTCATAATAGGATATCTATTGAGTATACTATTATTAAAGGTATAAACGATTCCCTTGATGATGCATATAAACTGGTAAAACTTTTTAAGGGGCTTCCTGTATTTTTCAACATTATCCCCTATAATCCTAAAGACAATATGACAAAGGAATTTGTCCCTGATATAGAAGATGTAATGAGGTTTATTTCTGTGCTAGAGAGGTTTAAGAAGGAGGTCCATTTGAGATCTAGTAAGGGGGCAAAGATATCAGCTGCATGTGGACAGTTAAGAGGAGCTTATGAGGGAACTAGGTGAAAGATTTATCCTACTAGATGCCTTTCGTAACGATAAAGTAAGGGCGTATGATAAGTTACTAGCTAAATTTGTTGTCTTGAGACAGATAAGGTCTTCATTAGGGGTAAATAAAATTATACCACTACTTGATCATCTTACTAGAATAGACGGTAAGTTCTTAAGGGTATTAGGATATGATGTCTTAGAAGATGGTAGCATCTATACAATTGAAGAGATACCACCACAAGAAAAGGTAGATATAGGTAATCTAGATAGTTTATTAAAGTTGATCCACTATATAGGAAGTAGTCTAGAGCTTATTAGTAACTTAGGATTAAGAGCAAAGATTCCTCCCATATCAGAGGTTTATATCGACGAAAATGGAAACTATCTAGTCTCTCCTATAATGTTAGTAGATTTTTCAAATTGGGATAAGGTTCTAGATAGAAAGGAACTGTTGAATCTTTTAGCAGTTTTTGTTACCTCTTTTGCTCCTCCAAGACTGAAGGAATCAGTAGAAGCCCTTTTAGAGAGGAATATTATTTCTAAGCTTGACAATGTAGATGCCTTTGTGAATATGTTGAATACCCTTATCCTTCAGGAGGAACGGATGAATATAAAACCAACGGCAGTGAGCGAAAAACCTGATATAAAAAAGGAAAGAAGAAAAACAAGCCCATGGATTATAGCAATAGTAGTTCTTTTATCGATAGCTATATTGAGCGTGGTACTAGTTTATACTATCGGGGAAAGATACATCTTTCCCGAAGGAGCAGTTCCAGAAGTGATAGTACCAGATATAACTAATAAACCTATTAATGAGGCTTATAATATTTTAAGAGATACAGGTCTTAACATGAATATCAAAGGTATAGAATACAATAATGCTGTCCCTGCGTGTAATATAATATCTCAAGATCCATCTAGTGGAGTAAAGGTAAAAGCAGGAAGGAGTATTTCTGTAGTAATAAGTAAGGGGATAGAACTTATTAGTGTCCCTAATGTTATAGGCCAAGATCTTGGAAATGCTAGGAAGATTCTAGAAACAGCAGGGTTAAGGATTGGAGATATTCAAGAGAGTTACAGTAGAACCTCTCCGGATGGTATAGTAGTATCACAAAATCCAAAGTATGGAAGTATTACTAATAGGAATGCCTTGGTAGCATTAGAAATAACCAGGCATATACAAAATACTATGCCTAATTTTATCGGAAAAACTCTAGATGATGCCCAGAAGATATTGGACTCTCTAGGACCATTTAAACTAACAATAAGGGAGACGGAAAGTGATACTCCAGGGATTATACTTTCTCAGAATCCATCCCCTAATACACCCATTATTCAAGAGATACCTTCCATAGAGTTAACTGTTGGTATCCCTCAAAAGGCACCACAGGTAATACCAGCTCCTACACAACCTGAATCCGGTACAAGTGGAACAATCCCTCAATCTCCTTCTCAGACTGTTCCCGAGGAGGTGCCTACTACTCCTTAGAGAAAATGAAAATAGTGGATACTTTAGAGATTGCTGAAAGGATAGAGTACCTTTGTAGAGAAATTAACTATAATATCGATCCCATGGTACTAGCTCTTATAGAGAACTCTTCAACGAAAGAGACTTCTATCTTAGGAAGAAAGGTCTTTTCTCAGATTATTGCAAATGCCAATATCTCTAGAGAGAAGAGGATTCCTCTCTGTCAAGACACAGGTATTGCAATAGTATTTATAGATATAGGCCAAGGAGTTTTTTTGAAGGGACTTCCTTTGGAAGATGCAGTCAACCTTGGGGTAAGGAGGGCATATACATCTTCATTCTTTAGGAATTCTATAGTAAAAGACCCTATTGGGAAGAGGATTAATACCTTGGATAATACTCCTAGTATTATTCATACCAGGATTACCTCTGGAGAGAAGATAAGTATCTCGGTGATGATAAAGGGATTTGGTAGTGAGAACGCTACTGCTTTAAGGATGTTTCCTCCTACTATTGACAGAAAGGATATAGAAGATTTCCTCCTCTCTACGATAAAAGAAAAGGGAGTAAATGCTTGCCCACCACTTTTTATTGGGATAGGTATAGGAGGAACAGCAGATTATGCCCTTCAGATTTCAAAAGAGGCACTTCTATCATTAGAACCTATGGATGAGTGGGAGCAGTCTCTTCTGGATAGTGTAAATAGTCTCAGAATAGGTCCAGCAGGATTAGGTGGGGATATAACTGGCTTATATTTAAAGGTAAAAACCTTTCCAACTCATATAGCAGGATTACCTGTGGCAATAAATATAAATTGTCATATACTTAGAATAGGGAGGTTAGAAATTGAATAGATATCATCTAAAACTCCCCTTACTGAGAGAAATTAGAGATAGGCTTAATGTTGGAGATGAGGTATTTATTTCTGGAAGGGTATATGGAATGAGAGATCAGGCCCATAAAAAGATTATAGAGATGATAAAAGAGGAATTGTCTCTCCCTATAGTTCTTCATGAAGGTACTATCTTCTATGTAGGGCCTACTCCCCCTAAACCAGGAGAGAAGGTTGGTGCAGTAGGTCCTACTACTAGTACTCGAATGGACCCTTTTACCCCCCTTTTTATATCAATGGGAATAAGAGTTATGATAGGAAAAGGGAAAAGGAGTAGTGAAGTTATAGAAGCTATAAAGAAATACAAGGCTATTTACCTTGTGACGCCAGGAGGGATCTCTGCATATTTATCTCAATTTGTAGATGATATAAGATTAGTAGCATTCCCGGAATTGGGTCCTGAAGCTATATATGAGTTATCATTGAATGAGTTTCCTACCTTTGTAGGTATTGATACTGGAGGTAATAGTCTATGAGTTTTAATCGAATATTTCATCCTCTTATAGAGCATAAGCTTACTATTCTAAGAGATAAGAGTACGAGTATAAAAGAGTCAAGGGAATTAGTTATTGAGATATCCATGTTGTTAGCTTATGAGGCCACTAGAGACCTTCCTTTAGAGGAGGTAAGGGTAGAGACTCCAATAACTCTAACAAAAGCATATATGATTAAGGGGAAAAAATTAAGTGTAGTACCTATTTTAAGGGCAGGACTAATAATGGCTGAGGGGATCCTTAATCTCGTTCCTTCTGCTAGGGTAGGACATATAGGATTGTATAGAGACCCAGAGACCTTAAAGCCTGTTCCATACTATTGTAAGCTGCCAAATGATATAAAGGAGAGAGATGTTTTTGTTGTCGACCCTATGCTTGCCACAGGAGGTTCAGCTGATGCGGCAATAGAGATCCTAAAGAAGGAGGGATGTAAGAATATTATTTTTATAAGTCTTATAGCTTCTCCAGAAGGAAGAGACTTTATTGTTACTAGACATCCAGATGTTAATTTCTTCGTTGCTAGTGTAGATGAGAGACTTAATGACCATGGATATATAGTTCCTGGATTAGGAGACGCAGGTGACAGACTGTTTGGCACAAAATAAAAAGAGATTAATGTTTATATTTGGAACAAGGCCAGAAGTATCTAAACTTGCCCCAGTTATATATGAGGCGAAAAAGAATCCTCTTTTTGATGTAATACTAGTTTCTACTGGCCAGCATAGAGAAATGCTTGATCAGATGTTGAGAGTATTCAGTATACTGCCTGATATAGATCTTCAGATAATGGAAGAACGGCAGAGTCTTAGCAGTATTACCTCTAGAGGGATAAAAGAGATAGAGCCAGTGATAACTCAGTATAAGCCTGATATGGTTATAGTTCAAGGAGATACAGCCACTGCATTTCTGGCAGCACTTGTGGCTTTCTATAATATTATTCCTGTGGCACATATAGAGGCTGGATTGAGGAGTTATGATATATATAATCCCTTTCCTGAAGAAGCTTATAGAAGATTCATCTCAATAATTGCTACATTAAACTTTGCTCCTACTCGAAAAGCAAGAGAAAATCTTATAAGGGAAGGGGTGAAAGAAGATAGGATAATAGTCACAGGAAATACTATAGTTGATGCAGTAGAATGGATCTCTAGAGATATACCATATATTAATTCAGACAAGAAGATAATATTGGTTACTGCTCATAGGAGAGAAAATTGGGGAAATCCTATGAAGGAGTTGGCTCTAGCAATAAAAGATCTAATAGAGAGATTTCCTGATATAAGGTTTATAGTACCTCTTCATAAGAATCCAATAGTTAGGAATGTGTTTATAAGTGTTCTCTCTGGAGAACCACAGGTAGAACTTGTTGAACCGTTAGATTACCCATCTCTTATAGGTATGATGAAGAACTCTTATATGGTTCTTACAGACTCTGGGGGGATTCAAGAAGAAGCTCCAACGTTTGGGAAGCCTGTCTTAGTATTAAGAGAGACTACAGAGAGACCAGAGGGTATAGAGAAAGGTGTAGCCAAACTGATAGGTATGAATAGAGAGAATATCATACTTAATGTAACAAGATTACTCACAGATGAATCTTACTACTTCTCTATGAGTAAGGCTGGAAACCCATATGGGGATGGAAAGGCGTCTCAGAGAATAGTAAATGGTATCCAGTACTTTTTTAAATCTGGAGATAAGCCTGATGAATTCGAATCCTAAAAGGAATAAAACATGGTGGTATATAGGAATCGCCTTCTCTATAGGATTTACAATAGTCTCTTCTATTTTAGTTGGGTTATATTTGGGAAAATTTATTGATGAGAGACTGTTTACTGGATACTCATTTAGACTCCTCTTTATGTTCTTGGGAGCTTATGTAGGGTTAAAGAGCATATATGACCAACTTAAAAAATGAATAAGACATTCTTGACATTACTTAAAACCTATTTTATTTCAGCTTTGCCTTTGGGAGTTCTTTTCCTTATAAAGAAGGAATATCTTTTAGGATACTTTATAGGTATTTTTATTGGGATATTAGATTTGACTCTTATCTTTACACTATTAAAGGATAGAGAACCCCCTTTAGATCATATTAAGTTTGGTGTGGGTACACTTATTAGAGTAGTAATCATCATTGGAGTGGTATCTATATTCCTATTTTGTGGTATAATAAATAGGTTAGGTATATTAGGCTTACTGATAGGATTAGTTATATATCCTCTGACACTTTTAATAGGAGGCTTAAGAATCTTAAGATGCAAGAGATAGCACCAAGGATAGTTTTTTGGGTATTAGGAATACCTGTAACAGACTCTGTCACTACTACTTGGGTAGTGATGGGGATAATATTTGTATTTAGTTGGATCCTTGCTCGAAGTCTTTCTGAATATCCGAGTAAGATTCAGTCTCTATTCGAGACCCTTATAGAGTTTTATGATAATATAGCAGTGCAGGTAATGGGGGAGAAAGGTAAACAATTCGTTCCGTTAGCTCTTTCTATAGGCATATTTATTCTCCTTTCCAATTGGATAGAGATTATCCCTGGGTTTAATGCTCCTACTAGAGACCTAAGTACTACTGTAGCTTTAGCTATAGTAGCGGTAGCTTCTACTTATGTGGCAGGGATAAGAGAAAAGGGTTGGCGTTTTTTCAAAAAATATATAGAACCTAATCCTATCCTTTTACCTTTAAATATTCTTGAGGAATTGGTAAGGCCCGTGTCTTTATCGTTCCGTCTTTTTGGGAATATAATAGGAGAGGAGATTGTGATAGCCCTTTTAGTGATGCTAGTTCCACTTATACTTCCTATCCCTATGATGTTATTAGGGCTCTTTACTGGTCTTATCCAGGCATTTATATTTTCTCTCCTTACTCTTCTATACATAGCAGGTGCTATAGAGGAAGAATAAAGACCATTGGAGGTGATTATTTGTGTTAACTAGTAAGGCATTAGTAATTATGGCTTCTGTACTTGCTGCAGGTTGGGGTATGGGTATAGCAGTATTGGGAGGAGCATTGGGAGAAGGTAATGCAGTCTCTAAGGCTATGGAATCTTTGGGGAGACAACCAGAGGCACAAGGGTCAATTATGACTATCTTACTTTTGGGGCTTGCATTTATAGAATCGTTAGTTATATTTATGCTTGTAGTAGCCTTAGTCCTTTTGTTTGTTAATCCATTTGTGGGGATGGTACAGTAGTGATAAAGTTTACCTTTCCTACTTTTATATTTCAGATTATAAACTTTGTTGTCACATTATATCTTATATATAGGTTTGCCTATAAGCCCTTGGCTTCCTATATAGATAAGAGGCAAAAAAAGATTCAAAGCGGTCTAGAAGAGATTGAAAAGGAGAGGGCTAATCTAGAATCTCTTAAGGCTCAGTATGAGGAACAGTTGAAAGAAGCTCGGTCCCAGGCTGAAGAGATTATAGAGAAGGCGAAGCAACAGGCTGAAGTAGAGAGGAGTAGGATCTTAGATTCGGCACATAGAGAAGCCCAGTCTCTTCTAGAAAAGGCTCAAAATGAGATAGTATTAGAGAGAAAACATACTATAGAAAAGTTTAAAGAGGAGATAGTAGAGATCATTCTAGATGCCACAACTAAGCTAGTTAAGGACGAAATCTTAAGCCAGGAAGACTTAAAAGAAAAGGTTCTTGAAAAGTATCTTAAGGATGTGAGTACTATTAATGAGTGAGGTATTAATTTCTGACAGTGTAGATATCCTTAGCAATGAGCTGTTGCAATTAGCTTTAGAGGATGAGGCTATAGATGTATATAGAGAGTCTTTAAGGATCTTTATAGAAGATATTACTCACAATTACGATTTGAATAAGGCTTTCTTTGATAAAAGTCTAACCCCTGAAGTAAAGAAACGAACCATTAGAGAAAGATTTACTGGTATATTACCTTCTAAAGTCCTAGGTTACATCTCTAAGATAATCGAAGATGGAGAGGAAGAGCTTATAGAACAGGTATATACGAGATTTATTGATCTGGTAGAGACAAGTCTGCCTTTAAAAGTCAGAGTAAAGTTACCTTTTAATGTTTCAGATGAGAAGATAAAAGAGATAGGAAGTTATCTTTCAGAAGTTCTAAATAGAAAGGTAGTGATTCTTACTGAAGTAGACCCAAATATAATAAATGGGGTAAGGATAGAGCTTCAAGATGAAACTATAGATGTCTCCCTAAAGGCCCAGTTAGATCTCATTCGAGACGAGTTATCCCTTGTGGAGGCTAAGGATTCTTTTCAAGGAGTAATAAAGGATTTAAAAGATAAGGTTGAAGGGTTCCTTCCGAAACCGCTGAGGCTTTCTACAGGAAGGGTAAAGAGTATAAGGGACTGTGTAGTCGTTGCCTCTGGCTTAAAAAATAGCCAATATGGAGAAATGGTTTTATTCTCAAATAATATCCCTGGGATGGTAATGAGCTTAGAGGAAGAGGAAACTGGAATAATACTCTTAGGTTCTCCGGATGAGATTCCAGAGGGGGATATAATCAGAAGCACTCAGAGGATGTTAACTGTACCTGTAGGAGAAGAATTGAAAGGTAGAGTGATTGATCCTTTGGGGAGGCCTCTTGATGGAGGACCTCCTATTACAACAAATAGATATAGGAAGATAGAAGCCTTAGCTCCGAATGTAGTAGAGAGAGAACCGGTAAATACTCCCTTACAGACAGGTTTAAAGGTAATAGATGCACTTATTCCTATAGGAAGAGGCCAAAGGGAACTTATTATAGGAGATAGGCAGACAGGTAAGACTGCAATAGCAATTGATACTATTATTAATCAGAAGGATGAAAATGTTATATGTATATATGTAGCAATAGGACAAAAGGCAACTACCGTAGTAGATATTGTTAGAGTACTAAAGGAAAGAGAGGCTTTAGATTATACTATTGTTATCTCTGCTACTGCAAATGAGCCTGCTTCTTTGCTCTATATAGCCCCTTATTCAGGATGCGCTATAGGTGAAGAGTTTATGTATCAGGGGAAAGATGTACTCATAATATATGATGACCTTTCTAAACATGCCAAAGCATATAGAGAGATTTCCCTCCTTTTGAGACGTCCTCCCGGAAGAGAGGCTTATCCAGGAGACATATTCTATCTCCATTCCAGGCTTCTAGAGAGATCTGCAAAGTTGAATAGTCATCTAGGGGGAGGATCTCTTACTGCACTTCCTATTGTAGAAACTCAATTAGGTGATATATCTGCTTATATTCCTACCAACCTTATTTCTATAACTGATGGACAGATATATCTAGACTCATCACTCTTTTATGAAGGAATAAGACCAGCTGTAGACGTCGGCCTTTCTGTCTCTAGAGTTGGAGGAAGTGCTCAAATAAAAGCTATGAGGGAGATATCTGGAAGATTAAGATTAGACTTGGCACAATATAGAGAGGTAGAAACCTTTGCCCAGGTATCCACTGATATAGATTCAGCTACAAAAAATCAAATAGAAAGAGGGATTAGAATTAGGGAAGTCTTAAAGCAACCTCAATATAGCCCTATGGAGGTTATAGATCAAGTAATTATACTTTTTACTGTGACTAGAGGTTATATGGATGAAATAGCTCTAGAGGAGATACCTCACTTCCAGGATGAACTTATCAAGTTTATAAATCAAAATTATGAAAATTTAAAGAAGGATATAAAAGATAAAGGGCTTACAGATGAGAACAGTAAGAGTTTGTCTAATATAATATTTGAATTTAAGAGGACATTTTCTAGCGAGTAATGCAATCTCAGCAGAGGCTTAAGAAACATATAAATAATATAAATCATATTTCTGAGATAATACGTTCTACTGAGCTTATAGCTGCTTCTCGATTAAGGAGAAGTCAAGCCAGACTTAAGACTATTACTCCTTATAGTGATCTCCTTATGAATCTATTAAAAGACCTTGTTGCCGGTGTTAGTAAAGAAGATAGACAATCCTTTCCTCTATTGCAAGTTCCAGCTGAAGCTAAGAGAAATCTACTGATAGTGGTAGGTGGAGAAAGAGGTTTATGTGGTGGTTACTTAGGGAATGTAGTGAGAAAGGTCCAAGAATATATAAGGGCTTCGCAGGAGACAGAGATTATTGTGTATGGGTCAAGAGTAGGTAAGACCCTATATAATAAAGGATATAATATAATAGAAGCGAATTCTATAAGTCCTATAGTAAGTTTTGATACCGTCTATAACATTTCAAATAAGATCCAGGATGATTTTGTAACTGGTAGATATAAAGAGGTCTCTGTGATTTATACTCTATTTAGGAATGCCTTTGTGTATATGCCAGTTGACTTTACTTTAATGCCAATTCAATTTAGAGAGACAGAAAAGGTAGGTAGATTTGAAAATTATATATTTGAACCCTCTATAGAGGATATCTTGAGAGAATTACTTTCGCTTTTTATTGGCGTAACTCTCTATAGGGTATTCTTAGAGGCTATAACAAGTGAGTATGCAGCAAGAAGGGTTGCTATGCATCAAGCATATGAAAATGGAAAAGAATTACTAGAATCACTATATAAGACTTATCAGAGGTTGAGACAATCCTCTATAACCACAGAGATTATAGAGGTATCTTCAAGTAAGGCAGCGATAGAAAGGGAAGAATAAATTATGAATATAGGCCGCGTAGTACAAGTCTTAGGTTCAGTTATAGATGTAGAGTTTCCAGTTGGGGTTACTCCAAAGGTAAAGGATATGTTGATTCTCAATAGAAAGGATGGAGGGCCCCTATTTATTGAAACAGAGATCGTTCTTGGTGAGGGAAAGGTTAGGGGTATAGCTTTAGGACCTTCTGAGGGGATCTCTAGAGGAATGGAGGTAATAAATACAAATGAACCGGTTAGAATTCCTGTTGGGGATAAATTATTAGGAAGAATTTTGAATATATTTGGCGAGCCGATAGATAGCCTTGGGGAGATAGAAGCGGAAGAGAAATGGAGTATCTATACTGAACCTCCACCTTTTGAGAGGGTTATTCCTCCGAATAAGGTCTTTGAAACTGGAATAAAGGCTATAGATCTTATTGCACCATATCCGAGAGGAGGAAAGATAGGTCTATTCGGAGGAGCCGGTGTTGGAAAGACTGTGCTTATTATGGAACTTATACATAATGTAGCGGTAAAACACGGGGGTATCTCTGTCTTTGCCGGAGTAGGAGAAAGGACGAGAGAAGGTAATGACCTTTGGTTAGAGATGCAACGCTCAGGAGTAATAAAGAATGCAGTACTGATATTTGGACAGATGGATGAGCCTCCTGGGGTTAGATTTAGGATCCCTCACACTGCTCTTACAGTAGCAGAATACTTTAGGGAGAGGAAATCTAGTGAGGTCTTACTCTTTATAGATAACATATTTAGATTTATACAAGCTGGAAGCGAAGTATCTGCACTTCTTGGAAGGTTACCATCGGCAGTAGGTTATCAGCCTACCCTTGCCACAGAAGTTGGAGAGATAGAAGAGAGAATTGTCTCTACAACAAAGGGTTCTATAACCTCTGTTCAAGCAGTGTATGTTCCAGCAGATGACCCTACTGATCCTGCTCCTGCTACTACTTTTGCCCATCTTGATGCTACTATAATGTTATCTAGAGAGATTGCTGAGATGGGGATATATCCGGCTATGGATCCACTAAATTCTTCTTCCCGTCTTCTAAGTCCATACTATGTTGGTGAAAGACATTACAAGGTAGCTAGAGAGGTACAGAGAATTATAGAACATTATAATAGGCTTAAGGACATAATAGCTATCCTTGGGGTGGAGGAGTTGTCTGATGAAGAGAAAAGTATAGTAGCAAGGGCTAGACGTATCCAGAGGTTTCTATCACAACCGATGTTTGTAGCAGAACCATTTACTGGAATCCCAGGGAAATACCTTTCCTTAGATGAAACTATAGAAAGCTTTGAAGAGTTGATAAGTGGAAATCTAGATGAGCTTCCTGAGCAAGCATTTTATATGGTAGGGAATATTGACGAGGTTAAGGAAAAGGCAAGGAGGCTAAAGTGAAGCTAACAGTGACTTTGGCTACACCGGAAAAATTAATCTATAATGGGGAGGCAGACAGCTTAGTTATCCCGGGACAGGATGGGTATTTTGGTGTGTTACCGAATCATGCAGCTATGATATCAGCTTTAAGCATAGGAGAATTAAAGATTAAGAATAACAACCAGGAATATTATTATGCTATAGATGGTGGATTTTCTGAGATTAATAAGAATAGAGTCATAATACTTACTTCATCGGCTCAAAGTGCAGATGAGATTGATGACAGCACCGTTAGAGATGTCTTGCAAAAATCTACGGAAAGGCTTCATTCTAAATTAGAAGATAAGGAGCTTTTGCAGACTCATATAGCGATAAGAAAGGCTACTGTGCAATTAGAAGTCTCAAGACATAAGATAAGGAGATAGTGATGAGATTAAAGATAGAGGGTGGAATCAAATTAAAAGGAGAAGTAGAGATCACTGGAGCTAAAAATGCTGCTTTACCTATAATGGCAGCAACGCTACTTACAGATGGAACTAATACAATTCATAATATTCCAAACTTGAAGGATGTCCATACTATGATGAGTATGTTGGAAAGCCTTGGAGCAAAGATAGAATTTAGAGACGCTACTCTCCAAATCACTATAAAGAACTTGTTACCAGTAGATCCACCTGAAGAACAGGTAAAGCAGATGCGGGCATCTTTTCTTGTTGCTGGACCTCTTCTTGCCAGACTAGGAAAGGTAAGAATTCCATTACCTGGAGGATGCCAGATAGGTTCAAGGCCTGTCGACTTACATTTAAAGGGCTTTCAGGCTCTTGGAGCGAAGGTGTCTACCGAACATGGATATGTGGAGCTAGAATGTAGGAACCTAAAGGGTGCCTCTATATATCTAGATCTACCAACGGTTACTGGGACTGAAAATATAATAATGGCATCAGTATTAGCTAAAGGCAAGACTGAGATTATTAATGCAGCGAAAGAACCAGAGGTTGTAGATCTAGCAGATATGTTAAATATAATGGGCGCAAAGATAAGGGGGGCTGGAACAGATAAAATAGAGATAGAAGGGGTAGACTCTCTCTCTCCTGTAGAGTACACTATTATCCCAGATAGGATAGAAGCGGGTACGTTTTTAGCAGTTGGTGCGATCTCTGGTGGTGAGGTTACTATTAAGAAGGCTAAAAGGGAACACCTTGGAGCAGTTATTGGAAAATTGGAGGAGATGGGACATAAAATAGAGATAGAAGGGGATAATATAACAATTATATCTAAAGGGATATGTAAAGCCTGTGATATTACTACCGCTCCTTATCCTGGTTTTCCTACTGATATGCAGGCTCTTTTTGCTAGCCTATTAGGAGTGGCAAGGGGAACAAGTGTAATAACAGAGACTATATTCGATCGTCGGTTTGGATTTGTTGACGAGTTAATTAGGATGGGTGGAAATATGAAGGTACAAGGTAATACTCTAGTTATAGTAGGAATCAAAAAATATTCTGGGGCTAGTGTTATAGCAGGCGACCTAAGGGCTGGTGCTGCTCTTATCTTGGCAGGGCTTAATGCAGAGGGGGTTACAGAGATATCCGGGATAGAACATATAGAACGTGGATACGAGTGTATTGATAGGAAGCTTACAGCTATAGGGGCTAAGATTTTCTTCGAACCTTAGGAATAGAAATTGCATATACTCATTACAAAACGTAGTAGGAGGTGTAACTTGCTTAAGAAGTCACTAGTAATAGGTATAGGGATAGTAATGTTGATCTTTATGGTTGTGCCATTAGCACTATCACAGGATAAGGTTCATATTACTAAGATCGATATTCTAGGGAATGTGAATATAAGTAAGGACGAGATTCTTAAGATCTTAAATGTTGGTGATGAGATAGATAAAGATGCTCTAAAGGCTGGTCTACAGAGACTTTTAGATACCGGATGGTTTTCTAACGTAGATGGAAATGTCAAAGTAGAAGAGAATAAGTATATATTAATAGTAAATGTAAAGGAAAATCCGGTAATAAAATCAATAGAGTTAACTGGTAATAAAGAGGTAAAACTGGACGAAATAAGAAATCTAATAACATTAAAGGAGGGGGAGGTTCTAAATCTTAATACCTTAAAGAAGGACATAGAGAATATAGCAAGGCTGTACAGAGAAAGAGGATATGCAGCAGCTAATTTCCAATTTAATATGTCTAGCGATGGAGTATTGACCATAATTATCACAGAGGGTCCTGTAGTTTCAGGATTTAACTTTATTGGAAACTCAGTAATAAACTCATCGATTCTTAGTCAAGAATTAGATATATATAAAGGTAGGGTCGTTTCTACTAATCTTTTAAAAGAGATCGCCATAAAGATTCAAGATATCTACAAAGAAAAGGGTTATGTGGCAGCTATAGTTCTCAACGCGTCAGTAGATAGTAAAGGGGTTCTAACTTTTGAGATAGGAGAAGGAAAGATTGCTAGTATAGAGGTAAAGGGTAACCAAAAGACAAAGGATTATGTCATTTTAAGAGAAATGAACATAAAGCCTGGAGACGTATTGAATGTAAATGCACTACAAAAAGACCTCCAGAAGATATATAACCTGGGTTATTTTTCTGACCTCAGTGTAAGTCTTAAAAATGCCGAAATTCCTGGAGAGGTGATATTAGTAGTAAATGTAGTTGAACAGCCTACGGGCCAACTTAGTGGTTCTCTTACTTATTCTACTTCTGAAGGGTTTTCTATATCATTTGGATTAAGTGACTCCAACCTTCTAGGAACTGGGAGAAAACTTGGGTTATCTCTAAATCTTGGTTTAAGCCTATCTACAGAAGGTCTCTCATTAAGCTATACAGAACCCTATTTAGCTAATACTAATACCACATTAAATAGTAATATTGTATGGAAGAAGGGAAGTTATACTGAGACAATAAATGATGAGTCGGTAAGTTATAATGAGGATGTGAAAAGCTTTGAGGTAAACATCAATAAGTTGGTAGGAAATAATCTGTATGGGATAGTGGGAATTTCTTTCAATAACTTTCAATATCAACCCAAAGAGGGATATATCCTACCGGATTTCATAAGCTCAGGAGAATCAAATTCAGTGACCTTAGGTGCATCTAAAGATACTAGAGACATTATCTTTAGCCCACAGAATGGAGTCTATCACACTGTTAGTATAGAAGAAGGTGGAGGTGTTTTAGGAGGTAACTTTAACTTCACCAAATTAAATGCAGATTTGCGTTGGTATGAACCTATATCCAAGGATGAAATTTTGGCAGTAAATTATATGTGGGGGGTAGGACTAGGAAGTATTCCCTATATAGAAAAGTATACCGTGGGAGGTTTTAATTCTATAAGGGGATTACCTGAAAATTGGAAAAAGGCTGATATTACGGAGTTGATAAGCTTTGAATATAGATGGAAATATGATCAGAATCTGACTGGGGTTATATTTTGGGATTTAGGAAATGGATGGGATAATAATGAAACAGTAGCTCCTGCTGACCTTAAAATGGGAATAGGATTAGGGCTAAGAGTAATGGTTCCTCCTATGGGGGTTATAAGAATGGATTATGGTTGGGGTAGTACAGATTGGCAAGGAAGATTCTATTTTAGTATAGGAGAAAAATTCTAGAGATAGGAGTGAGATTGTTAGATGAAGATAAAATCTATAATAATTTTGATTTCAGTTATTGGTGTTTTAGGTATCTCTTTTTGGATATTAAATTTACCTAGAAGTGGATTTGCTTTAGATACATTTAAGATAGGATATGTGGATATAAATAAGGCTTTAGAGGCACATCCTGACATAGATAAAGCTAGGAGTGCGCTTAATAGTTTTGCTTTAAAAACCAAAGACGATTATCAGAAACAGTTAGATGCAGCAATAAAGGATAAAAGCGCTAATGAGGCACAGCAAATTAAAGCTGATTATGAGGCGAAGTTGAACGCTGCTGTAGCAAAGAAATGGCAGGACCTTCTTTCTCCCATGCTTAATGATATTGAACAGGCAACAAAGAATATTGCTAAGGCTAAAGGTATTGACATAGTGTTAAAGAAGGATTCTATCATTTATGGAGGAATTGATATTACTGACGATGTAATAAAGGCTATCAGGAAATGAGATATAGTTTAGAAGATATAGCTAAAGAGATAAATGGGCAACTCTTTGGTCCTCCAGATCTTGAAGTATTGGGAGTCAATACTCCTAATCTGGCAAAAAAGACAGATATATGTATAATACTTACAGAAGATTTTTTAGAGATAGCAGAAAAGGGAGATGCCTGTGCTATCGTTCTAAAGGAAGGATTAACTACAGGGAAACCATATATTTGGGTAAAAGACCCTAGGGCAGCAATGCCAAGATTACTTGGGTTGTTTGAAAAGAAAAAGGAGTATAAAGGTGTACATAAAACCGCTATAGTAGGAGAGAATACTTCTATCCCTTTTAGTTGCTACGTGGGCCCATACGTAGTAATAGGAAATAATGTGATCCTGAGTGAAGAAGTAGTAATTATGGCTGGGTCGAAGATTGGAGATAATGTAGTTATTGGAGAGAAATCTTTAATAGGTTATAATGTAATAATAGAAGACAATACTACTATAGGTAAGAGGGTAAAAATTCATGCTGGTTCAGTAATAGGTAAGGAGGGTTTTGGATTTTACAAGGATGGGAATCATTATATTCGTATTCCACATCTTGGAAATGTTGTTATAGAGGATGATGTAGAAATTGGTGCTAACAGTGTAGTAGATAAAGCTACTCTAGGGTCTACTATTATAAAAAGGGGAACAAAGATTGATAGCTTGGTTCTTATAGCCCATAATGTAACGATAGGAGAAGATGTAGCAATAGCTGGTCAGACAGGAATAGCTGGAAGCGTTGAAATAGAGGATAGATGTATGTTTGGAGGGCAGGTTGGGATAGCTGACCATATAAAAGTTGGAGAAGAAACTATTGCTATGGCTCAAACAGGGATAATAGGGGATATCCCCCCAAGGTCTATAATATCTGGGACTCCTGCTAGACCGCATAGAGAGTGGCTGAAAGCGCAGTCAGCTTTATTGAGACTTCCAGAGTTAATAAGGAGATTAAAAAAAGATGAGGCAGACAACCCTTAAAAGGGCTGTAAGGATTACGGGTATAGGTCTTCATACAGGTAAGGAAAGTGAGATTACAATCTCTCCTGCTGATGCTGATAGTGGAATTGTATTTAACTTTAAAAATAAGGAGGTTATAAAGGCTCGAGTAGAGTTGGTTACTTCCACTAATAGGGGCACTATACTTGGTTCTAATGGGCATTCTATTTATACAGTAGAACATATCCTTTCTACCCTTAACGGAATGGAAATAGATAATGCAGAGATATTAGTAGAAGGGCAAGAAATTCCTTCTTGCGATGGGAGTGCTAAGGTTTTTGTAGAAAAGATAGAGGAAGCCGGAATAGAATATCTAGATAGAGAAAGGAAGACTATAGATCTCCCTGAACCCATATGGATATTGAACGGTGAAAAGGGCATTATAGCTATTCCTAATTCTACTCTTTCTATTTATTATACTGTGGAGTTTCCCTATATAGGTAAGCAGTGGTTTCTCTATAAGCATAGTAGCACTGCTTACAAAAATGAGATCGCTCCCGCTAGAACCTTTGGTTTTGAAGAGGAAATAGAAGTATTACTCGCTTCAGGTTTAGCTAAAGGAGGTAGCTCTGATAATTCTATAGTAATAGGAAGCAATGGATACTCTGTCCCATTGCGATATCATAATGAGTTGGTAAGGCATAAACTACTTGACCTTATAGGAGACCTTTACCTCTTAGGAGCAAGAATTAATGCTACAGTAATAGCAGTGAAGGGTGGACATAATCTCCATATAGAGTTGGTAAAAAGAATTAAAGAGGTGGTAAATGGTAAAGAAAGAATTATCTGAATTGAATATATATAATCTTCTAAAGATACTCCCCCATCGTTATCCGTTCCTTTTGGTAGATAAAATAGTAGAATATGAAAGTGGAAAAAGGGTAAAAGGAATAAAAAATGTGACCTTTAATGAACCTTATTTTGTAGGCCATTTTCCTGAACTTCCCATTGTGCCAGGAGTAATAATCATTGAGGCTATGGCTCAAGTAGGAGGAATTATATTACTTGAAGATGCAAGGGATAAAAATGAGATTGCGATACTGATAGGAGTAGATAAAGTGAGATTTAGGAGAATGGTAAAACCAGGAGATCAGATGGTTATAGAGGCAGAATTGATACAGAAGAAGGCTAATTTCTGTAGGTTGAGATGTAATACATATGTAGAGAGTCAGCTTATAGCAGAAGGAGAATTACTTATAGGCCTTTATAAGGAGGAATTTGTCCGTGACTTACATACATCCGACGGCAATAATAGATGAATCAGTAAAACTAGGTAATGATGTAGAAATAGGCCCTTACGTAGTTATAAAACACAGTACAGTAATTGGAAATAATACAAAGATAGATGCTAACTGTGTAATAGGTCCTTGGGTTACTATAGGAGGTAAATGTGAGTTATATAGTGGTTGCTCTATAGGAGCCCCACCTCAGGATATTAGATATGGGGGAGAGAGAAGTTTTGTTATAATAGGGAGTAATAATATATTTAGAGAGAATGTAACGGTCCATAGAGCAACGGGAAAGGATAAGGCTACCATAATAGGAGATAATAATTTTTTTATGGCTTACTCACATATAGCTCATAACTGTAAGATTGGTAACGGTATCACTTTGGCTAATTCTACTAATCTTGCTGGATATGTAGAGGTTCTAGATAAGGCAGTTATAGGCGGTTTAGTAGGAGTTCATCAGTTTGTAAGAATAGGTAGGCTAGCAATGATAGGAGCCTGCTCAAAGGTAGTGCAAGATGCTATTCCTTTTTCATTAGTCGATGGTCATCCTGCTAGGGCTTATGGAATAAATATAGTTGGTCTAAGAAGAGCAGGGTATCCCCCTGAGGTCAGAAATCTTATTCAGAGGGCGTTTAGATTATTATACTTTTCGCATCCCAATAGGCAAAAAGCTCTCACTATTTTAGAGGAAGAGCTTAGTGATATTCCTGAGATAGAAGAGGTCGTCCAATTTATAAAAAGTAGCAAGAGAGGAATAATGAAGGCAGCTAGAGAGGCTCTTCAATGGGACGTTCAAACCTTCCTAGAAAATATGTGAAACTTGTCATCTTGGCAGGAGAGGTTTCAGGAGATGTTCAAGGGGCATCATTAGCATCTGAACTCTTAAATAATAGATATAAGGTTGGTGTCTCCTTATATGGAATAGGGGGAGAGTATATGAAGAGAAAAGGAGTTAAGCTGTGGGGTGAATCTACAAGGTATGGTTCAGTGGGATTTCTAGAACCATTAAGATTTCTGCCCAGATGGTTTTCTCTTTATAGGAAGGTAAAAGATATCTTAACAAAAGAACAATTTGATGGCATTATCTTCATTGATAATCAGGGATTCAATATGGAAGTGGCGAGGTTTATAAAGAAGAAAGGACTTAATATCCCTATGTTCTATTATTTTTCCCCTCAGGTATGGTTATGGGGTAAGAAGATAGCAGAAGATGTAAAGAAATTAGGTATAAAGGTTATAGCCGTATTTCTTAAAGAATTAGATGTATACCGTCAGAGTGGTGTAGATGTGTATTTTGTTGGCCACCCTATTTTGGATGTAGTAGCTCCTTCTATGACACCTGAGAAGATAAGAAAAAACTTGGGAATTAAAGACGATTTACCGTTAATAGGTTTATTCCCTGGAAGTAGATACCAAGAGGTTCGAGTTTTACTGCCTATTATGCTTGAGGCAATCTTACCTATGATTAATAAGGAAGCCTATTTTTATGTAGCTAGTGCCTCTGATTTTACTTATAAATGGATTATGAAGATCCTAGAGAGATATCATCTATATATCCCTATAATAAGGGATAATAGATATGATTACATGAATGCTTCTAGTCTCTTAGTAATGGCTTCTGGGACAGCTGTTTTAGAGGCTGCTATCTTGGAGGTTCCTTCTATAGCCCTCTATAAACTTTCTTGGCTTTCTTGGATGATAGCAAAGAGGATTATTCATTATCCATATGCTACTATGCCAAATATCTTATTAGGTAGACCAGTAATAAAGGAGCTCATTCAAAATGATGCAAAGCCAGAAAAATTGAGAGGAGCTATCAGAACCTTAATTGAGAATCAAGAGGAGAGGAGAAAGATTAAAGAAGAGTTAGCTTCTATAAGGGAAGTTCTAGGAGAGAAAGGGGCTACTAAGAGAGCAGTAGATTATATCCTCAAGGAGCTGGATTGCATTGAGTAAGCTAATAATGCTTACTAATAGTCCAGGAGAAGTGGGAGGATGGTTTATTCCTTTAGCTAGAAATATAAGGAAACTTTATCCAGAGATAGACCTTATTGCGGTACTCCTTCCTTGTCAATATGCAAGTGGAACAGAATCTAGGGTATTAAAAGAGACAGGATTGTTTTCAATGGTAATAGATAGGAAAGAGATATTAAAATTTTTCTTAAATCCCCTTATAGAGGATAAAAGAAGACTTATTCTTCAATTAGGAGGAGACCCTTATTGGGGAACTCTATTGAAAATTAGATTAAATTCTAAACTCTTTATATATTCAGATGGTATGGTTCATATAAATAAATGGGTAGATAGAGTCCTTTTGGGTAATGAGAATGTCTATCTTAGAAAAGAAGCTAAGGTTATATATGTAGGGAATTTAGTGGCAGATAGTATACCTTCTGAGACCTTAGAAGGAGGGGAAGGTTCAGATATTGCATTTTTACCTGGGAGTAGGCCTAACATATTAGAGGTAATATTTCCTTTAATGCTAGAGACGGCTGACATATTAAGTAATTTTACTAATAGTATCATTAAATTCATAATATCTCCATTTATTTCTATAGATGAATTAAAAGAATGTGCTCCTACTTATTATGAAATAATGAAAGACAGAATTATCTCTGGCTCTGGCCACATATTCTATCTAGAGGATGGAGAAAATTGGAAATGGGCAGAGAGTGTCCAATTGGCTGTAAATATACCCGGGACAAACACGCTCCAATTGGCTATGTTAAGAATCCCTCAGCTTACTCTCTTTCCTCTGCAGTGGGCAGGATATGTACCTTTAGAAGGAATTATAGAATGGATAGGCAGAATCCCCATAATAGGAAGGGAAATAAAACGAGGTTTAGTATATAAGGTTATTTCTCGGATTAAGTTTATAGCTCTTCCCAATATAATCTCAAGAGAGAAGATTACCGAGGAATTAATAGGAGAATTAAGTCCAGAGATAATAGCTCAAGCAATCTTAGGTTTAATAACAGATAGAAAGAGACTATCTTATATGAGAGAGAAATTGCAAAAAATAGAGTTTCATCGGGGAGCAAGTGAAAAGATAGCTAATCTTATAGGGAAGGAACTCCTATGAATAGTCTTGATTGGAGACTTATAGGTTTTTTAATTATTATAAGTGGAGCTATTGCATTTATTGGAAACTATGTTGGAAGAAGAGTAGGGAAGAAAAGGGTATCAATTATAGGAATAAGACCTTATTATACCTCTATGATTATTACCATTATAACAGGGATGGTTATCACTACTGTTACAATCTTTGTGCTAGTGAGTGTATCTAGAGAAATGAGAGGGGTTTTGGAGAATAAAGCTGAGCTACAACAGTCGATTAATATTCTAACTGAGCAGTTGAATTCTACCAAATCTGAGCTTAATATTAGAGCCAGTGAATTAGCAGCTGCATTAGCATATCAAGATAAGCTTAAAGAAACTATCAAGACTCAGAGTAATAAGGTAACTCAATTGGAAAAGCAAAGGAACTTTTTGGAGAAGCAATTAAATGATAGAGAATTAGCGTTCAAAAAGAGTGAAGAAAAGTTAAAAGAATTAGAAACTCAGAGAAATGAGTTAGAGTCCAAGATATCTAAACTTAACGAGGAAAGGTCATCCTTAGAGAAAGAGATGAGAGACCTAAAGTTAAGATTAGAAAATGACGAGAAAGAGATAGAAAGATTAGATGTTCAGAGAAAACTTTTATCACAACAGTTAGACGAAAGCAGAGAAGAACTAGAAGGATATAAAGAACAGATAAACTCTTATAGAAACCAGGAAGAAAAACTAAGGAAGGATATTAAGGATAAAGAGGATAAATTAGCACTCCTTAGACGTCAGCGTATATTATTCCAAGGTGGTGAGGTAGTGGTATCTGAGACTATAAATGGTCCTAAAAATGAGGAAGATGCTAAAGAGGTTATTCAAGACCTTATCAAAAAATCGGAAGAGATTATAAAATCAAGGTATGACCAGATTAATGAACTTCTTCCTAAGGTTGATTCTTTAGTCATTTATAATCCTAAGGATGTAGAAGTGGCTGTGAGGTCATTATTAAATGATTCACAGAGATTGATTAGAATAAGAATAGCCGATAACACCTTGACTGGAGAAGAGGTAAGAGTTGTTATAGAGTCTATGAGAAGTAAATTGATATTCCATAGAAATGAAGTAATAGCCTTCAGATTTATATCATCAAAGCTTCCTAGGGATAAGGTTATAGATGAAATAAACCTTCTCGTAGACCAGGTAAGGAAAGAAGCAATAAGAAGAGGTATGTTGCCAAACCCTATTACTGGTTCTGTGGGAAATGTCTCATATGAGACTATACTGAATCTTGCTGTAAGAATTAAGGTGTTATATTCAAAGGTAGGAAGCACCTTGGTGGTAGTTAAGAGTAATAAAGATGTTTATACTGCTGGTCCTATTGATATAAAGTTTGAGTTAAGATGAAAGATGTTTAACGTCGGATAATGTATCTTATGTAAAGTAAAATTTTTTCAAACCTTTATTAGACTTTTTAGCTCTAAGGATATTTTTGAAACAACCATAAAAAATGGCTCCCCGGGTAGGACTCGAACCTACAACCAACCGGTTAACAGCCGGCCGCTCTGCCTGTTGAGCTACCGAGGAACACAGTAATTATTATAAACTATTTTATAAATTAGTCAATACTTTGCTGAGCTTTATATTTTATCCCAGATTATATTTCTTATTATCTCCGTTACACCTTTACTTATTGGCTGTGAAGCTATATATCCTCTATTTCCTCTTACAACGTCTATTACCCTAGGTTCTGCGTTTGATACTGCAGCAGAATAAAAGCCAAACCTGCCATTAAGCATATCTAGGTCATTCCCAGCATCTCCAATAACAAGGACCTCTTCTGGATGTATGTCAAGGTATCTCGATAAACCATAAATAGTTATTCCCTTCCCTGCACTCTTAGGTAATATTTGTACTAGTCTATAATTTCTATTACACCATAGACCGTGCTTATTATTTTGAAGTTTTCTTGCTAGATACTCTTCAAATGCTCTGGCATATTCCACCTCGTCGAATCTTATTCCTACTAGATTTCTTTCTATCGCCTCTTGATCTATTATATGTAACTTAGCATTAATTCCATCCCTCTTTAACCTTTCAAATTCTTCTATCGCTATAGCCCTTGCTTCTGGATATACCTTTATCCATCCCTGATGAACAAATTCATTCCAAACACTAAACGGTTCATAACCTCCGTTATTTAGAATGTATATCTTCGATTCATCTACAACGAGGAAATGTGGCCATCCTTTTGAATCTCCCATACTATTCTTCTGTAGGATCATATATTGTTCCTCTAACTTTCTTCCACTAGCAGTAGAGATTTTTATTCCAAGATCAACTATCTCTTCTAATAGTATCCTTGTCTCTTCTGGTATAACTAACCCTTCTTCAAGTATTGTTCCGTCAAAATCAAAGGCAATGAGTTTTATTTTAGTCATTATTGTAATCACCTCTAAAAATATTTATAATTAAAATAATAGAACCTTAGTCTAATTTTATCATACAAGATGAATTGGAGGTATAGGTGTTATATAGAGAAGATTGGGATAGGGTAAAAGAGATATATAAAGCTTGGTGGGATAAATCACTAGATTATCCTTTGCTTCAAGTAGGAAGCCCTAAAGAAGATATAAAGAATTTTGAAGGAATCGATGGGTGGGGATTTCTTAGATACAAATGCTGTCCAGAAAGATATATAGAGCTCTTCGAAGAAAGATGTAAAGAGATATATTTTGGAGGAGAGGCATTTCCAAATCTCTGGCTAAATTTAGGTCCAGGCTCTTTAGCTTCTTATTTTACAGGATTCCTGAAGTTTGATGGGAATACTGATACTGCCTGGTTTGAATATCCTCTCCCATGGGAAGAGGTAGAAAGACTTGAGTTTAAAGAGAATAACGAATGGTGGCAATATACAAAGTATATAGCTAAATTATCTGTAGAAAAGGGAAAGAATAAGTTTATTATAGGTCATACCGATATTGGAGGAGTCCTTGATGTCTTAGCCTCTTTTAGAGGGGCCCAAAATCTCCTTTTAGATTTGTTAGAAGAGCCAGAGAAGGTATTGTATATGAATGATAAGATTTTAAATGCATGGTTTAAAGTTTATGATGAGCTTTATAATATTATAAAAGACACACAAGAAGGGACTTCAGCTTGGATGGGTATTTGGTGTCCTAGGAGATGGTATCCATTACAGTGTGACTTTTCCTATATGATATCTCCTAGGATGTTTGAAAAATTTGTAGCTCCTCAATTAGAAAAACAGTGTAATGGGCTAGATTACAGTATCTATCATTTAGATGGACCAGGTGAGATCCCCCATCTTGATATACTCTTAGATATTCCTGAACTAGATGGAATCCAGTGGGTTCCTGGAGAAGGTAATCCACAGTGTGATTCTCCAAAATGGTTTCCTATGTATAAGAAGATCCTTTCACATAACAAACTGTTAGTCTTACAATCTTTTGATGATAAGAGAGATGTTTCTAAGATCCTAGAAGAGATACCAAATAAAGGATTACTTATTTCTGCGTGGTTTAGTAGTGAACCAGAGGCAAGAGATTTTATTAGATTAATAAGGAGGTCCTAAGGTATGGCTAAGATTATTTTTATTGGTGCAGGGAGTGTAGTTTTTGCTAAAAGGCTCATAATGGATATATTGTCCTATCCAGAACTAAGTAATAGTGAGATAGCTCTTATGGACATAAACAGAGAGAGGCTAGATCTTATTTATGCTTTGACTAAGAAGTTAATAGAGAAGATGAACTGTAATGCAAAGGTTACTGCCACCTTGGATAGGAGAGAAGCCCTCGATGGAGCAGATTATGTTATAAATATGATTCAGGTTGGTGGGCTAGAAATGTTTGATAAAGATTGCGAAATTCCAAGAAGGTATGGGATAGACCAGACAGTAGGAGATACGATAGGCCCTGGTGGAGTTTTTAGAGGATTAAGGACCATCCCCGTTGTTCTGGATATAGCCAAGGATATGAGTGAATTATGTCCTAATGCGTTATTCATAAATTATAGTAACCCTATGGCTATAAACTGTTGGGCAATGAATAAGGCAACAAAGATCAAAAATGTTGGACTATGTCATAGTGTCCAAGGGACAGCTACGCAATTGGCAAGCTATGTTGGCGTTGATCCAGAAAAGGTCTCTTATTGGGTAGCAGGGATAAATCATATGGCATGGTTTCTAGAATTTTCTCTAGATGGAGAAGACTTATACCCAAGATTATGGAAGGCTATGGAAGATCCTGAAATCTATATGAAGGATGCTGTAAGATTTGAAATTATGAAGCACTTTGATTATTTTGTTACAGAATCTACCCACCATATGTCTGAATATGTCCCATACTTTAGGAGAAATACTCAGAGAGTAAAAGAACTTATACCCCAGAGATGGGATTATCTTGAGATATGCAAGAATGGATGGCAGCCACATTATGAGAAGATAAAGAGAGAAATATCTGGAGAAGAATCCATAATAATAGAGAGGTCTCATGAGTATGCTTCAAACATTATATACTCTATGGAAACGGGTATACCTTGCAGAATAAATGGGAATGTAAATAATGATAATCTTATCACGAACCTTCCTAAAGATTGTTGTGTAGAAGTTCCATGCCTAGTAGATAAAACTGGAATACATCCTTGCTTTGTGGGGGATCTACCTCCTCAGTGTGCAGGGTTAAATAGGACCAATATAAACTTACAGGAATTAACTGTAATAGCTGCACTAGAGAAGGATGCTCATAAAGCAGCTCAAGCAGTAATGCTTGATCCATTAACAGCGAGTATTCTAGAGCCTAGAGATATACAGAAGATGGTTGATGAACTATTCCGGGCAGAAAAGGAGTGGGTAGACATAAAGATTTGATATTTTGAAATTTTTCTGTTACACTATGTAGTGTAATAGAGTAGAGGTGATTTGTATGATAGAAGTAAAGATAAAGGCAGTTGGGATGGATATAAATTCTATGTCCCCTGTGATTATCTTAACAGATGCAAAGGAAGAGAATTTTATGCCAATCTATATAGGACTTCCCGAGGCACAGTCAATAGCGATGCAGATACAACAGACTATTGCTCCTAGGCCACTTACACATGACCTTATGGTAAGCATCTTAAAAGAGCTGAATATTAGTATAAAAAATGTGTCTATAGTAGATCTACATGATGGCGTGTACTATGCTAATATAGAGTTACTCAATGATGGTAAGGTATATAATATAGATGCTAGACCTAGTGATGCCATTGCTCTAGCTGTAAGAACTAATTCTCCTATCTTTGTAGAGGAGAAAGTGGCTCAAGAGGCATTTATCCCTAGCCAGAATGTCCAAGAAAATAGCGAAGAAGATCAAGAGTTCCGCCAATTTCTCGATAATCTTAAGTTAGATGACCTAGACAAGTATCTATAGGAATATTAGTTAAATTGAAAAGGTCCTTAGGTATTATATATTTGATAGAAACAGCTTTTAATTACCTAAGGACCTAAGAGTTTAGTTGATATTTTTCTTCTCAACACTCCTTGTAGCTATAATCTTAATACCGTCTATTTCATAGATGGTATCTCCTATACGTATTGGTGCTTTTACAGAGACCCTTGAGACTTCTTTTACTATTTCTTTTAATCTCTCTTTAGAAATAGGGATTGAAGATTTTACAGGCAATACCTTTACTATTCCGTTTTCTATCTTCACAGTAGTAGTAAGTATCCTCTGTGGACTTAGTAACTCTCTCTTTACAAAGTTTATTCCTCTCTCGCATCTTGCTCCGTTGATATTCCCGTTTTCATCTATTTTTATCTTACAGCCTACAGGGCATACTATACAGGTAAGAATCTTCACAGTCTTTCACCTTCTAAACTTATCTTTATATCAGAATCACCGTCTAGTATTTCCTTCTTCAATCTAAGCTTTACCATTTCTCCAGGTCTGGCATATTCAATCTTTCCAAGGGAGTATATCTTACCGTCACTTTCCCCTACTATCTCGCAATCTGCAATAGGTTCTATGGGACGGAAGTATATATATGGGGGTTTATCTAAAGGAAGCGTAACCTTTTGTGGAACTACATACCTTACATTTTCCCCAGGTTTTATCTCTATAGCTCTTCCTTCTCTCATTTCGCTAGATATATACTTTATCGCTCCTTCAGCAGCTATATAACTTTCTCTAGTAACCTCATCTACCAAATCATGGACTTGTAGCACATTACCACAGGCAAATACACCTGGAAGATTTGTTTCTCGATCCTGAGTAACTGAAGGGCCTCCTGTTCTTGGATCTAGTAATATTCCCATTTTTCTAGAGAGTTCATTCTCTGGAATAAGCCCAACAGAAAGAAGAATAGTATCTACATCAAGAAAGAATTTCTTTTTGTTTATGAGATCTATAGCTACTATCCCCTCTACCCTATATCTTCCTTTTATCTCTGTTATAGTATGATTAAGGAATAGAGGTATATTAAAGTCTTCTAGACATTGCACTACATTCCTGGTAAGTCCTCCAGGATAAGGTAGTTTTTCTAAGACACCAAGAACCTCTGCTCCTTCTAAAACAAACCTCCTTGCCATTATCATTCCTATGTCTCCTGAGCCAAGTACAATAACTCTTCTCCCTGGCATAAGTCCTTCTATATTTATAAGTCTCTGTGCCGAGCCTGCGGTATAGATTCCAGCAGGTCTCTCTCCAGGAATTCTTAATGCTCCCCTTGTTCTCTCTCTACATCCCATAGATAGTATTATTGCCTTGGCATTTATACTTATGGCTCCATCATATCTATTTACTCCATAGATGGTTTTATCTTGGACATCTATTACCATTGTTGAAAGCATGACCTTTATATTGCTTAATGAGTAAATTTTTTCAATAAATCTCTCTGCATATTCTGGACCTGTCAGTTCTACACCAAGTAAACTTAATCCAAAGCCAGTATGTATACATTGATTTAATATTCCTCCAAGCTCAAAATCCCTTTCTACTAGAATGACATTTGCCCCTAATTCTCCTGACCTTATAGCTGCTGCTAATCCTGCTGGTCCTCCTCCGATCACTGCTATATCAGTACTAATAGTCTTCATTCTTTCGTCTCTCCTACAACTAAGTGTGAATCTTTACCTTTTTTAGTGATTTCCTCCACTGGAACCTCAAGTAACTGAGCTAATAATGGAATCAGTCTAGGTCCGCAAAATCCGCCTTGACATCTACCGGAACCTGCTCTTACCCTGAATTTTATTCCATCTAAAGTATTTGCCCCCCGTTTTATGGCTTCTATCACTTCTCCCAATGTTACATGCTCACATCTACAGATGAGTTCTCCATAATTTGGATCTTTACTAATGAGGACTTCTCTTTCTTCCCATGAAAGATTAGCAAACCTTGGGATAGATTTCCTTTCAGGATTGAAATCTGATCTGGGGAAAAGTTCTAGCCCCTCTTCTTTCAGTATCTCTCCTACATATCTAGCTATAGCTGGAGCTGAACTTAGTCCTGGAGACTGGATTCCTCCTACGTTTATTAGATTTTTTACTACTTGAGATGACTCTATCACAAAGTCTCCCCTTTCTAAAGCCTTAGCTCTTAAACCAGCGAAGGTAGTAATGACCATATCTAATGGCAAGGCTGGACACTCCTTTTTAGCAAAACTAAGCACTTCGTCTAGTCCTTCCTCAGTAACTTCAGTGTTCTCTTTACTTGTTATATGTTCGTTAGGGCCAACCAAAAGATTCCCGTCTACAGTAGGAGTAAGAAGTATGCCTTTTGTTGTTTCTGTAGGGAGAGGAAAGATTATACGATTTACTAGGTCTCCTACCTCCTTGTCAAACAATGCATATTCTCCCTTTACTGGAGTAATAGTAAAGGAATAGTCATTGACAAGCTCTGCTATTCTATCAGAGAATACCCCAGCAGCATTTATTATCCATCTTGCTCTAAATGACGTCCCATCTGATTTCACTTCTATTATCTTATTATCTTCTACTTTGAAACCAGTTACCTCGGTGTCAAAGATAAATTTTACGCCATTTTTTTCAGCATTCTCCCTAAACGCTATGGCAAGTTCAACTGGGGATGTGATGGCAGTATCTTTTATCCATAGTGCTCCCTTTATATATTTTGAGAGGTTAGGCTCTAGGTCGAAGAGTCTTTCTTGAGTAATTATCTCAAGATTGGTAACACCATTTATTTTACCTCTTTCCTTTAATTCTTCTAGTTTCTTAAACCCTTCTTCATCAGGGGTAAGTACTAATGATCCTATCTTTTTATAAGGCACATCTAATTCTTCACAGATAGATGGAAATAACCTTGCTCCTTCAACATTCAGTTTAGCCATTAGGCTACCTGGTTTTGGATCATATCCTGTATGTACAATGGCACTATTTGCTTTTGTAGTTCCCCATCCTACGTCAGATTCTTTCTCTATAAGGGCTATAGCGAGTTTATATTGAGAAAGTTCTCTAGCTATAGCTGTACCTATAATTCCCCCACCGATAATAATAATATCTAGCTCTTCAGCCATTTTAAACTACGATTTACTGCCTCCTTCCAATTATTATAAAAAGAGTCCATCTTTTCTCTATCCACTTCTGGATTAAAAATCCTGTCTACCTTCCAAACAATTTTGGCTTCTTCTAAGTCTTTAAAATTTCCTATCCCTATAGAAGTAAGTATAAATGCCCCAAGGGAGGTAGTTTCTATATTTTTAGGCCTAACTACAGGGATGCCTAAAAGGTCACTCTGAAATTGCAAGAGAAAATTATTATTGGCTGCTCCTCCATCAACCCTTAATTCTGTTATCTTTTCTCTTGTAGTTTCTTCCATAGCAATAACTAGGTCCTTTATCTGATAAGCTATTCCCTCAAGAGCTGCTCTAACTATATGTTCTCTTCTAGTTGCCCTTGTAATTCCTATTATTATTCCCCTTGCATACATGTCCCAATAAGGAGCTCCTAAGCCAGATAATGCAGGAACAAAGTATATACCCCCAGTATCATCTACTGCCCTAGCAAAGGCTTCAGAGCTTGCAGCGTCAGGGATGACCCCTAGATTATCTCTAAGCCATTGTATTACTGCCCCTCCAGTAAATACACTTCCTTCTATTGCATATTTTGTCTTTCTATCTATACTCCAGGCTACCGTAGAAAGCATACCTTTGTCTGAAAGTAAGAAATTGTCTACTGGGTCTAACAGGAAACAGCCTGTGCCATAGGTAACCTTTAGTGTATTTGAAGAAAAGCAACACTGCCCTATCAGAGCGGACTGTTGATCTCCAACTATCCCTGCTATAGGAATGTTCTTTTCGGGAAAACTTTCAGTATAGCCCACTATTCCCGAGGAATCTACTACTTCAGGAAGAATACCTTTAGGGATAGAAAATATCTCTAAGAGCTCTTCATCCCATAAACTTGTGTTTATATTAAAGAGCATAGTCCTAGAGGCATTAGTAATATCAGTAGCATGGATCTTCCCTCCAGTAAGATTCCAAAGGATCCAGCTATCTACTGTTCCAAAACATACCCTGTTATTATCAATTGCATCTTTTATCTGAGGTACATTTCTCAATAGCCAGGTAATCTTAGTGCTAGAGAAATAGGCATCACAGAGGAGTCCTGTTTTTTTTCTTATCACAGGTTCGAATCCTTTCTCCTTTAATTCTCCACAGATATCAGCACTTCTTCTGCACTGCCATACTATGGCATTATAGAGAGGTTTTCCTGTAATTCTATCCCATAATATAGTGGTTTCCCTCTGATTTGTAATTCCTACTCCTAAGATCTCTTTAGGGTCTATTTGAGATACCTTTATCGCATCTAGAGTAGCTTCTTGAGTAGTGTACCATATCTCATCTGGATCTTGCTCTACCCACCCAGGCTTAGGAAATATCTGAGGAAGCTCTCTCTTTCCACTTCCTACCTGTTCACCCACTTCATTATAAATGATGGCTCTACTATTCGTAGTCCCTTGATCGATTACCAATATGTATCCCATAATCTCTCTCCTATTTACAATAGAAGCTACGCACTATAGCGTAGCTTTATATTTTCCTTTCACTTTATTTTATTTATGGTGGGCGAAACAGGACTTGAACCTGTGACCCCCTGCGTGTGAAGCAGGTGCTCTAACCGCTGAGCTATTCGCCCATTCTCTTTCATAAAGATATTATATCAGTAGGAGATGAGTTTTGCAACAATCCTATGACTCCTGGTCTATAATCACCGTTAAACACCTACAACCGTAAGTACTATCAGATTTTCTTGCTTACTTCTAGAATCATACTAAAGAAGTCTTTTGCAATTAAAATGACCTTTTTACTTTCGTTTAGGATTTAAATATTCAATAGTCTAATCCTACACCCTCGTCACCTTTTTTTAGGATATTGCTTATGGCATTCTCTCTCCCAAGAGGATATAAGTTACTCCAAGGATCTGAGCGTCTTCTTTTAGGTCCGAAATAGTAATCTCTAAATTATCTTTTATAAGAGGTGAGATATAGAGATTTATTACAGGATAAGCCCAGGACTTAAAAGTGTGCCATCTAAGGCCAATACTTCCTGATAAGATAATAATGTCTGGGTCAAAGAGATTTAAAAGAGAAGAAAGGGTCTTTCCCAATATTCTTCCAACTCTTGATATTACCTTTATAGCATTTTCATCTTTCTTTTCAAATAATTCAAAAACCTCTTCTGTGTTGGCTAATTTTTTATCTGAAATTCTATTATATTCTCTTAAGATAGCAGGTCCCGCAATTTGGGATTCTAAAGTTCCAATCTCTGAAGAATAGGAATTTCTTTTTCCAAGAGGAATCCAACCTAGAGAGCCAGAGACTCCATTTCTTCCATAAACGACCTTTCCGTCTATTAAAATCCCTAATCCTACACCTGTTCCAATAATAAAGTATAATATTATATTTCTATCTCTTCCCTTCCCTTTCCAATACTCTCCAAGAACCCCTGAGATTCTATCGTCCAATATTTTTATAGGGATTTTAAGTCTATTAAAAAGAAGGGTTCCCAGAGGGAAACCATCTTTAGAGATATTTGGAAGCCAGACTTTATCCTTTATTATTGCTCCTGCTATAGAAATACCAATAAGTTCTTTTAGAAGATAATCCTCCTTTAGACTTATATATCTTTCCTCAATAATTTTAGATATCTCTATAAAATCCTTTGGAGTTTCATATCTTTCCTTTCTTATAATGTCTCCTTCACTGTTTACGACCGCAATTCTCAGGTTTGTTCCACCGATATCCACTACAAATAAATTCATTTTATAATTCACTAAATCCTGAAAGGACAAAACCCTTAATATAGTATCGCTGTAAGAAAAGGAAAAGTGCTGCAGTAGGGATGACTTGTAAAACTAATGCCGCTAAAATCAGATGCTGAGTCTCTGTAGTAGCAAACGCCAGAGAGAGTCTTGATATTCCTACAGGGAGAGTTGTTAGTTGAGGAGCAGAGGTAGTAATTATAAGAGGCCATAAAAAGGAATTCCATTGTCCTATAAAAGTAAGGATTGCCAATGTTGCTAATGCAGGCTTTAGCAATGGAACGATTATTCTAAAGTATATTATAATCTCACTTGCTCCATCGATTCTTGCTGAGTCTAGGAGTTCATCTGGGATTGTTAAGATGAATTGTCTTATAAGAAATATCCCATAACCGCTTACTATAAACGGAGTAATTAAGGAAAGATAATTATTAAGCCATCCAAATAATCTCATAAGATAGTAAACTGGAATAAGGAAGATAAATACAGGAAACATCATAGTAGAGAGAACAAACCTAAAAAAGGCTTCTCTCCCTGGAAATTTTAGTTTTGCAAATGAATAACCTGCTAAGGATGATGTCAGAAGAACGCTTATAGTTACAGAGAGAGAAACGATGAGACTATTTTTATAATGCAGTAATATAGGTATTCTCTTTACTACCTCCTTATAATTTTGCCATTGAGGATGAAAGGGGAGAATTTTAGGAGGGAAAGCTAAAAGTTCTTGAGGAGTCATAAGGGAGGCAGAGAAAAGCCAAAAGAAAGGTAAGATCATCCAGATAGCTCCAAATATTATTACAGCATATCTAGAAGTTTCCCAAAATAATTTTTTCCTGTCCCTATTCATATCCTTCTATTCCTTCCTTTCCAAAAAGCCTAAGGATTACGAGGGTTATCATAAAGATGGCGATAAATAATAGAAATGCACCTGCAGAGGCTTTCCCCATCTTTAGGTCTTGAAAGGCTATCTCATAAGTATACCAGGAGACAGTTATTACACTCTTTGCAGGAGCATTTCTTCCAAGTATATAAGGAAGATCAAAGATCTGCCAGGCAGAAATTAATCCGGTGGCGCTTAAAAATAGAAAAGTAGGCTTTAATAGGGGAAGAGTAATATTCCAAAACTCCTTAAATCCAGTAGCCCCATCAAGATTTGCTGCATCATAATATTCTTGAGGAATATTGTTTAGACTTGCAGTAAAGATTAACATAGATCCGCCTAATCCTGCCCAAACAGCGGTAAGAATCACAGAAAATAAAGCAACATTAGGATCTGTTAGCCAATTAAACCCCTTTAATCCTATGGCTCTTAATATTGCATTTAATAAACCACTATTTGGATTATATAAATAGCCCCATATAGTAGCTATTGCTACTTGAGGAGTTACTACGGGAGCAAAATATATAAATCTCCAAAGGACTGAAAATCTCGCTTTATTTATTATTACTGCATAGAAAAGTGCCAATATAAGAGTAATACTTACAGTTAAAATAGCATAAAAAAGAGTGTTTCTTAGAGCCATAATAAATAAATCATCTCTTAAAAGATCTAAGAAATTTTTAAAGCCTATAAAAGGAGCATTTATAAAAGGAGTTAACATATTCCATCTTTTAAAGGAGGTTAGTAAAGAAAAAGCTACAGGAAACAGAAAGAACACTAGATAAAATATTATAGCTGGGGCGAGGAAAAAGTACCCCGCCCCAGCTCTATTCTCTAAACTCTTTCGCATACTCTACCACCTTAATAATTCTCCATAAGTATTTCATCTATCTTCTTCTTTGCATCCTTTAATGCCTGTTCTGCAGTTTTTCTTCCATTCCAAGCTTCTACTATTTCTCTCATTAAAGCGGTCTTTATTTCCTGTCCTTGAGCTACATTTGGTTCCTGAATAGTATGAACTAATTCTCGTACGAAGGTTTGAGTATACAAATCGTTAAGCTCATTAGGAAATTTATCAAGATTAACTCTACTTGGAGGAATAGCTCCGATATTTTTCGCCATAAGTTCTCCCATTCTTGTGGCACCATTTGACATAGTTTGGATGGTCATCCATCTGATAAAGTCCCATGCCTGTTTCTTATTCTTTGAGGCACTATCTACACCAATAAACCATGTATATCCACAGGTAGCAGGCTTCTTAAGATAGGGGATTGGTGCTACGCCTACTGTTTCCTGATATTTATCCTTAAATCCGAGCTTCAAGTCTGTCTCGTACCATGGAGCCATAATCATCATCGCAACAGTCCCATTTGGAAAATTATACACACTTGCGGCAGTATTAGTTGCACCCTTTCTGAATAACTCTAGTTCCGCATCTAGGGCTTCTATGGCTTCTTTCCTATCTAATAGGCATTCTCTGAAGTCTTTAGAGAGGAATTCTCCACCATTACTATATAGTAAGGCTAGATATGGGTGAACTACAGCAGAATCCCATCCGGCAAGAAATGCAAAACCATATTGAGCTATAGAACCATCAGGATTCTTTTTTGTGAGTTTTGGCGCCATATTTACTAGGTCTACCCACTTCTGAGGTGACTTTTTAAATCCTGCTTCTGTCAATAGTTTCTTGTTATAAACTAGAGCATAATTGTCTATCTCTGTAGGCACCCCCCAGATTTTTCCGTTAATGGTCGCTCCATCTACCGCTGGCTTTACAAAGAGGATTCTGACTGCATTTTGGATATCTTTTGGTGGCTCGTCTAATATTCCAGACTTTACTAATTCTACCCCCCATAAAGAATAGAGACCATAAATATCACTTGGAAGACCTCCAGTATGGTCTATGATTATCTTTTTTAATAATTCATCAAAGGCGACAGACCTTACTTCAATTTCCACATCAGGATGGCTCTTCATATACTCTTCTACATACTGCTTCAATCCCTTAACTACTATATTCCCATCTTTATCCTTTATCCCCTCTAACTGATAGTCTGCCCAATGCACTGTAAAAACAAGTTTTGTGCTACCAAAACCCATAGAGGTAAGTAGCAGAAAAACAATCAAAATGGATATAAAAAACCTCTTCATAAAAATTCCTCCTTTTTAGATTTTTAGAGATTTTTAGGAGTCCCTACTCCTGTACTAACTTCTCAAAGTACACCTAATAGCATTATCACTAAGCTACCTTTCAGGTTAACTTGACTGAACACTTAAGTTTTCATAAATGCCTTTGTTTTTCCTCTCTCATCTCCCTTCAATAGAGTAAGTATATTTTTACTCTAACTTCAAAATCTTGGTCTCCTCTGGAGAGACTTCACAGAGAATGGTAAATTCCTCCCCTTCAATGGATAAATTAAGCATCTCTTTATCTTTTAGACTAATAATTTTATTAGGGATAAATGAGAATAGTTCTTTTTTGAATTTAATCTCTAACCCTTGATAGGTGTTAGAATGATTAAATATAAAAAATATACCCTCCCTCTCATTCCTACTACATCGTACCTCAACATCTGATGATTTACACCTTACTTCAAAGTAGGGATATACTTGAGCGTCTCTTACGATTTCTAGAATGAAATCTATATTCTCTAAGTATCCTAACTCAATAGGGATTCCTAATAGAGTTCCTACCATTATAGCTTTCCCTTTAAGATAGTTATTTTCAACTACTACTAGGATATCCCTATATTTTCCCTTTATCTCTCCTGAAGTTACAGTATAAGCAGAAAGGTAGTTGCCCCCTTTTATCCTCCCGAAGTTCTTTATTTCGATATCAACAGGTTCCTTTATTTCTGTCATATAATCTTCAATACATCCAAAGACTTCGCTTAAGGAAAAACCTGGAATTCTGTCCATAAGCTGTCCTTTTTCATTAGTCCAGGCAATTCTTCCATCGGCAACTAAGATTCCCCCGGTTTTTATATATTCCTCTAGCGAATTACTTACCACCTCTGGAAGACTTATAGCAAAAGGAGCAAATACTACCTTATACTTTTTTAGATTCTCTGAATTTAGGTCGGAAAGATGAATGAAATCTACAGGTATATTTCTCTTCATTAGGGCTCTATATATACCAAACATATCCTTTCTTATTAATTCTGCCCCCTGAACTCTTAAGCAAGCAAGAAGTTTATATGCTTCTATATTATAAAGAATAGCGACTTGAGCGGGTAATGGCTTTACTCCTAAAAATGTATTCATATTTTCTGTTATTACCTTAGACACTTTCCCTGCAGAGTAGGTTCTTTCTTCATATGATCCATCAGGTCTTGTCAATCCAAACCCTGATACCTCATAGCCACAGCTCATAGGAAACCATGCATAATAATTAATCCCAGTTGCTCCTCTAGAAACGGCAAGCCACGCCCATCTATCTACATCTTTCTCACTTACAGGGACAGAAAAGTCCATTCCAGTAACTCCATGTCCTGTTTGAAGCTCCCCTATCCAGAATGGTTTTCCTTTACTATCACAGGAACTTCGAGTTGCGTCCAAGGCAATTCCCATTTGATGCGGCTTTAAAGGCATCCAAAGGCCTGTATGTTTGGGATAGAAAGATGTCCCCCAGACATCTACCTTCTCTGCCAATCTCCAGTCATCAGAAGATCCATAGGAGATACCTGGAATGCTATAAATACAAGAGATAGCAGCATGGCTAGATACAATATGCTCTCTATCTACAGACTTTATTGAGTTCACTTTCCATTCTAAATCCTCAGCGATCTTTTCTATATTAAATTGAATCCAGTCTAAAAGGTCTGAAAAACTTGATAATGAGGTATACCTTGGAATTACTATCTCTTCCCAGTCTCTATGCCTTCTATACCAAACATTATTTAATTCTTCTATATCTCTGTATTTATTCTTTAACCATTCTATAAATCTTTTCTTAGAATTTTCACAATAACAAAACCATGGATTATACATAAAATCGATCCAGGACCACTGAACAATATGAGGTTCTGACCAGATATCCCAGGCAAAAAAAGAAGGATGAGAGGATACTACTTGGGCAAGTCTCTTTAAATACTCAGTTATATGTTCCCTTACTTTTGGATGGTCTGAACAGTATCCTGGAGACGCTTGAGAATGGATCTTTAATCCTGCCCTATCTTCAAAGAGAGAGTCAGGGTAGTCTGATTCTATCCAATTGGGCGCAGAATCCGTATACACTTGAACTAATGACCTTATACCTATCTCATCAGTAAGAGACAATAGGATATCGATCTCTTTAAAGTTCCACCTGTTAGGTTCTGGCTCTGCAGTAGCCCAGTCATACCAAAATCTAACGGCATTAAACCCCAAAGACTTTATTCCTTTTAATTCTTTCCTTATCTGAAGGATATCCTTCTCTTCTATTGGAAGAATCATAGGAGCTCTTGCTTTTTTGGCTCCATACCATACCGATACAGGGAAAAACCTCTCCATCAACATCACCTTCTTTTATAAGATATTTTTATGTGTATTTATTATTTCGTCATATTTCTTAAAAACATCTTGATTAGTTGTTGGAGGAATTTCAGTGACATTTGGAGAAACGAAAATATGGAGATTAACTCCTTTTTCTACAAGCTCACCAGCTACCTGGGCATTTATAAGTTGTACTATTGTTATAGCCGCTATCGTACTTCCTGCTGAAACCCTTTCCACATACCCTTCTAAGGGAACAAGTGCATCTTCTAAGGGGACGCAGTTATCTATGGTTATATCAGCTATATCTGAGAGTTTTTTAATCTCAGGGTACTTTTCCCCTACCACACGTTGATTATCAAGCGATGTAACAGCAATCACCTTCATTCCTCTTTCTTTCGCATAAATTGCAGCCTCTACAGGGGCTGCATTTATACCTCCATGAGAAAAGGCCCATAAAACGTCTCCGGGCTTTAGATCTTGCTCATCTAGGTAATTAGCAATATAACCTTTTTGTCTTTCTAACCAGAGTAGGTCTTTAACTCCGCCTGTTCCTACCACGTTCCACCATAATAACCTAGGATTCAGTAAGGGGTGGTATGCACCTTTTTCTCCAACATAACTACCATATCTTGGAAAGATTTCCATAAGCGGTATTGCTGAATGGGCACTTCCGAAGATATGAACTAAACGACCAGAGGCTATAGCCTCTGCCATAATATGTGCAGCTTTTTCTATGTTTTCTAACTGAGTTTCATAGATATTTTTGATTATCTCCAATTCCTTCTTGTAGTAAATTTCAGCATACTTCACAAAAACTCACTCCTTTCTTAAGGATAGAATATTTTATCATAAAGCCTTTTCCCGTTTCACTAGATATAGAGCGATAATATACTTATCTCCCCTCATTATTGACTTAACAAATTCTATAGGACGGCCACTACCATCATAAGTAGTTCTTACACTTAACCAGCATGGAGAATGAGGAGGCACCCTTAACATAGAAGCCTCTGGTTCCTCAATTGAAATAGCTTGATGATACTCTTTCGCCCAATCAAGAGATATACCAAATTCCCCTTCTAATAACTCGTATAATGATTTAGATAGGTCTATCTTTTCGTCTAAAAGCCCTGGGCACAATTCATATGGTATATATGCGCTTTGGACTCCCATAGGCTCTTCATTTGCTAGTCTTAGTCTTTTTAATAATATAACCTTATCTTCTTTTCCTAGTTCTAGTGCTTCAGTTACTTCAGGAGGAGACTTAATAACACACTTCTCAATGACCACAGAACTAGGAGTAAGACCTCTAGAACGCATCTCGTCAGTAAAACTAGTCAACCTCAAAGGGCCCTGTTCAATCTTAGGCTCAGCAACAAAAGTTCCCCTTCCCTGTTCCCTACGTAATAAGCCTTCTCTCGTAAGGATTCCGATAGCTTGCCTTACTGTAGTCTTACTGACATTGTACTGGGCACATAATTCATCCTCTGATGGGATTTGCTCTCCAATTCTCCATTCACCATTCTTTATCTTAAGATAAAGAATGTCCCTTAGGGCTCTATAAAATTTTGCGTGGAATTTAAAAGGGGAATTACCCCTCTTGAAAAAGGGATATTTCCCCTTTATTCTTATTTAT
>JBMFOH010000001.1:0-147976 GCA_049969715.1 bacterium | reverse complement strand
TTTGGTCTCTGCTACCCACTCTCCTTTATAATAGTAACGTCTACCTATAGCCCATAGTAATGGTTCTTCAACATTAGGGTATGACCAGAATTTATTGAAGCCTAAAAGGTCCAGCTCTTCGTAGAAGACAGGTCTTGGAGGAATGATTTCTTGAGCACTTGTTATATTATCAGCTAGGAGCACCCCATTTGTTTCTATATCCCAAGTAACTTTATACAAAGACAACCTCCAACCCTTCATTTTAAAATCTAGTAAAAGTATACAACAGTGCAGAGTAGAAATGCAACAGCATAATTTATTTTAACGGACAGGCTATGCAACATTCATTAAAATGCTATTTTTCTATACGAGTCTCAGATGTTTGACTTCCTCTTGCTAGAGCTGTTAACTCTTCGTATAAGAACCACCACCATTCGTTACCATAGGAGTCTTGGGTAAAATCTAAAGCACTATACTTAGAATATCCACTATTATAAGAAGTAGAGTCTTGTGGAAACCATATAGAGTATCCCTTTGCACTGGAATAACCTGCATAAGCACAATAGAGTGTAGATGATGTAATATCACTCATAAGACTTAATGCAGCGTTTTGTAGATTACTATAACTTGTATTGTTTGCTACAAGGTTAGCATACTGGTAGAGGTCTATATACTCTTTTGAGATATCTGAATAAGGCCGAAAGCTTGTTGTCTGGTTTCTCCAATACATAATAGCACTGGCGGAAGCACTTATACAATCTCTCAAATAGTGGGCAAAATAGTATATATCATTAGCTATAGTGTCTATCTTAGAAAGGTCTTTTACCGCTATTGTTCTTTCTTTAGAAATACTATTGAAGTAGGTCTGAGCTACCAGTACTCCTAAGCTACCAGGTGACATTGTAGGATTTGATACAAGCTGGTTTAGCATTGTATCCCACCTAGTTCCACCTCCCCAGAGAGTGGCTTCAGATGAGACAAGATAATTTGCAAGGTCTTTTATCTCATAGTCTACTTCTATTGTCCCCATAACACAGGCATCAAAGAAGATTAAGTCTATCTTTCTTCCAAGAAGGGATACTGTAGATTGTAATGCTGATTTTAGTTCTGGCATAGTCAAGGAACTATTATATATTTCATCCAAACATATGTCTCTTGTTGAAGACTGTACAGCTTTATTTCTCCATCCACTTCCATGGTCTTCAATGACAACTAAATATTTTTTAGCTGGAAAATTCTGTATTCCATAAGCTAAGAAATTTTGTAAAAGGGCAGGGTCTCCAAAGTTATAGTTTCCCTGGGTTAATGTCTGAAAAGTTCTATTGTGGAAATAGTATAGGGATGAGAGGGGATTGGTTTGGCTAAGTCCAGCAAGGATTACTACGTTTACTCCAGCAGTGGAGGTAACGTTATTTAAATAGTTTAATTCGTTCAATATATAAGGTCCAAGATTATTATGTCCATCTAGGTACATCAGGATTGTCCACTCTACGTTTATAGTTGTAGTAGTTGATGCCTCTCCTATATTATTGGCATTATCTATAGCCCTTACTGTGATTGTATGAGTTGTATTATGTTTAAGTCCACTTGTATCCCAACTACACTGATATGGACTCGTTGCATCTTCTCCTATCTTATTACCATCTACATAGAATTCTACTTTCTGTATTCCACTTGGAACTTTAGCCTTTTTATTCCTATCGATAGCTTGGGCCTGAATCTGGACTATTGCAGAGCCTGGCACTATACTCCCAGGGCTATTGATAGTAACTAGAGGTGATTGGGTATCTCCAACGGTAACTGTTATTGTTGGGCTCTCTCCTACATTCCCTGCATTATCATAAGCCTTTGCCTGGATAGTATGCTGTGAGTTAAGAGTGAGGTTATCAGTATTCCAACTATACTCATATGGGCTAGAGGTGTCTTCTCCTACTTTTGTTGCATCTATGTAGAACTCTACCTTTACTACACCTACATTATCAGTGGCGGTTGCCTTTACTGTAACTGTACCAGATACTGTAGAGCCATCTGCTGGAGATGAAATAAGTATACTTGGTTTTATGGTATCTGCAGGACTTCCTCCACATCCTGTGCATCCCGATTGCCCCATTACAAATAGACCAAGTATTACAAGTAGTGCTAGAAGTCTTAAGTATTTCTTCATAATTTTTACCTCCCATAAAATTTTTTATTTCCCTATGGAAGATTTTATATCCCCTCGGGGTCAGATGATGTCCCTCTCAATTAAATAGAAAAATAGGTAAGATTTTATAAAATATATAGGACAGGCATCCTTGCCTGTCCTACCAATTAATTGAAATGTTTCTTGCTATTTGCCCATACGCTTTAGGTTTTCTATACAGCGTTTGACACTTTCAAGAGGTGGACGTCCAGGTGTCTCATACTCAACTATATACCACTCAGTGCCACCTATTGTTTCACAGAGACTAAATATCTCATCCCATTTTACCTCTCCCTCTCCAACAGCTGGTGCAGTAAATGGATACTCTTTAATATGAACAGTTTTCGCCCTACCTGGGTATTTCTTAAGTATCTCTATAGGATTAGCTCCACCATGAATTGCATTACCAATGTCAATCTGCATCACAACATCTTTATTTGTTGCCCCAAAGAAAACATCCCAAGGTATCTCCCCTTCTAATTGTTTGAATTCTATATCATGATTATGATATCCTACATACATATTATAAGGTTTTAGCTTCTCAGAGATCTCATTCATTATCTTGGCTGTATTAAGCCATGCATTCTTAGAACTGATATACTCTGGAGGAAGTCCTGGTACGATAAGAAATTTATTATCCAAAATAGAGTTAAACTCTATAGTTTTTTTAAGTTCCTCTCCAAGAAGGGTATTAATTCCGATATGAGTTCCTGCTACCTTTAGACCAAGATCATCAAGAATTTTCTTAAGCTCTTTCGCGTCTTTATTATAATACCCGGCAAATTCTACACCCTCGTATCCCATTTCAGATACCGCTTTTATTGTGCCTATAAAATCCTTTCCACAATCTTCTCTTACCGAATAGAGTTGTAAAGCTATTGGTATTCTAGCCATTTTTGGCCTCCTTTTTTAGAAAATTTTTCAATTCTTCCTCAGTGGGAAGTTTTGTTGTCCCTCCTATACCTGTACAGGAGAGAGCTCCACACACATTTCCAATGGTAAGACTATCATTAATACTATAATCCTTGAGGATTGCATAGATAAATCCAGCATTAAATGAATCACCAGCGCCTGTAGTATCTACTACATCTACTTTAAACCCTGGTTCATAATATTTCATTCCATCATTAATAGCCAAAGCCCCTTTTGCTCCGAGTTTTACTACAAGAGTTCTTACTTTTGGAGCTAGCTTGGCAGTTACCTCTTCTAGATTTATCTCTTCTGAAAGGTCTTGAATAAGAGATAATCTCTTTGCCTCTATTTCATTAACGAAAAGAATGTCTACATAGGGCAGAATCTCAAAAACCTTATTCCAATTAGAATCTTCTGGGTCCCACCCAGGGTCAAGAGAGGTAGTTAACCCTTCAGACTTTGCATAGATATATAAATCTTTTACGTCTTGTTGTAATTTCTTCTGTAAAAAATAAGAAGAGATATGGAGATGCCTAGAACCATATATAAACCTTTTATCCTTTTCAGTTACAGTAAAATTTTCCATTACTCCAGGATATGTTATAAGGGCTCTATTTTCAGGATAAGTGAGAGAGACAGTAAATCCAGTGTTTACCTCTTCTATTATCTTTATCCCCTTAGTGTTTATCCTCTCTTTTTTTAATGTCTCTATTATATATCTCCCAAAGACATCTTCCCCTACTGCCCCTATAAAATTTACATCCAATCCCAATCTCGATAAACCAACTGCAAAGATAGCAGAAGAACTTCCCAGGGTAACCTTTCCTTCTAGCGCAAGTTTTTCTTTATCAAGTTCAGGAAAGCCGTTTATGCCTCTTAGGATAATATCAACGTTGAGTTCTCCAACCACAGAGACGTCCGCCATTACCGATAGCTCCTTTCTATATCTTCTAGAAAGAGATAGAAAAGCGGGTAGAGGGTCAATCCTACCCGCATTCTTTCTTATTGCTCTTCTCCATTATGCCAGTATACATCCCATCCAAGATAATTAGAGAATGCCTCGTAAATTATTCTTGCCACCTTAGATCGGTTCATTGCTACATGATGTTCAAAACCTCTCTCACAGGCAAAACGTAGTAGCTGCTGGAGATTATCTACATAGGCTACCCCATAACCACCAAATGTATTCACGGGGTCATCTGTAAACATTCCTTCTCCAACATAAGCCTGAATTATACCCAAATTATCATTAGTAGAGACCCTGGCAAATGTCATAGGACCACTAGCTATCTTTCCTACACAGGTACCATAGGCATTTTCCTTCCCTACTGTCCCTGAGATTATATCACCATACCACATCTTGGGGCTTTCAAAGAAGGATCTAGGTAGATTACTACAGTGGAATACTACCGCCTTATTTGGGTCATCAGCGTAGTTATTGTTCCAGTCTAGTATGGCACTTGGAGTTCCAGAGGCTAGTTGTAAGGCATACATAGCTATTACTCCAGGAACATCGGTTTCACAGGCACTTGGGAATAATCCTTCACTCATCATACTCATAACTGTACAAGGGATAATTCCATATATTTCCTCTATAGCGCTCCAACACTGTATAGCAGTAGCTACAAGCTTATTTTCCTTCATCCAATCATCTATCACTACTGCAAGTTTAGCCATCTTTACCAATGCATTCTCAGGAATACCTCTGGTGTCTATATAACTCTTAATAGCATCAACCTTTTGAATAACATTCTGATCCGCATCTGAAAGTTTAGCAATTTTGGCTAGAACCTCAGAAAGATCTACCGTCTCTATAGAAATTCCATTATTCTCTAGTAACTTTTCACTAAATCTAACCGTATTAAATGCAGCTGGTCTTGCACCTATAAGTCCAATACGAGCTTTTCTTAATCCGTTTGCTACCTTACATACCCCCATAAACCATTTTAGGTCTTCTCTAAAACTATCAGACTCTGGTGCTACTGTATGAAGTTTTGTAAGTGAAAATGGTATCCCATACTGGACAAGATTATTACAGACAGACATCTTACCGCAAAAGCTATCCCTCCTATGTGCTACATCCATCTTGTCTAGGCCATCTGGAAAGGCATGTATTAAAACAGGAACATCAAGCTCAGAGAACTTTAATGTATTTGCTACTGCCTTCTCGTCTCCAAAATTCGGCAATGTAACGACAATTCCCTCTATCTTATCCTTGTTTGCCTTGAAGAGTTCTGCACATTTAATAGAGTCATCTAACTTTTCTACAGCACCAAACTTCCCTTCGTTTGGGTTGAGTGTAATAACGTCGAACCCTTCTTCCTTAAGGACCTTTAACATCCTTTCTCTTCCTTCACTTATAAGCTCTGCGGGGAAAAATCCTCTACTACCTACTATTAATCCTATTGTTCCTTTCATTTAATTCACCTCCATTATAATTCTTCTAAAGGCTTTACATTGCCAAGGGTTATCTCTGGTCCATTTATTGGACTAGCCCATTTTACTGCATTGTATATAACCCTCTGAACCTCTGGTTGATAATAGATAGGAAAAGTCTCATGACCAGGACGAAAATAGAATATTTTACCTTTACCTCTATAGAAACAACAACCACTTCTAAAGACCTCTCCTCCCTTAAACCAACTTATAAATACCAGTTCATCTGGTCTTGGAATATCAAACCTTTCACCATACATCTCTGTATTAGGTATTTCAAAGTATTCTCCTAACCCATCTGCTATAGGATGACCTGGTTCTACAACCCATATCCTCTCCTTCTCCCCTTTTTCCCTCCACTTCAACTGACAACTTGTACCCATAAGTCTTCTAAATATTTTAGAGAGGTGTCCAGAGTGTAGGACTATAAGCCCCATCCCTTTCTTAAGAATCTTTTCTTGGACTTTATCTACTATTTCATCTCTCACATCCTGATGTGCCATATGTCCCCACCATACAAGTACATCTGTATTCTCCAATACTTCGTCTGTCAACCCGTGGTCAGGTTCGTCTAAGGTAGCAGTCCTTACTTCTAGCCCTGATTGTTTCTTTAAATAGTCCCCTATAGCATTATGAATCCCGTTCGGATAGACTCTTTTTACTTCTTCATGCATCTTCTCATGACGGAACTCGTTCCAAACAGTTACTCTTATATCTCCCACCTTGCTCACCTTCTTCCTTAAATAGACTTTATTGAAATTATACTATTAATTCTAGGCTCAGGCAATGGGAGATAACAAATTGTTGAATTGATTTATCTTTAATGCTATAATCCCAACTTGGAACTACTTTAGCAAATAATTAACTAGGAGGCAAGAGATGAAAGAAAAGGTAAGAGTAGCACTAATAGGATGCGGGAGGGTAGCGTCAGTACACGCCCAGGCTCTAAAGAGACTAGAAGAGACAGAGTTAAAGGCAGTAGTAGACATAGTAGAGGAAAAGGTTAAATTCTTTAGCGAAACATACGATGTCAAGGACTGGTATACAGACTATAGGGAGGTTTTGTCTAGAGAAGATATAGATGCGGTAGAGATATGTCTTCCCCACTATCTTCATGCTGAAGTAGCTATCAATGCAATGAAATCAAAAAAACATGTATTAACTGAAAAGCCAATGGCGATAACATTAGAGGATGCAGACAGGATGATTGCAACGGCCAAAGAGAATGATGTAACTTTGGGGGTAATATTCCAGAATAGATATAATGATGCCTCTCAAGAGGTAAAAAAAGCTATAGATTCTGGAGATTTAGGAGAGATAAAAGGAGCAAGGATGTTCCTTACCTGGTATAGGCCAGATAGTTATTACAGAGAGAGCGACTGGAAGGGAACATGGGACAAAGAAGGTGGAGGAGTCCTCATAGATCAGGCTATCCATACAATAGACCTTATGCAATGGCTCATAGGTAAGGAGATAGACTATATAAATGCCAGATATGATACCTGGGCTCACGACTTTATAAAGGTAGATGATGTGGCAGAGGCCTATATCAAGTTCAAGCCTGACATTGTTGGCTGTGTCTACGCTAACTGTTTTTATCCTTATGATGCCCCTGTATTTTTAGAGATATATGGGTCAAAGGGAGTTGCTCATATTATAGGAGATAAGGGAATTATTCAATTGGGTAATAGGACCATTCAGGTTGAACAATCCAGTAACCCAGGAAGTGGTTTAAGATATTGGGGTTCAAGCCATGAAAGACAGATAAAAGACTTTTATAAGGACCTCCTTTTAGAAAATAAACCATTTATAGATGGAGAGGCAGGAAGGGTTGCCTTATCAATGGTTTTAGCTATGTATCAGTCAAGTAGATTAGGCAAGCCTATAAAATTTCCAATATAAAATGAGCCCATACCTCTCTACATTCTTTATATCAATGACCCCACTGGGAGAGTTGAGAGCATCTCTTCCAGTAGCTATAGGACTCTATAAGATGTCTTGGCAGAGTGCCTTTATAATATCATTCCTAGGTAATATGGTTCCCCCCATATTTATTCTTCTCTTTCTAGACCCTTTTTCGAAATATTTAATGAAACACTCTAGGTTCTTTCAGAGGTTCTTCAATTGGCTATTCTCTAGAACAAAGGCAAAGAGTTCTACCATAGAAAGATACGAGGCAATAGGGCTGGCAATATTTGTGGCAATTCCTCTCCCTATGACAGGGGCTTGGACAGGAGCAATAGCTGCAGTCTTATTAGGCATAAGATTTTTCAGGGCGGTTATATCTATAGGATTAGGGGTTTTAATAGCAGATATCATAGTTACATTGAGTATCTTGGGTATAGTGTCTCTATTCTAGAGATGACTAATGAGGAATAAGTTGTGTCTAGGTGCACATTTATCTATAGCAGGAGGACTAGAGAATACTGTAAAAGAGGCAAAAAGGTTAGGACTCTGCACTTTGCAGTTTTTCTCTAGGAACCCAAGGAGCTTAAGAAACCCTAAAAGACCTCGCATAATAGATATCCCATTTAAACCATTCTTTCTCCATGCCCCATACCTACTAAATCTAGCTAGCCCAGATGCAGAACTTTACACTGTTACAAAGGAAGCTCTAAAAGAGGATTTGACTTGGGCTGAAAGTCTAGGAGCAGAAGGGATAATAGTTCACCCTGGAAGCCATAAAGGTTCTGGTGTAGGCTCTGGGTTAGAAAGAATCACAAATGCTATCTATGAGATATTAAAGGAAACTAATACCAAATGTAAGATTGTATTAGAGAATACGGCTGGTTCAGGGACAGAGCTTGGGGTGACTCCAGAGGAAATCTCTGAGATATTTAGTGGAGTAGATTTTTTTAGAGAGAAACTAGGTCTCTGCCTTGACACCTGTCATCTGTTTGCTGGTGGGTTTGATATAAGAACAAAAGAAGAAATAAAAAGGACCTTTGATAGATGGTTCTCTATAATAGATAGGTCTTATCTAATGTGTTTCCATGCCAATGACTCTAAGGGTAAGTTAGGTTCACATCTCGACAGGCATATTCATATAGGAGAGGGGAACATAGGAGAAGAAGGCTTTAGAAATCTTCTCTCTTTTGAGATATTTAGAGAGAGTCTCCTTATCATAGAGACCCCTAAAGAGCCAGGGGCTGATGAAAAGAACCTAGAAAAACTTAGAAATCTAGTAGAGAATTAATGAAAGAATGGATGTAAAAAGGTGAATAGAGATGACGTTTAACTTTGAAGAGATATTTAGGTTAATATTTGAAAGGTCTAATTATGGGATAGATATCTTAGATATTGAGGGTAGGATTGTTATGGTAAACGATAGGTTTTCCAATCTACTTGAATATACCAAAGAGGAAATTATAAACAAAAGTCTTAATGATATCCTCTGTCGTGAGGATATAGAAGATAGCCTAAGATTAATCAAGGACCTAGGATCAGGCAAGATAGGTTACTACCACAGAGAAAAGCGCTACGTAAGAAAGGATGGAACCATTCTTTGGGCAAGGTCAAACTCCTTCCTTATAAGAGATGGAGAAGGAAACCCCTACATAATGGAATTGATTGATGATATCACAAAAGAGAAGGATATCGAGCTTGAGCTAAATAAGATATATAAGGCAATTGAACAGTTATCAGATTGGGTTATAATTACTGATAAAGATGGAAACATAGAGTATGCCAATAAGATAGTGGAAGATATAACTGGATATAAAAGGGAGGAGCTTATTGGGAAAAATCCTAGGGTTTTCAAATCTGGCAAGCACAGTAGAGAATTCTATAGGAACCTATGGAACACAATACTCTCTGGAAATACCTTCTATGGGACTATTACAAATAGAAAGAAAACAGGGGAACTCTTTGAGCTCTTCCATACGATAACCCCTCTAAAAGATGATAGGGGAGTTATTACACACCTTGTATCAACAGCCAAGGATATAACCCCAGAGAAGCTTCTAATGGAGAAGATAGAATGTATGTCTTATACAGACCCTCTTACAAGTCTAGCAAATAGAAACTTCTTTATAGATAGGATAAGACAGGAGATCCTAGAAGCAAGAGGAAGAAAGGTCTTTATTGTAGTGATAGGTATGGACATAGATAATTTCTCTAATATTAACTATACATATGGATATTTGGTAGGAGATAGTGTATTAAGAGAGGTAGGAAAGAAATTTACAGTATCTAGTCCTGAAGGATATACAGTAGCTCGATTAGGTAGCGATGAATTCGGTATACTGGCTACTAATATAGAAAAACTAGATGAGATTAATATTATAATCCACAGAATACTAGAGGAATTTTCTTCCCCTATAGAAATCAATGGTATGTCTATTCCCATAAATATAAGTATTGGGATATCGATATATCCAAATGATGGCGAGGATCCTCAAACCCTTCTTAAGAATGTAGATATGGCAATACTAGAGTCTAAAAATAAAGGTAGAAATCAAAGTAAATATACTTTCTTCTCTAAGGATTTAAATGAAAAGACAGAAAGGTTCTTAGAAATACAGAGATGTGTAATAAGTAGTATAAGCAAAGAATCACTGATTATTCGGTATCAGCCATACTTTGATATAGCAACAAGAGAAGTAATAGGGATGGAAGCTCTTTCTAGGTGCCCCTGTGTTGAGGAAGGTAGGATATCTACTGAAGAACTTTTCAATGTCCTAGAAGAGACTGGAATGATACTAGAGGTAGGTGATTGGATTATAGATAGAGTCTTTGAAGAGATAAAAGGGTGGCAATATAAAAGATATAATATTGTTCCCATCTATATAAATATATCTCCTATTCAATTCAAAGAGAAAGGCTTTGCAGAAAAGATGGAAGAGAAGATAAAAAGATATGAGATTAACCCAAGGTCCATCGGCATAGAGATAACTGAAAGGGTATTTATGGACAATATAGACATCACAGAGGCAAACCTGAGAAGGCTCAAAGCCTTAGGGATAAAGGTCTCTATAGATGATTTTGGGAAAGGATACTCGTCTCTAAGTTACTTGAAAAGACTCTCAGTAGACCATTTAAAAATAGATATCTCATTTATAAAAGATATATACAATGACCCAGATGATGCCAGTATCGTATCTGCTATCATCTCAATGGCGCATAATTTAGGCATAAAGACCGTAGCAGAAGGGGTAGAGACAGAAGAACAGTTAAAGGTATTACAACTTTTAAGATGTGATATGGCTCAAGGATATCTACTATCCAAGCCTCTCCTCCCAAATGAACTAGAAAGATACCTAGGAAGAGAACCTTTAGTAAACCTCTCTTACTAGAGACTCTATTATATCTTGTATATAACTAAAGGCAAGGCATACAACAGTATCTGCCCCACCATAATAGATTGCAAGTCTTCCTGTATTAGCATCATATAAAGTGGCACAGGGAAACGTTACATTTGGGACATCTCCTACACATTCATAGATCTCTTGGGGAGAAAGTAGATAAGATTTTGCCCTATATTTAACGACCCATGGCTTTTCTAAATCTAATAAAGCTGCTCCAAAACTATAGACATAGCCATTACAGGATAACAATACTCCATGATATATAAGTAGCCAACCCTCACTGGTTTCAATAGGTGTAGGTCCAGCTCCTATCTTTAACGATTGCCAACTAGTGTAACCTCTAGACATCACATGCCTATGACGCCCCCAATATATCATATCTGGGCTCTCACTGTAGAATATATCCCCAAAAGCAGTATGCCCAGTGTCAGACGGCCTACTTAATATTGCATACTTTCCATTGATCTTTCTTGGAAATAAGACTCCATTTCTATTGTATGGAAGGAATGCATTCTCAATCTGATAAAACCTTTCAAAGTCGAAAGTATAGCCAACCCCTATGGTAGGCCCATAATAACCGTTACACCAAGTGATATAATACCTATCTTCTATAAATGTAACCCTCGGATCATACTTATACTCACTTATTAAAGGGTCTCTAGTCTCTTGAATAAAATCAATAGGTTTATCATCAATCTCCCAATTGATTCCATCTTTAGAGAACCCCCTTCTTATATTCATAGACCTAGACCTATCATCTACTCTAAAGATTCCAGCAAACCCGTCTTCAAAGGGAACCACAGCACTATTGAAGATACTATTTGCATCCTTAGCCTGATTCCTTCTAATTATGGGATTTCTCTTAGAACGCCAGACAATCTCTTTACAATCCTTAGGCTTATCCTCCCAGGGTATATTAGATAGAGGTTGTCCTAAAATCTTGATCTCCATTTTTCTCCCTCCTTTTCCAAATTCTAGTTTATTATAACATACTCTTCCTATTTTATTTGACGAAGAGAGAAAAGAATAGTATAATCTTTTTGGACGATGGAGCTCGTCCAAAGTATTTGCCTTAAGCAGGGCTGATAGCTCCTACTAGATTAGTTCTAGTAGGAGCTTTTTGATTTTTAATGGAGGGGCTAATAAATGAAGGAGAAGGATGTATTATATTCAAAGTTATGTGATGCATTAGAAGGAGAGGGTTGCCCTATATGTACCCTTACAAAAGAGGTTGTACATAGCTATGTAAAATCTCTCCTCTATGAATATGTAAATGATTCTCATACGGCAGAAAGAATCGTAAAAAGTGGAGGTTTTTGTAATTTGCACTCATGGCTTTTATATTCTTATCAGGAAGTTTTAGGGACAGCCATCATATATAAACGCTTGGTAGACCATCATATCAAATATATAGGTAATCCTTTAGATCCTGAAATTTCTTGTCCAGTGTGTAATGTAGAAGCTAATGCTAGTAAAAGATATGTAGAGGTTTTCTTAAAATACCTGCAAGAGGATGCATTTTATCAAAAGTATATAGCCTCCGATGGATTATGCTATCCTCATTTAAAGATGTGTATTAATCTTGCCAATAACGAAGAGACTAAAAAATTTCTAATAGAATTAGAAAAACAAAGGCTAGAAGAGTTATCATTTGATCTTTCAGAGATTATTCGTAAGAGTGATTATAGATTCCAAAATGAGCCAAGGGGAAAAGAATATAGAGCTCGATACAAGGCAATAGAGAAATTAGTAGGGAAGAAGAAGGTGTAAAATTTATTATGGGTAAATTACATTACTTCTGCCCAAATTGTTGGGAAGAAATCCCTAAGGATACAAAAATATGCCCTTTCTGTAGGGCTAATCTAGGAGAAAATAATACATATTTAGAAAAGCTCATTTCTGCTTTAAAGTCGAAAGATGGCTTTACAGCTAGAAGAGCAGCATATATCCTTGGGGAAATAGGCAACCCTCAGGCTATAGATGCCCTAGCTGCAGCAATAGAAGAGCAAGACCCATACATAGCAGGAGAAGCAGTAATAGCCCTAGCAAAGATTGGCGGTGTAAGGGCTCTGGATGTGATAGAAAGGGCAAAATCTCATCCATATGTAACAGTGAGAAAAGCCGCTTTCGAGGCAGAAAAAATTCTGAAAAAGTAGTATAATAATCTGTATCTCAATTACCAAGGAGGGAAAAATGTTTAATGTTATAATTCTAGGTATTGTAAGCTTTCTTACCGATATAAGCACTGAGATGGTCTATCCTCTTATCCCTCTATATTTAGTATCAAAACTTGGAGCTAGCCCAGCTATAGTTGGGATAATAGAAGGGGTAGCCGAAAGTACTGCCAGCCTATTGAGGGTCTTTTCTGGATATATATCTGATCTAGTAGGAAAGAGAAAGCCTCTAGCAATACTGGGATATGGGTCTTCTACTATAGGCAAAGTATTCCTCTATCTATCACGCTCATGGGGGATGGTATTTGCCGGACGATGGATTGATAGATTTGGTAAAGGTATAAGAACCGCTCCTAGAGATGCATTGATAGCGGACTCAACAGAACAAACAAAGAGAGGAAGAGCTTTTGGTCTCCATAGGACTATGGATACCCTTGGGGCAGCTATCGGCGTGATACTTGCCTATTATTTCTTTACAAGATTCTCAGGGGACTATTCTAGGGTATTCCTGTATTCACTTGTACCTGCATTCCTTGGCATCGGGGTATTATTCTTTGCAAGAGAGGGGAAACAGGCAAAGGTATCTAGTAATTCAAGACCAAAACTAAAATGGTCGGGTCTAGATAAAAGACTCAAAGGCTTTCTCATAGTGACCTTTCTATTTACACTGGGAAATTCTTCCAACCAATTTCTACTCCTTAGGGCAAAGAATTTAGGCTTCAACGATGCAACAGTCCTTCTATTGTATCTTGCCTATAATCTTGTATATATGGTATTCGCATATCCTGCTGGAAGGCTTTCAGATAGAATTGGCAGAAAGAGACTGATCGTTATAGGATATGTATTCTATGGGATTGTCTATCTTGGATTTGCAATAGTTACTAAGGCTTCTTATCTTTGGACACTCTTTGGTCTTTATGGAATCTATATAGGGCTCACTGAAGGAGTGCAAAAGGCTTTAATATCGGATATAGCCCCAGTAGAAACAAGGGCTACTCTGATCGGGCTTCATGCCACCCTAGAAGGAGTAGGGCTATTACCGGCATCTTCTATTGCAGGATTACTCTGGAATCTTCTAGGAGCTAGTGCTCCGTTCTATTTTGGTGGAATTATGGGGATAGTAGCAGCACTAGGAATGATGATAGTGCTGTAGGAAAGTTTTCTTCCTACAGCACTTGATTCTATCTTATTCTTACTGTTTTTATTTCGTATGGCTTTAAATCTAGTGTTATAACTGCATCCTTACATTGGACTACATCCTTTATAGGTTGTTCAAGAAGATCCGTTTCTACATAAGAACTAAAAGGTAGCCCAAGCATTATTTTTGATTCTACCTCGTAACCATCGACCTCATAGACCCTTAGTATTATATCATTATTGTCTTCTGCCTTCTTAAGGATAGATACTACTATGTTCCTTGGCTCCACCTTAATTACTTCTAAGACTCTCTCTAACCTACCTGGATGCATATCTGTTACATAGGGGATTAGAGGATAGTTGACTTCGTTTCCAAATCTTGTAAGATTGGAAGGAGCCAATTCACCAATATGTGGTAGTAAGGAAAATGTAAATTCATATCTTCCTCTTTCTGGCACTGGATCAGGCTCATATGAACTTCTCAAGACAGTCATTCTAATAGTATTGTCTTTTACATCATATCCATACTTAGCTGTACTTGAAAGGGCCATCCCAAGGGCTTCACCTTGAGTATCTATCCCAGTAAGGTCTACCCATTTTTGGCTAGGGACTTCCTCCCCATTGGCTGGTCTTTCTATACTACCAAATGGAATGTCAAATCTTGCTCTTCCCTTAATCGCATTCACTGGAAAGGCGACCTTTAGCATAGGTACACCTACTTCTCTACTTCCAAATTCAAACCACAATAACTCAAGTCTAAAATCTATTCTAGGGACATTATTGTTTAGTATGGTATCAAGGATAAATTCAGAGTTACCATATCTCCTTTTACTTCGCACAATAGCCCTAGAAGGACCCTTTTCTATCACCTCAAGGGTGGCACCTGTATCTAAATCTACAGTATTTATTATCTGTCCAATCTCCCAAGCACTCATTGGATGAGGCGCCTCATAGAGCATCTGAAGAAGAGCAGATTTGCTTCCTTTAGGGACAAACTCTTTGCCGGTAGCTTTGTCTATAATACTTGTAATGGCTCCCGAACCTGTCTCTAGGGTTACCTTTAGATACTCATTTTCTAGGATGTATTTGTTGCTAGCTCTTACCCCACTCTCAGTGACCTGTCCAGTGAAAGCATCAGTAACCTTTACTTCTGAATTCACAAATCCTTTTTCTCTCCGTCTCAAATAATAGGTCTTATAACCGTACCCAGGAACATCCTTAGTGGTAAACGTTACCCTTAAACAGGTCTGGAAGAAGGAGTATTCCTTATATTGAACAGGATAAGTATTGCCCTCCTCATCTACAAGCTCAAGGGTATCCTTCTCACTAAACGTATCATATATATCAACTGTTATAGTATCCTGTCTTGTCCATCCTAAAGGATTAAATACGACGATGGGAAGTCCATCAATGGAACTCTTTGTATCTATCTCTTTAACTATCGCCTTCAGAGAGAGTTCTTTTATCATATTTCCAGCTGCCTTTGCATTCTGGAATAATCCTTGGGCATACTTGTATGTCTCAGGTATCCCAGATCCTGGTAAGATATCATGGAACTGATTAAACAGAGTATTTATCCATCCTTCTTTTAAGAGCTCTTCAGAATACATCTTACCAGACAATTTACTGGCTAATAGGCCAATAGTTTCTACAGTAGTCAGTAAGGTCTCTGCTCTTTTGTTTGCCTCTTTTATATTACTTTGAGACGTATAACATCCTCTGAATACAAAATTCAATTCATCATTCACTACTGGGAATCTATCTCCAAACCTTTCTGCTATAGAGAAAAATTCATCAGTAGTGCTACACTTAACCTTTGGGAATATAGGCCAGGATTTCATCTCTTCTATCAACTGGAGATCCCTTCTTGTTGGACCACCTCCATGGTCGCCTACCCCATAGACAACTAGATAATCTTTCATCCCAGTACTTTTATAGAGTTCTACTGCCTCTACCACATCCTCTGGTTTCACAGGTCCTAGATACCAAAGTTTACCATCATCCCAGGCAAGTATTTTTGAACCATCAGGACTAGCCCACCAAAAGATGCGAGGCCCTCTTCCTGCTCTACAGAAATAGTATCTTGTTATACCTGACTTTCTCAATATCTGAGGATGCATCCAGTGATGTCCAAAGGTATCTGGCTCCCAGTCAATCTTTATAGCATCATAGGAAAATCCAAACTTCTCGTTGAAGTATCTCTTGGTATAGAGGATATGTCTTATTAGCGCCTCTCCTGAGGCAAGATTTTTATCTCCTTCCACCCAATGATTAGCAGTTACTTCCCATTGCCCTTTTTTGACCTTTTCCTTAATCATCTCAAACGTCTCAGGGCTATACTTTTCCATAGCAGAATATACAGAGGTTTGACTCTGAGAGAACTTAAAGTCTGGGAACTCATCCATAAGTCTAATGGCAGTAATAAACGTCTTATATGCCGTATCTACAGTCTCTGGCCAGTCCCATAGCCAATTCATATCTATATGGGCATGGCCTACATAGTGGATAGTAAAGGTCTTGGCAATTTCACCTATTGGAGAAAGAACCTTTTCTCCTTCTTCTACTAAAGAACTAGTTTCTTTCTTACCGAGGTTCTGAGAGACCAATGAGACGGCTTTCTCTATAAGCCTTAGCCACTCATCTTTCTTATCTGGAAATGCTTCAGTGAGTTTTATGGCAAAATTCACCTCATACTTGAACCTCTCTATCTCCCAACCCATACCTTTAAGGCTCTCATTTAAGAGATTTAACAAACTGTCCATTTTCTTCACTCCTTTCAAGATTAATTTTAAGCTTTAATATTATGATACCACAGTTATAAATTGGGACATAGAGGAAAAGAGAATCACGTATAACTTTTTACCTTTCACACCTACTTCCCTTGCACTGTTACCTTTTTTCGTGTATAATCTTAATAGTTTAATATAGCAAAATTTAAGACCACGAAGGTCAATATCCTAGATGAGCTAGGAGACTTTTGTGGTCTTTATTTTTGGAGGTGATATTGTGCATATCCCTGATGGGTATTTAGGCCCTCAGACATATGGGACGATGTTTGGGGTAATGATACCTTTATGGTTCAAGGCAAGTAAGGTTTTGAATAAGACCTTAAAGATGTCTCAGGTACCATTGATTGCCCTTGGAGCAGCATTCTCTTTTGTCATTATGATGTTTAATGTACCTATCCCAGGAGGTACTACAGGACATGCAGTTGGTGGGATGATCCTCTCTATTCTTATAGGTCCATGGGCAACATTAATAGTTATTACTATTGTTCTTGTAATTCAAGCCCTTATCTTTGGAGACGGAGGGATCACTGCTATTGGAGCTAACTGTTTCAATATGGGTTTTATCCTTCCATTTGTCGGATATTATACATATAAGTTGATAAGTGGGAATAGCCCTTTAAATTCAAAAAGAAGGATAATAGCAGCAGGAATAGGAGGGTATGTTGGGCTGAATGTAGCAGCTCTATTTGCAGGTATAGAGCTTGGATTACAACCTTTGATAAGTCATACTGATAAAGGGGTCCCTCTATATTCTCCATATCCTCTTTCTATTACGGTACCTGCTATGTTAGGAGAACATCTTGTAATTTTTGGTTGGGTAGAAGCCATAGTAACTATGGCTGCATTAGCCTATCTATTGAGGACGAATTTTATAAAGGAGTGGGAGTATGCATAGACTTTGGAAGATAATAATCTTACTAGTCATTCTTTCTCCATTGGGAATTATTATCCCATACCTAGTAAAGGCTGGCTCAGCTTGGGGGGAATGGGGTCCAGACGAGATAAAGGAACTTATCGGATATGTGCCAGCAGGTCTAGAAAGACTTTCATCCCTAGGAAGGCCTTTACTTCCAGACTATAATCTAAAGGGATGGGAGGGGAAGCCTCTTACCTATCAGAGCATAGGATATATAATCTCAGGACTTATTGGAGTAGGAATAGTAGCAGGTGTAGCGTTTCTCATAGGAAGGGCATTATCTAGGAGATAACCTTGAGTAGGAACGTATTAGATAAGACATTAAAAGAGATGGCCTCCTTCTTAAAGGAGGCTTTTATAGTAGATTATATGCCAGATTCATTTATATCAAGGTTAAATGAACCTGTAAAGGTTATATCTTTGATCATCTTTATCATCGGAATAAGCCTTATGACAAATATTTACTCTCTATTATTACTCTATCTTTTTAGCATACTCCTAGCCTATCTTAGTAAGATAAATCTTGCATTATTTTTCAGAAAGGTCTGGATATTCATACCTATATTTACGTTAGTAATCGCTATTCCCTCTCTGTTTATAGTACCAGGGAGGCTCGAATTTGGATTTACTATAGAAGGATTGGTTGTTATGGTGCGTCTTGTCCTGAGGGTGGCAACATCTATCTCTTATGTGACTCTTGTCATTCTCACTACAAGATGGACAAAGCTCCTCTTTTCTCTAAGATATATAGGAGTACCTAATGTATTTGTAAGTATCATCAGTATGAGTTATAGGTATATCTTCCTCCTCTTAGAGACCGCAGAGAATCTATTCCTAGCAAAAAAGATGAGAACTATAATAACAGATACCAGAAGAGAACAGCAGTGGCTAGGTTCAACGGTTGGGGTCCTAGCGATAAAGACCCAACAGCTTAGTAGAGAGGTCTATCAAGGTATGGTCTCTAGAGGTGTCAACAAAAATATAAGATACTTAAATTCTAGCAAGGTGTATTTTTCTGATATCCTAGCTCTAGGCTTAACAGTAATTTTAAATATAGTTATTCTATATATTGATAGGAGATTAGGATGGAATATGTAGAGAAGTTTGAAGCGTTAAAGAATATACTCTTAAATTATGATAGACTCGTTGTTGCATTTTCTGGGGGTGTAGATAGTACATTCCTATTAAAGGTAAGTAGTATGGTTCTAGGAAATAATGTTGTAGCAGTTACGGTATCTGGACAGATTCATCCCAGGTGGGAGATAGAAGAATCAAAGGCTCTAGCAAAGGAGATAGGAGTAAAACAGGAGATAATAGATATCGACGTCCTTAACGATGAGATGATAGCTAGTAATCCTCCTGATAGATGCTACTACTGTAAGGTGAAAGTTTTTTCTCTCATAAAAGAGATGGCTAAAAAATATCATATATATACTGTGGCTGATGGTTCTAATGCAGATGATATTACTGACTATAGGCCTGGGATAAAAGCACTAAAAGAACTTGGGATAATAAGCCCATTAAAAGATGCTAGACTTACAAAACTAGAGATAAGGATGTTATCGAAAGAGTTGGGGCTTTCTACCTGGGATAAACCTCCTCTGGCATGTCTAGCAACCAGGGTGCCTTATGGAGAAAAACTTACTCAAGAAATATTATCAAAGATAGATAGAGGAGAAAGGATACTAATGGATTTAGGATTTAGGCAAGTGAGACTAAGGCACTTTGGAAATCTCGCTAAGATAGAAGTCCTGTCTGAAGATATGGAGAAACTGTTAAAATACAGAGAGGATATAGTAAAATATTTAAAAGAGATAGGCTACTCTTATATCACTATGGACCTAGAGGGTTATAAAACTGGAAGTATGAATATAGGCGTAAAGAAGGGACTTTTATGAATAAGGAGTTACTTAAAGAATTACTATTAAATCTAAAGGAAGGGAATATAGGTATAGAGGAGGTAATAGAGAAACTTACTCTTCTTCCCTATGAAGACCTAGGATATGCTCGTCTTGACCATCATAGGGCTTTAAGAAAGGGGTTTCCTGAGGTAGTCTTCTGCCAAGGGAAGAAGATAGATCAGTCGGTAGAGATTATAAAAAGACTAGCCTCTAGAAATTCTAAAGTATTGGCTACTAGGGCGGAAGAAGAGGTATTTAATAGGGTAGTCTTAGATATCCCTGAGGCTAGATACAATGAATTGGCTAAAACTATTACTATATCAAAAACTCACATAGACCCTATAGGGCATATAACAGTCATAAGTGCAGGTACCGCTGACCTTCCGATAGCAGAGGAGGCAGTTGAAACAGCACTTATTATGGGAAACTATGTGGAGAAAGTATACGATGTAGGGGTTGCAGGGCTCCACAGATTGCTTGACAACCTAGAAAGGATAAGAAAGGCAAATGTGATAGTAGCAGTGGCTGGAATGGAAGGGGCACTTCCAAGTGTTGTGGCTGGGCTTGTAGATAAACCTGTAATTGGGGTACCTACAAGTGTAGGTTATGGGGCTAACTTTAAGGGTCTATCTGCACTCTTAACTATGTTAAATAGCTGTGTTCCTGGCTTATCAGTGGTAAATATAGACAATGGATTTGGAGCAGGTTATCTGGCCAGTATGATAAATCATATGAAAGGAGAATAATATGAAGGCTATATATCTGGATTGTTTCAATGGGATAAGTGGAGATATGCTTCTTGGTGCTCTCTTTGATCTAGGACTTGATAGAGAACCCTGGGAAAAAGAGCTAGGAAAACTCCATCTCAAAGGTTACAGAATAGAAATCTCAAGGGTAAAGAAGAAGGCTCTAACTGGAACAAGTGTTAATGTAATCGTAGAAGACAATGTTACCCATAGACACGCAAAGGATATCCTAGAGATTATAGAAAAAAGTGATCTTGAAGAGGGTACAAAAGAGAAAAGTCTCAATATATTATACAAGATCGCATCTAGTGAGGCTAAGATCCATGGAGAGAGTATAGAAGAGGTCCATCTTCACGAATTGGCAGGAATAGATACTATAATAGACGTGGTAGGAAGCGTGTTAGGGTTGAAGCTCCTCGGTATAGAAAGGGTATACAGTTCTCCTCTGCCTTTGGGAGAAGGATTTATTGAAACTGCTCATGGAAGGCTTCCTGTTCCCGCACCCGCTACTGTAGAGTTATTAAAGGGTGTTCCAGTATATTCTAATGGTATAAAAGGAGAGCTTGTTACACCAACAGGGGCAGGGATCATCTCTACCCTCACCTATAGATTTGGAGAGATACCATTTATTACAGTGGAAAGGATAGGATATGGGGTAGGCAAAAAGGATTTCCCTATACCAAATATGGTAAGAGCTATTATAGGGGAGCTCTATTATAGTAAACAGAGGGATACAAATACGATTATAGATGTAAACATAGACGATATGAATCCACAGATCTATGGATATATTATGGATAGGTTATTTAGTGCTGGAGCACTCGATGTCTTCTTTACACCAATATATATGAAAAAGTCTAGGCCAGCGGTAAAGCTTACTGTCATTTCTCCAAAGGATGCGATAAACAGTATCGTGGACATAATATTTAGAGAGACGACCTCTATTGGGGTTAGGATGTATGAGGTAGAGAAGGTTATGCTACCTAGAGAAATAATAGAAGTTGATACCCCATGGGGGATAGCTAAGGTAAAGGTCTCTTATATAGACGATACACCCAAGATAACGCCAGAATATGATGATTGTAAGGTTATTGCTGAAAAGACGGGATTACCTGTACAGGATATAATGAAGGAGGTCATAAATCAAGCTATTGGAAGGGTTAGACCAAAGGCTGATATTTAAACTTAGTAATGTAAGTTACTCGTATTTAAACCATAGATTTGCCCTTGCCTCTATAAACATGGAGGTGGAAAGAGGAGAGAGTGTTGCTATCATCGGAGCAAATGGCTCGGGGAAGACGACCCTCTTAAAACTGTTAGATGGGCTTATCTTTCCATCTAGAGGTTCTATATATGCATTTGGAAGGGATATAACAGAGAAGAGTTTTGATGACCCTGAATTTAATAGATTCTTTAGAAGAAACGTAGTCTTACTCTTTCAGGATGTAAACGCTCAGCTTTTCTCTCCTACTGTTGAGGATGAGATAGCCTTTGGCCTTATTCAACTTGGGCTTGACCCCAATAAGATAAAAGAACGAATAAAAGAAACCGCAGACTTCTTCCGTATCTCGCACCTATTAGGCTTGTCACCCTATCAATTGAGTGAGGGGGAGAAGAAGAAAATAGCATTGGCAAGTCTACTTGTTATAGAACCTACTGTACTTCTATTAGACGAACCAACTAATGGGCTAGACCCAAGAAGTGTCAGGGAACTACTAGAATTTATCAAAAGGTTCCGCAACGAAAATAAAACAATCATAACTGCTACCCATGACCTAAAGATAATTCCAGATATAGCAGATAAGATATATGTATTAGGAGAGAATAAAGAGATTTTAAAAACTGGAGATTATAGGAGTATATTCTCAGACCAAGAATTTCTAATAGAAGCCAATCTGATATAGAATATCTTGCTTGATTTTGAGAGAGGAAAATAGTATCATACTCTCTAGTACATAATCTGATAGGTTCTCTTATCAGAGATGAAAAGGGAAAGTGGTGAAAATCCACTGCAGTCCCGCTACTGTAACTGACTTAAAGGGCCTTGTATATGCCACTGGGAAACTGGGAAGGCACAAGGTCGATGCCAGGAGCCAGGAGACCTGCCTATCAGAATATGTCAATTCCTTCGAGGAAAGGAGGTTGACACCTTTATGGAGCATATTAGAAGTCCATAGAATGAAATACTAGTAAGGTTCTACAGGCGTTTCTATTAGTCTATTATTTCGTTAGGAGGGATAAAATTGCGAAGATTTATAATAGGTATTATTTTGCTCATTTCTATGTCCTTACTAGTAAATACTGTGTTTGGAGCAGAATTTCCATTAAAGGTAAGGGATGATGCAAAGCGTACTGTTATCATTTCCAGATTACCACAGAGGATCATTTCTATTGCTCCAGCCAATACAGAGATACTCTTTTCGTTAGGACTAGGAGACAAGGTAGTGGGAGTAACAACATGGTGTGACTATCCAAAAGAGGCTACTAAGAAGGAGAAGATAGGAGATTTCCAGGCTCCAAATGTAGAAAAAATCCTCTCCCTAAAACCTGACCTAGTTTTAGCTACTGGAGGGATACAGATGCCGATCGTAGAAAAACTCCAGCAGCTAGGAATCACTGTGTATGTAATAGACCCCAAAACAATAGATGATGTTATAACTACTATATACAAGGTAGGACATATAACAGGACAAGATAAGGTAGCGAGAGACTTAGGTTTTAACCTAAAGTTCAGGGTCTCTACTGTAGTAAGTAGGGTCAAAAAGGCTCAACAAAAACCAAAGGTATTCTTTGAACTTTGGCATGAACCTTTGATGAGTGTAGGCCCAGGTTCATTTGTAGATGACCTAATAAAAAAGGCTGGAGGAATAAATATAGCTGGAAATGCAAAGACACCTTATCCTATATTCAGTCTTGAGGAGTTAATCAAGGAAGACCCAGATGTTATTATAGGGGCAGCATCAAGTATGGGTGCAGGTCCCCTTAATGTAGCTACTCGTCCAGGATGGTCATCTCTAAAGGCTGTTAAAGAGGGAAGAATTTTTACTATAGATGATAATATCATCTTTAGGCCAGGCCCAAGACTGGTTGATGCCTTAGAGATAATAGCAAAGTACTTACATCCAGAGTTGTTCAAATGAGTTTAGTATTTATCATTGGCGGAGCTAGAAGTGGAAAGAGTAGCTTCGCATTGGAACTTAGTAAGGGCGATGCGGTGGCTTTTATAGCCACCGCATTACCCTTAGATGAGGAGATGAAAGAGAGGATAGAAAGGCATAAAATTGAAAGGCCTTCGCACTGGAAAACTATAGAAGCTCCAGAGGATATAATGAGTGCCATAAAAGTGGTAAAAGAGGACTGTATAATCTTAGATTGCCTTACACTCTGGGTATCTAACCTGATAGAGAAGTATCCAGATAAACATATAGTAGAAATGGCAGAAGAGATAGCTCAATATGTTAGGTCTATAGATAAGAAGGTAATTGTAGTTTCTAATGAGGTTGGACTCAGTATAGTTCCAGAATATCCTCTGGCAAGAAGGTATAGGGATACATTAGGAAAGGTTAATCAGATATTTGCAAAACTAGCCCAGAAGGTTTACTTTATGGTGGCAGGAATTCCCATGGAGGTAAAGAATGAAACTTGATGAAATAGTGTCTAATATAAGACCATTAGTAGAGGATGCCCAAGAAAAGGCATGGAAGAGATGGGATAGCTTAACAAAGCCCCGTAAGAGTTTAGGAAGGTTGGAAGAGATAGTAGTCCAATTAGCTGGGATTAGAGGAGACCCCTCTCCCAAGATAAACAAAAAGGCTATAGTAATAATGGTTGGAGACCATGGAATCGTAAAAAGGGGAGTCAGCGCCTATCCCCAAGAGGTAACCGTTCAGATGGTAAGGAATTTTCTAAATGGAGGAGCAGGAATAAATGCTATTGCATCTAGAGCCAACGCAGAGGTTTTTGTGGTAGATGTAGGGATAGCTCATCCTGTTGAATTTAACCACCCTTCATTCAGGAATTATAATGTAAGACATGGGACAAATGACTTCTCTCAAGAGCCAGCTATGACTAGAGATGAAGCCATAAAATGTATAGAGGTTGGTATCCAGATGGCAGAAGAATTAGATAAAATGAAGATAGACATCGTAGGGACAGGTGAGATGGGGATAGGGAATACAACCCCATCTACTGCTATACTTAGTGTATTTGCTAAGGATGTATCTTTAGATTCAATAGTAGGTGCTGGGACAGGATTAGATAAAGAGGGTATAAAGAAGAAAAGAACAGTTATAAGTGAAGCAATAAGGCTTCATAAACCAAATCCTAATGACCCTATTGATGTGCTAGAGAAGGTAGGGGGACTAGAGATAGGAGCAATAGCAGGACTCGTCATAGGGTGTGCTTATCTTAGAAAGCCAGTGGTAATAGATGGATTTATCTCTACGATCGGAGCATTATTAGCTTACAAGATTACGCCAGATGTCCTTCCCTATATCATACCTTCGCATCTATCCCAAGAACCAGGACATAAGATAGCCCTAGACCAAATGGGTCTTAGATCGATGCTTACCTTAGATATGCGACTTGGTGAAGGCACTGGTTCAGCTATAGGGATGATAATTATAGACTGTGCCCTAAATGCCTACTATAATATGCTCACATTCGAAGAGGCAGGAGTTTCAAAGGGTGAATGAGTTTCTCGAGGCTCTAAAATTTCTCACAATTGTGCCTATAAATAGAAGCACAGACGAGAGGGCTTTAGCAAAAAGCCCAAGAGTTTTCCCCTTAGTTGGATTTTTTCTAGGTCTTAGCCTATCCCTTTTCTTATTCTTCTTTTCTAGAATTACTGGGTACTGGATATCTATAATGCTTACTATCCTAGCTTGGGAGGGTATAACTGGTGGTATCCATATAGATGGACTAGCAGATACCTTTGATGGTATTCTTAGCAGAAAGGACAGAGAAAGTATCTTAGAGGTTATGAGGGATAGTAGGATAGGCACAATGGGTGCACTAGCAATATTCTTTCTGCTAACACTTAAGTTTCTCTCCTTGGGAGAGGGATATAACGCTTATACACGAGTTATAGTGGCTCCTATATATGGAAGGTTTCTAATAACTCTTTCCATCTATCTCTTCCCATACGGAAGGAAGGAGGGAAAGGGGAGTATATTCTCTAACGTATTAACCCAACGAGATATCATCTTTTCTGGAGCTATTACTCTAGTACTGGGTCTTTTAACAGGAGGGGAGAAGGGATTACTTGCATTTTTTGCTGTAATTATTATAGGATATCTAATAGGATTATATCTTACTAGAAGGATAGGAGGACTTACAGGGGATATGTATGGTGCTATATGTGAAATAACTGAATTAATTACCCTGTTGATATTATGAAGATATACCTTGTAAGGCATGGAGAAACAGATTGGAATAAAAACGGATTATATCAGGGGCAAAAAGATATACCTCTAAATGAACTGGGAAGAAAAGAAGCCAAGGTTTTAGCTTCTGCATTTAAAGGTAAGAGGGTCTCTATTATATATTCAAGTGACCTAACTAGGGCAAAGGAGACGGCAGAGATTATAGCAAAAGAGTTAGATCTCCAAAACATCACATACAAAGAATCTCTTAGAGAAATGGACTTTGGTAACTGGACAGGAAAATCTATCTTTGAGATGGAAGAGGATTCAAAACTATTCAAGATGTGGCAAAAAGACCCCTGGACAGTGTCTCCTCCCAATGGAGAGACCCTAAAAGAACTTGCCAATAGAGTAAGAGCTGCAATAGAGGAGATGTTTCAGAGTAATAAATCTCAGGATATCTTAGTAGTCACACATGCAGGACCTATAAAAGCACTTATATTTGACCTAATAGGCTCTACTGGTAATACATACTGGAACCTTGACATCTCCCATAATACTATAGTAGTTATAGAAAGAGAGAAAAGATACAAGATAACCCTATACCGATGGCCCTCCGACATCTTCTAATACACTACATATAGCATCTATATTCTCAAGAGGAACATCTGGCTCACATTCAGCCATAAGAATCAAACCACCATTCGGGCTGTTTAATCTTCTCACTGCCTCTTCTATATGTTCTCTTATCTCTTTAGGTGTGGCAAATGGAAATAACTGTCTATCTAGGTCTAAATCTATACACACCTTACCTTTTGCTGTCTTTACTAGCCCATCTATCGTATTCGCTCTTACCTGTGGGTTCAATACATTTATTCCACATTCTATCAAGTCATCTACAATCTCTAGGATATGACCATCGGTATGGAAATAAACATAGACATTGTTTTCTCTACATAAACCAAACATTTCTTTATAACATGGCTTTAGATATCTTCTCCATTTCTCAGGACTTATCGGGAGCCTATCTTGATTTCCTAAATCGTCTCCAAAGTATAGGAATTCTGCCCCTACATCGATCCATTTCTTTATAAGCTTTATATTATATTCAAGAACCATATCTATCAGTCTCTCTAATCTTGGGTCTTCTGTTGCTATATCTATCATAAGATTCTCAAAACCTCTAAGGTAGTAAAGTCTCATATACATAAATCCGTGACGTAGTCCACCTGTAGCTAATTCTCCCCTAAGTTTTCTTTCTCTCAATACTTCTCTAGCCTTTTCCCAGTCTAGTTCCCCTCCTCTTTCTTCCTGCACTATAGGGTCTGGTGGAATATAACTATCAAACTTCTCCCAATCATCTAGTGGAGACTCTATAACTATTCCTTCTAACCCCTCTTCTATATTTTCCCATACGCATCCCCAGCTGTCTTTAAATTTTCCCTTACGGTATCCTGGATCACTCACTGCATCAAAGTCTACGCTTCCCTTTCTGTAATCGGGGAATATCTTAGGATGTCTAAGAACAATTTCTTCTAAAGCCTCTCGATACTTTCTCCAAGTAGCAGGCATAATACTAACCCTGCTAGGTATCCATATTGGATGTTGAAAATTTATCGCTCTTAGATAATTCTCAACTCTTTCCTTTCTAGCATGATTCATCTTTCAGTCTCCTTTCTATACTAAGAATAGCATATAAGGCCCAACAGAAAAAGAGGTGAGCGAAGGAGTCCTCATAAGGAGGACTAGAATCTCAACATTTGCAACAAGTCTTTCTAAAAGAGCTATAGTTTTACTATAACCTGTCTAGGCCTCGGACCATCAAATTCACAGAAGAATATTCCTTGCCATCTGCCAAGTAGAAGCTTTCCATTCTCTAGGGGGATAGTAACAGAATGCCCTATTAATGAACTCTTTATATGTGCAGGAGAGTTCCCTTCTATATGTCTAAACTCTATACCTTCTGGAACTAGTCTGTCTAGATGTCTTCCAATATCTCCTATTACATCAGGGTCCGCATCTTCATTTATCGTTATACCGGCAGTAGTATGTGGAACATAGACTATACATACCCCTTCCCTAACACCTAGCCTATCTATAACGCTCTGAACCAATCCTGTAATATTTATAAATTGCTGTTTATATGAGCTTTTAATACTAATATATTCAATCATACACATCAACCTCTTCAAAGATTATTTGGATTCAAATTTCATTATACCAGGATTCAAGTTATAATTGATCTAGACTTTGTGTTTATGGAAGGGAGGATAATATGAATATATATCTAAAGGCACTAATTTATCTAATTTTATTCAGTTTACTCCATTTTGGCTATGACTCTACCGGACTACAATTTCTAAAGCCAATATGTGGAACAAATGAATCCATTTTTCAGCATCTAAAGATGGGGTTTTTTGCCTACTTTTTTGTCTTTATAATAGAGTATGGAATTATCAAAAAAAGATTTAGAGGTAATAACTTTTGGTATTCTAGAACATTAGCAACCATTTTTATACCTTGGATAATCTTTCTAGTCTGGTATCTTGCTCCTGCTCTTTGGGGCAAATTCTCTACAACTCCCGGAGAGATCTCATGGGCTTTAATAGTAACATATATATCCGGAATATTCGCCGCAATATTAGAAAAAGGAGTAGAGAAGGCTAGAGTCTCTCTGGGGTTTAAGATAGTTGTATTTATACTATTTATTGCATCTGCATTCTTATTTGTTTGGTTTACATACAAGTCACCATGGGTTGACCTTTTTGTAGATCCACTTAAACTAGAATAGAATTCAATTAGGGAATCTATCAAACATCTCTGCAAAAACAAACTAATTCGATAGTATGGTATAATACTATCCAGGAGGAGATAGTGAAAAGGGTCTTGTTTTCTCTCTTGGTCCTAATAATCGTATTGATCTTTCCTAGCTATAGTAGAGCGAATACTGTTTACATCATCCATATCTCAGGGATGATTAATGAAGGGATCTTTACCCTTGTTAGGAGAGGACTAAGTGATGCTGCTAGAGATGATGCCAGTTATGTTATAGTAGAGATAGATACATTCGGAGGCTTAGTGGCCTCTGCTGTAAAGATTAGGGATATCCTTTTGGAAGGTTCTATTCCTACAGTAGCATTTATAAAGAACAGAGCATGGTCTGCTGGTGCGCTCATAGCATTGGCATGTAATAAGATTGCGTTCACTGAAAGTGGCTCTATGGGTGCAGCCGAGCCACGTCCTTTAGAAGAAAAGACTGTATCTGCATTAAGGGCTGAATTTGAAGCCACTGCAGAAAAGAGAGGAAGGAATCCAGAGATAGCAGGGGCAATGGTAGACCAAAGTATTTCTTTAAAGAACATAAAGCCACCAGGGAAGCTTCTTACTATTACATCTAAACAGGCAAAAGAGCTTGGCTATGGAGACTTTATAGCAAATAATTATGAAGAACTCTGGAAGAAGCTAAACCTATCAAATCCTAGAGTGATAGATGAAAATATGAACTGGTCAGAGAGGTTATCCCAGATCACTTCAGATAGTACTTATAGTTTTCTCTTCCTTCTTGGAGGTATACTCTTACTCCTCATAGAATTTCAGATACCTGGATTTGGAATACCTGGAATACTAGGTATTACACTTATAGTGATTACCTTTGTTGGTAATTATCTTGCAGGTCTAGCAGGAATAGAAGCAATTATCTTGATAATAGGAGGTATAATACTCCTTCTTATAGAACTTCATACCCCAGGGTTTGGTATTACTGGGATAACAGGGATAGTATCTATATTTATTAGCCTCTACCTAGTATTGGGAGGAGGAATAAACGCTGTAAGGTCTCTTACTATGGCAACTGTACTCATTGTAGCTATAGTGATTCTATTTATACGTTACCTACCTGAAAGCTTTATCTGGAAACGTGTTGCTTTAAAAGAGTCTGAGAGATCAGAGGGAGGATTCACTACCGTAGTAGTTCAGCAGGAAAGACTTATAGGAAAAGAAGGTACAGCAGTTACCCTGTTGAGGCCTACTGGAATAGTAGAAATAGGAGGGGAAAGGTATGACTGTCTTACGGAAGGCGAATATATATCTTCTGGTACTAGGGTAATAGTTACAAAGGTAGTAGGTAATAAAATATTCGTGAGAAAGATTTAGGAGGTGCAATATGGAGGTCGGTTTTGTTTATTGGTTGCCAATAATAGTCATTATTATTGCTGTAATTTTATTTTTCCAGTTTGTCCCACTTGGGCTTTGGATATCTGCTATGGCTGCATCAGTAAGGGTGAACATAGTAACCCTTATAGGAATGAGATTGAGAAGGGTACCTCCTCATAAGATAGTACTTCCCCTTATAAAGGCTATAAAGGCAGGACTAGATTTGAATATAAATCAATTGGAAGCCCACTATCTGGCAGGAGGAAATGTAGACAAGGTTGTTGATGCCATCATTGCCGCAGAAAGAGCAGGAATCCCATTAAATTTTACCAGGGCAGCAGCTATAGACCTAGCAGGAAGAGACGTTTTAGAAGCAGTTCAGATGAGCGTAAATCCTAAGGTTATAGAGACCCCTGTAGTAGCAGCGGTTGCCAAAGACGGGATAGAACTTAAAGCAAAGGCAAGGGTCACAGTAAGGGCAAATATAGATAGACTAGTAGGAGGAGCAGGAGAGGCAACGATAATTGCAAGGGTAGGAGAAGGGATAGTTACCACTATAGGGTCAGCAGCATCTCATAAGGAGGTTCTGGAAAATCCTGATAGTATATCTAGAACAGTACTCGCCAAAGGGCTAGATGCAGGCACTGCATTTGAGATACTCTCTATAGATATAGCAGATGTAGATGTAGGTGCCAATATAGGGGCGAGACTTCAGATAGACCAGGCAGAGGCTGATAAAAGAATAGCCCAGGCAAGAGCAGAACAGAGGAGAGCTATGGCTGTAGCTCAAGAACAAGAGATGAAGGCATATACACAGGAAATGAGAGCAAAAGTGGTAGAGGCAGAAGCAGAAATTCCAAGAGCTATTGCCCAGGCATTTAAAGAGGGAAAGCTTGGAGTTTTTGACTATTATAATCTAAAGAATATTCAATCTGATACATCTATGAGGGAATCATTCTCTAAGATGGTTCCTCCACAAGAGGGTGAGCAAAAGTGAACGAAGAGATTAAAAAGCCTATGGAAGAAAAAGAATTACAACCTCTCTATACTCAAAGTGACATCATAAAGGGGTTTATCCTTTCCGAACTCCTATCATTACCAATCTCTATAAGAAAAAAGATAATATGAAATTAGATAGTTCGGCAATTGAGTTTATAAAAAGGTTCGAGATATCTCAAACCTGGTGGAATGATACCTTAGATGACCCAGTAGACCTGAATAATGAGACCCTACCGGTAAGGGTAAATCAAGACGTAGAACTAGAGGGGAAAAACTGGCGACCTATAAAGATAGATAGAAAAGTAGTAATAGATAAGGTAGCCTTGGTAGACGGGGTTCGTAGAACAGATACCCATCTTATGATTGGTAACTCAGGTAGGTCTGCACTGCTTGGAGAGTTCGTAGTTGGGGCATTTGATCTAAGTAAGGGTAAGGTGATGGAGAGAAACCAGGCAGAATGTATAATAGTATTCCCTCCAGGGATAACAGTAAATAGTCCCCTTCTTTTGGGGAAGGCAAGATATGAACCAGTAAATGCAGTAGAAACAGGGGACGAGGGTATATACAGAATGTTTCTTCAAAAGATGAGAGAAAGAGAAAAGGAAACAGCACTAAAACTATCTATGATGGGTTATACTGTAATTGCTGATGGACCATTACAGGTGCCGTTTTCTAAAACAGGGGTCACTTTAGGTTTTGTAAAAAGTACCCGTAGATACTATCTTACAGGTAGATGTTGGGAGACACTAGTCTCATTAAGGAGAGGAGAGAGGACACCTGTATTTCTTATAGAAACATCAGAGGACCTGCCATTAAAATATTCTTGGTATCTAAGACTAAAAGACCCTCAGTATTTTGAACACCAATTTTTAGGACTGGTAAGATTGGAAGCCCCCTCAAATTTAACATTAGAAGAGGTAATAGACTTAGCGCAATTCTCAGGGTACCTCTTACCAACCTTGGCTAGTAGCAACACTTTAAGTAGCAGGGCTCCAGAGAATCTAGCACCCTTAGAAAGTCTAGAGAGAAGACTTAGGGCAATGTTTCATCCTCTAGATCATATAAGGGTAACATTGAGAAGACTTATAGCAGAAGCCCACAAAGGAGGTCAAAGATGGCAATAGGAATAGTATTAGGAACTAAGGATGCAACCCCATTTGAATTTTATATAGAGGTAAATTCAGATTACGCTGTTCAAGTCGATGATATTGTAGTAACCTCATGTGAGTATCCTAGGTTTGGGAATGTAACGATATATGGAATTGTAGATCAGGTAATTCATAAATTAGAAGGGATAGAGACTAATGAACAGGCAAGATTTCATTCTCAAGGACTCTTTGATGCCAACCTTACATATTACTGTCACGTAGTAGCTACTAGGACATTGGCAGATGATGGAAGCAGTCCAAAGGTCCCTCCAAAGCCTGGGAAAGAGGTAAGATTGGCTACTGCTCAAGACACAGAGTTTGCCCTTTATTATGATACGATGGGTAAAAGAAGGATACCTTGTGGAGTACTTTCTAACAATGCCCCTGCATACATAGACCTAGACTTTCTCCTTGGGATGAAAGGTGCCCATATAAATATAAGCGGTAAGAGTGGTGTAGCAACTAAGACCTCTTATGCCACATTTTTACTCTACTCATTCTTTTCAAAACTTAAAGAGGTTCTAAGTGCCTATCCGGCAGCAGGACTTAGGAATACTCATGCAGTAATATTCAACGTAAAGGGAGAAGACCTCTTATTCTTGGATAAACCAAATGTAATGTTAAGTGACCAGGAGAAAAAGATATATGAAATTATGGGACTTGAGCCAAAACCATTTGGAAGTGTAAGATTCTATGCTCCTCCCAGGCCAAGGAGAGGGCAGTATGAAGAGGTCCTACCAAATACTGAAAGTAGAATGGATGGAGTAAAGCCTTTTGCCTGGACTATAAAAGATATTGCAACTCAAGACTTATTCTGGTATCTATTCTCTCCTAAAGATCTCTCTGATACAAGTCAGCTGTATTTGGCAATAAAATTGGCTACTAACTGGCTTAATAAAGAGATGAGTGGAGAGTTTGGATTTCAGTCTATTGAAAGTATGGTAAAGACATTAGAAGACAATATAGATGATATTCTTGGAAGGGTTGCTCAATCCACTCGAGATGCATTTATAAGAAGGTTGTATAGGGCTGAACACGATATAGGCTCACTGATACTGCCTGAGTCTTTACCCTTTGAGGAAACAGATTATAGAATAGATTGGGAGGAAGCCCAGGTAAATGTGATAGATATTCACAGACTTACACCAAGGGCTCAATATTTTACTGTAGGCGCAGTCCTTAAATCTATAGTAGAAAAGAAGGAGGAATCTGGAACACCTTGGCCCTTGGTATTTATAGTTCTTGACGAACTCAATAAATATGCTCCTCAAACAGGAGAAAGTCCCATCGCAGATACCGTCCTCGATATAGCTGAAAGAGGAAGAAGTTTAGGGATAATACTGGTAGGAGCACAGCAAACTGCTAGTGAAGTATCTCATAGGGTTGTATCAAACGCATCTATAAGAGTGTGCGGCAATATGGATGCTAGTGAGGCGGAGCACAGTGAATATGATTATCTAGGTCCATTAAATAAAAGAAGGGTTCAATATCTAATACCTGGACAGATGCTTGTTTATCAGCCGAATCTACCCCAAACGGTTCTTATAAGGTTTCCTATGCCTGCCTGGGCTACAAGGTATGAAGAGAGTAAAGAATCAGAATATAGAACAGATTCATTTATGATATCTGAGATCGATCTGATAAGAAGGATAAAAAGTAAAAAAGGGGATAGCCTCTAGGCTATCCCCTAAGAACCTATGTCCACCAGGGTACTGCCGGTAGCTCTTTCAACATAACCTCTTTTAGGAAACTTACTGCTTTGGATAGCCCTTCCTCTATAGAGGCTAGCCCATCTTCATGCTCAATACTCATTACATAATCATATCCAACAGTTCTAAGCGTACTTACTATATCCTTCCATACCTTATAGTCATGTCCATAGCCTACACTTCTAAATATCCAAGACCTCTCCAGTACTTGAGTATAAGGCTTGGCGTCTAACACACCATTGACCGAGGTATTTACAGGGTCTATATAGGTATCCTTTGCATGGAAGTGGAAGATTGCATTCTCCTTACCTAAAGCCCTTATCGCGGATACTGGATCAACTCCTTGCCAAAAGAGATGACTTGGATCCAGATTTGCACCTATTGCAGGACCAACTGCTTTTCTCAATTTTAGTAAGGTATCAACGCTATAAACAGCAAAACCCGGATGTAACTCTAAGGCAATCTTCTTTATCCCATAAGAGTTAGCAAAATCTGCCTGTTTCTTCCAGTAGGGTATAATCTTTTCTTCCCATTGCCATTTTAAGATAGCCTGATAATCAAGAGGCCAGGCACAGGTTACCCAGTTAGGATACTTAGAATTTTCGGAATCTCCAGGGCAACCAGAGAACGATATTACTACTGGAACCTCTAGCTCACTAGCTAGTCTTACCGTATCTTCCCAATCCTTATGGAACTGTTCCGCTATCTCCTTCTGTGGATGAATAGGATTCCCATGGACACTCAAGGCACTTATAACAAGACCCCTACCCTCAACAGTCTTCTTAAATTTCTTCACTGCCTCCTTGTCCTTTAAGAGCTCACCTGGTTTACAATGAGCATTTCCAGGGTATCCTCCACATCCAATCTCTACTGCTTCAAGCCCATAGGAACGAGCCTTATCTAGCGCCTGTTCCAATGATAGATTCTGAAACAATACAAGAAACACACCCAATTTCAATCTCAATCACCTCCAGACTTATTTTAAAGGAAGCTCTACTACCTTTCCTGTCTCCGCAGACCTCAGTATACCAATTACAATCTCCATGGCCTTTCTCCCTTCCTCCCCAGAGATAAAAGGCTTCTCATTCTTAAGGATACAATCTACAAAATAATCAATAATCCCACTACTAAACTGTCCGCCAACCTCATTCGTCTGCATAGGAGGCAGAGAAAATGACATCTCTCCTTTAGCAAATCCAGCCATAAAATCTCCCTTTTCTCTTAGACTTACTATTACCGGTCTTTCTGGGTCTGTAAAGAGCTTAAGCATCCCTTTTTCACAATAGAATATGGTACTATTGTCCTCTCCTGGCTTAAGTGTCCAGCTTACTTGAAGTATTCCTAATGTTCCATTCTCAAACTCCATAATGGCTACTCCATTGTCTTCCACATCTGCCTTCTTTTCAAATGTAGCACCAAAAGCTGCTATTCTTTTTACCTCTCGCCCAAGTAACCACCTTACTACATCTACCTTATGAACGCCAAGATCAGCCATAACTCCAGCAAAGGCTTCTTTCTTACTGAAGAACCATTTCCCTCTAGGGCTCCAAAATTCTGGACCACTATGGCCAAAGACTGTTCTAACCGTATATACCTTTCCTAGGATACCACTCTCTAAAATCTTCTTCCCTATCTGATGTCCTGGTGCTAACCTCTGGTTATGATCTACCATAAGAATCTTCTTATTCTTCTTTGCTGCCTCGATCATCTTATCTGCCTCTTCTAAAGATGTAGCCATAGGTTTCTCTACTAGAACATTAATCCCCTCATTAAGAGCATCTATGGTCATAGAGGCGTGAAGATAGTTTGGAGTACATACACTTACTGCATCAAGTCTTTCCTTTTTTAGCATCTCTTTATAATCTGTGTAAAGACTAGAAATATTAAACTTGGCACCTATCTCCTTAAGTTGAACGGTATCTATATCAGCAAGTGCTACCATCTCTACTGATTTGTTACTGAGATACTCGGGAATATGTCTAACTTCTGCTATCTTTCCAACCCCGATGACACCCACCCTAATAGTCTTCTTCTCTTCCTTCTTGGTTGTAGCTCTAGGCATAATATTCCCCTCCTTACCATTAGAATTTTAATTTTCAGTTTTATTATAACACAATAAAAATAAAACTATCCTCTAGAAAGGAAGACTATACCGATAAAGATAAGTAAGATGCCAAAGACCTTTAGAACGCTGAAATTTTCGTTAAACCAAAGATAAGAAAGTACACATACAATAGCAAAACCTGCCCCAGTCATTATAGGATAGGCGATACTCAGCTGCATCCTAGAAAGCAAAAAACTATAGCCGATGAATGCACCGACAAAGAATAAGAGCCCTACAACAACAAATGGACTTCTTAGTATATAGAAAAACATCTTAAGGCTGATGCCTTCACTATAATCCTTCATTCCGGCCTTTATAAATACGTTTGCCAAGGCATTAGAGACCAGAGAAGCCAATAACAATATATAGTTCAACTTATCTCTCCATTAATTACCCTTTCTCTTATCTGGTATGGGCCAAAAGTCATTACGGGAAGATAGTTCTTCTGTATAAAATCATCTAGATCGGTAACCCCAGAGCTGATAGCACTCTCATTGGGCTCCATAACATTTTCTGCTCCATTCCATAGAACTACATATCTCACATTATTCCTCTTCAACTCTTCTATAATCTCATCTTGGACCTCTTTAGTAGTTGCTAACCCTGGGTGAAGCTCGTGATACTTTGTAGCACTGTTCCTTTCAGAGAGGAAATAGAGCATTATGTCGTTTACAAAGATCCTATCATGTCTAGAATCTCCAATAAAGATCTTCTCGTCTGGTTTTGTATTCATCTGGATAAATTTTACCGTAGCCAAAACAAAATAATCCTGACCAGGAAATACATAGATACCTCTAGCACGTTCTGTCTCTAGAGGAACCAGACCTAACATCTTAAAAGACAGAAGTTTACTAAGAGGAGTGTTCTCTATTCTGTCGGTATAGAATGAGAAAAGGATGAAACCGCAGAGTATAATGGTTGCTACCTGATAGATGCGTCTTCCCCTAAAAGAGGTGAGCTGAAAGAGCATAGAGATAAGTAATATCAATAGAGAAAGGACTATAATAGGAAGCATATACACTGAAAACGAGACCTCTCTTAAGGTATTATTATAGAGGGCAAGGATCAGGATAAAAGATAAGAATAAGAAAAAGAGTTTTAATATCAGTTCTCCTCTCCTAAATACCTTATTTAATGGGCTTACAATCAAACTCGAAAGGAGCAACATCGCCGGAATAATAGTAGGAAGCAGATGAGGGACATCTGATCTTACCCATGCCTGATTAAAGAATAGGACACCTAGGATCAAAAGGAGAACAGTACTCCACTCCTTTTCTCTAAACCTCTTAATATCTTTAATATTCAACATCAACTCAACTATAGTAACCAGATATACAATGATTGGCGCATAGAATAAGAAGGTATTGAAATCAAGACCGAATTTAGGATATGGCAGGTCTCTTACCTTAGGGAATATCTTGGCAGGAAAGATAATGAGGTCATATATAAGTTCTCTATAGGGAACATTTACTAGAAAATATATCGCCACAGGCAAAAATATAATTATAGTTCCAAGAAGATATCTACCCCATAGTCTTATAGTGTTGAGCAAATTTCTTCTAGAGATATTTATGTAAATATATGGGACAAGTACCAGTGTAGAGGCAATAAATGTATATCCTCCAATATCATGTCTAAATACACTAGTTATACCTGTAAGGAGTCCAGCTATTATAAGACTAGTCGTTCTTTTTCTAACAAGGAAATCAACCACAAAGAGTATACTAAATAGACTCCAGAATGTCCCAATAGGCGTAGGAGAACCGTAAAACATCCCCCATCCTCCCATCCATAGGACAGTGAATATAAAAGAAAGAATGGCAATTTTATGCCCTGCAAATCTTCTAACAATCAGATAAGCTAGAACTGCAATTAGAAAATTTATAACAGCACTATATACCCTTACAGGGAAGAGCCCTATTCCAAAGAGTCTATAGAGAAGGGCTACCATATAGAACTGTCCAGGAGCATACATGGTCCAGAAGTCCCTATATGGAATCTCCCCATTAAAGACCCTGTTCGCCCCATATACAACTATCCCTTCGTCATATATGTTATATCCAATCCTAATAGGGGTAAATAGATAGAAAAGACTCAAAGCCAAAATCAACAGAAAAAGGATCCTGCTCTCTAAGACCTTTTCAATACCTTTCAAATAGCTTCCCCCAATCTGTCTTCATAAAGTCTCTTATTCTTTTTCTCCCAATTATCGGGTACCATATATAGTCATGGTATATGTTCGAAGCCATAATAGGGAGTATTACCAAAGGGGAATGAAGTAATGGCTTTTCTAGAAAGTTTAAAGCCCCCTTTCTTACCAGTTGGTCTCCCCAGATAACAAAACTTTTCTTTGTAGTAAATCCAAAATTAACCTTAGATATATCCTCTCCTATTATCTCTATATTTTTTACGTCCCCTACCCCTAACCCCATCTTATTACACATCCTGATGTATGGAATATCCAATGGTTCAAATCCCATCATCTTGGCACTAACAGCATCTATTGCTACCGAATCACTACTTGCAAGTATATAGTTCTTTATTCTTGGTATCATCGTCCTTGGTCCAGAACCATCCCCACAGACTGTTCCATCCATTACAGCAAAGACATTTGGATGTATCTCCTTCTGGATGATCATGAGGTCTACTAGAACCTCATGGATATACTTATGGCAGTAATGTCTGACCTCTTTCAAGAGTCCTCCAAAGGAATTTTTTATCGCTCCTGTAGTAGTAGAATGTCCATGCGTCTTAACAGTAGGGAGGTGAACTATATCTTTACCTATAAACATCTTTGGGATCTCGATACCTTCTGGGAATATATCATTTAGTTTTAGAAGTTTATTTTTAAAGTCGTACCTCACCCACTCTACCTCGGTGAGAGGAATAAATGGAAGTTGGTACCTCTCTAAGATAGGAAGCCATTTATTATTTCTAGCCCCTATAACCGGCTTTGTTACCACTGTTCTATTCTCTACAGGAAATATCCTGCCCTTAGAATAGCCATCCTCTAAAAGGGTCCTTATAACCCCCTCTACCTGCCAAGGAGATGAAGAACAAGCAGGAAAATATTTTGTCCAAGAAAGATTAAGCTTTAGGATGATATCTCTATCCTTAGATAAAAACCTCTCATATCCTGCCAGATGAAGAAGCTTCTTATAATCTTCAAGAACTCTCTCTGGACTAGTCTTTAATACTACTACCTGCGATCTATACATTTTACCTCTTTTATAAATAAATCAATATCAATATTATTATAATCCATAAGGCAACATTTATCATCAATGGTCTATCAAAGATTATAGCACTTTCAGGGCTCCCTCCAAAGTCTTTCTGGTACATTAGATAAAGATACCTAAATATCCCATAGAGGACAAAAGGGGTTGTAAAGACAAGGCTCTTAGTCCCGAATCTTGTTATAGTTTCCTCTGAAATTGTATACATAATATATGTAACAAGGAGAGAGGTAGTGACTATAGAGAGCATCTGGTCTAAGAGGTGCGGACTGTACTCTGCTAGAACCATTCTATGATTCTTTGCCTCTTGGTCTAGTGCTATAAGTTCATATCTACGCTTACTTATAGTCAAAAGTAAGGCAAGAAGGATAGTACATATAAATAACCAAGAAGAGATGTCCACACCTATAACTACCACCCCTCCTACTACTCTTAATAGAGAACCTAAGGATATTGAGAATATATCTAAAATAGGAATATTCTTAAGATAGAAGGAATAGAATATCTGAAGGGCTATATACAATACAACTACTAGAAAGAACCTTACATCCATAGAATAAGAGATGGCTAAGCAGATAGGAAGTAAAATAGCTACTACTATCTTTGCATCTTTAATCTTAAGTCTTCCAGATGCTATAGGCCTAGTAGCCTTTAAAGGATTCGATTTGTCCTTTTCAACATCAACCATATCATTTATTGTGTAGATAATGCCAGAAGAAAGGCAGAAGATAAAGAAGGTTAATATTACATCTAAGAGCATGGATACATTAAATAGGTTCTTAGAAAATATTATTCCAGCAAAGACCAAAAAGTTTTTGATCCACTGTTTCGGTCTAAGAGTTTCAATTATAGCTAAAATAGTCCCTTTGTAGTCAATCCTCATAGTAGAGTAACATTATACCACAGGATTCGAACTCCAGATACTGTTGTATCATATTATATAATATATAAAATAAAAACTTGTTAAGAAGGAGGATGAGACAATTGCGTAAATTTTTACTTCTCTCTATAGTAGTTGTAGTTACTACGTTATTAGGCGGTTCCTTAGCCTACGCTACTCAGAGTGTATGGGGACCAACGGGACTTATAGAGACTCCCACTGCTGAGGTATTAAGTCCGGGAGCATTTAGCATTGGAGCAAATGTAAAGACAGATGGAGGGACTATCTTTCGTATCCCAATGAGTGTAGGTGCCAGTTATGGAGTAGAACTAGGAGTAACACCTACCACTATAGGTCCAGATACTTATATACTTGTAAATGGTAAGATACAGCTTATAAAAGAAAAAGGAGAGATACCAGCTATAGCAGTGGGGATTACTGATATCATTGATCAGTATAAACAGTCATTCTATGTAGTTACTACTAAGACCATCGGAGAAAAAGATGACCTAAAATTTAATATAGGACTTGGAACTGGAATCTATGAAGGACCATTCCTCGGTTTAAACCTGAATGTTCCAAAACTAGGAGAGGTTATATTTGAATACAGCCGTCACTTTAATGGAGGCTTAAGAATTACCTATATAAAACCAGTCAAGATTGATATAGGTTTTATTGGGAATGCATTCGTTATAGGTGGTAGCTATTCTGCTCAATTCTAAAAATATAAAGGGCTCGATGTATCGAGCCCAAAAAACTATTAAAAAATAATCTCTACTAGGAATATAATTACCCCCAAAGCTTGCTGATGAATTTCAATTTCTCTAAGGTATGATAATTCCCTCCTCCTTCATGATTATTGTATCTATATATCCTTATCTCTTTTTCTCCCTTGTAATAGTTATAGGCAGCAAAAACGGTCGAAGGAGGACAGATAGTATCCATTAGTCCTACAGAAAATATGGCAGGACATTTTGCCCTGACAGCAAAATTTACCCCATCAAAATAAGAAAGGGTACGAAACACAGTTTCAACCTTATCACGATGCGTCTTACAGTAAAGGCTAATCTCTCCATAAGGATTGGTGTCTGTTATCTCTGTCGCCCTTCTATAGTGACATAAGAATGGAACATCTGTCATAAGTGCACTTACCGTTGGGGACAGCCCACTTACAGCAAGGGAGATTCCTCCACCCTGACTACCGCCAGTTACCGCTATTCTACTAGGATCAACCTCAGGAAATGACGCTGCAGTCTCTACCGCCCTTACTGCGTCAGTAAATACCCTTCTATAATAATATGTCTTAGGGTCAAGAATACCTTTAGTCATAAATCCAGGTGCATGAGGATTAGACGGCTCAGTTTCATAATCAGGGGTATCCCCTCTCATCCAGGATGTACCCTGCCCCCTAGTATCCATAATTAGATGTGCATATCCAGCACTACTCCAGATGAGCCAATCAAAAGGGAACCCTCTTCCTCCCCCATATCCTATAAACTCTACTATACAGGGTAATTTACCTGTTCTAAATTTAGGAAGTAAAAGCCAACCCTTTATCCGTTGTCCCATATATCCACTAAATGTCACATCAAATACATCGACATTTTTCAGATAGTAGTCCACCTTTTCAAAGACAGGGTCTAAAGGATATCTCTGAGATTCAGAGATTGTAGCTTCCCAAAAGTTATCAAAATCCTTCTCCTCATACCTTTCTGGAAGATATCTTTCTAAATCTTCTAGCGGTAGGTCATAGAAAGCCATTAAATCAAACCTCCTTGTTTTACTATTTGGTAAAATGAAAACTACCGATTATCTCTCTAAAAAGAGCCTCCTCTGAAGGATAAGTAGAAGTCTCTGCATCACATATTACTGTATAGCCATAACCCTCCTTCACGAGATAGGCTTCGATTGCTTTGATAGGAATATCCCCATTCTCTCCCTTGTAGGTGAAGGTATAAACCCTTAGCATACTTGGCTCATTACTCAAGGTATAATTTTCTAGAGACTCCTGACTATAATCTAGAAGATTTTCCTTTGCCCATTTATCTATAGCATCGACATAACCTGCAAGGTCCATCCCAGAATCTAACTTATCCTTTAATATTACTAACTCTGAACCTTCCCCATCGTGAATCCATGCTAAAGAGTTACCAGGTTCTCCCTCTTCCCATCCTTCTGGATAAGAGATACTAAAACCTTCTTCTGCGTTAGTATAACTTTTAGATAGCTCTGGCAGAGTCTCCTGCGCTAAAGCGAGTCCTATACTAGCAAAAAGGAAAAACACTACTGCCACTAAAACTACTGTCTTCTTTAGATACATTGTAAAGCCTCCCTCTTCTATTTATTTTGCTTTATTATAGCATACAACTTATGATAAAATAAAGTAGAAAACTTAATAAGGGGTGAAGTCTAATTGAATCATAAAACATTTATGGAGAGCGAAATCTACGAAGAGCCAGAAGTGATAGAGAGAATATTAGGAAGCAATATTACCATTATCGAAAGGATCAAGGAATATGTAAAATCTAGAAAGATAAGTAGCGTTTATATATCGGCAAGAGGAACCTCCGATAATGCCAGTACTATCGGGAAATATCTGATAGAGTCTATTCTGAGATTTCCCACAGCCCTTTCTGCTCCATCTCTTTTTACTATATACAATACCCCGCCAATATTAAACGAGTCATTGGTGATAGGTGTCTCCCAATCAGGAAAAGGAGAGGATGTAAGAGAGGTAATGTCAGAGGGCAAAAAACAAGGTGCATTCTGCATAGCTATAACTAACGATATAGAAAGTCCTGTAGCACAATCAGCTGATGAGGTCCTCCCTTGCTGGGCAGGAGAGGAAAAAAGTGTAGCAGCTACAAAGACCTACTTGGCAGAAGTCTTTAACCTCTATCTATTTACAGCGATCTTAGGAGATAGAAAAGACCTATTAATGTCACTCTATGAAGTGCCTAGGTATATAGAAGGGGTGATCTCTGAAGCATCAAGGATAGATGTGACTCGGTATCACTTTATGGACAGATGTATCATTATTGGCAGAGGATTTAACTACCCCACTGCTATGGAATTTTCACTAAAGTTAAAAGAAACATCATACATATTCTCAGAATCATTCAGTTCAGCAGATTTCCTTCATGGGCCTCTTGCTCTTGCTAAATCAGATCTCCCCATATTTATTTTCATTCCTTCAGGTCCTACATATAGTCATCTATTAGAGATCATAGATATATTGTCAGAAAAACATACCGAGATATTCGCTTTTAGTTTTGAAAGGATAGAAAGAGCAAAAATCAACTTTATCGTTCCAAGTAAGGTAGAAGAGATTATCAGCCCTATAGTATTTGCCCCTTCTTTTCAGATAATCGCTAACCATTTAGCCTTAGAAAAAGGTTACAATCCTGACCATCCTAGGTATATAAAGAAGGTGACTATAACTAGATGAGGATAGTTGGATATAAAGTGAGATGTGATAGAATTATAATGTTCTCTAAAGATTATAGTGGAGATTGCATAATGAAGGATAAGATATTAAGCCAAGATAAAGGAATAAAATGTAGTATAGATGAAAACTGTAAGATGTTTGAGAGATTCAAGGAATTTATCTCTAGATACACTTCTCTATAAGGTATTTACTGTCTTATATGACACATTTGGTCCACAACATTGGTGGCCTGGAGAAACACCTTTAGAAATAATTATTGGAGCAATCTTAACTCAAAATACTAATTGGAAGAATGTAGAAAAGGCCATCTATAATCTTAAAACTAAAGGTATGCTCTCAGTAGAAGGGATATTAGAAAATAGAGATGTTGTGAAGGAACTTATAAAACCAGCTGGGTATTATAATATAAAGGTGGCTCGTCTTATAAACATGATGGAAAGAATAAAGGAATATAATTCTTTAGATGAGTTTCTTAAACTTCCCATGGAAAATCTCAGAGGGGAACTATTAAGGATAAAAGGGATAGGGCTAGAGACAGCAGACTCTATACTCCTCTATGCAGGAAACTATCCAATATTTGTAGTTGACAGTTACACTAGACGTATATTTTCAAGATTAGGGATAATAAAAGGGGATGAGCCTTATGAGAAGATACAGCATATTGTAATGGAGAATCTTCCTAGGAAGGTTTCCATTTACAATGAATTCCACGCTCTTTTAGTAGAACTAGGAAAGAGAAACTGCAAGAAGATGCCTATTCATAATGGATGTCCTTTATATTCTTTATGTAAAGAGGTGAGTGATGAAAGGTAATATTTCAAGGGTTTATAAGGAATTATTTCTCTATATAAAGCCTTATAAGCTATTAGTATTTGAACTTTTTCTTCTTACCCTCCTACTTGCCCCTTCAAGATTAATCTTCTCCCCTATACTAAAATTTCTATTTGATAATGTCTTTAATGCAAAGTCAGATTATAATCAAGCGATGTTGAACCTCCACACGATAATCTTTGTAATAATAGGCGTAACCATAGTCCAGGGTATACTACAATACCTCCAGATTTATACCCAGTCAGTAATAACACAGCGATTGATGAATGACCTAAGGGTAAAAGTATATTCACACCTACAAAAGCTCTCTATGGAATTTTATGAGAGATGGCATACAGGAGAGATAGTTTCACGTCTCTCTAATGATATCACCTTGATCCCTCAAGCGATCAATGCAGTCCTGATAGATATACCACTAGGGGGACTTACTATTATTGGAGCCTTAGGATATATGGTTTATCTCAATTGGAGGCTTACGATCTTTACCTTAGCCATCCTTCCATTTATAGCTTCCATAGTCTCATACTTTGGCCAACAGATGATAAGAGTTACAAGACAAGTTCAACAGAGGTTTGCCGAGGTAGTAAAGCTCATAGAGGAGAAAATAAGAGGAATGCATCTTATAAAGTCTTTTGGAATGGAAGAGACAGAGATCTACAAATTCCAAGAGGTAAGTAAAGAGAACCTAGAGATATCACTAAAGAGTGCCAAGATAGTGGCAACTCAAACGCCAATAGTAACCCTACTCCAAACGATTGGACTCTTAGCTGTCCTCTGGTTTGGAGGGGTTCAGGTGTTAAACAGAAATATGACATCAGGAGACCTTATGGCATTCTTCACTGCACTATTAATGCTTACAGACCCTATATATTCAATCTCAAGAAGTTTTAATAATTTAAGTCAGAGTGCAGGAGCAATAGGAAGGGTCTTTGAATTATTTGAAACCGAGCCCAGTATAAAGGAACTTCCAAATGCCATTTCTATATTGAGGCTAAACGGAGAGATCGAGTTTAAAAATGTAACATTTGGATATGAAAAAGAGAGACCCATCATTAGGAATGTGTCTTTCTTAGTCTCTCCAGGAGAAGTAATAGCTCTTGTTGGAAGAAGTGGGGCAGGAAAAACTACCATAGTAAATCTCCTTATGAGATTCTACGATCCTCAGGAAGGGGTAATATTGATAGATAAAATAGATATAAGGAATCTGCAGATTCAGAGCCTTAGAAGGCAGATGAGTATAGTACCCCAGGAGACTGTACTTTTCTCTAGCTCCATCCTAGAAAATATACGCTATGGAACCCCTTATGCCAGTAGGGAAGAGGTAATAGAGGCAGCCAAACTTGCCAATGCCCATGAATTCATTATGAACCTTCCAAACGGCTATGACACAGTAATTGGAGATGAAGCCGGTATAAATCTTTCTGGAGGTCAGAAGCAACGCATTGCAATAGCAAGGGCATTCTTACATAACCCAAGGATTCTCATATTAGATGAGGCAACTTCAGGGCTTGATTCAGAGTCAGAGGTAGCGATAAAAGACGCCATAAAGAAGCTTATGAAGGGAAGGACTACATTTATCATCTCTCATAGATTAGGTTTTGTAAAAGAGGCAGATTATATCTTGGTTATAGAAAATGGAGAAATAGTAGAGAGAGGTTCACACAACGAGCTTATAAAGAAAAATGGTCTCTATAAAACCCTATATGAATTTGGAGTAGAAAGGGAAGAGTTTGTAGAAGGATAAACATCAAAGAAGGAGGGGAAAAACTTGGATAAGAATTATCCAGAATGGAACAATAACCCAGAGGTGTTCAGAATAAATAAGGAACCGCCACATACCCAATTGATGCCATTTGAAGAGTTTATAAGATCGACTAACTATATCTCTCTGAATGGTAAGTGGAGATTCCATTGGGCAAAGAATCCAGAGGAAAGACCTAAGGAGTTTTATAAAGAAGATTACGATGTAAGTAGATGGATAGAACTACCAGTTCCCAGCAATTGGCAACTCTATGGGTATGATTACCCTATATACACAAATATAACCTATCCTTGGACTGGGTACGAACAGCCAAAACCTCCATTTGCCCCAACCGTATATAATCCAGTGGGTTCTTACAGAAGGACATTTACTATCCCAGACAATTGGAGGGAAAGAGAGATATTTATCTCTTTTCAAGGGGTGGAGTCAGCATTCTATCTATGGATTAACGGCAGATTTGTTGGTTACAGTGAGGACAGTAGGACACCTGCAGAGTTTGATATAACAGATTATGTAGAGTTTTCTAAAGAAAATTCCTTAAGTGTAGAGGTATATAGATGGTGTGATGGTAGTTGGATAGAAGACCAGGATGCAATAAGACTGAGTGGCATCTATAGGGATGTGTATCTATTCTCTACTCCTAAGGTTCATATGAGAGACTTTAAAGTAATTACTGATCTAGACAATGAGTATAAGGATGGAGAACTCTACGTAAAGGTGGACATAGTAAACTATGGGGATGAAAAATCATCATACATCGTTGAGGCGATGCTATATGATTCCAATAAGAAGTATGTATTTGATAAGCCCATAATAATGAATGTATCCTCTATAGATAAGAGACTTTCAGTAGAGGGAAAGAGATTTGTCCCTAACCCCCTGAAGTGGTCAGCTGAATATCCAAACCTCTATACACTAGTTTTAACACTAAAGGACCAATATGGAAATTTAATAGAATCTGAAAGCTGCAGGGTTGGATTCCGCAGGTTTGAGATAAAAGATGGCAAGATGCTGATAAATGGTAAACGGATAATGTTCAAAGGTGTAAATCGTCATGAGTTAGACCCCGACACAGGAAAGGTTATGACTAAGGATAGAATGATCCAAGATATAAAGCTTATGAAACAATTTAATATAAATGCAGTAAGGACGTCCCATTATCCAAACCATCCCCTTTGGTATGATCTATGTGATGAGTATGGCATCTATTTGATAGATGAGGCAAATCTAGAATCTCATGGAGCAATCTTTGATGGTGTGCCTGGTAGTGACCCAAGATGGATGGATGCCTGTATAGACAGGGTAAGAAATATGGTAGAGAGGGATAAGAATCATCCCTGTATACTTATATGGTCCCTTGGAAATGAGGCAGGTCAGGGCGATAACTTTAAAAGGATGTCTGAATGGGTCCATCAAAATGACCCCACTAGGCCCGTCCATTACGAGGGATACAACGAAGTAGCAGATATAGAAAGTCATATGTATGCGAAGGTAGAAGTAGTAGAGGAGTATGGAAGGTCTGGAAGTAAAAAGCCGTATATCCTCTGTGAGTATGCCCATGCAATGGGTAATAGCGTGGGTAATCTCTTCCAGTACTGGGAGGTCTTTGAAAGATATCCCAACCTTCATGGTGGTTTCATATGGGATTGGGTTGATCAATCTTTAAAATGGCCTATTCCAAATAGGAAAGAGGAATATTACTTCGCCTATGGAGGAGACTGGGGAGACGTTCCCAACGATGGTGTATTCTGTGCTGATGGTCTCGTATTCCCAGACAGAACCATTCAGCCCGAGCTCTGGGAGGTAAAGAAGGTCTATCAAAACATCGCTATAGAAGGGATAGAACTAGCAAGAGGGGAGATAAGAATCAAGAATAAATTCCTATTTACAAATCTAAACTCCTTTAGATGTACCTGGCGTCTTTTCGAAGATGACAGATTGCTACAGGAAGGAGATATAGACTTAGATATTGAACCCTTTGAGAGTAAGATCGTGAAGATACCATTTAGAAAGCCTATAATAAAGCCTGCAGCAGAATACTGGCTAAATATAAGTTTTACCTTGAAAGAAGAGACTAAGTGGGCTCCAATGGGGCATGAGATAGCAAAGGAACAGCTAAAACTACCTTTTGAGAACAGAAAATCAGAAGTAGCTGATATGTCTAAGATACCTGAGATAAAGATTTCAGAGTCAGACAATGAGATAGTAATAGAGGGAAAAGACTTTTCTATCATATTTGACAAACAAAAAGGGACGATAATCTCATATAGGTATAGAGATAGAGAACTTATAAAGGATGGACCTATTCCAAACTTTTGGAGGGCACCTATTGATAACGACAGAGGTAATGGCATGCCAGTAAGACTACAGACCTGGCATTATGCTGGAAAAAATAGACAGATAAGAGAAACAATCTCAGAGAGAATAGGGAATAAAGGGATAAGGATCAAAGTAGATATGACAATTCCGACTACAAATGAATCTCAATATAGGTCTAACTATACCATATTCGGCAGCGGAGACGTGATAATAGAGAATACACTTATCCCAGGGAATGACCTTCCAGAGATACCAGAGGTTGGAATGATAATGTCATTGCCAGAAGGATTTGAAAATATCACCTGGTATGGACGTGGACCACAGGAGAATTATTGGGACAGAAATACTGGAGCAGATGTCGGTGTATATAGAGGCACAGTTACCGACCAATTTGTACCCTATTTAAGGCCTCAGGAAACTGGAAATAAGACTGACGTGAGGTGGATAACCTTAACAGATGATGAAGGTTTTGGGTTAATAATAATAGGGATGCCCCTAATCGAAGTAAACGTCCTACACTATACCCCTGAAGATTTAGAAAACGCAAACCATCCGTACGAGCTTACCAAAAGAAAAGAAACCATACTAAGGGTCAACTATAAGCAGATGGGTGTAGGTGGAGATAACAGTTGGGGAGCAAGGACACACCCCGAATTTACCCTCTATGCAGATAGAGCATACTCCTATAAATTTACGATAAAACCTATCTCAAAAGATGCAAATCCTATGGAGGTAAGCAGGGAAAATATTTTATCTTCCTAATTCAAGCCTCTCCCATAGAATAGGGGGGAGGCCCTTTAACTGCATCTTTCTCTGCACTATATCAATCCTATACTCTACCCTATAGGCTTTTATCACTTTTGCCTCTGTATCGTATACTATATATCCTGCCCTAGGGTCTCTATCTCTCGGTTGCCCTACACTTCCTACATTTATTATATATCTCTTATCATCTTCTATAACAAGCTCTTGCTGATTCCTTAATGGAAGCTGCCTTACCAGTGGGTGCCCCTTTTTCTGTTCATAGAACTCCATAATGTGAGAATGTCCTATAAAACATAGGTCTTCTCCAAAAGAGAGGAACGCCTCTCTTGCATCTGAGGAAGTCATTATATAGTCAAATGGACTTCCAGGGGCACCGTGGACAACTCTAAAACCATGTAAGAATCCTTCAAATGGAAGTCCTTTTAGAAAAGAGACATATTCATCGGTAAGCTGAAATCTTGTCCAGATGATTGCCTCTCTAGCATACGGATTAAAGTAATCTATAAGGCTATCATCAAAACATGCTGCATCATGATTCCCACAGAGGGAATATATATCCTTCTCTCTAATGATGTCACAGCACTCTTTAGGATTTGGACCGTAACCTACTATATCTCCAAGACATATTATCTTTTCTATATCCTTTTCTAGACATTCCAATACAGTATTAAGGGCTTCTAAATTTCCATGTATATCTGAGATGACAGCTATCTTCATTATACAATGAGACTTCTCAGTCTCCTTATTCTATCTTCTAGTGGAGGATGGGTAGCAAATAGACTTGTGACTGAAGCTTTATCTTGACCGAATGGGTTGGCAATAAACAGGTGTGCAGTAGCATCACTAGCATTGGTCATATTCTTCTGAAAATGAAGCAACTTTTCTAGCGCACTAGCCAAAGCTTCTGGATCTCTTATAATCATTGCTCCAGAGGCATCAGCTAAATACTCTCTCTGTCTTGATATAGCAGCCCTTATTAGTGCTACAAGGATGGGAGAGATGATAGCCAGGATGATTCCAATAATATAGAGTAGCCCAATATTATCTCTATCACTGTCTCTCCTACCAGGTCTAAAGAAGAAAAAGAAGTCTCTCAAAAGTATAATGAGACCACCCATCACTGCTGCTATAGTCATAAGAAGTATGTCATAGTTTCTAATGTGAGACATCTCGTGAGCTATAACTCCTTGGAGTTCATGCCTATCCGCCAAAAGCAACATCCCTGTAGTTACTGCAATAGAAGCATTATTTGGGCTTCTTCCTGTAGCAAATGCATTAGGGGCAGGGTCATTAATTACATAGACCTTTGGCTTAGGAATCCCTGCTGCTATCGCCACTTCTTCTACGACATTGTGTAGGACTTTAAATTCATTGGGATCTGCAGGCTTAGCTCCACTAGAGGCTAAAGCAATCTTATCACTATAGTAATAGGTGATGAGATTGTAGAAGATGATAAATATAGCCCAAAAGATATAACCAACAGTTCCCCAATCGAATAGATTCACAATAACATAACCCACAAGCCCCAAAAGAAGGCTAAATACTATAATAAATAGCCAAGTCTTTCTTCTATTTGCACTTATAAGGTCATATAAGGTATTTGCCAAAACCTTTCACCTCCTAAAACTGCACCTTTATAGGTCCACGCTCCTCTTCAGGGACTTGATAGTAAACCTTAGGGGTAAGATTCATCCACCTGGCTATAATGTTGGTAGGAAACACTTCTATAGCCCTATTAAACTCTAGGACTACATCATTATAGAATTGACGAGAGAAGGCAATCTTATTCTCTGTATTTGTAAGTTCTTCCTGAAGACTTAGAAAATTTTGATTTGCCTTCAATTCTGGATAGGCTTCAGCTAAAGCAAATAAGGTCCTTAACGCCTGGGTAAGTTCATTATTTGCCTGAGAAGCGTCTGACACCCCCTTTGCACTCATAGCTCTATACCTCAACTCCGTTATCTTCTCAAAAATCTCCTTCTCATGAGCAGCATAGGCTTTAACTGTCTCTACTAGGTTTGGTATTAAGTCGTATCTCCTTTTAAGTTGTATATCAATCTGAGCCCAAGCATTATCTACTCGATTTCTCAGGGTAATGAGATGGTTATATAGATAAATAACATAAAGGGCAAGTGCTATAAGAATCAAGATTACCCACATCGCACATCACCATCCTTAATATTTTCTAATATAATAGTATCACAGTAGATAGGAATATTTCAAGAGAGTTATTATCTTTCAAATACTGCAACGTATGGAAGGGACCTAAATCTTTCTCTATAATCTAAGCCATACCCTACCACAAATACATTAGGTATTTCAAATCCCTTATAATCTATAGGGACCTCTACTATACGTCTAGAGGGGCAGTCTAGAAATGTACATACCTTAAGGTCTTCTGGATTACGAGCCCTTAAACTTCTCAAAAGATAGCTCAAGGTTAATCCAGTATCGACTATATCCTCTACCAAGAGGACATACCTTTCTAATATATTTATATCTAAATCCTTCGTTATCCGTACTACTCCAGAGGGGCTATTTCCATAGCTAGATATAGATATAAAATCCAAGATAAATGGAATAGAAAGTTCTCTTGTAAGGTCTACTGCAAAGTAAGCTGCCCCCTTAAGAACACATATGATTACCACTTCCTTTCCATCATAGTCCCTAGATATCTCAAAACCAAGCTCTCTTACCCTCTCCTTTATGTGTTCTTCGTCTATAAGTATCTCCTTCACTCAATTACTCCAAATCTTTTAAGTAGATTCTTGTAATCCCTACTATAAAGTATCTTTATATTTATACCGGGATAAAGCTCTCTAAGCCTTCTAATCTTTTTATTCTTATATGTAACAAGTTTCTGCCTCTGGGTTGTAAGTTCTATGTATAGGTCAAAGTCAGGTAGATAAAAATCAGGAGTAAAAGCCTCCTTCATTCTTCCCTCACTATCCCACTCCAAAGGAAATGATTTTGGCTCATAGAGCCATTTAATCTGGTAAAAATCTAGTAATTTTGCAAATTCTTCCTCTGATGGATGGGCAAATCTAGGTACATATCCAACAGCATCCTTAGGAGCCTCATACTTGGAGACTTCACTTTCATATCTCACATCTTTCAATCTTATGACCTTCATAGCCTCTATTGCCAGGTCTACTGCTCCTTTTACATCAAAATAATCTGTGTTTATAACTAGGTCATAGAGAGAGGGGTCATTCCAATCCCCATTAAAGACCTTTCTCAGATACAGGTCCCGTTTAGAATCTTGTTCAGAGATAAGACGAAGAGCTCCTACTCTATCCAAACCATGCTCCAAGATTATCCTTTTTACCCTTGTCTCTAGAGAAGCTATTATTTTAAGATGAAATGCCCTAGGAAAGTTACGAAATATAAACTGGCCCCCTCTTCCCAGAAGGACAAACCTTTCGTTTTTAGTAAGGTCCAATAAGACATTATGCATTATCCTTATATACTTCTTTTTCAATTCACTATATCGGCCTGAGAAGTTCTCATCTATAGAATCAAACGTAAATTCCTCTATCCCATACGAGGCAAGGAGTTTAGAAATGGTAGCCCTATTTAAAAGCAAAAAACCAAGTCTCTTTGCAAGCTCTTCAGAGATCATTTCACCCTGACTTCCGAACTCTCTCGATACAGTAATAACAGAAATATCATTCATTCATCCATCTATCTCTTTTACTATCCTCTCTAACTTCATACCTCTAGATGCCTTCACTAGAATTACATCATAATTAGAGATTATTTTTTTTATATAATCTAAAGACTTATCTATACTGGTAAAGTAAACTGCCTTTTCTTTTAGCTCTTCAGAGACAATCTTTATGAAGTTACCTATAAGGACTATATCCCCCTGCACATTTTTTAATATCTTACCAAGCTCTCTATGAGAACTTTCAGTCTCAGAGCCTAATTCCAACATATCTCCAATGATATAGAGTCTCCTCTTGTAGGGTAAACTTTCTACTGTCTCTATAGCCCTTTTCATAGAGAGAGGATTGGCATTATAACCATCAAATATCAATATTCCACCACTTTTAAGTCTTAACGTTTCCATTCTTCCCCAGAGGGGAGAGAACCTCTCTATACCCTCTATGGCTGATTCTGGTTTTATCTTGAATAACCAACTTACTGCTAAGCTAGCAAGGGCATCCTCTACTATATGAACACCCCAAGCCCTCAAAAATACCTTATGTGATATACCGTCAGGAAACAATACTTTAAAATGGGTGCCTTCGTTCTGTATTTCTATATCAAATCCAATTATGTCTGCACTATTTTTAATCCCGTAACTCAATCCATTCAATCCCTTCAGAAATGGATCATCTCTATTATAGACAACAGATATACTTTCATTAATGATACTTAACTCTTCTTTTATTACATACTCAAACGAAGGGAAAAATTCCAAATGTTCCTTATCGATATGGGTAAAGACTACTATGTTAGGCACAGTTATATCAGAGAGAAGTTTCATATCTCCTGGCTTTCTTACGCCAAGTTCTGCTATAGCTATATTAAATAATGGGGTCTTAAATATCATCAAGGGTAGACTAAATTGTGTATTCTGGTTCCCTTCAGACTTTATAACCTTATAGTCTTTCTCTAATACAAGGGCGATAAGCTCCTTAGTAGTAGTCTTTCCACTACTACCAGCAACCCCTATTAATGGAATCGGATAGAGTCTTCTTATCTCTCTAGAGAGTCTAAAAAGAGAGGCAGTAGTATCCTTCACTATCATCCCAGGAAAAGGGAGGTCTCTATCCATTACAGCTCCAATAGCACCTTTTTCCAATGCTTGAGGGATAAAATTATGACCATCATTTTGCTCCCCTCTTAAGGCAAAAAAGAGCTCTCCACCAGTTATAACTCTCGAATCTATAGCTATATCATCTATAGCGGTATCTGGTGAGAGCTCTTTGAGTTTACCTTCTAAGATATCTGAAATATCAAGAAGTTTCATCTTGAGATATGAACCACTTTTATCCCAGAAGATTCAAGTGCGGAAGATACCTCGTCTATATCCTCGGTCTCTATCCTTACTACTACATTTCCTTCCTTTTCATATTCTCTTCCAACTGGTTCAAATGCTACTATACTTATTATATTTATATTAAGTTTTCTAAAGATCTCCGCCAAATCTGCTATAGCTCCTATCTTATTTTCTAAAAATAGTGTAAATCTTATCCCTCGTCTAAAACCAAGTAACCTTACTAGCATATCGAATAGGTCTGTCTCAGTTATAATTCCAACGATCTTTCCATCTTCTACAACCGGAAGTCCGCTTATCTGGTTATCCCTCATTATTACAGCTGCCTCTTCTATAGTAGTATTAGGGTCAACAGTGATGGGGTCCTTAGTCATCACCTCTTTTACAGGGGTTTTAGCCAGTAGATAATTCAATTCATATATGCTTAAACTACTCGCCCTTAAAGATGGAGATTCTCTAAGGTCCCTTTCTGTAACAATCCCTACAAGCCTTCCATGAGCCACAACAGGAAGCCTTCTAATATTATTTATCTTCATTAGATGCAATGCCTCAAGGAGGCTCACATCAGGATCAATAACTATAGGGTTTGGAGTCATTTTCCATCTTACAAACATAGTTCCCTCCTAAGGAATGAGCAGGATCTTAATCGAGTTTCCGTTTGGGTCCTCTGCAAGCTTAATAGCATCTTGAAATCTCTCTAAAGGAAATGTATGAGTTATTATAGAGGGAGCTTTTATTATCCCTTTTGTAAGATATTCTATTGCAAGAGGATACCGGTATGGACCTAGATGCGACCCATGTATAGTTAGTTCCTTCCTGTCTCCTATTATCGTCCAATCAGCTACTGCAGGTTCTCCAAATACCCCAAACTCAACGAATGTCCCTAGCTTCCTTATCATATCTAATCCCTGGGGTACAGATTTTGGATATCCACTTGCCTCTATATATACATCACATCCATAACCCCCTGTTAATTCCTTTACCTTTTTTATAGCATCCTCCTCTGTTACATTTATTACTACATCTGCTCCAAGTTCTTTGGCTATATTAAGCCTAAAGTCTCTAGTATCTAATGCTATCAATAGCCCTGGATTCTTTAGTTTTGCCACCTGAAGCATCATAAGTCCAATAGGACCCATTCCTGATATAACTACCGTATCTCCTAGTTGTATCTCTCCCCTCTCTACTGCATGTATGGCGCAGGACAATGGCTCTATAAGGGCACCATATGTATCTGGCAACTCCCTTGGTACCTTGTGAATAATAGAGCCCTTCGGAAACCTTGCATACTCAGCCATACCACCATCATCTATTCCGCCTTGAAAACCAAAGACATAATTTCTCTCACACATCCAGTACTTCCCTGTTTTACAGAACCTGCATTCCCAACAAGGAAGTATTTGTTCTGCCACTGCCTTGTCTCCAACCTCAATGCCGTATCTTTCCCTCGCTCCTTCACCTAATGCCACTACCTCTCCTATAAATTCATGCCCAGGGATGACTGGAGGTTTTACATAGGGTGGGTTCCCCTGCCAGAATGAAGGACCCCCATGATAACACTTGAGGTCACTAGCACATAGTCCACTAGCCTTTACCTTTATTACTACCTCTTCTGGTCCAGCTATAGGTTCAGGAACTTCTTCTAATCTATAATCCATAGGACCATGATTTACTATTGCACGCATAATCTCGCCTCCTCTTACATTATATTCCTTACATACCTAGCGGTCTGAGATATTGCCTCTTCTAGTGATGGTCTGGTTATGATCTCACTAGATACAAAACCTGAGTATCCTATAGAGTCAAGGATTCTAAAGATATCCTTAAAGTCTATATGCCCCAATCCTGGAGTAAGTCTATTACTGTCTGCTATATGTAGATGCCATATCAATTGCCGTGCCTTAAAAATAGAGCCTGCAATAGAAGGTTCCTCTATATTCATATGAAACGTATCAATGAGTAATCCAATATTATCTCTCTCTAGTTCCATAATGAAATTATATGCCTCTTCTACTGTGTTTATCCAATTTATCTCATATCTATTTATAGGCTCTAGGAGAATCTTTACATCCTTAGTCCTAGCATAATCACAGAGACCTCTTAATGTCTCTCTTACATATCCTTGCTGGGTCTCTTCCTGAATATTGCCCCTTATAAGTCCCACTATAACAAAACTAGAAAAACTAGAGGCAAGGTCTATATGAGCCTTAAGCCTTTTAATAGAAGCCTCTCTTATCTTTATCTCCTTGCTAGAAAGAGAGAGACCATCCTCAGTAAATGCTCTCCCTGTACCTTGGGCAATAAGAGGCAATCTGTACCTAGAAAGAATACTGGCAATCTTTTCTCTATCTATAAGTTCTGGGTCTTTTATTCCAAGCTCTATTCCCTCATAACCTAAAGAAGACATAAGTTCTGTATATTTTCTCAATCCATCTAGATCTTGATACTGAATAACAAAACTAAGTTTCATCTAAAACCCTCCTACAAGATTTCCTCTCTACCAAAGTAGGCTCAAGGACAATTTTTACCTTCTCTTTATCCCCTTCTATAAATCCTATAAGACGTTGAGCAGCCAATTCTCCAAGCTTATATATCTCTTGACTTATAGTAGTAAGTGGTGGGGCTACAAGGCTAGATACCTTTATATTGTCAAAGCCAACAATAGAAAAGGTTTCTGGAATTATTATCCTCTCTTCCCAAAACCTCTGCAATGCCCCTATAGCCATCGCATCATTAGCGAAAAATATGGCAGTAGGTAATGGTTTTAACTTTAAGACCTCTTTCGCCGCTTTATATCCACTCTCCATCTTAAAGTTACCCTTTATGATATAGATATCTTCCTCCTTTACTCCCCTCCCCTTTAACCTATTTATAAACCCATTCAATCTTTCCTTCCCGGTAGAGTTATCTAAGGTGCCAGTAACATGGACAAATCTTCTATGACCTAATTCAAAGAGATAATCTGCTGCAATCATTCCTCCCTTATAGTTATCAGTTACGATGTAACTTAGACCCTCTATCCCTTCTGCCCTACGGCCGACAAGAATACACGGAATATTCTCCTTTAAAATAGAAAGCACCTCCTCCTTACCTATCCTTAGAGAAGTAAAGATAAGACCATCTACTCCTCTATTAAGTAATAGGTGTACATAGCTCTTCCCTTTTTCGATATTACTACCTGTATTGCATAAGATTAATGAGTACCCTCTGCTACGGGCATAATCCTCTATTGCTCTCGTCATTTCAGGAAAAAATGGGTTAGTAATATCAGAAATAATAAGACCAATAGTACGGGTCTTCTTTGTCCTCATTCCATAGGCAAATGGGTCCGGAGCATATCTTAACTCCTCTACTGCAGAGAGAACCCTTTTAGTCAGCTGAGGGCTTACCCTAGCAGTCTTATTTAATACACGAGAGACGGTAGCCGGAGAGACCCCTGCTTTCTCGGCTACTTCCAATATACTGGCCTTCTTTCTGAAAACCATCCCAAAGACTCCTTTTTCTTTCTATGATATCACATAAGAGTTGAAAAATCACTAGATGTTGTGCTATTCTAGATGGAAATGAATTACCATAACTTAGGTGAAGGGATAAAGAAGGTTGCCTTTAACATTAGGGTACTAATGGTTATTGCATTTATCCCGTCTTATCTTTTAATGGCAAAGGGGAGAACATCTATATTGCTCCCTCTGTTCTTTGCTATTCTTTTTGCCATAGTTTATCTTCTCTCTGTAAGGACATCTCAAAACCCTTGGATTATGCCTATGTTAGGGCACTTACTTAATATCTCTATTATATATAATACTGGTATGGAGAGAAGTCCATTTCTCTTTTTCCTTCTAGTACCTATCATTACCTATGGGCTAGAAAGAAACCCTATCTGGGCAACAAAAGTATTCAGTCTTAACATTTTCTTCTTTGTGTTCCTTATTATATATTCGATTATAAGGTCAGATATTCCTGGTCTTAGTTATACCATCGGAGTTTTTATTCTATCATATGGATTAGCTACGCTTATAACGAGAAATCAGGAACTCTATCTAGATTACACTTCATCTCTTGAGGAATCGACTAAAAGAGACCATCTTACAGGGCTCTATAACAGGAGAGCTCTCGAGGAATATATGGATGAGCTAATAAAAATAGGAAAACCATTTATCCTTCTTATGTGTGATCTCGATGGTTTTAAAAGATTTAATGATACTTATGGACATCAGGCTGGGGATGAAGCCCTTAAAGCATTTGCTAATATATTGACCCACTCTATAAGAAGTATTGATAGAGGTTTTAGATACGGTGGAGACGAATTTGTTATAATATTCTTAAATCCTTCTAGTATTAATATTAACTCTATATTTAAAAGGATAAAGAATAAGGTAACGATGGAAATAAATGAGATAGGTGTCTCAATGGGTTTATCCTCTTTTCCTAAAGATGGAAAGACAAAGAGAGAGATAATAGAGGTAGCCGATAAGCTCCTATATGAGGATAAGAAGGTTAATGGTATGTTTAGGTAAATGGTTGATTTTTTCTCTAGATTAGAGCTATAATTGTGCTAGAAATAAACTGAAAAAGGAGGTTCTCGTGATGAAAGAGGATTATCTAAACCCTGAGCTATCTATAGATGAAAGGGTGGAAGCTCTCCTTTCTAAGATGACCTTAGAGGAAAAGGTTGGACAGTTAAAGGCAAGTATGCTCCATGTGTGGAAGCTATTTTCTGATCTCTTTGAGGGGTTACCCGAAAAGTATACAAAAAGACTGGATGAAGTATTATTCAGGCTTTTTGCTGGTGAAGGAGAGCTTATGGAGGCTCTCTCGGGAAACTACTGGAAGAAGCACTGGAAGGAAGTCATTACAGAGGGAGAAGGGGATAAAAGATATGGCATAGGGGAATTGAGTTGTGTCTTAAGACCGTTCTCTCCTAAAGAAGGGGCAGAATTTGCAAATGAGATTCAAAAGTATGTTATAGAGAATACAAGACTAGGGATACCCGTATTAATACATGACGAGTGTCTCCATGGATGTATGGCTAAAGGTTCAACAAGTTTTCCACAGTCTATAGCAATAGCAAGTACATGGAATCCAGAACTTATGAAAGAGGTTGCCACTGCTATCGGCAAAGAGACCAAATCTAGAGGTATCCACCAGGCACTCTCTCCGACTATAAATATCGCTAGGGACCCTAGATGCGGGAGAACGGAAGAAACTTATGGAGAGGACCCATATCTAACCTCAGCTATGGCAGTTTCATTTATAGAAGGATTACAAGGGCAAGGAGTTATAACTACCCCAAAACATTTTGCAGCCAATTTTGTTGGTGATGGGGGTAGAGACAGTAACGCTATACACATCTCGGAAAGACTCATGAGAGAGATATACTTCCCAGCATTTAAATCCGCCATAGAAAAAGGCAAAGCCCTCTCCATAATGGCAGCATACAACTCTATAGACGGTATTCCCTGCTCTTCAAACAGATGGCTCCTCACAGATATATTAAGGAAGGAATGGGGATTTAAGGGTTATGTAGTCTCTGACTATGGTTCTGTGATCCATATCTATACCAAGCATAAAGTGGCTGATTCAAAAGCGGAAGCAGCCAAAAAAGCCCTTGAAGCAGGACTAGATATGGAACTACCAGCAAGTGACTGTTTTGAAGAGGTTTTACCTCTAGTCAAGGAGAATAAACTCTCTGAGAGTGTAGTAGATGAAGCAGTAAGAAGGATACTAAGGGTAAAATTCTGGACAGGACTATTCGATAATCCATATGTAGACCCAGAGTATGCAGAAAAGGTATGTGACTGTAAAGAGCACAGAGAGTTGGCATTAAAAACAGCAAGAGAGGCGATGGTTTTACTAAAAAATAATGGAATCTTGCCATTATCTAAGGATGTCAAGTCTATAGCTGTTATTGGGCCAAATGCGGCGGTTCCTAGACTAGGTGGTTATAGTGGACATGGAATAAAGGTAGTAACCCCGTTAGAAGGGATCAAGAATAAGGTTGGAGAAAAGATAGAGGTCCGATTTGCCCAGGGATGTGACTTAGTAGATCTATCTAAAAAAGGATTTGAGGAGGCCGTAGAGATAGCCAAGAGTAGTGATGTAGCGATTATCTTTGTTGGAAACTCTGTCCCTGAGACCGAAGGAGAACAAAGAGATAGGTGTAATCTAGACCTACCTGGGGTTCAAGAAGACCTAATAAGAGAGGTATCCAACGCAGGAACCCCAGTAGTGGTAGTACTTATAAATGGGAGTGCCATCACTATGACAAGGTGGATCGATGGAGTTCAAGCCATTCTAGAAGCATGGTATCCTGGAGAAGAAGGAGGAAATGCTATAGCAGATATACTATTTGGAGACTATAACCCTGGAGGAAAGCTTCCTATTACCTTTCCAAAATTTGTTGGACAATTACCTCTATACTATAACTATAAGCCTTCAGGGAGAGTAGAAGATTATGCTGACCTAAGAGGAACCCAACCATTATTCCCATTTGGATATGGCTTAAGCTACACAGAGTTCAAATACAGTAACCTTAAGATTAGTCCTGAGGTCATAGGGAAAGATGGAAAGGTAAATATTTCCTTGGATATAGAGAATGTAGGAAGATATAAAGGAGATGAGATAGTCCAACTTTATATCTGTGATCTAGTTTCAAGTGTATCAAGACCAGTAAAAGAGCTTAGAAGATTCAAGAGGGTTACACTTGATGTCAAAGAAAAGAAGAGCATAAACTTTACTCTTACCCCAGAAGACTTAGCATTCTTAGATATGGATATGAAATTGATAGTAGAGCCAGGAGTCTTTGAGATAATGATAGGTGCATCTTCCCTTGACATAAGATTAAGTGGTAGATTTGAAGTTAAATAGTTTTCACAGGTGATGAAGCCTAACAGAAATATCCCTTAAAGGGATGATGACTTCTACCTAAAATTAGGTAGAAGTCTATTTTTATTATAGAAAGGAGCGATGTGTCTTGAAAGGGAACAATAAAGAAGGAACAAAAAATATTATTGTATTGGGATGGGTCGCCTTCTTTGGTGGTCTAAGCCAGGATATGATATCGCCTATACTCCCCACATTCTACGCCCAGGTACTAGGTCTAAGTAAAGAGACTATAGGCCTCATTGAGGGGAGTATGACCACTGTAGTGAGTATATTTAAAATCCTCTCTGGAATCATCTCTGATAAACTAGGTAAAAGGAAGTCTATCGTTTTCATTGGATACCTATTGTCTGCTATAGGAAGACTCCTATTATTCTTAACAACAGGGGCAGGTAGTGTTTTAGGTCTTAGGTTGTTAGATGGAGTTGGGAAGGGATTAAAGGATGCCCCAAGAGATGCACTTGTAGCAAAGTCATCTAGTAAATCTAGAACAGGTTTTGCCTTTGGTCTTCAGAGGATGTTAGATACATTAGGTTCATTTGTTGGTCCATTAATAGCTACATATCTATTGATAAGGTTCGCCTCATTTGGATTGATGAAATATAGATATATATTTATAATCGGTGGACTTGTTGCCTTTGTAACAATAATCCTCATAGGTTTATTTGTAAAAGAAAGGGTAGGAGAAAAGGTAGGAACAGGATTCAAGATAGACCCATCACTACTTAAAGGCAAGTTCCTTTTGTTCTTTATTGGAATGATGGTCTTTACATTAGGAAACAGTAGTGATGCTTTTTTGATCCTAAGAGCTGAAAACGTAGGGGTATCGCCTACAACAATACCAGTAATCATAGCTATATTTAATCTATTCTATGCATTGCTCTCTCTCCCAAGTGGGGTCCTCTCGGATAAGATCGGAAGAGTTAATGTAATAAGGTTGGGATGGCTTATATATGCTATTACCTATATAGGTTTTGCCATAGCGAGGTTGCCCTGGCATATATGGGTCCTATACATCATTTATGGGGTATACTACTCAACTACAGAAGGAGTAGCGAAATCCTTAGTAGTACATCTGGTAGATGAAAAAATAAGGGGAACTGCATTTGGATTGTATAATGCCTCAGTAGGGATACTGGCAATACCAGCAAGTGCTATTGCTGGTTTACTATGGGATAAGATATCTCCATCCACACCGTTCTTTTTTGGAGCGGTATGCTCATTGATTGCTGTAGTCCTAATAACTATGTTTAAGATAGAATAACTTTTAAAATTTCTTTATTAGATGTTATAATAGATTGGATTATTAAAAGTTATTCTTAGAGGGGTGATAACAGTGTATAAACTACTCTATATAGTACTGGATGGGCTAGGTGATAGACCCTGCCCTGAATTAGGAGGAAAGACTCCCCTTGAGGCAGCCGACACTCCCTATATGGATGGACTAGCAAAAAGTGGGAAAAGTGGCATTGTAGATACAGTAGGACCAGGGATAGCACCAGAGTCTGACATAGCGGTTATAAGTATATTAGGATATGAGGCAGAAAAGTATTATACAGGTAGAGGTCCATTGGAATGTTTTGCCTCTGGAATTGATTTAAAACCAGGAGACCTTGCCTTTAGGGTTAATTTCGCTACGATGGATGAAGATAGGCGTCTTGTGGATAGAAGAGCAGGTAGAGACCTATCTACTGAGGAGGCAAAACTGTTGGCAGAAGAGGTCAATAGTAAGGTAAAACTTACTAGCTATCCTGCCATATTCAAGTTCATTAGTACTGTAGAACATAGGGGTGTCTTATGGATAAGATGTCTAGATGGTCCTCTATCAGCTAATATCACCAATACTGATCCAGCGTATGATAAAGTTGGATACTTCGGGGTAGCTAAAGAAAAGTTTGAGCCCTACCTTCAGGTCTGCCAGCCTCTAGATAGCAGTATAGAGGCAAAGAGGGCAGCCGACCTAACAAACGAATTTGTCCAGAAGAGTCATCTTGTATTGAATGAATCAGAGGTCAATAGAAAGAGAAAGTCTCAAGGTAAGATGATAGGGAATGTAATACTTACTAGGGATGCAGGAGATAGGTTACCAGAATTCCCTGATATAAAGAATCTATTTGGCTTAAGGTTTGGCTGTTTTGCCGAGATGCCTGTAGAAATGGGGATAGCAATGTTGACCGGTATGGAGATAGTAGAACTGCCTACTCCAACTGGAAATCCTGAGATAGATTATCCTCTAAGGGCGGAAAAAGCAATTCAATCTCTTAATAAATTCGATGCCCTCTATATACATCTCAAAGGACCTGATGTCCCAGGTCACGATGGAAAAGCCCTAGAAAAAAGGGACAGTATCTCTAATATAGATAAGTACTTTTTCGGGAATCTCTTGCCAAAAATAGACCTTTCTAATGTAGTAATCACAGTAACAGCTGACCACTCTACCCCTTGCACACTAAAGGCACATTCAGATGACCCTGTACCTCTTATCGTTTCAGGAGATAAGATCTCTAGCGATGGAACTACACAATACTCAGAGAAGGAGTGTGCAAAAGGTTCCCTAGGAAGGCTCTTAGGGCATCAGCTTATGCCCCTATTTGTAAAACTTGTATCAAAAGGAGATCTGTAATATATGGCTAACATAGGGAGAAACGACCCTTGTCCCTGTGGAAGTGGGAAGAAATATAAGAAGTGCTGTTTACCATTTTATGAGGAATCTATAGACGTAAACGAGAAGAAGATTGATGCATTATTTCTTCTAGGAGAGTATTCGTTCTCTAGATACAAAGATTCATTCAGGGATGTACTCGGTAAATTCGAAATGAAGAAGCTTTCTTCTATAGAAACGTTTAATGACCTTTTGGATGAGAATGAGGCTATATATCCGCTTGAATGGTTTATGTTCAATGAATACGTCTCTAAGGGGAAGACACCTCTAGAACTATTTTTAGAAGAAGGAGATGCCCCTTCTGATATAAAGAATTTTTTTACGAATTGGCTCTCTACATATTGGTCTTTCTACAAGATAGAAGGGATCTTCCCAAGTATCAATAGGCTCGACCTATCCGACCTACTCTTAAATAAAGCCTATACGGTCTTTGACCCTATAATAGAAAGGCTAGATATTGCCAAAGGAGAGATCATATTCACTAGACTTGTCCCATATAAAAGCTTTTATATCGTCGGCTATGTCTTCTTCCCATACTGGGAAAAGGATAAGGAAAAGATAAAGAGGTTCGTAGATGAAAAGATATTCTCCCTTAAAAGAGGAGGTATGTCTCCCGAAGACCTACTAAGAATGTATGGATATAGACTCTTTGAAGAGAGAGAAGACATCTTAGGAGATACTATAGGCAGAGAGATAAAAAGTCCAACCAGTTATAAGGCAATCTACTCCCTGAATGACTATAATAAGGTGATAAATCTCTTGAGTCTCTCTCCATTTTTCTTCAGAACAAATTCATTCAGGGAAGGAGAGGCATTTAACTGTATAAAAACACCTAAAAAGAGACTCCTATTAAACACGTTGAGAGAAGAGGAAGAAGACCTTCTTAGTGGATATATCGGGTCAGTTATAGTTATGAAGGCACCAGAGAACATCCTAGTAGGGATGTCAGATACAAGGGAGAACTTAGAAGATCTAAGATCTACCTTAGAAGAAATCTTAAAAGGTCTCATTGTACATCAGAAAGACACATCGGAATTTTCAGGGGAAGATATGGAGGATTCGTAGTGGCTGAAGTAAGGCCCTTTAGAGGGCTTATATATAATCCCAAGGTTATTGAAAATCTAGAGGATGTAATCTCTCCCCCATTTGATACCATTTCAAGAGAATTATATAGAGAACTCCTCAGTCGTCATCCTTACAATATAGTAAGGTTAGAATTCCCTATAGGAGGACAAGATAAATATTCTGAAGCCAAAAATATACTAAATGATTGGATAGAGAAAAGGATTCTAATATTTCATGAAGAAGAGGCTCTATACTTTTATGAAAGGACCTATGAAGTTTATAATGTAAGAAGGGTCCTTCGTGGTTTTTTTGCAATAGTAAGATTAGAACCGTTCGAAAAAAGGATAATCCTTCCCCATGAATTTACATTTTCTAAGCCCAAAGAGGATAGGCTCAATCTCCTTAGGGCTACTAGATCGAACATAAGTCCAGTCTTAGGCATATATTTTAATAATGATGATAATGGTATAGATATTTGGAAGGAAGTAGGGGCTTATAAAACTATCTTCGATGGAGACAGTTTTAGGTTTTGGGCTCTTGAGGGAGATATTGCAAGGTCTGTTATGCGGTCTCTTGCTGATAAGGTCATCCTTATTGCAGATGGACACCATAGATATGAAACTGCGCTTACCTATAAGGAAGAGATGGTAAAAAAGTATGGAAGGGATGGTCCATACAGTTATGTGATGATGTTTCTAGTAGAGGCTAATACGGGTGGATTAATCTTGCTGCCTACACATAGAGTTATAAAGAATGTTCCAATAGACTTCCAAAGACGACTAGAAGAGGTGTTTTCACCAGAAAAGGACACCCAAGTCCATCTGGGTGATAACGAGCACACAGTATACTATTATAGAAAGGGCGGATTATATAGATTTACCACAGAAGGGCTAAATGTTGTTTCCCTCCATAGGTTCCTTGATTTATTCCAAAACCTAACATTTTACTATACCAATAGTGAAAAGGAAGCCATAGCCCTAGTAGATAGTGGAGATTATGAAATGGCATTTATATTAACTCCAGTATCTATGGAAAGTATAAAGTCTGTGGTAGAATCTGGAGATAGATTGCCACATAAGACTACCTACTTTTATCCAAAGGTAGGGGCTGGTTTTGTTATCTATAAACATAATCTATAAGGAGATGATATTAAAGTGAACCTTAGGCGAATTATATCAGTAATATTAGTACTTCTCTTATTAATCCCCTCCCTAGCCTTTTCCCAAGAAACTGTTGATAAACTCTCTCTAAAGAGTGATGTCTCGTATGAGTTAGAGGGATGGAAGGCGTGGGTTGAAGGTAATGATAGAGAAGCTATTTCTAATTGGACTAGGTTATTAGACTCTCCAAATGAAAGGATGGTTCTCAGTTATTGGTATCTTATAGGAGACATTATCAACGATAACGGTCTCCACAAGGAGGCTTTATCTCTTATAGATGAAGTATCAAAGAAAGCTACCAACAGTCCCTATCTTAAAGGTTCTATAGAGTGGGAACGTGTCCAAAACCTACTGAGTATAGGAGAGTATTCCTTAGCAAAGGAATCCTTAGCAAAATTAGGAATTATAGACAGTTGGCTTGTAATAGGGCCATTTGATAATGTCGGTAGGTCTGGGTTTTATAAGGTCTTTGACCCAGAGGAAGAGGTAAAACTAGATAAGGTCTATGTCGGTAAAAATGGGATAGAAGTAAAATGGTTTCCTTCTGGAACTACCTTTGGGGTAATGAAATTTGATACTCTCTTATATCCTTCTACCGAAGGGGTTGCATATGCCTTAAATTATGTTTATAGTCCAAGTGATAGAGAGGCTTATATAAGATTTGGAAGTACAGGGGCATCTTCCATATGGCTAAACGATACCAAGGTTCTATCTCAGGACCTCTATAGACAGCTATATATAGATCAGGATATAGTAAAATGTCAGCTAAATAAGGGTTGGAATAAAATTCTAGTTAAGGTTTGCCAGGATACAGGAAGATGGGGCTTCATCTTAAGGATTACAGATAAGGACGGAAACATCATTCCTGAATTGAACTACAGCCTAGAGCCAAAGGACTTTGCTAAGGGCACTAAATATGAGTTAGTAAATGATCCATTACCTGAAGATTACTGGAATCTCATATATGCAGGAATTATATATCGTAAGCATGGAATATGGGATAAGGCAGAAAGATGCTTCTCTAGAGCGATAGAGTTATCTGATACAGCTCTTCCTCATTACTTTTTAGGAATTACCTACTTAGACAATGAAAAATCTGATGAAGGAATATCTGAACTTAAAAAAGCCACGTCTCTTGCTGATAATTTTGCTAGGGCATATATAGAATTAGGCTGGAATAGATATGGAAAAGGCTTATATGATGAAGCAATAGGATATTTCCAGGAGGCGTTAAAGGATAATCCGGAGTATACTCAAGCATACACCTATTTGGCTTGGACGTATCTTACAAGGGGTTGGCTAAAAGATGCAGAGTCTAACATAAAGAAGGCATTAAATATAAATAGTACATATACACTTGGATACTATCTAGATGGAGTCATCTCGGAGAGAAGGGGATGGTATGAAGATGCAATCAAATTTTATCAGAAGGTACTCGATATAAATAGAGCCTTTTCTAGCGCCTTTACAAACCTATTCTCTCTATACAAGACTATGGGAAGGTATAAAGAGGCGATATCTATAGTCCAGGATAGTTTGACTAGAGAACCATATAATGTTTCTCTATACCTAGACTTATCAGACCTATATATAAGTGATAAAAAACCAAAAGAAGCTATCTCAATCCTAGAGAAGGCATCCACACTGTCTCCCTACCGACCAGAAGTCTATTCTTCCTTGGGTAACATATACTATGACCTAGAGGAAGAAGAAAAAGCTATCGTATATTGGGAGAAGGCGTTAGAGATAGAACCAGGTAATATCACTCTAAAAGACTATATAAGTTTTCTCAAAAAGGAATCTTATACATTAACTGATGTGTCAAAGCTAATTGCTAATACTCCTACTCAAAAGGATTATCCTGATGCATCAAGTATCATCCTCCTTGACAATGGAGAAAGGGTAGTGCATCCTGACGGCACCTCTTCTATAACATACCATAGAGTGATAAAGATACTAAATGAGCGAGGAAGAGAGAACTATGGAGAGGTATTCATACCATACAGCCTTTTAAGCGAAAGGGTAAAAATACTGAGGGCTAGGACGATAAAGCCAGATGGAACAGAGGTAGAGGCAACTGCTATAAACGATGTATCTCTTGCTGAAGGGTATCACCTATATTCCGATGCTATGGCAAAGGTGATATCTATGCCAGCTATTGAAAACAATGCAATTATAGAGTATGCATATACAATAGATGAGCTTGGTAGAGGCGCTATAGGAAAGAATTTCCAAGATGAATTTTACTTCCAAGACTTTGACCCTATCATCAATGCAAGGTATACAGTAACTGTCCCTAAAGGGATGCCTATCTACTATAAGATGTGGAATGGAAACCTTAATCCTAATATCAGCGAGAAGGATTCTACTATCTCTTACACGTGGGAAATGAGTAATGTCCCTCAGATCATCCCTGAAGACTATATGCCTCCTTTGGGAGATATAGCACCTAGATTAGAGATAACTACTTTCAAGTCCTGGGATGATGTGGCTAGTTGGTACTATAGCATAGCTAATCCCAAAACACAGGCTGATGATGCAATAAAGGCAAAGGTAACAGAACTTACCAAAGATAAGCCAAACTTAGAAGAAAAGGCAAAGGCAATATACTCTTTTGTTACCAATGAAATAAGGTATGTAGGGCTAGAGTTTGGGATAGGTGGGCTTATGCCGCATCAGGCAAGCGAGGTATTTAAGTATAAATATGGGGACTGCAAGGATAAAGCCACCCTTCTTATCTCTATGTTTAAGGAGATAAATATCCCAGCCTACTATGTTTTAGTAAGAACTAGAGACAGGGGAGCATTGCCAGTAGACTCCCCAGGTTTCCAATTTGACCATGCTATATGTGCTATAAAATTTAACAACAAACTATACTTCCTTGATGGAACAGCTGAAGATAACAGATTTGGTTATATTCCATCTATGGACCAGGGAACAAAGGCGCTACTCATTGAGGATGGGAAACCACTATTGGTAGACATACCTGTAGATGACGCTTCTATAAATGTAAAAGCCAGAGATATAAAGATTGAGCTCGCAAAAGATGGTTCAATAAAAGGGGAGACAAAGGTAACACTGAAAGGGTTCTATGATACATTCTTAAGAGGTCAATGGAAGTCTGCAAGTGATAGAGAGATAAAAGAGGCATTAGGAGCATCCCTAAATTCTCTCGTACCCAATGCATCCCTTGATTCATATAAACTTTCAAACCTAAGGAATATAGATGAAGACGTTTGGGAAGAGTATTCATTCCATGCCCCTGGATATGCCCAGGTAGCAGGAAACACCATATCTTTCTTACCATCTATTATGGAGAGATTAGAGTCTAGTGAGTCAGTAGCCAAGACAACAAGGACCTATCCAATAACATACTGGAGTCCTTATACTACAAAAGACACGGTAACATACACATTACCTGAGGGAATAAATATTATGCATCTTCCAAATGATATATCTATTGATAAGCCTTTTGGCTTCTATAGTATGACATTTAGATTAGAGGGGAATATCCTAAAAGTAGAAAGGGTCTTTCAGATTAGAAGTATATATATCTCGCCTGACAATTATAAAGAATATAAAGATTTTGTAGAGACCATAGTCTCTAAGGATAGAGAGAGGGTAGTATTGAACTTTTGAAAGAAGGTAATGTAATATGTTTAAACTTTTAGAAAAACTTATCGGTAAAGCTGCCGATAGAGAGTTAGCCAAATATTGGAGAATAGTAGAGGAGATAAATGAGTTAGAATCTAGGGTTTCTATCCTTACTGATGAAGAACTCTCGGTAAAGACCTTGGAATTTAAGGATAGACTCAACCGAGGAGAAACCTTAGACGATATTATGGTAGAGGCATTCGCTGTAGTTAGAGAGGTAGCGAAGAGAAAGACAAATATGAGGCCCTTTGATGTTCAGCTTATAGGAGCAATCGTCCTTCATGAGGGTAAGATTGCAGAGATGAAAACAGGAGAAGGTAAAACCCTTGTAGCTACTATGCCAGCATATCTCAATGCCCTCACGGGAAGAGGGGTTCACATAGTTACAGTAAATGACTATCTAGCCAAGAGAGATAGGTACTGGATGGGACCCATATACGAATCTCTAGGACTCAAGGTAGGACTTCTTCAACATGACTCTACAACGGAAGAACGAAGAGAAGCATATAATTCTGATATTACCTATGGAACGAATACCGAATTTGGCTTCGATTATCTTAGAGATAATATGGCTTTAAGCATGGAAGAGGTTGTCCAGAGAGAGTTCAACTATGCCATAGTAGATGAGGTGGATAGTATCCTTATAGATGAGGCAAGAACTCCTCTTATTATCTCAGGTATGGCAGATAAACCGACAAAGCTATATTATCAGTTCGCTCAAGTAGCAAGGAGACTAATAAAAGACACAGATTATACTGTAGATGAGAAGCTAAAAAATGTAGTACTCACAGATGTAGGGGCAAGAAAGGTAGAAAAGATGCTAGGAATAGAAAATATCTATGGAGAAGGAGACATAGACTATCTATCCTACCTTGTTGCCGCTCTTAAAGCTAAGGAACTATTCAAAAAAGATGTAGAGTATATAGTGAATGATGGAGAGGTAATAATAGTAGACGAGTTCACAGGAAGGCTTATGTATGGAAGACGTTATAGTGACGGTATCCATCAAGCGATAGAGGCAAAGGAAGGATTAAAGATAAAGCAAGAGGCGCAGACCTTAGCCACAATAACATTACAGAATTACTTTAGGATGTATAAGAAGCTTGCAGGGATGACTGGAACAGCAGCTACAGAAGCTGATGAATTCCTAAAGATATATGGATTAGAAGTGGTAGTAATACCAACCAATAAACCTATGATTAGAATAGATTACCCTGATGCAGTATATAAGACAGAAAAAGCCAAATTTAATGCTATTATCCAAGAGATAGTTTCTCACTACAAGATAGGACGACCTGTCCTTGTGGGAACCCGTTCAGTAGAAAGGTCAGAGATGTTAAGTAGCATGCTTAAGCATCTAGGTATTCCCCATCAGGTATTAAATGCCAAATACCATGAGAAAGAGGCACAGATAATAGCCCATGCTGGGGAAAAGGGAATGGTTACAATAGCTACCAATATGGCTGGAAGAGGGGTAGATATAGTCCTTGGAGAAGGAGTGGTTGAACTAGGTGGATTACATATAATAGGAACAGAAAGGCATGAGTCTAGAAGAATTGATAATCAATTAAGAGGAAGGGCAGGAAGACAGGGAGACCCAGGTTCTTCGAGATTCTATGTATCATTAGAAGACGAACTAATGAGGCTATTCGGATCCGATAGAGTAAAGGGGATTATGGATAAGTTGGGGATAGATGAAAATCAGCCAATAGAGCATCCTATGATCTCAAAGGCTATAGAAAATGCTCAGAAGAAGGTAGAATCTTATCACTTTGACATCCGCAAACAACTCCTAGAGTATGACGATGTTATGGAGACCCAGCGTAAAGTCATATATGAGGAGAGAAAAAAGATACTAACTAGCAAGGATTTAAAGTCCTCTGTCCTGTCTGTTATGAACGATACTCTTAAAGAAATTGTTGACTCCTATCTTCCTGAAAATCATAGAGATATGTGGGATGTAGAGGGTCTAGTGAATAGTGTAAAAGCCCTCTTTGATATAGATGTTACAGAAAAGATGCTAGAAGAACTAAAACGTGAAGAGATTACAGAAATATGTAAGGAAAAGATAACTCAAAAATACGAAGAGAAGGAAGAATCTGTAGGGACAGAACTCCTAAGACAGGCAGAAAAATACATAATGTTGAGGGTATTAGACAATCATTGGATAGAACATATAGAGAATATGGAGTTCCTGAAAGAAGGAATAGGGCTAAGAGCTTATGGACAGAGGGAGCCTCTCATAGAGTATAAGAGAGAGGCGTACGAAATGTTCCAGGAGATGCTTTCAGGGATAAGAAGGGATATCACTAGATTCCTTATGAGGCTAGAGATTAGGGAGGAAAGAAAATCAGAAAGAACACATACTATAACTAATTCACCAGAAACAAAGAAAACTCCTGTAAAGGTAAAGAAGATCGGTAGAAATGACCCGTGTCCTTGTGGTAGTGGAAAAAAGTATAAAAATTGCTGTGGAAGGGATGCATAATGAAGGAAGAAATATTGGAGATCGAAAAGAGATATAGAGATCTCAGTGATTACCTTTGAAAAGCAAAAGATAAGGCTTTCCAGTTTAGAAGAAGAGATACAGAGAGAAGACCTCTGGGATAATCCCTCAGAGGCGCAAAGGTTGCTATCTGAAGTAAGTAGGATAAGAGAATTTGTAGAAAAAGGAGAAAAGATAGAAAAGGCTATAAATTCTCTCAAAGAGTTCCTAGAACTAGTAGGAGAAGACAATAGCTTAGAAGGTGAGTTAAGACTTGAATTGGATAGGGCTAAGAAACTTTTAGATACCCTTGAGTTAGAGACACTCTTTAGGGAAGAATATGATAATTATAATGCAGTAGTAACTATCCACGCTGGTGCTGGGGGGACAGATGCACAAGATTGGGCTGAGTTGCTCTTGAGAATGTATGCTAGATGGGCTGAAAGAAACAGGCTTAATATAGAGATTATAGACACCTCCTATGGAGAAGAGGCTGGGATAAAAAGTACTACCTTCCTCCTTAAAGGAACATTTGCCTATGGCCTTATGAAGTCAGAACGGGGGGTTCATAGATTGGTAAGGATCTCCCCATTTGATGCTGCACATAGAAGACACACATCCTTTGCCCTTGTAGAAGTTGTTCCAGACATAGGTAATGAAATAGAGATAGAGATAAAACAGGAGGATTTAAAGATAGATACATTCAGGGCTAGTGGTCCTGGAGGACAGTATGTAAACAAGACAGAATCAGCGGTAAGGATTGTCCATATCCCTACAGGGATAGTAGTTGAATGTCAGAGTGAGAGGTCACAGCTTCAAAACAGAGAAACAGCTATGAGAATCCTCAAGGCTAAACTCTTCGCTCTTGAAAAAGAAAAAAGAGAAAAAGAGATACAAAATCTCAGAGGTGAGAGAAAGGATATCGCCTGGGGCAATCAGATCCGCTCATATGTACTACATCCATATACCCTAGTAAAGGACCATCGCACAGGACTAGAAGTTGGTAATGTCCAGGGGGTCTTAGATGGAGAGATAGATATATTTATATATTCGTATCTAAAAAATATGGCTGTTATAGAGAGTAAATGAGGAGAATGTTCCCGATATTAAAGCTTATACTTCTTTTTTCTTGTGGTTTTTTGATCTTTATTTCATTTTTTCTCTATCCTCCTCTTCCATACTATGGAGAAGAGAGGATAAATATAAGATATAATATGGATGCCAGTAATATAGCCTCTATATTAAAGGGAAAGGGGCTTATCTCCTCTAAGAGGGTATTCCTATACCTCTCTAGAATATTAAATACTGATACCAAATTTTCCCCTGGTATCTTTAATGTGCCAAGAGGCCTTCGAGTAGATAAAGTAATAAGATTTCTATTGAGGGCTAAACCAGAGGTAGTATGGGTTACAATACCAGAAGGATTTAACTCAAAAGAGATTGCCCAAAGGCTAGAATCAGCTGGGGTTGTCTCTAAAGAGGCCTTCTTATCAGCACTAAATAATAGGATAGAGGGCAATTATCCATCATTTATCTCTCCTCCATATGAAGGGTTTCTCTTTCCTGACACATACGAATTTTATATAGGGATGAAGCCAGAGTTGGTAATAAAGAAATTTTTAGATAGATTTATAAAGGTACTTCCATCTGATTTCGAAAAGAAGGCATTAAGATTAAATCTCTCTCCTAGAGAGACAATAATATTAGCCTCCCTTGTAGAGAAAGAAGCAAGATTCGATTATGAAAGGCCTATAATAGCTCAGGTCCTTCTTAAACGACTAAAAATAGGTATGAAACTTCAGTGTGATGCCACTATTCAGTACCTCCTAGATAAACCAAAAGAGAGGTTAACATATGATGACCTGAAGATCCAATCTCCCTACAATACTTATCTATACTATGGACTTCCTCCTGGAGCCATATCAAATCCTGGGCTCTCCTCTATAAAGGCAGTAATAAATCCATCCAATACTGACTACCTCTACTATGTGGCAAAAGGAGATGGACATCATATATTCTCTAAAACCTATAAGGAGCACCTCCTAAATCAGATCAGATATTGAGAGAACCCGCATTTTGCCTTTTACCTGTCAAACTTACGCTATTTTTCAGCTAAGACAAGAAGATTCCAAGAAAATGGTTCAAGTGTCACATTCAATCTATTCCCATCCATAGAATAAGAGCCTTTAATCTCTCTAGGAATTATATTAAAAGCATTCTCTTTAGTATTTTCTGCCTTGGGATCGCTACTTGAATATAAGATATGCTTCTTTACATAGAAATTACCTTCAAAACCGTTTAGGATACATTCTAATGGAATAGAAGAATCCATACTCTTATTTATCAAGAATACTACTAACTCTCCACTGTCATTGAGAACTGCTGATGCATCAATAAAAGGTACATCTGAAAATTCTTTTGTATCAAATAGGGGGGAATAGATAATAGGTTTCAAAACATCCCCCTTACCATATCTAGCAGTATACATAAACGGATAGTATATCGTCTGCCTCCAGGAGGGACCATTATCCTCAGTCATTATAGGAGCAATTACATTTACAAGCTGAGCTAGACAGGCTATCTTAACTCTATCAGAGTGATTCAAGAGGGTAATCAACATATCTCCAACCACCATAGCATCCTCAAAATTGTATACATCCTCAAGGAGTGGAGGAGCAATAGACCAAGGTTCTATAGCCTTATCCTTATCTCTCGAATGGAACCATACATTCCATTCATCAAATGAGAGATACAAGGTCTTCTTTGACCTCTTCTTAGCCTTTATATAGTCACAGGTAGCAATGACAGTCTCTATATAATTAGACATATCCCTTACCTTTGCCAAAAAGTTCATTGTATCGTCTTCTCTATTTCCAAGATAGATGTGGAGGGATATATAATCTACATAGTCATAAGCTATATCAAGAACGGTTGACTCCCATTGGGGAAATGTAGACATATATGGATTAGAACTACCACACACCACAAGTTCTATCGAAGGGTCGATCCATTTCATTACCTTTGCCGCTTCAGCCGCAAGCTTACCATAGTCTTCTGCATCCTTGTGGCCTATCTGCCATGGTCCATCCATTTCATTTCCAAGACACCATACCTTTATATTATGAGGTTCTCTATATCCATGCTGTATCCTTAAGTCACTTAGATATGTCCCAGATGGATGGTTGCTGTATTCCACTATAGAACGAGCAGCATCTATACCTCTTGTTCCTAGATTAATAGTTATCAAGGGTTCTATCCCAGCCCTTCTACTCCACTGAACAAATTCATTCAAACCGAAGCGATTAGTCTCAATAGACCTCCAAGCCAAGTCTAGTCTTTTCGGTCTCTTCTCAACAGGACCAACCCCATCCTCCCAATTATATCCTGAGACAAAGTTTCCTCCAGGATAGCGAACTATAGTAACACCAAGTTCCTTTACCAACTCAATGACATCCCTTCTAAAACCAAGTTCATCGCTAGAACTATGCCCAGGCTTATACAATCCTCCATATACACATCTTCCAAGGTGCTCAACAAAAGAACCAAAGAGTCTTGGGTTTGTACTTCCTATAACAAACTCTCTATCTAGATACAGTTTAGCTTTAGTATCAGCCATAATCCAGTAGCCTCCTTTTACTAAATTCCAACCCTTTTATAAATTATATCTAGATTTTTCTTATAAATCTCTTCATCAAAACAGGCACTCAATTCTTCCTCTGAAAGATATTTCATTACCTCATTATCCTCTCGGAGTAGCTGATAAAAAGGTTTATGAGTTTTCCAAGATTCCAAGGCATTCCTTTGAACAATCTCATATGCAATATCTCTAGGGAGCCCCTTTCCCATAAGGGATAATAAGACCCTCTGAGAATTATAAAGCCCATTAGTGAGGCTAAGATTTTTCTCCATATTCTTTGGATGCACTACCAGACCTTCTATAAGCTCTCTTGACTTACGCAGTAGATAACTAGCCAAGATGGTAGAATCTGGCATTATAATCCTCTCTACTGAAGAGTGACTTATATCTCTCTCATGCCACAAAGGCATATTCTCCAAAGAAGCAACAAGATTTCCTCTTAATACCCTAGAAAGCCCACAGATTTGTTCAGCATTTATAGGATTCTTCTTATGAGGCATAGCACTTGAACCCCTCTGTCCTTCAGCAAAGAATTCCTCTACCTCTTGGACTTCTGTCCTCGCTAGATGTCTTATCTCCATAGCAAACCTTTCGAGGGACGAACCAAGTATAGCTAAGGTAGAGAGAAAGAATACATATCTATCCCTAGAGATAACCTGTGTAGAAGCGGTATCAGGGACAAGTCCAAATTTCTCACATACATAAGCCTCAACTTCTGGAGGCACTTCCGCATAAGTTCCTACCGCACCAGAGATCTTACCCACTGATATTTCTTCTATAGCTTCAACTAACCTTCTTCTATCCCTTTCCAATTCTGCAATCCAACCTGCAAGTTTAAAACCAAAGGTAATAGGTTCAGCATGGACCCCATGGGTCCTTCCTATCATCTGAATATCTCTGTATCTTCTAGCCTTCTCTCTCACCGTTTCTATAAGTTTATCTAAATCCTGAAGGATGATCTCTCCAGAGGCTTTAAGTTGCAAACTAAGGGTAGTATCTAAAAGGTCAGAAGAGGTAAGTCCCATATGGAGATACTTTGAATCCTCTCCTATACTCTCTCCTACCGCCCTAACAAAGGCAACTACATCATGTCTTGTCTCTTTTTCTATCTCTTTTACCTTTTCAGAAGAACCATAAGAAGCATTTAATCTTATCCTTTCTACCGCATCCAATGGAATAACCCCTAGCTTACCATAAGCCTCACATACCAAGAGTTCTATTTTAAGCCAGATAGAAAGCTTATATTCGTTATCCCAAATCCTAGAGACCTCAGGGACACTGTATCTATCAATCAATCTTCTTCACACCTTCTTTCAATCTCTCTCTAAATAAAGAGAGTTTCTCTCTCAAGGTTTTGTCTTCTAATGCAAGTATTCTCAATGCTAGATAAGCAGCATTCTTTGCTCCTCCTTCCCCTATCCCTACAGTAGCCACAGGAACCCCTGAAGGCATCTGGGTCATAGATAAAAGGCTATCCAATCCACCTAGATGTTTTGTAGGCACAGGAACCCCTATCACAGGTATATCTATGTAGCTTGCTACCACTCCAGGAAGGGCAGCTGAACCTCCTGCTATAGCAATAACAACCTTCACTTCATCTAGGTCTAAAGCTTTCACAAAGTCTCTCAAGGCATCAGGTGAGCGATGGGCAGATATCACCCATCCTTCACAGTTTACGTTAAATTCTTTTAGAATCTCAAATATAGGTTCAGATAAAGGTTTATCTGAAATACTACCCATCAGTACTAACGCCTTCACCTATATCCCTCCTATACATCATATTATCAAAATGAATATATTCTATAGCCTTATAGGCATTTTCTCTTGCTATCTCTAGGGAATTACCTATACCAACCACATTTAAGACTCTTCCCCCATTAGTAACCAATCTACCATTATCCCATCTTGTTCCAGCATGGAATATAAGAGCATCAGTAACGCTATCTATTCCTGTAATCTCCTTTCCTATCTCATAATGGCTAGGATATCCCGAAGAGGCGATAACAACACAACAACTGTACTCTTCTCTCAGAGAGAGCCCTGAAGAAGGCAATCTGGATTGAACCGTCTCATACATAAATTGAAGAAGGTCCCCCTCTATAAGTGGCATTATCGCTTGAGTTTCTGGGTCACCAAATCTAACATTATACTCAAGGACATATGGCTCATCCTTTACTAAGATAAGACCAAAATATATAACACCTTTATAAAGAATATTTTCTCTTTGAAGCCCATCCAGAGTAGGCTCTACTATCTTAGTCTTAATCTTTTTAATGAGAGACTCTTCCAGTTCTACAGGAGCAATACTACCCATACCTCCGGTATTAGGCCCCCTGTTTCCATCATAAGCCCTCTTATAATCTTGAGCTATAGGTAAGAATTTATAATCCCTCCCATCAGTAATTATAAAGCAGGAAACCTCTCTACCAGAAAGGAAGTCTTCTATTACCACCCGTTCTCCAGAGCTCTTTAATGTCTTTTCTATCATAAATCTATACAATGTGTCTCTAGCCTCATCAAAGGTTTCGGGAATTACCACACCTTTACCGGCAGCAAGTCCATCTGCCTTTATAACCTTAAGACCATTCTCTTCTATATAAGCTAGAGCTCTTTGGTAATCACTAAATACCTCAAAATTAGCAGTGGGTATCCCATACTTTTTCATAAATCTCTTAGCAAATACCTTACTACCCTCCAATTGGGCACCTCTAGAATCAGGTCCAAAAGCAGGGATACCTAAAGCCATACATCTCTCTACTATCCCATCCACAAGAGGGCCCTCAGGACCAACTATTACAAAGTCTACGCCAAGTTCCTTGGCTACTATCGGGGCATCTTCAATCCTCCCTTGAATGAGCTCCCCCTTCTTTGCCATACCCCCATTTCCAGGAAGGCAATAGAGCTTATCAAGAAGAGAACTCTGTGAGATCTTATAAGAGAGGGCATCCTCTCTTCCACCACTACCTACAATAATAGTCTTCATATCTCGCACCAATTATCTCCTATTCCTAATTCTACTATAACTGGAACCCTCATAGGATAAACAGTTTCCATAATCTCTTTTACTATATCTGCTACCTCTTTCACATTATCCTCTCTTGCCTCTACTAAAAGCTCGTCGTGGATCTGCAAGATTATACTTGCATCCAATCCTTTAGCTTCTAATATATCATACAAATTCACCATTGCAAGCTTAATAAGGTCTGCTGCACTACCTTGGATAGGCGTATTTACAGCCAACCTCTCTCCTAATTCTCTCTCTGTTTTATTACTACTCTTTAATTGAGGTATATACCTTCTTCTATTGAACATAGTATGAACATATCCCTTTTCCATAGCCTCTCTCTTTAGACTATCCAAAAATTCTCTAACTACCTTATAGGTATTGAAGTAATTTTCTATATAAGATGCAGCTTCTCTTTTATGAATTCCAAGCTCCTTTGAAAGGCCATAGTCACTCATCCCATATATAATTCCAAAATTTATAGTCTTAGCCATTCTCCTCATATTTGGAGTTACCTTTTCAGGGGGAACACCAAACAGTTTAGATGCGGTCTGAGAGTGAATATCTACTCCTTTCTCAAATGCTTCTATAAGAAGAGGGTCTCCACTGAGATGTGCAAGTATCCTCAACTCTATCTGAGAATAATCAGCTGAGATCAGCTTATAACCAGGAGGGGCTATAAATGCCTTCCTAATTTCTTTCCCTATCTCACTTCTTATAGGAATATTTTGAAGGTTTGGATCCATACTTGCCAACCTTCCAGTAGAAGTCCCAACCTGAGTAAAGGTAGTATGCAATCTCTTAGTATATGGATTTACAAGCTTTGGTAGGGCATCTACATATGTACTTTTAAGCTTGATAAGCTCTCTATACTCCAAAAGTCTGGCACATATCTCATTCTCAGCAGCAAGCTGAGCCAAAACCTCTGCATCCGTTGAATAACCAGTTTTAGTCTTCTTCACAGGTGGTAGTTTCAATTTCTCAAATAGGATATAAGCAAGCTGTTTGGGAGAATTTATGTTGAAGGTCTCTCCGGCTAAGGCGTATATAGAAGCTTCTATACGGGAAAGAGAGGTCTCAAGTGTTTTGGAAAGCTCATTTAGATAATCTGTATCCAAAAGGACTCCCTTGAGTTCCATCTCTGCTAACACCCTAGTAAGAGGAAGTTCTATCCTTTCATAAAGTTCGCTCATCTCATTCTTTACCACTTCTTCTCTCAATATAGGACCTAACTGATATATAGCTAATGGCCTTTCAATATCCCTAGTCAGATATTTATTTATCAGGTTTTCTAGTCTTATATCTTGAGATGGGTCAAGGAGATAAGCCAAAAGACTCACATCCAAAATATTTCCAGATGGATGTTTCCTCTTTTCAGGGCTAATACATTTATATAGAGACTTCATATCATAGAGAGAGAACATCTTACCTCTAGATAACAGGTCTTCAACCAACTCCTTCTGCTCTTTCTCTACTCTATAGAGACGTTCATCCATACATATAATTAATTCCCTTAATAGGGGAGGATAATAAGAACCTTCTATCACAGCATCAAGACTTAAATAATCTATATTTTCTATTAAGGTTGTGAACTTTTCTCTATCAATCCTCTCACAGGAGACCTTTGGATTATCTCTAGGGTCTTCTAACGAAAACCTCTTTAATATAGACTTCATTCCCAACTCTAATGCTATAGATATAAGTTCTTCTTTATCTATGTCTTTTATAACAAATTGACTTAAATCCACAGATATAGGAACATCACATTTTAAAGAGGCAAGAAAAAGATTCTCTCTTATCTCAGCCTCTCTTCCTTCCAACTTAGACCTTAATTTAGTAGGTAGGATAGGTATCTTCTCTATAAGGTCATCTAAATTGTCTACATCTCTTAGTATCTCTACAGCACTTACCTTCCCTATCCCTTCTATTCCCTTTATATTGTCCGAAACATCCCCAGCCAATGCTTTAAATAAGGGAATTTTATATGGAGGAACACCTAGTTTCTCTTCCACAGCCTTAACATCGAAGGTCTCCGTCTCAGTAATCCCCTTACGAGGAAGTATTACCTTGACATTTTCCCCTACCAAGGTAAGCAAATCGTAATCTCCAGAGATAATGAGGATCTCCATCTTATCTCTAAATCTCTCTACTAAAGTGGCAATAATATCATCTGCTTCATATCCAGGATATTCTAATATAGATATAGAAAGGGCTTTTAAGAGTCTCTTTATATATGGAAACTGTATACTCATCTCCTCAGGCATCTCTTGTCGCTTGGCTTTGTACTCCTTATAGATCTCATGTCTAAAAGAGGGAACCTTAGTATCAAATGCCACAGCCATATAGGAGGGCTTTTCTTCGTCTATTACTTTAAAGATAATATTAGAAAAACCATATACAGCCTGAGTTGGAATCCCTTTAGGGCTAGAGAGTCTAGGTAATGCAAAGTAGCATCTATATGCTATACCATTTCCGTCTACCAGGATAAGCTTTTCTATTGACATCACCTTCTTTTTTCTTTAGAATATATTTAAAGCCGAAGTGGCGGAATAGGCAGACGCGCTTGACTCAAAATCAAGTGGAGCTTTGACTCCATGCCGGTTCAACTCCGGCCTTCGGCACCATTTTTTTCTTCAAAAACTCCTATTCTTCTTATTTTTTGATACCTCTCTTCTAAAAGAACATCTATATCCTTCTTGCGTATAATCTCTAGATTTCTTCTGAGACCTTCCTTCATTATCTCCATCATTTTCCCTATGTCTGTATGAGCTCCACCTGTAGGCTCAGGAATAATCTCATCTATAATATTAAACTTGATCAGGTCTTGGGGGGTAAGTTTAAGCATTTCGGCAGCCTTTTCAGCCTTCTTAGAATCCTTCCAGATAATGGCAGCACACCCTTCCGGAGAGATGACAGAATATATAGCATTCTCTAGCATAATAACCCTGTCTCCTACACCTATCCCCAAGGCACCGCCACTTCCACCTTCTCCTATTACTACCACAAGAATAGGGGTTCTTATGCTAAATGTCTCTAGGATATTTCTTCCTATAGCCTCTGCCTGCCCCCTCTCCTCAGCTCCTATCCCAGGATAAGCACCAGGAGTATCTATAAAGGAGACTACAGGAAGATGCCACCTCTCGGCTAACTTCATCAACCTGAGTGCCTTCCTATAACCCTCAGGATGTGGCATACCAAAATTTCTTGACACATTCTCTTTTATATTCTTTCCCTTATTATGTCCAATAATTACTATTCCTTTACCCTCAAAGATACCTACCCCACCAATAAGGGCAGGGTCATCCCCATAGAGCCTGTCTCCATGAAGTTCAATAAAATCCTCGAAGAGATTTTCTATGTAATCTATAGTCAATGGCCTTTGGGGATGTCTAGCTAATTGAACCTTTTCCCATGCTGTTATTAAAGCTACTTCAGGTTCCATATCTTTATTATTCTCGCTAGGACAGATCTTAATTCACTCCTTTCTACTATGATATCAACCATTCCATGCTGAAATACGAAGTTAGAACTTTGGAATCCTTCAGGAAGCTTCTGCTTTATCGTTTGTTCTATTACCCTAGGGCCTGCAAAACCAATAAGGGCTCCAGGTTCTGTAATAATTATATCTCCTTGAGAGGCAAAACTTGCTAACACCCCTGCAGTAGTTGGATCGGCAAGCACGGATATAAATGCTCCTCCACTTCCTCTGTATCTATTTAAAGCTCCATTTGTCTTTGCCATCTGCATCAGAGAGAGCATCCCCTCATACATCCTTGCCCCACCAGAGGTGGACACTATGATTACAGGAAGATTTTCCTGAGCACCATACTCAAAAAGTCTAGAAACCCTTTCTCCTACTACAGAACCCATACTACCGCCTATAAAACCAAAATCAAAAACCCCTAAAAGACAAGGGTAACCTTCTATCTTACATCTGCCAGTTACAATAGCCTCGTTTATTCCTGTCTTTTCCTTATCAGATTTAAGTTTCTCTAGATATATATTTTCATCAAAAGAAAGGGCATCAACACTTTCCAAATTGCCATCTATTTGAGAAAAGGTACTCTCATCAACTAACTGGGATATCCTTTCCAATGCACCCAATTTAAAATGATATCCACATTTAGGACAAACCCTTAGATTTTTTTCTAATTCTTTATTATATAAAATCTCAAGGCATTTAGGACATCTCGTCCACAGGCCTTCAGGGATCTCTCTCTTTATAGGTCTTAGCTCTGCATATTTTGGCTTCCTACTAAACCAATCTGTTATAGGCATTGTCTATCTTCCTTATCTCCTCCTCTATCTCATTTATCAACTCTTTCATAAAGAAATCATCCTCCCCTTCCAAAGTAACCCTTATAAAGTCCTCTGTACCAGATGCTCTTATAATACTTCTTCCTTTACCTATTAATAGTCTATCTACCTTGGCTATCAAATCTTTCATCTTGGCGTCTTCCATTATACCATATTTATTCCTTACTCTTATATTCCTAGAAATTTGTGGATAATATTTAGGAATAATGCCTCTAAAGGCTGATAAAGGCTTATCCTTTTCTTTCAATATCTTTAATACCATAAGGGAGGTAAAGATACCATCTCCTGTGGTTGTCCCTGGAAGATACACGATATGTCCAGAAGGTTCTCCCCCTATTACAGAGTCAGAATGAAACATCTTCTCAAGAACATATCTATCTCCCACCTCAGCCCTTAAAAGTGTCGCACCATGGGAAGCTAGGGCTTCTTCTAAACCTAGATTACTCATGATAGTTCCTACAACAGTATTATTCTTCAATTCTCCTCTCTTTAATAGTTCTATTCCCCATAAGGCAAGGATATAGTCTCCATTGAGTATATTCCCTTCCTCATCTGCAAGGACAACTCTATCTGCGTCCCCATCAAATGAAACACCAATACTACTTGGCACATCTTTCACTTTATCCCTTATAACCTCAGGATGGGTAGCTCCACAGTTTACATTTATCTTTTCTCCTAGAGGGGCATTATTTATACTTAATACATCCGCCCCTAATATATCAAACACTGCCGGAGCTACTCTATAAGCCGCTCCATATGCACAATCTACCACCACCCTAATTCCTTCCAATCTAGTTCCTATCTTTTCTTTAAGATACTCTATATAGAGGTCTTCAGCTCTATCTAAGATCTTAACCCTTCCAATACCCTTTCCTACTGGAAGTGTTATCTTTTCTTCAAGAAAGGTCTCAATAGTCTTCTCCATCTCATCTGAAAGTTTAAAACCTCGAGAGTCAAAAAACTTTATCCCATTGTACTCTATCGGATTATGAGAAGCAGATATCACTATCCCTCCCGCAGCATTCAACCTCCTAGTAAGATAGGCAATTCCTGCAGTAGGTAAAATCCCTACATTTATTACAGAAGCACCAACTGAACATAGTCCCGCGATAACAGCTCCTTCTATCATATCCCCCGAACATCTTGTGTCTTTTCCTACAACAAAAAAGGGGGACTCTATATCCTTTGATAAAAGATACCCCCCTGACTTAACTATTTTCAATACTAACTCTGGGGTAAGGTCTCTATTAGCTACTCCTCTTGCCCCGTCTGTACCAAATATCGTCTTTACCATATTTTACCTTCTTCTCTCTATCCTAAGATTAAAGAAAGTACAGCCTTCTGGGTATGTAGTCTATTCTCTGCCTGTTTAAAGATTATAGAATTAGGTCCATCCATCACTTCATCAGTAATCTCTTTACCTCTTATTGCAGGAAGACAATGCATTATCCTCACATTTGGATGAGCCCGTCCGACAAGTCCAATATTTACTTGGAAACCTTGAAAATCTAGATTTCTCTTTTCTCTCTCTTCCTCCTCCCCCATACTTACCCAAACATCAGTATAGATGATATTAGCATCTGTTACTGCGTCGAATGGGTCATTATAGAAACTGATATTAGCTCCAGAGACCTTGGCGTTCTTTAAAGCCTTCTCCTTTATCTCACTTCTTATCTCATATCCCTTAGGAGAGGCGATTGCAAAATTAACACCCAATTTTGAACAGAGAAGGAGTAAAGAGTTGGCTACATTATTCCCATCACCTACAAAAGAAAACTTCAACCCCTTATAATCACCAAAATACTCCTTTACAGTGTAAAGGTCTCCTAAAGCCTGACAGGGATGTTCCAAATCAGTAAGGGCATTTATCACAGGGATATCTGCATATAAAGCTAACTCCCTCACTGTCTCATCCTTTAGTGTCCTTGCCACTATACAATCTAAATAACCGGAAAGAATCTTAGCCGTATCAGAGATTGACTCTCCTCTCCCTATCTGAAGACTTTTGGTATCCAGATATACTGGATGCCCCCCAAGTTGGTATACCCCTACCTCAAATGAAACCCTCGTTCGTGTAGAAGGTTTCTCAAAATATAATCCTACTGATTTTCCTGATAATGGACGATGAGAGTTATTCTCTTTAGACTTCAGAAAATCAGTCATAATAAATATATCTTCTATATCTTCTACTGTAAGGTCTTCTATAGATAGAATATCTCTTCGATAAAGCACTATTTATTCTCCTCCTTAACCACATTTACTGTTAACATTATTATAAGTTCTCTTTCCTCCTGTTTAGTGTCTCGAGACTGGAAGAGCTGTCCAAGTATAGGTATATTAGACAATAGAGGAACCTTCTTCAATGTCTCAGTATCAGAAGACCTCATCAGACCACCAATTACTATTGTATCCCCATCTTTCACCTTAACTTCAGTAGAAGCTCTCCGAGTACCAATGTTAGGAGCCACAGTAGCCCCACTCCCTGTCCAACCAGTAATACTTGATACCTCTGGGGTCAGTTTTACATCTATAGATTTGTCCCTTTCCATCTTTGGAGTTACATTGAGAGTTATTCCAGCATTTACTTGTCTCAGATCGAAACCGCCATCAGGTCGTGGAATATTATAGTAGATAGCGTCCCCTATAAATATATTCGCTTCTTTTCCATCACTAGTAGCTATCTTTGGTGCAGCTATAACCTTTGCCAGTCCCTTACTTTGCGCCATATTTAATATGGCATTTAGCTGGACAGTAGATGAAACCAGTGATGTTAAGGATTCCAAAGAAAAGGAGCTAGATGAAATCCCTACACTCACATTTCCACTGAGAGAACTATCTATTCCTAGCAACAAAGCCCCATCTCTATTTACCTCTACCAACTTAGCTTCTAGCATATACTGGGGGGTAGGAATATCTACCGCCTTAATAAATTCTTTCACCCTACTAATTATATCATCTGTCCCTTTTATAATAATACTGTTTGTAGGTGGCTCTACCTCGAAAGTACCATCAGGGAATAAGCCCTTTACAGAATCTACAAAATCCTTACTTGAAACATAGGTAAGGAATACTCGCTCTGTCCTTTCTGAAGGCTTAGCTACTATCTGCTCTTGCTCTGGTTTGGCTTTGTCTATTGTCGCTATTAGCTTCTTTACTTCCTCTACCTTGCCCTCTTCCCCTTTTATCACTAGATACTTCCCACTTATACTCGTTACTACCTCTGGGTATACCCCCTTCAACGCATTCTGCACTTGCCCTATGTCCCCCATTATCTCTACTGCACTAACTACTTGCTTTACTTGCTCACCTTTCTCCCCTACATCTAGTTCATTTATTAGCTTCTTTATGTCCTCTACTTTGCTCTTATCCCCTTGTAAAATTAGTGTGTTCGTCTGCTTTACTACCCCTACTTGAACCTCTGTTATACCTGCTAGCACTTCCTTCATACTTTGACTGTCTAGATTCTTTAGCCTTACTACCTCCCTTACCCTCTCCTCTTTACTCGCTACTACAGGCTCCGACTCTAGCTTCTTCCCTAAACCTATCGCTTCCCTTACCTTGCTCTCCTCTCCCTTTATTATTAGATTCTGATTCGCACTTACTATCGTTAACTCGGGGTATATAGCCTTTAGTGATTGCACTATCTTCTCTATGTCCCCTGTTATCTTCTCTATCTCTATCGCTTCCTTCTTCACATCTGCACTTACCGCTGGGGCTTTGTCTATTGTCGCTATTAGCTTCTTTACTTCCTCTACCTTGCCCTCTTCCCCTTTTATCACTAGATACTTCCCACTTATACTCGTTACTACCTCTGGGTATACCCCCTTCAACGCATTCTGCACTTGCCCTATGTCCCCCATTATCTCTACTGCACTAACTACTTGCTTAGAAATAGGAGGACTAATCCTCTTAATCCCAGAATCCAATATTAATCCTAGCCTCTCGGGAGTAGCTACTATATAACCGTTATCCCATCTTTCATAGGCTAAGCCAGAGGCTTTAGTTATCATCTCTAAACCTTCTCTAGCAGTTACATTCTCAAGTCTAAGTGTAAGCCTTTTATTTACCCCCTCATCTATAAGGATATTAACTCCTGCCTTTATAGAAAGTGCCTGTAGGACATCCTTCACATCTGCATCTTTAAATGATATAGAAACCCTTTTCCCCTGGTCTATAGAACTCTTCTGAGACTCTGGCTTTTTAGAAATCTGGGTAACTACTTGAGGGGTTACAGTCCTTTTAGCACCACCAAAGTCAATAGCAACAATCTTGGACTGTTTATCTTCAGATATCAATGGGTCCTTCAGTTTTTTAAGCTCAATAACAACTACCGTATTCATCTTCTTGTATATGTCTTCATAGTTGTATGCTATTATCTTATCTATAAAATTGGAGTTATCCAGTTTACTTACTTCTCCGCTAAACGATGTAGAGGGAAACTCTAATATCAATTTAGGGGGATTTGTATCTAGAGTAGACTTAAATGGGAAGGAACCTGTACTATAGATAGATACCCTATCATTCCCATAAAGTATCTTCTTAATAAGATTAAATTGGGTAGAATTTTCTAGAAGAAACTCTCCTGTCAAACTTCTTTCATCTTTAGAAAGACTAATATTATACTGGGGGACCTTGTCACAATCTAAGACAAGACGGAAACTGCTATCATCCCTTGGAGATAATCTCAATGTGCTAATAGGAGTGATACCTATGTTGAATATTTCAGTCTTAGGAAATGTAGAATTGTATACATCTAGAACAAACCTTAAAGGGTCTTCTAAGGTAAATGTCACATATTTAATACTCTGAGGAGACCTTACATTTACTATAAATTTACCATCATATATATACCAATTTACACTAGCTGAAACAGCTCCATATGCAAAAGTATTCCACAAAAAGAAAGATATGGTCAAAAATATTAGGACTAGAAATCTAACATTTCTCACTTTAATTACCCCCTAACTTTACATTATAGTTTTTCCCTTTCCACAAGACATCTATAGAATCTATATATATTTTTCTGACCTTTAAATCCTTTGTAATCTCGCTTTCTTCTCCTAAGATACTACTCTGGCCATTAAATTCTACTATAGCAATAGGGTTTTCATCATAAATAATACCAGTAACTTTAAATCTGGGTAAGGGTGGAGGTTGCACAACTTGGGATTTAGGCTTTTCTTGAGTCACCTTAGAAGGAACATGTTCTATCGGAGTAGTTACCTTAGGAGGAGGAAGTATCTCTCTAGTTTCCACTACTGGAGTTGTCTCTATTTTAGGTCTAGAGATAATTGGTCCCTTAAATGGATCACGAAAGACCTCTGGAGGATAAAGAAAAGCAGTTTCAACACTTTCCTTAGGTATCAAAGGTAAAGAGGGCAGAGGATTTATTGAGAGATACTCTTCCCCCAAAAATCTGGTCGAAAACCAAAAGGTTATAAAGAGACTTACACAGACAAGAGAGATGACCATTATTAAGGAGACTCTACTTTCCATTTACCTCCTCCTTTAGAGGAGAAATCTCCAAGATTCCACTATAAAGGATTTTATTCTCCTCCCTCTTTGCACTAAGTTGAGTAAAGTTTAGTGCCTTTAATGTACTCAATTCATACATCCATGGGACAAAATCTAGATAACTTCCTGTAACTGTAAAATTAAAATCGACATCACCCTTTTCAAGTAAAGTTGGTCCGTCCAATGAGACTACCTCTATATTGTATTTTTTACTTATATCTTCTATGTCCTTTAATAGAGAAGAAATGAATTTATAGGTATAAACCCTCCTCTTCAGACTTGCTATCCTAGCCTCTTCCTCTGCAATTGCGGCATCTAACTGTCGCTCTCTAATAGGAAAGGCCTGTGCTTGGATTAGCTTTAATCTTTTTTCATTGAGCTCTCTTTGAAGTTGCTGGATTTCCAATCCCTTTGGATAAACAACAAAGGTCGTCCATAAAATATAAAAGATAACTGCCACTAAAATTATTAGTATTCTCCTATTCTCAAGGAAACTGACTCTCATCTTCCTCCACCTCTTCCTATCTCTATATGGAAACTATAATACTCATCACCTTCTAACTTTACCCTCTGGATATTACTTTTGCTAAGAGAACTATTATCAAGGTTATCAATCAACGACTGAACAAAATCCTTTATTCCTTTGATAGACCTACTATAACCATCAAAAGTAACAACCGAAGAGGATATGTTCAGACTTGTCAACCAAAGACCTAAAGGGGCATATATAGAGATATCTCTTACTAGACCTAAATTAGCTCTTGGTTCATTTAATTTTACCTCCATTGCCTTTCTGTCTGCTATAAGGCTATTTAATCGAAGGGTCTTGCTCTTAATCCTATCTTCTATTGGAAGAAGAACAGCTAGTTGAGTATCGATGCTTTTTATTTCAGACTGAACTATGTTTTCCCTTAGCCAAAAGATATAATAGTTTGCAAAACCAGTAGAGAGAAAGACGATAATAAGTAAAGTCTGAAGAAGAGACTGTATCCTTAATCTCTGTTCTTCTTTTTTAAATTCTCTCCCTAGGTCTAACATTATACTGTTATCCTCCCAAATTCAAGTTCGGCAGCAAAACGATATTTAGGTGTATAATTCATTCCGCTCAATGCTGCCCCTAAAGCGATTGAATAGCTATTAAAATTATTATCCAATTTATCTCCATTCTTTATCATCTCAGGGATATCTAGGGTACGCACAGAAAGCGCTAATTCCCTCTCTAGATATTCTTTCAGTCCAAAAAGAAGTGAGCCTCCTCCATCTAGAATTACACTATTAGGGTAAGAAGAAGAAACCTGATAGAAGTACTCTATAGACCTATTGATCTCTCTTAAGAACGGAGTAAACATTCCAAGTAACGCCTCACTTACTATCATCTTACTATAGCCTACGTCTATCGATAACTTCTCCTTCTTCCATATTTCTGCGTCTAAGAGGGAGATATTGAGAGAAGAAGATATCACTTCGGTAGCCATATTGCCACCGAATTTTAATAATCGCATAACGTTTATGACACCCTTGTTACTCATATACAATATCGTATCAGATGCCCCTATATTTAGAAGGATAAAATTTTCTTCTATAAAAGGAATTACATTTAACTGACATATATACTCTGGCTCAATAGCCTCAAGATATAAACCATTCTCTTTTATTGATGTGTATATAGTTCTAGCCAATTCCTTAGGGATTCCAGCAGTGAGTAGTTTTATCTCTTTACTCTTTTCATCCCTTTCAAAAGGGAAATAATCAAAGGCGACAAGATTCGGATCTACTTCATATCTACTAGAAATCTCTAGTTTAACCGCTTCATAAAGTTCCTTTTCCGGAAGGACAGGTAGATTAAAAACCTTCAAGAATTCATTTTCTCCTTTCCAGGAGACACTAACCTTTTTAGACATAAAATTTCCATGTTCCCATAGTTCACTAAGAAGGTCAACAAAGAGAGGCACATTCTGAAATTCTCCATTCTCTATAACCTTTTCTGGATAAACAAGACTGGCAAAACCTTCTATATATACTTCATTTTCTCTAGAGGAAAGTTCTACCGCTTTTATAGAGGATTCCCCTATATCTAACCCTACCATACTATTCTCCCTTTTTAGTTTCATCCTCCCTCACCACCTACTTATTTCTTGGAGTAAATTCTCCAGAAACCTCATAATTATTTTTAAATTTTATCATAATTTTATACGAACCGCCAGAGAGTATAACTGTAAATGAGGAGACATTAGTGGCTATAATATTACCAGCGACATTATTCTTGTATCTAAGGATCTTATCGCCAACTATTCGAAAGGAGATTGTATCGGTATTTGTTTGGAAGCTAAAGCCATCACTTAATACAGTAGGAAGAGGTTGACTCTTCGCAACTCTAGCTTCTCTTATTATCCTCTCAAGAGACATCCTAGCTTCTTGAGTAGTCCAAAGCTTAGTCTCACTATCTTTGTATACAAACAACCCCATCTGATAGACATCATATACCATGCCAATAACAAAGGCAAGAACCAACATAGTAATAAGAAGCTCTATTATTGTAAAGCCCATCCTATGGGGCAATATATGTGAATATTTCATAGCTCTTATTATCTCCCCAAGTAATCTTTACCCTTACAGAGAGGAGATATGATTTGATATTTCCTATCTCTATATCTATACTTCCCTCTGACCCAGGCACAAGCCTGTTCAATTCATTCTTCCACTCAGACATCTTCAGAGTCTCATTTAATGAAGAATCAGTAGTTTTATATGTTCCGACCAAATTCTTCAAGGTCTTATATCCTAATCCTTTCAGCTCTTCTACCTTAGAGACTACGCTATTGGCTATCTTATTTCTCAAAGCCAGATCACTTGTAATCTTCTGCGAAGTAGGAAAGAAGACTATAACCCCAGTTATAGCTAAGGCTATAACTACTATAGCAATAAATAACTCTATGAGGGTAAAACCATTTTTATGGTAATTTCTCAGAGACTCTAACATGACCTGTCACCGGAGTAATAATCACATACACCCATCTGTTTTTAGACTTTAAAGCCACTGTACCACCCTTGTCAGGGGTACCTACATCTCTCATATCAGGACATCCTACTGGATCGAACTCTATCCTATATTTAGCAAAGTTAGTCCAGTTTAGGTCTACGCCTCCAATGAGAGAAACAGCCCTAAAAACCTTAGGGGTATTCTCTACCTTTACTAGATAATACCTATCTCCTACTATATCTAGAACAATCCTACTAATAACCCCCTCCTGCATACTTATATTTTGACACTCCTTTATATCATTTGCAAGTAGAACTGCACTATTATACAGAGAAAGATACTCTAACGAATTAGTTATACCATTATAGCTTAAAATTCCTATAAATCCAAGCATTGCAAAAACTATCAGGAGCTCTACTAACGTAAAACCAGAAGTCTTCATACTAGAATGGTTTACGCCCCAATATTGCTTCTCTTAAAGTAAATTCATCCGCATATTCAATCTCTGACCCTGTAGGGAGCCCTTGAGCAAGGCGAGTTACAGTCAAACCAAATGGTTTAAGAACCTTTGATAGGTAGGTAGCAGTAGTCTCCCCTTCTATATCTAGATTTGTAGCTATAATAATCTCCTTTATCTCAGGAGTAATTCGTCTTAAAAGGGCTTCAATTGTAAGGTCCTTAGGTCCAATACCTTCAAGTGGAGCGATCCGTCCCATAAGAACATGGTAGAGCCCCTTATATGAACTAGTATTCTCTATTGGAATTATATCCTTCGGTTCCTCTACTACACAAATAGTAGACCGGTCTCTTGCTGGATCTTTACATATCTCACATATATCATCTTCGGTTAGATTAAAACAGATAGGACAGGGTCGGACCTTCTCCTTTACATCTGATATCGCCTGAGTTAATCTGGCAATATCCTGAGACGAAGACTTAAATATATAATAAGCTATCCTAAAGGCAAGTTTAGGCCCTATCCCAGGCAGTATTTCTAACTCTGAGACCAGTCTATTAAAACTTTCTGTCATTAAAAAAGTCCTGGAATCCCGAACTGCTTAGTAAACATAGACATCTTTTCTTCTGCCAAAGACTTAGACTTTTCCATAGCATCCCTCACTGCTGCCAATATGAGGTCTTCTAACATTTCTATGTCTTCTACATCTACTACCTCTCTATCTATCTTTATTTCTAAAATCTCTTGGTTACCATTACATCTTACTATTATCTTCCCCCCACCTGCGCTCCCCTCCACTACCTCATTTGCCAGTTCCTCCTGAGCCTTCTTCATATCATCTTGAAGCCTCTGCACCTGCTTCAATATGTTCTCTCTATTAAACCCCGTCTTCATCCTTTTTTTCCTCCTTCTTAGTAGCAATTACTGAGCCATTAAAGATCTCAGCTACCTTATTCACAGCAGATTTTATCTTATCTTCCTTCCCATCTTCCATTATAAAATCTATCTTTACATTCCTCTTCAGAACACTATGCAGTATCCTCTCTAAAATCCTTTTATTCTCTATCCTGTTCAAGTATTCATGATGAAAGGAAAGACCAGCCTTAACACTTACTGTAAGAGTGTCATCTGAAAAAGACCTTGGAGAGCATTCTCTTAAAACAGCATGGAGGCGAATACTTTCTTTCTTGACAGCATCCAAAAATAATGGCCATAGGTCTTTTATCCTTTCAAGGTCCACAGAAAACTCAATGGAAGGTATCTCTGATTTCTCAGGCTCAGAGACTACTATTGGATGTTTCAGTATGTTTATAATCTTTGCCACTCCTACCTCTAGCACCAGCCTTGGAAAACTGTACCAACGAAGTTTAGAAGAAACGTCTTCAAAGATAGAGATACACTTAACTATGTCATCTATACTCCAGTTTATTCCAGACCTCTTCTCGCTGGAAAAAGCCATCTCCTTGAGAGAAGAAAGTACGTTATCCACAAAGACCTTTATCTCTACTCCTCTCCCTATAATTTCATCTAATATCTCTAGAGTCTTGTTTATATCTCCCTTATAAATAGCGATTAGGAAATCTCTTACTTGTAACTCTGAAGGAATCCCTAAACATTCTATAACCTCTTTTTCTTTTAATCTTCCTCCCCCATAGAGTATGGATTCCTCCATATATGCCAATGCATCCCTTAGAGAGCCATCCGCATACTTAGATAAGATATCCAAAGAGCCATCATCATAAGGGACATTTTCTCCTTCAGCTATCTCCTTCAAACGCTTCTTTATAAGATTATTAGGTATCCTTCTAAAATCGAATCTTAAACATCTAGAGGCGATAGTAGGAGGGATCTTCTGAGGATCTGTAGTAGCAAGAATAAATATTATATTTGAGGGAGGCTCTTCGAGAGTCTTTAAAAGAGCATTAAATGCCTCTTGTGTAAGCATATGGGCTTCATCTATTATAAAGACTCTATATTTCCCACCCATAGGGACAAAACGTATTTGTTCTCTCAGATTTCTTATCTCATCAATACCCCTATTACTAGCCGCATCAAGCTCTATTACATCTAAAGATGTGCCCTGCTGAATAGATATGCATTGCTCACACTTATTACAGGGCTCAATAGTAGGACCATTTACACAATTTAATGACTTAGCAAAAATTCTAGCCACCGTAGTTTTACCTGTTCCTCGAGGACCAGAGAAAAGGTAGGCATGTGAAATCCAACCCATACTTATAGCATTAGTAAGAGCCTTTACTATATGCTCTTGGCCTACTACTTCATTAAATCTTTGAGACCTCCACTTCCTGTAAAGAGCAGTATACTTCATTAACAGTCGATCTCCTTCACTTAAAAACCGGCTGTGCACCTTCCAATCGATTAACGTTAACACAGGATTTTATGAGAAAATAGCTCCAGTCAGGTAATCCTATATCACCCAGAGATGACTACTTACCGCTGCTCCCTTCCGGGCCTGACGGGGTTCGTAGGTCCCTGCTGTATAGGGCCCAACCTTCATAGCTATTCCCCATAAAATTGCCTGCACTAAGTTAACCTCAAGGAAGGAGTTCCGTCCTGCTATAGCGGGTTGCAGGTTCAGGGCACCGCTAACTCCCCACCTAGCACAGCCGGGAAGCTTCCAAAAATGGCGGAGAGGGTGGGATTCGAACCCACGGGACAGTATCACTGCCCACTCGCTCTCCAGGCGAGCGCCTTAGTCCACTCAGCCACCTCTCCATTTACTAGTAATAAATTTATCATAAAGAGATATAATTTACAAGCCCTTTGATTTTATATCTCAATCTAGTATAATATTTTGGGAATATATTTAAGCTCTCTTACGTCTTTTTAAATAGAGGCCAAAAATGGTAGAAGAAACAGATGAGTTACTTGTTGAAAAGATTAAAAAAGGCAACGATGATGCTTTCAGAGACCTGATAAGGCGTTATCAAAGATACGTCCTCAATCTCGTCTATAGGACTATTGGAGATACAAATGATGCTGAGGACATAGCTCAAGAGGTCTTTATAAAGGTCTACAAGAGCATAAGAGGTTTTAAAGGGGAAAGCAAGTTTTCAACATGGATTTCCAAGATCACGGTAAATGTATGTATGGATAAATTGAGAGAGAAAAGTAAGAATAAAGAGGAAGATATTGAAGAGGAGGCATGGAATACCTTTGCTCAGCCTGTAAATTTTAGCCCAGAGGTAATGGCAGAAAGGCACGAACTTCAGGAGACAATAAAGAAGGCTATAGAGAGTCTTCCTGAAGAGTTACGGGCAGCTTTTGTATTAAGAGAACTGGAGAATCTTTCCTATGAGGAGATAGGTGAGATGCTAAATATACCTATAGGAACAGTGGAGTCTAGGATATACAGAGCGAGGATGAAACTACGCTCTTATCTAAAAGACCTCTGGAGCGTAGAGGAGGTCGAAAGAGAAAATGAGATGCGATGAAGTAAGAAGACTCCTTTCAGCATATTATGATAAGGAATTGCCTCCTGAGAAGATAGAGGCAATAAGGGAACATTTAAGCTACTGTACAAGTTGCAATAAGAATCTTGAAAGTATAAAAAAGATCCATAGTCTTATGGATTATTTCCCCATATTAGAGGTAGGTCCATATTTTGAAACACAGATATTTCAAAGGATAGAAGAAGAAAAGAGAAAAAAGAAAAGATTTAGCCTAGGATTTAAATTGGCACTAGGTTTTGGCATAGGATTACTGGTTTTTTTTACTATGAATAATATCTGGAATTCTTCTAGTGACATATCCAATCCTTCTTTAAATACCTATGTAAAAGAGTACGTAGATTTCACTGGTACACATATAAGTAGAAATAACCCTGGATTAGCTATCACAGTAAGTAATGCGCTGGGAGACTATATAAAGTGAAAAGAGGACTCTTCTTTTTAGTAATACTCTTTATATTGCTTATTCCTATTAAAGGACACTCTATATCACAACCCCCATCTAACCTTTTAAGTTTGGCATGGTCTGCAGAAAATCAGGTAAGTTTTGTCGGTGTAGAGAACACTGGAATATATCTTGATGGACATAGAGAATTCAATATTAGTAGGGTATTTGCAATGGCTCCCAATAAATTCAGAAGAGAATATATATATCCCCCAGAATTGGCCGGAGATATCCTAATAGATGATGGTAACCAGAGATACTATTATCAGGCAAAGAGAAGAACAGTCATTATAAAGCCAACCCTATTTAGCCCAGAGCAAAAGCAACTTCAGGAAAGGCAGCTTCAACTTATATATAAGAACTACAACATTACCCAATCCCATTCTAAGTTCTTAGATAGGGATATAACAAAGGTGACTATCTCTGACAAAGAAGACAAAAAACCTATATTAGCTCTTTGGATAGACAATGAGACATATACTATCCTTAAAAGAGAGCTCTATTCTCCAGATGGAAAAATAAGACAGTATAGTTTCTATGCAGAGATAAAGTTTAATCCAACCTTGAATAATTCCCTATTTGTATGGCAAAAACCAAGTGAACTTTTAACTACGATCGAACAGAAAGGGGAATCTATACTCTCCATCCAAGAAGCCCAGAAGAAATATCCCGAATTATCTTCTATGCCCACTCTACTAAATAATGAGTATGAATGTCTTGGGGTAAGAGAGGTACCAAATGGAATAGTCCTTCAATTTTCTGATGGGATAAGGAGCTTCCTAGTATTTAATATAAAACCTCTCCCTCCATTACCTCCAATCGCCACAGAGAAAAATATAAGTGGAAGGAAGGTATTCTATTGGAGAGTAGATGATATAGAAGGAATTGTCTGGAAATATAAAGACAAAAGCTTTCTTGTTATAGGACAGTTAGGACAAAATATTATAGAAAGACTAATAGAAGATATCAAGTAAAGAAGGAGGATGTTATGCGAAAGGTCTTAATAATCTCAACTATTGTAGTATTCTTAAGTGGTTTAGCATTAGGTATTTTTGGTAGTAGATGGATAAATCCTAGCACAGCTTCAGCGCAAACAAATGTCTTAACAAACGAGGAATCTGTATATATAGACGTGGCAGAAAGGGTCGGACCAAGTGTAGTAAATATAAATACAGTAAGTGTAGTTCAGTATTTCTTTCAGCCCGTGCCAATGGAGGGAGCAGGTTCTGGGGTCATAATCTCTAGTGATGGGTATATATTAACGAACAACCATGTGGTAGAGGGAGCAAAAAAGATCAGGGTAACACTGGCTAATGGAAAGTCTCTAGATGGAAGGTTGGTAGGTAGAGACCCATTTACAGACATAGCGGTGGTAAAGGTAAATGCAACAGACCTTCCTGCTGCCAAGCTTGCTGACTCTTCTAAGGTAAAAGTAGGTCAGATTGCCATAGCAATAGGAAATCCCTTTGGCTTAGGTAAGACGGTAACCGCAGGTATAGTAAGTGCTCTAGATAGGAGCATTCAGACTGATAAAGGGGTTCTTATTGAAAGCCTTATGCAAACTGATGCTGCTATAAACCCAGGTAACAGTGGAGGAGCTTTAGTAAATAGCTCTGGAGAAGTAATAGGGATCAATACTGCCATATATCAGGGAGCTCAAGGGATAGGTTTTGCTATTCCTAGTAACATAGCTAAAGGCATAGCAGAAGAGATAATGAAGAAGGGATATGCAGCTCATACCTGGCTAGGAATAGCAGGAGAGACATTAGATAGTCAAACTGCTCTCTTTTATAACCTCCCTGTAGACTATGGAGTAGTAGTGGCAGATATAGCTATGGGAAGTCCTGCTGAGAAGGCTAAACTCCAAAGGGGAGATATTATCATAGGGATAAACAATGAGCAGATAGACTCCCTGGAAACCTTAGCGCTAAAGGTACTAAAAGGGGAAAAGGGTAAGGAGATAACATTAAAGGTTTTAAGAAATAATAAGATCATCGACTTAAGGGCAACCCTAGGAGAAAGACCAAAGGTCTTCGCTACTAATGGAGATGTAATTTGAAGGATAAGATGAAAACAGTACTTATAATCTGTTTGATATCAATCCTAAATTTAGTTTGGATGCCCTCCATAGCCCTTAGTCAGGAGGAGTGGAGGGCAGAAGATGTCCTAAAACTAATAGATAATGCCCCAGAATTAAAGATTGCTCAAGTACAGCTTAGTAATGCCCAATCAGCATTCAATAGTGCCTTATCAGCCTTTAAACTACAACTGAATGGAGGAATAGGATACTCTAAGGGGGAAGAGAGTGTTACTACCAATCTAGGAGGAACTATTACCGAGCCCTTTGAGGGAGGAAAGGCTACCCTCTCCTTAACCCAGGTTATAAACGAAGATAGCCCGGCTGGATTGACCTTATTCAAAGCCCAGAGGGAGCTCTACAAAGCAAAAAATACCTTTGAAGCTACCAAGAAAAATCTAGAGATAAAGGTCATCAATCAATTCTATAATGCCCTTTTTGCCCAGAGGCAACTAGAGATCGCTCAAAACAACCTAGCGTTAGCTCAGAAGAGGCTGAAGGTAGCAGAGATTCAGTTTTCCGCTAAAGCAATAACAGAGATTTCTCTTATGGATGCCCAGTTAGCTCTAAACGATAGCCAGATTAGCTTCGATTCAGCCAAAAGTAACGCAGAACTTACATTACTTACCCTCTTCAATACCTTAGAAATAACACCAAAGGATGTGAAACTAGAAGGAGATTTTACCTATAATCCTTCCGAACTCTCTCTAGATGACCTTATAAAAGAGGCTATGTCTAATAACCTAGACCTAAAAAATGCACAATTCGACCTAGAAGAGGCAGAAAGAGCGTACAGAGAGGCAGCAAAATCAGGTACAATTGTTAGTTTAAGTGGAAGTTATTCGCCTCAGAACGGACAGGCCTTTACTCTTTCTATTGATAGCAAAAATTATCAAATGGGTCTCTCGTATTCTTTTCCTGTAGGTAATTACACGGGTAGCAATACATCTAATACCTGGAGCATAGGAGTCTCTATAAGTACACCTATCTTTGATGGGGGGAGTAAGACGGAAGCAATAAAGCAGGCACAACTCCAGATAGAACAGGCAAAACTTAACCTTGAAAATACTAAGAAGAGTGTAGAGCTAAGTGTAAGACAGAACTATCAAACAGTAATGAGTAATAAGGAACAAGTAGAGAGAGCCAAGCTTAATCTCTCTCAGAAGGAATTAATAGCAAAGAATCAAGAGGCAAGACTGAGTCTAGGTCTAGTTACACAGTTAGATCTAGATTCAGCTAATATCCAATTGGAGCAGGCACAATTGGATATGGATAAGGCGGTAGCAAATTATAATGTCAGCTTATTACAACTAGAATCAGTCCTAGGAAGGGAGTGATAGATATGTTCAAAAAGGTATCTTATGTAGTCTTATTAACAGTCTTATTGTTGACCAGCACTATAGCCTATAGTAAGGATACATTGCAGCTTACTATGGATGGGGCTATAGATTTAGCTCTAAAACAAAACCTTAGTGTGTTAGACGCACAGAGAACTCTAGATGATGCAAAGACCACCTTAGAAGAAAAGGAGGCAGACCCTACTACTCTAGTATTAGAACTTACCCAGGCAAAGAACAGTTATAACAATGCTCAGGTACAACTTAACTATACTAAACTCCAGGTCACTCAGACAGTAAGAGATAACTATTTTACAGTATTAGAAGCACAAAATCAGTTGAATCTAGCAAAAAAACAGCTAGAAATAGCTAATAAGAATCTAGATATCACAAAGACTAAAAGGGCACAGGGTAATGCTACTGATAGTGATGTAATTCAGGCAGAAAATAATGTTATCTCGAGTCAGAATTTAGTAACTCAAGCGCAAGCCAATTTAAAGAGTGCTACAGACAAACTTGCTGTATCGTTAGGGATAGATTCATCTACACCTATAGCATTAGTGGACGTAGGCTTTAATGAGGTGAATATAAGTCTAGAAGGATTAGAAAAACAAGCCCAAGATAATCTTCCTACAGTAGTTCAGGCAAAAAATAATGTTGCATTAGCTCAACTCCAGTTTGATCTAGCTAACAACGACTACACACCTCAAGACCAGATCAGAACAGCCAAAAGTTCTTTATCGACTGCCCAGTCTAATTTACAGCAAGTATTAAATAATCTAGGTGTCTCTATTGAATCCTCTTATCAGAATGTCATCAATGCATTAAATCAAGTAAAGTTACAAGAGAAGAATCTTGCCTTAGCACAGAAGAATCTTGATACAGACAAGGTAAGGTATAAAGTGGGATCAATAACACAAATCCAACTGATGAATACTGAACTTTCACTTATGAGTGCTGAAAATAACTATAAGTCAGCAGTATACAATTACTATAGAACCCTCGATGCCCTAGCTTTAGCAACTGGTGTCCCAATAGTACAGAAGTCTAAATAAGATATTTATTAAACTTAAGCCACTGACCCTTGTCAGTGGCTTCTTTTTTTACTTATAGTGCTCCCTTGCTTCATCATTCCAAGGTTGAGCAAGTATCTCGTCTATTAATGCTTCTACCTGTTCTCTAGATTTAGTTCTGTGGTCTTCCATAAGCATTAATAGAAGACTTGTTCTATCTCCCTCTTTAAAGGCATGCAAAACTATTTCCATCCTTTGCCATCTTGGAACCATTACATGGAGCATAAGACGATTGGGAAGTCTACCTATTTTTTCTCTCTCAAGACCATCCCTACTTACTACTACTGGGACCTCTACTACTACATCATCTGGAAATCCATCTATTGCTCCATTATTCAGGATATTTAGTATGAGTTTACTCTTCTTATTATTTACTACTGCATCGATAAAGGGAACAATCACCTCTCCACTAGGCTTAGGGGGAAGTTTTTCTGTTATCACAATGTTTTTGTCTCCTGCTATATCTTCCATCATTCTAAGCTTCTCTCTTAGTCTAAATAGATACATTGTCCAGCCTACTTCTGAATCTGGTCCCCCTGAGGAGAACCACCTTTCCTTTGTCTTTAAGTCTGTATTGAACCACCATGGAGAGACACTTCTTACTGCATCACCTATAGGGAATAGTCCATAGAGTTTATACATCTCCACTGCAGCAGGAGTTATATGGTAACCCCATGGGTTATGGAGATACTCATCGCTCTTCCAATACCTCTCTGATTCCCTCTCTATCCATTCATCTATCAATGGATATGCATTCTTACCCTTATATAAAAATCTAGTAAGCCAGGTACAATGGTTTAATCCTACTACCTGTGCCTCAACTTCTTCTGGATTCAGTTTTAGAATCCTTACTATATCTTTATAACCTTGAGCTCCATGACAAAAACCAGCTACTTTCAACCTTGTCTCTCTAGCTATAAGGTTTGTTCCTTCGAATACTGGATTCGATACCTGCATAAACCAGGCATTCGGACTTATCCTTTCCACATCTTTTGCTAGTCCCAAAAAGAAATCTAGCTGTTTATAAGCAAAGAATCCCCCGTAATAGTCACTGACCTTGTCATCTATCCCTCTATAGTACCCATACTTCTCGGCTATAGTCCTTTCATCTTCCATAAAGTCATAACCATCAACCTTAACCGTATTTATTACAAAGTCTGCCCCATCTATAGCCTTTTCTCTGTCAAATGTCTTCTTCAGATTCAAATCCATACCTAACTCTTTTATATATCTAGAGGCAAGGCCATAAACCATATCTAATCTATCTTCGTTTATGTCCATAAAAGTAATCGTGCTACCAGAAAGCCCTTTAGTAAGGGCAAAATCTTGTATCAAACTTAGCGAAAACGCCACACTCCCTGCTCCTATAACTGATATCTTTGCCATCTTTCATCTCCTCCTATCCTTTTACTGCTCCACTAGTTAAACCTTGAATTATAAATCTCTGAAATATAAAGGCTATAAGTATAGGCGGAACAGATGCTATCATCCCGGCTGTACACATAAGACCATAGTCTACGGTAAATCGCCCCATAAATTCAGCTATAGCTACTGGCATTGTCTTTGAAGCTAGACTACTAGTAAAAACTAATGCCATCAGAAATTCTCCCCAAGCAGATATAAAGGTAAATATCCCAGTAGTAAAAAGGGCTGGTCCTGAAAGAGGTAACACTATATGGAAGAGTACCTGAGAAGGAGAACATCCATCTATCAATGCAGAATCCTCTATTTCCCTTGGGATTGTCTGAAAATATCCTCTTAGGATCCATATAGCCATAGGAAGCTGTAATGCAGAGTATATCAAAATAAGTAGGAATCTAGTATCAAGTAGATGCAACTTAGAAGCAATAACGTAAAGAGACGTAATTAGTATAACTGGAGGAATCATCTGGGCAAAAAGCAGAGTAAAGATTACCCATCGACCTGATAACACGTTTAGTCTCACTATAGCATAGGCAGCTAAAGACCCTAAAAAGACAGAGAGAAAAGCCACAGTAATACTTATAACACTACTATTAAAGATACCTGCTCTAAACGCAGTAGTAGTCCCCATCTTTTTGAAAAGTATGCTATTATAATAGTTAAAATTTATAGAAGAGGGAAGCCAACGTGGAGGAATACGGGTTAAATCTACCTCTGGGGAGATACTTGTTTGGAAGGTCCACCAAAGGGGAAGTAACGTCCATATCATAGCTAAAATTATAAGTATACCATCTATGATAATTTTGACCCTACTATTGTTATGCATTATTCCTCCTCACTCTGGAATAGCTTAGAATATATAAAAACAAGCACTAAAATAATGAGTAAAAGTATATAAGACATAGCTGCACCTTTGCCAAATTGCAAAGAGTCAAATACTGTTGAATACATAAGATATCCTACAACCTGAGTACTCCCCCCTGGACCTCCAGCAGTAAGCGCATAGACTAGATCAAACACCTTAAAGGTAGCTACAGTTTTAATCACTATTAAGATAAATGTCATCGGTTTTATAAGAGGAAAAGTAATCTTAGTAAACATCTGCCAAGGGGTAGCCCCGTCCACCTCAGATGCCTCATAAAGTTCCTTTGGTATCGTCTGTAAGGCAGCTAGATACATAATAATAGCAAAAGGAGTTCCTTCCCATATATTGGCAAGGATCACCATATGGATAGCTAAGGTAGGATTAGACAGCCAAGGAATATAATCTTTTATGAGACCAAGTTGAAATAGTAACCCATTAAGGAATCCGTAATCGGAGTTGTATATCCATTTCCACATAAGAGCCTTTACTATGCTTGGAAGCACATATGGGAAAAGGACCAGTGCCCTAGCTATCCCTCTCAGCCTGAATTCTTTGTTCAATAAAAGGGCTATGCCTAAACCTAAGCTCATCCCCACTACAATATCATATAGAACAAAATAAGCTGTTCTTCCAAAAGCCCACCACCATTGAGGGCTTTTGATTGTATCTATATAGTTTTTCAATCCTACTGGAGTAAGAGTAAGCGTCCCAGGACCAATAAATGTACCAAAGAAACTCAGATACCCAGAATACAAGATTGGATATACAAGCACTACCAATATGATAATAGCTGAGGGAAGTAGCAGTAAATAACCAAGGGTCTTTCTACTCATCCTAGTCTCCTAGATGTAGTTAGTGGCGCCTATATAGGCGCCACTAACCTTTATTACTACTTCTTAGATCGTGACTCGTAATCTTTCTTTATTTGTAGCGTCTTTTTATAGGCATCATTTAGGGCTTGTTGAGGTGTCTTCTGCTGGACAAGAGCTGAATTTACCTCTACCGCAAACATTGTAGAAAAGTCATGGTACCAAGGAACTCTAGGTCTATTTACTACAAATTTACCCTGTTCAAGCATAATATCAAGCTGAGGGACAGCCTTTATAAGGTCAGGGTCTTTATATAGAGATGCCCATCCTGGAACTACGCCCTGCTCAATAGCTGCCAATTTAGCTCCTTTCTCATCAGCCATAAAGAAGATAAAGTCCATAGCTTCCTTTTTATGTTTTGTCCCAAAACTGATAGCCCAACCCATAGGTCCTGACACTGTGTATGGATGTTTGCCATCCACAGAAGGCATAAGACCTATCCTCCACTGTCCTACTGTCTTAGACCTAGAAGGATCATTCAATGGGACAAGAGGTAACCCCCATCTAAGACCAAATGCTATATCTCCTGCCTCCATAGCCTTGTTTACATCAGTCTCTGTCCACATAATAGAGGCAGGGTTAGTGATCTTCTCCTTATATATACTGTCTACCATCCACTGTAGAGCCTTTACAGATACACCCTTATTGAAGAGAGGATTTTGAGCCTCATCAAAGAACTGCCCACCAAAAGAGGCAGCCACTGCTACAAAATCACATATTAGGCACTCTTTGCCTGCCCATGACCAAGCAGTAGCGTACTTTACTATCCCTGCATTCTGAAGTTTCTTAGAGATATTTACAAACTGTGTCCATGTCTTTGGAGGGTCCTTATATCCAGCCTTCTCCAGCATTGTTGCATTATAGAGAAAAGACTTCCATTCTGAAGCCCAAGGGAGGCCGTACCAATGTCCTTTATACATCATTCCATCAGCAGCAAACGGCAAAAGGTCCTTCTTCATCTCTGGAGTGACATATTCATCTATAGGCAAAGCCCAACCTGCCTCTGCATACTGAGGAACCTCTACGCAGTCTATAACATAGACATCATACTGAGAGCCTCCAGCCAAGAAAGAAGACATAAGCTTTATATTTTGATCTCTACCATAAGGAACTACTGTAATATTTACCCTTACACCTGTCTTATCTTGGAACTGCTGTGCCCTCTTTAAAAGAAAGTCTACATCGGGTCCACTAATAGTATTTAACTCAACCTCTTGCCCAAAACCAAACGAAAGGATAGCAAAGGAAAATATTGCCACTAGCACAGATATCAAAACCTTCTTCATCACCAAATACCTCCTTCTATAAGAATTATAAGATTCCTTTAACTTATCCTCATCGGTAAACCTTTTCATCACCTCCTATCACCCAATGAGGATAATCAAAAGATGGATAATCTTTTCTTCTATTATACACTATAATTCAAGCTTATAAAGATTCTTCAACTTTTTACGTGGTAGGTAAGTTTCTATTTGCAAAAATATTGATAGCACAGGCTAGAAGCCTATGCTATCATAACAAATATCTTTGCCAATTTATAACCCTACGCAAAAGTCTATAAAGCGTGTATAAAAATCCCTTGACATAAGGTTAAAGATAATATAAACTCTTAAAAAATTAGACTCTTTTTAACACTTATTATGGAGGACGCATAAGGGATGGATTATAATCCTAAAGTTATAGAAGAAAAGTGGCAGAAAAGGTGGAATTCAGAAGGTCTTCACAGGACGAAGGAGAATTCTTCTCTTTCTAAAGCTTATATATTAGAGATGTTCCCATACCCTTCGGGGAATATCCATATGGGACATGTAAGGAATTATGTCCTTGGAGATGTTATTGCCCGTTATTACAGATTTAATGGATATAATGTGTTGCATCCAATGGGTTGGGACGCATTTGGTCTTCCAGCTGAGAATGCTGCCATAAAAAGAGGGATTCATCCGGCAAGATGGACATGGAGTAATATTGAGAATATGAGAGAGCAGCTAAAAAGGCTAGGAATCTCTTATGATTGGTCTAGAGAGTTGGCAACATGTGATCCCACCTATTATAAATGGACAGAGTGGTTTTTCCTCCTCTTATATGAGAGAGGCCTAGCATACAAAAGCAAAGCTAGGGTTAACTGGTGTCCAAGTTGCAAGACAGTAGTAGCAAATGAAGAGGTGGTAGATGGTGGATGCTGGAGATGCCATACTCCAGTTGAAGATAGATATCTAGAGCAGTGGTACTTTAAGATTACAGATTATGCAGAGAGACTCCTCAATGACCTAGACAAACTTCATGGCTGGCCAGAGCATGTAAAAACCATGCAGAGGAACTGGATAGGAAAGAGTGAAGGGGCAGAGATTGTATTCACAGTAAAAGGTATAGATAAGGATATAAAGGTCTTTACAACAAGGCCAGATACACTATTTGGAGCCACTTTCTTTGCTATCTCAGTAGATTCACCGCTTATAGAAGACCTCAGAAAGTCTCCATTATTTAGAGCTCAAGAGGTAGAGGATATAATATCTAAGTCCAAGAATCTCCAAGGTAATGATAAAGAAAAACTCGGGGTATTTACTGGATTGTATGCGATAAACCCAGTGAATCAAGAGGAGATACCTGTATGGGTAACTAACTATGTCCTTCAAGAATATGGTACAGGAGCAATTATGGGTGTCCCAGCGCATGATGAAAGGGACTTTGAATTTGCAAAGAAGTTTAACATTCCAATAAGAACAGTAGTCCTTCCACCGGGTAGATCTCCGTTAGGTGAATTGGAAGCCCCTTATATGGGGGAAGGAGTCCTTGTAAATTCTTCCGGATTTAATGGAATACCAAACGAGATAGCCAAGATGAGGATAGTCTCATCATTAGAAAAGAAAGGGAAAGCATATATAAAGATAAACTATAGGCTCAAAGACTGGCTTATATCTAGACAAAGATACTGGGGAGCTCCTATACCTATTGTTTACTGTCCCAACTGTGGAGCAGTTCCTGTCCCAGAAGAAGACCTTCCTGTAGTTCTTCCTGAAGATGTAGATTTCACCCCAGGGAGTATCTCTCCTCTTGCCACATCAGAAGAATTTGTAAATACTACCTGTCCCAAATGTGGTGGTCCTGCAAAGAGAGAGACAGATACTATGGCTACCTTTGTATGCTCTTCCTGGTATTACCTACGTTTTACCGACCCTCACAATGAGAAGATGCCATTTGCAGAGGAAGCAGTAGATTATTGGATGCCTGTAGATAGATATATAGGTGGAGTTGAACACGCGATATTACATCTATTATACTCTAGATTCTTTACTAAGGTATTATATGACGCAGGATATGTAGACTTCGAAGAACCTTTTACTAATCTATTTACCCAAGGGATGGTATTAAAAGATGGGGTGGCTATGTCAAAATCCTTGGGGAATATAGTAGAACCTTCCCCTATAGTAGAAAAGTATGGAGCCGATACACTAAGACTCTTTATCCTCTTTGCCTCTCCCCCAGAAAAAGAGCTCGAATGGAGTGACGAAGGTTTAGAAGGGATGTGGAGATTCTTAAACCGGATATGGAAACTCTATACAGAACTCACCCCTTATACTACCAACCCTGATAGTAGTATAGATACAGGAATAGAAAGAGAGCTAACCAGGTGGAAACATCTTACTATAAAGAGAGTTACAGAAGACATCATAGAAAGATTCCATCTTAACACCGCTATAAGTGCACTGATGGAATGGAGTAATTTTATAAATAGTAATATAGAGGCAATAAAGAAGGTAAACGGCTACACAGTGAAAGATACATTAAAGACGTTTCTCTTACTCCTTTCTCCATTCACCCCCCATATTGCAGAAGAGCTCTGGGAGATGTTAGGACATAAGAACAGTATCTTCCTAGAAAGATGGCCTAGCTATAGTCCTGAATTAATAAAACAGTTTGAGTACGAATTAGTTATACAGGTAGATGGAAAGTTAAGAGATAAGATTATTACTGGAGAAAGAGACCTAGAGGTTCTAAAGAAGGTCGTATTAAATCTGCCAAAGATAAAAAGGTTTATAGAAGGTAAAGAGGTAAAGGACATAATAAGTATCCCTGAGAAGCTAATAAATATAGTAACAAGATAATATGACTAATAGAGAGAAGTTTCTCATAGGAATAATAGTGATCCTAATAGGAGGATATCTATTTATGTCTAGCAGACCTCAGAGCCAAAAGGAAAACCTTCCTATTAGGATAGAAGAAAACCAGGAGGCTACAAAGGTAGCTGTTCATATAGGTGGAGCAGTAAGGTCCCCTGGTCTTTACTATCTAGACTCTACCGACAGAGTGGCTGATGCAGTAGAGAAGGCTGGCGGGCCAACATCTGATGCTGACCTAGACAGTATAAATCTTGCTAGTCACATAACTGATGGTATGAAGATTTTAGTGCCATCTAAAAGTAAGCAGTCAATTAGCGAAGGTCTAGATAGTTCAACTAATAATAGCTCTAGTTCATCAGGTAAGATTAATATTAATACTGCTTCTAGCAAGGAATTAGATGGACTTCCTGGTATAGGGGAGGTTCTTGCTCAACGTATAGTCTCATACAGAGAGTCTAATGGACCATTTAAATCAATAGAGGATCTATTAAAGGTCTCAGGAATAGGGAAGAAGAAATTAGATGGTATAAGGGATCTGATCGTTGTGGAATGAACTGTGGAATCGTCCAGCAGTAGTCATTGTCTTAAGTATTATTATCGGAATAGCACTTTTTAGGTTTACCAGTTCTCTTATCTTACCCATCATTATAGGAATATTAATCCTTCTCTTTATAAATGAGAAGGTCAGTTTTTTCCTCTTAATAATCCTACTCTCTAGCTACTGGACATCAAAAAATTGGGAAGATTATATACGATCAACAGATAAGATCAAGTCATTCGAGTCCTCTTATGTAGAGGTAAAGGGAAGAGTAAAAGAGATATTGAGTAAAAGCATCCTTATAGATATGTTCTCTATAAATAGTTCCTCATCTAGAGGGGTAATAGAGGTAATGAATAGAGACAATGAGGAACTAGAGTATGATGAAATAGTCCTTATAAATGGCAAAATCTACACAAATAAGAACATAGATTTAAATGGCAGGCAGATTCAAAAGAGGATTATAGGGGTAGTATACCCAGAATCTATAGAAGTTATGGAAAAATCTAGGGTTTCTCTGAAGAGATGGTTAAGTAACTTAAGAGAAAGGATCCAAGAACACTTAAAGGGATATTTCAGTAAGGAGGAAGGAGAGGTCCTCTCTGCTATGGTCCTTGGGATAGATAAAGATGTTTCCTATGACATCTATAGGAAATTTAAGGTTACTGGCCTTATACACACCCTAGTAGCATCAGGAGCTCAAGTCTCCATAATCACCTCTATATTACTTCCCTTTCTCTCCAAGACATGGACATTAACTGTATTCCCGATCATCTTGATGTATTCATTTATAGCTGGATTTGGAGTTAGTATCCTAAGGGCAACTATTATGATGAGTATAAGCATACTAGCCCGCATTATCAAGGAAGACTATGACCCCCTATCTAGCCTTGCCTTTTCAGGGATACTAATATTGCTCTTTGACCCGATCAGTCTCTTTGGAACAAGCTTTCAGTTAAGTTTTCTTGCTACGTTTGCCCTTATAGGGATATCTCCATATATCAAGATAAGATATCTAGACTTTGCCCTACCTACCATTACTGTACAGACAATACTTTCTCCTCTACTTCTCTACAGAAATGGCAACATCCCCCTTATAAGTTTCCTCATTAACATCCTAGTTGCCCCTATAATATCTCTAATCACCATACTAGGATTTATTGTGGTCCTCTCTACCTTCACATTCCCCTTTATTACTCTTGTATTAAGCTTTATAATAAAGCCTGTACTCTATATACTACTAGCTATCATAGAATGGGGGAACTTTAAAACTTACGGAATAGATTATTCGCCAAATATCTTAGAGTTAATAGCGATTTACATCATATTAGGAGGATTATTATATATTGCCTATACCAGATTACATAGAAGTAATAAATGAGATAAGAGAGGGAAATCTTTCCCATCTCTATATCCTCTTTGGAGATATGGATTTTTTAAGAGAAGATGTCATCTCTAGAATTCTTAATGCCATAAAAACCAGGAAAGAAACAATGCTAATACATGTTGGTTCTCCGGAGGAATTAGAAAAAGAGATAAGAAACGCTAAATATGTCCTTTTCCCATATATCAGGGTTATAATAGCAAATATTGAAAGCCTACCCAGATTAAAATCAATCCCTGACGATATCTATATCATTGTAAATACTAATACCCCTATAAAAGGGATAAAGGGTAGGATAGTCAATCTAGCCTCTCCTAGTTCCTGGGAGATGGAAAGATATATAAAGGATATCTTAAAAGGGTTAGCATCTTTCTATGAGAAGGAGATCTATGAAGAAGGGCTACATACACTTTCTCTAGGTATTCTTCAGTCTCCATCACTCCTACTATCAGTATGGAACACATTACTCCTTATGGTAGGGTCCAAGAGAGAGATAGAGGAAGAGGATATAAAAGAGGTCATAAAGGGTATCCCAAATCTTTTCGGTTTTCAGATCATAGATATGATTGAGAAGAAAAGGTATCAAGATGTTCTTTCTTCTTTAAAAGATGAACACTATTCAGATATAGAAATTATGCAGTTACTTTCTGCTTTAAGGAGAAGATACAAGCTTATACTTTCCACAAAGGTAATTAACGCTAGAGAGAAAGACCTGATCAGTATGTTTAATATATCCAGTGGGTATGCAAGATTCATCATAAATATAAGTAAAGATTACAGACTAGAAGAACTCATCAAAAAAATAAAACTCCTTCTCTCAATAGAGAGAAGGATAAAAAGAGGGGAGGTAGACCCTAAAAGCGGCATAGAAGATTTTATAATAGGTTTAGGCTTGAGCCTGTTGTAGACTAACTTCTAATAGATGAAGTCGCCTCATCAGTCTTGATTTCTTCCTACTTGCTGTATTCTTATGAATTATATTTTTCTTGGCAGCCTTATCTAGTATGCTAGAAACAGCCATTATTTGATTTTTAGCAGCAGTAATGTCTCTAGCACTTACATACCCCAAAAACTTCTTTACCTCTGTTTTTATTCTCGACTGTACAGCCTTATTCATCAATTCTCTTCTTCTAGAAGCCCTAAGCTGCTTCTCTGCTGACTTTGTATTTGGCACCTATAAAACCTCCATCTACTTTTAAAATTTTATCTATAGAGAAGTATATCATATGTAATATAAAGGTTTCAATATTTATATGAAACTCCTCTATTTTTACTTGAGGGATACGTTTAGGCTCCTCTGTATGCTATAATAAGTTCAATGGGATAGTAATGAATACCTTACCTCAAAGGAAAAGATAGGACTTTGTATCCAAGCCCAATATGTCTATATGGACCTGATGACCCTTATCAAATAAACAAAGAAGCTGTGGTAGGATACCCGTAGTTAGCTAATGTAAAGGATGTACCCTTTGAAAGGATTGAAGGATATGCAGATGTATGTTCTATATATTGATAAGAAAGGAGAATAATGGGTAAGTTGTATGTAGTTGCCACTCCTATAGGAAATCTAAAAGACATCACCTATAGAGCTATAGAGGTTCTTAATAGTTGTGATCTAATCGCTGCCGAGGACACGAGACGAACATCTATTTTATTAAAACATTACAACATAGAGACCAAACTAATCTCTTATCACAAGTATAACGAAGAAGAAAGGTCTAGATTGCTTATAAGTTATATCCTAGAAAAGGATATGGATATAGCCATCGTGTCTAATGCAGGAACCCCATGCATATCAGACCCTGGATATAGAATAGTGAAGGATGCAAGAGAAAAAGGAATAGAAGTAATACCAATACCTGGACCATCTGCAGTTATGACAGCCCTCTCTGTATCAGGAGTCCCTATAAACCATTTTCTATTTCTAGGTTTTTTACCCAAGAGAGAATCTGAAAGAGAAAAGGTCATAAAAGATATAAAGAAAAAGGGCATAGAAACCGTGGTCCTATATGAATCTCCTAAGAGGATAGTATCCCTAGCTACACTTATCGCTAGAGAACTACCCAATGCTACTGCATCCTTTTTCTGTGAACTTACAAAGGTCTTTGAGAGGTCATACATAGGAAAGATACAAGATATCTTAGAAGAACTAAAGAATGATCCAAATGCCGAGAGTGGAGAATATACAGTAGTAATACATAATGAAGAGAAGACATCTAAGGGGGCCAAACTAGAGATAAGTATAGAAGCTCTAATAATAGATACTATAATTAAAGAAGAAGTCTTTTTAAAAGAGGCCATTGAAATAGTATCTAAGAGATTTAACTTGCCAAAGAATCAGGTCTACAAAAAAACACTAGAATTAAAGAAGGTTATAAAAAATATTATGAGTAAGGTAAGAGAAGATTAAAGGTTCTAGAAAGGGCTAGAGACCTTAGGCTTCTTTTCGGAAAAGCTCAAAGACAAAGTAGCACAATCCTATAATTAGGATGATATCACCAACACTTTGCACAGTTCCATAGGACCTCAAAAAGGTAGGGGCTATTATATCACCAAGAAAGTTAAGATGTGTTTTTGAAGACATTACAATACCATTGTAGTATGTCCCAAACCTATTGAGGATCTCTACATTCTCTAACTTCCCCATTGCTTCAAGCTTACTGATATCTTGCGGCATATATCCCCTATTAGCAACTATCACAACAAGGTTAGAAAGAAAACCAATAAGGACAATCCTCAATCCCCTGTATTGAAGATTTAAAAGTATCACAGTAAGCAGCATAAAGAGAGAAGACACATATATATAAGGAGTAAGGTATCGATAAGGGGAATAGAAGAATCTTTCATTAAAAATAACTACCTGCAAAGTCATAGCTATGAGAACAAGAGAAAAACCTCGAAATGGCTTCTTCTCAATACCTCTAATCCCTTTGTTAATAGAGATTGCAACTATTAAGCATACAATAATTACTACTAAAGATGCCATGAGGGAACCTTACTCCCTAATACTACTGTAAAACCAGCAGCGCTAAAAAAACCATCTCTAGGCATCTCCAATTCCTTCACTTCATTTGGCTTTTGAAAGAGTGTGGAAACAACCTTCTCTAATTTAAATCCAGAATTCAAAAGAAACATCTCCACCTCTTTAAAAGAGTAGAAGTTTGCATATCTATAAAAACGGTGTCCCTCTCGCTTTTTAGCGAAATAAAATTCACCCCAGGGACTATCCCTCAATACTAATCCCAAGACTACCTTCCCTTCTGGTTTTAAGATACGATAAGCCTCTTTCAACACTAACAGGGGAGAATCAACAAAGCAGATAGTTACAATCAGAAATACCGAACCAAAGGACTCTCTTTCAAAAAATTGTTCCTCTCCCCTACTATGGTATACCTCTATCCCTCGTTTCTTTGCTATCTCTAAAAGGCTCAGAGAAGGGTCTATACCTATCTCAATACCAAGGGCTTGGGCAAAACGTCCACTACCTACACCTATCTCAAGCCAAGGCTTAGGAAGTAGAGGAAGAATCTCTTTGAAGGCTATAACTTCAGATTCAAAGATAAGCTTTCCTTCTCTTTCAAACCAAGCATCATATTCTTCTGCCAATAAATCAAATGGGCTAGAACTATCCATCATCGTCCTCCTAACAGGGCATAATGTAAAAAGTATATTCCAAAACCTACAAGAAAAAAAGAGGCTATGGTAAGAATATAACCATATACTCTCCTCCAAAAAGGAAGAGATAATCCTCCACCTATAATTCCTATAAAAAGATACCATACATAATCCGATAGGATATGCCCTATGTAGAATGTCAAAATACCAAATACCAGATACTTCTTAGCTTGAGCTATAAAGGAAACCCCTATAGTAAGCCACCAAAGAAGCCAATATGGATTAGCTATAGAAGTCAGGGCTCCTACCAAAATAAGGGAAGGATTAAAAGAATATGCCTTAATCTGTGGAGAGTCATTAGGGTCCTTTAAAGAAGGAACTCTGTGGTTAAAGATATCTAAGAATAGTCTTACCCCCATATATATCAAAAATAAACTTCCCAAGAAACTAAAGGACCGAAGAAATACTGGGGTTTTAAGTAAGGATTGAAGCCCTAAAAGGAGTAAGATTATCAGAATCCCTTCCAGAATTGCATGGCCAGAAACGATCTCTAATGACTTTTTCCACCCTCCTATGCTACTCTGAGCTAACACCAATGCCATTAGTGGTCCTGGAGCAGATGCCCCAGAGAATCCTACCAAGAAACTAGTAGCAAATAAAGCTATAATTCCCATCTCTAATCTAATGCCTTCCTTATTAATTTTATTTAGTAGTATATTATACACTATATTAACCTCTTAAAAAACATATTGACAAATTGCATATATATGATATAATACTCTATATAAAAATTAAATAAAAGGAGGCAATGATGAAAGAAAGAATAATTATCCCTACAATAGATAACGGAGGACTGTCAGCCAGGATATCAGAGCACTTCGGTAGGTCCCCATATTTCACAGTAATAGAGTTAGATGAAGAAGGCAATATAATAAACACAGAAACTATAAATAATGTTAGTGAGCACTTCAGCGGCAGAGGGACAGCCAAAGACCAGATGCTAGCCTTACATCCAACTGTAGTCATCGTATATGATATGGGTCCAAGGGCATTAACAGGATTCCAAGAGGCAGGAATAGCAGTATTTAGAGCTAATAGTGAATTAGTAAAAGACATAATATCCGCATATAAAGAGGATAGGCTCAAAGAACTTACCGAAGGCTGCCATCATGCAGGGCATAAGGAATGATATCTAGATGAGGAGAAGATTTAAAGGATGTTTTCATACACCATTTATTGGAGGAGACATACTAATTCCAGCTATACTAGTTCTCTTAACGAAGAAACCAACCTATGGGTACTCTCTTATAGAGGAACTAGCAGAGCTCGGTATAGATACTTCAGGCTTTCATCCCAGTATCATATATAGAACATTAAGAGCTATGGAGATGGAAGAACTAGTAACTTCTAACTGGGATATAAGAGACGTAGGACCAGCTAGAAGGGTATATACAATTACAGAAGCAGGTAAGAGTTTCCTAAAGAGTTGGAGTATAAACATAAAGGAAAGTCTTGCAATTATGGAGAAACTTATAAAAACTGTGGAAGGAGGCGATTAGAATGTTCGGATATGGAAGAGGATTTGGTTTCAGAGGAACAACTCCACCCTGGCCATATGTTGGTAGGGGTAGAGGAGGGCTTCCTAGATGCTGGTATCCAGGAGCCTGGGGAACACCAGTCTATGGGTACGAGCCTATAACAAAAGAGCAGGAGTTGAGCTTCTTAAAGAACCAAGCCGACTGGATAAGAGAAGAACTAAGTCAGATAGAAGCTAGGATCAAAGAGTTAGAAGGAGGAAAGTAAAACAATATAAGGGCAGGCTTATAAGCCTGCCCTTAGTCTTGGAGGGAAGATTATGCAGAATCTTATCCAGGGATAGTACTTCTGATCTTGACAGTAACTTTATACTTTCTTTACTTACACAAAGACAAGATTAAGTTGAAGAAAGCTATTCAAAAAGGATATTACAAAATTTTAGAAGGAGGTTTTAAAAATGGAAGAAGTAAAACAGGAGTCACCAGTAAGGTTATTACCACTTTGTGCAAAGGAGGCGGAGCACCTAGATATCATCTTGGCCTGTGATGGGGCAGCTAGTGTTGGACAGATTGGACATCAAGTAGCAGTAGAGTTAACAAACTCCAAAGAAGAAGCAAGGATGTGCTGTATTACAGCAGTAGCTGCCGAATCAAAGGCACATGTAGATATTGCTCGAAGGGCTAGGAAGCTTATCGTCATTAATGGTTGTGCCAATCGTTGTGCTAGTAAAGTATTAGAGAGATTAAACATACCTTACGACTATGAGATAACTATCTCTAAGGAAGGGGTAGAAAAAGCGCCTACACTCGACTTCAATATGGAGGATGTCCATCGTATAGCTGAAAAGATCACCAAAGAGGCACTTGAAAAGTAATATATGGCTTTGAACTCTTTAACCTCTATCTTAATAGGATACCTTCTTGGCTCAGTTTCTCCTGCGTACTTTCTCACCAAGTGGATAAAAGGAGTAGATATAAGGGAGATAGGAGCTAGGTATGCTGGAACAACAAATGTCAAACGAAATGTGGGATTATTTCCAGCTATAGTCACAGGATTTTATGATATTCTAAAAGGATTATTGGCTATATTTATAGCATTACGCATCTTACATACATCTGAAGGTATTGCATATTTAGGTGGAGTCTCTGCTATTTTAGGGCATATCTATCCATTCTATATTGGATTTAGAGGAGGGAAAGGAGTTGCAGTAGCTACTGGAATGCTTATATATTCTTTAGGAAAAGTTACAATCTCCTTTCTTCCCTCTAGATTGATCTTACTAGACCTTCTGTATTTAGCATTTGTTGTCTTGGCTATATACCTTGCCACCTTTGATGAAAACTTTCTAGCCGTTACCTTCCTACCGATATTAATAGCCATCCTTTTGATTCAAATACCATTTTCTCCGATGTTAGCCTTCGTAGTTCTATTAATAGGATTTATCTTTGCTAGAAGTGCCATAAATATGCAGGAGATGAAGTTATTTAAAGTGAGAGACGAAAATATAAGACTTTGGAGGGTAATGATCCGTCCTGCCAGTATGTCTTTCCCAATCATAGGGCTCTTTACCAACAAGGTTAACCTTTTAAAACTGGCTGGCTCTGTGTTAGCTATCTCACTCTTAGCAGATATATTTAGAATCTCCTGGAAAAAAGCAGAAAGAATTTTAGAGAAGGAACATCTAAAGGGCTTTAAAATCTACAAAGAGAAGGAAAGGAAGCGGATATCATCCATTACTACGTTCCTTCTTGGAATCTTCTTGGCATTTTTACTATTTAAATTTGTTATAGCCTTTGCAAGTATCGGTTTTCTGGCATTTGGCGATATGATGGCAAAGATTATTGGGGTAAATTACGGAAAAAGGCACCTCTGGCAGTATAATACACATAACAAAACCCTTGAAGGGACAGTAGGATTTATGACAATGTCAGTGTCAGTGGCATACTTCTTATGGTGTATTAACCTTCTCTCCCTAACCACAGGACTCATAGGGGCACTTGCCGCTACCCTAGTTGAATCTTTACCATTTCCAATAGATGATAATGTAAGTGTCCCATTATTATCTGGAGTAATGATGACTATAGGGTCCTCTCTATTCCACTAATTCTGAGATAGAACCTATGGTATCTTCTTAAACTCTCCCAAAAATTTACCTCTCTTCTCCGAGGAGCCCTACTGCTACAGCTCCTAAAATTCCAACATTATCTCCTAATTCTGCCTGAACTATAGGTATTTCCTCTACTGGTACAAGTTTAACCCTTTCTTTTACTATTTCCTTTACCCTTATGAAGAGGCTTTCTCCATACTTTGTAAGACTTCCCCCTAAAACAACCATCTCTGGGCTTAATATTGTAATTATATTTGATATGCCTATTCCAAGATAATAAATAGCCTCATCCCAAACCTCTTTTGCCAGTGCATCTCCTAACTTTGCAGCATCAGCTATCATCTTCGCATCTATCTCAGACATATCTTTTATCCAACTCTTTACAAGAGAGTCTCCCCCTAAGATGAGCTTCTCTTTAAACCTTTTTGTTATTCCAGTACCACTAGATATAGCTTCTAGACACCCTCTGTTACCACAATTACAGAGAGGACCATCTGGAAGTACAGTCTGATGTCCAACCTCTCCTCCACTATCTCTTACCCCATGTACTAATTTATTATTAACTATTATTCCTCCCCCTATACCTGTACTTAATGTTAAATACACCATATTATTTACATTTCTTCCAGCGCCAAAATGAAACTCACCTAATGCAGCAGCATTGGCATCATTCTCAAGATATACAGGAACATCAAATACACTCTCTATATCCTTTACTATTGGAACATCATCCCAGCCAGGAAGATTGGGAGGAGAGAGGATCCTTCCCTTTTTAGAATCTAGCGGTCCCCCACACCCAATACCAATAGCCTTTATAGACTGTCCTTTAAATAGCTCCTTAGTCTTTTCTATTATCTCTTCCAAGATCATCTTATATCCACGTGATACATTTGTTGCGAATCTAAGAGACTCTTCTAGGTTGCCTTCTATATCAGCACGTCCAATTGCTATCTTTGTTCCTCCAATATCTATACCTATAATCTTATCCATCTTCTATACCACTCCTGTATCATTTATTCTTTCTATCACCGGAAATCCATCGTGATATCTTATTATATTTAATGCGCAGTTATCCTGTCCTATAATTCTGTAGTTTCTTAAATCTCCACCAAGTATCTTACAGATTAGAATCCTATTCACCGATTTATGGGCTACTATAAGGATGTTTTCTCCTGAAAATTTGGATACTATCTTATCAATCGCTAGTTTTACCCTGGAGTATACTTCTATAGGGGATTCTCCTTGGGGAGTAGCCAAGGTGTTATCTCTTCTCCAAGCACTATATTCTTCTGGAAACTCTTCTTCTATCTCTTCCCAACTTTTACCCTCCCATAATCCATAATTTAACTCTCTTATCTCTGGGATAATTTCTATAGGGAGCTTATGGTATGTATTTATAATGTTAGCTGTTTCTATAGTACGTTCTCTATCACTACATAAAATCCTCTGGAGATCAGTTCCTCTCAGTCTCAAAGCCAAAGTTCGCGCCTGTTCTCTACCAGTATCCGAAAGAGGAACATCACTCCATCCACAGAGTCTCTCTTCACCATATATACTCTCTCCGTGGCGTACAAGAAATATAGTTGTCTTCATATCCTTTTCAATTATAATTATAAAGTCTAGTGATGTCAAATTGGAGGATAAGATTACAATGAACATAATTTCAATACTTGAAACTATGGCAAGGTTGTAGTAGAATTATTAATATGAAAGACTGGGAATATATACATAATGTTTCTAAGGTAGCTCTGCTATACTATATAGAGAGGAAGACTCAAGAGGAGATAGCAAAAAAATTAGGTCTCTCTCGTCCTACCGTTTCTAGATTTTTGAGTTATGCTAGAGACTCCGGCATAGTATCTATAAAATTAGAGCTACCAGGGCAGGTATTCCCTCAGTTGGAGGATGAACTAGAAAAACTATTCTCTCTAGAAGAGGTTGTAGTTGTCTCTTCTGGAGAGAGTGATACCTCTCTAAAACAGAATCTAGGTATTGGAGGAGCAGCTCTATTAAGAAGAAGGATACAGGGGATAAAGGTTCTCGGTGTTTCTTGGGGTTCCACACTGTATGAAGTTATAAACAGTCTCCCTCAAGAACATTCCCCCTCTGAGCTAAAGGTAGTGCAACTTGTAGGAGGAATGAACCCAGTAAATTCCTCTATCTATGCAGATGAATTAGCCAAGATACTTGCAACCAAATTTAATGGGGATGCCTATATACTTAGGGCACCTATGGTAGTAGATAATCCTGAGATAAGGAAGCTTATACTTAATGAAAGTCATATAAAAGAGGTATTATCTCTAGCACGTAGTTCAGAGTTAGCCCTTGTAGGGATAGGAGCCTTAGGGAAAGACTCTATACTTTTCCGTTCAGGATGTGTCTCGGAAGCTGAACTGATAGAGATAGAAAAAAGAGGGGGAGTAGGAGATATCCTTGGGAGATTCTATGATATAGATGGAAGGATGATACCATCTTCTTTAGATGAAAGGATTATAGGATTAGGTCTTGAAGACCTAAAGAATATTCCCTACGTAATAGGGGTAGCAGGAGGTAATAATAAGACAAACGCAATATTAGGTGCATTAAGGATGAATATCTTGAAAGGCTTAGTTGTGGACGAGTTAGTTGCGAGAGAAATCTTACAGGTAGGAGGTAACCTATGAGTTATTCAGAGAAGCTTACAAAGGATGATAAGCTTGAGATGCTCTATAAAATGATGCTGATAAGAGGATTCGAAGAAAAGGTGGAAGAACTCTTCTCCTTAAACCTTATACACGGAAGTACACACCTATATATTGGAGAAGAGGCAACAGCAGTTGGTGCCTGCAAGGCTCTCAATAGGGATGATTATATTACTAGCACTCACCGAGGGCATGGGCACTGCATAGCTAAGGGAGGAGATGTCAAATATATGATGGCAGAGCTCCTAGGAAGAAAGACAGGCTACTGTAAAGGTAAAGGTGGTTCTATGCATATAGCAGATATAAACATAGGTATACTCGGAGCAAATGGGGTTGTCGGTGGAGGAATCCCAATAGCTACAGGAGCAGGGCTTTCGATAAAGATGAGAGGAACAGGACAGGTAGTAGTATGTTTCTTTGGAGACGGAGCAATCAATCAAGGATCTTTCCATGAGTCTATAAACCTTGCATCTATATGGAACCTTCCAGTGATATATATTATAGAGAATAACCTCTACGGTATGTCTATGGCTATAAATAAGGCAACAAGGTTAGAGAAGCTGGCAGATAGAGCAAAGGCTTATAACATCCCAGGAGTAGTAGTAGATGGAAATGATGTAATAGCAGTGTATGATACTGTAAGTTGGGCAGTGGAAGAGGCTAGGAAAGGTAAAGGTCCTATCCTTATAGAGTCTCAGACATATAGATGGAGAGGACACTCTCGTAGTGATGCCAGGGCATATAGGACAAGAGAAGAAGAGGCTGAATGGAGAGAAAAATGCCCAATCAAGAGATTTAGAGAGCGATTGATCTCCGAGGGTACTCTCAGTGAGGAAAACTACAAAGAACTTGAAAAGAAGGTAGAAAATGACCTCAATGAGGCAGTAGAATTTGCTAAACAGAGCCCATTCCCAGACCTAGAAGATTTAACCGAAGATGTCTATGCATAAAGAGGTGTAAAAAGATGAGAGAAATTACATTTGCAGAAGCTATAAGAGAAGCAATGAGTGAAGAGATGAGGAAGGACCCTAGGGTCTTTGTTATGGGGGAAGATGTAGGGGTATATGGAGGAGCTTTTGGTGTAACAAGAGGAATGCTTGCTGAATTTGGACCAGATAGGATAAAGGATACACCAATATCTGAGGCAGCTATAGTAGGAACAGCTACCGGAGCAGCAGTTACTGGTATGAGGCCTATAGCTGAACTTATGTATGTAGACTTTGCCACTATTGGTATGGACCAACTTATAAACCAGGCAGCTAAAATAAGATATATGTTTGGAGGGAAGGCGAAGGTCCCTATGGTATTAAGGGCTCCCTGCGGAGCAGGAAGAGGAAATGCTGCCCAGCATAGCCAATCTTTAGAAGCATTCTTTGTCCACGTTCCAGGGTTAAAGGTAGTTATGCCATCTACACCTTATGATGCCAAAGGGCTACTAAAATCAAGTATAAATGACGATAATCCTGTAGTATTTTTAGAACATAAGATGCTCTATAACTTTAAAGGACCTGTACCAGAGGAAGAATATACGATCCCACTTGGTGTGGCAGATATAAAGAGAGAAGGAAAGGACGTTACAGTAATTGCTACAGCGATGATAGTCCATAAGGCTTTGAATGCAGCAAAAGAGCTGGAAAAAGAAGGGATAAGTCTAGAGGTTGTTGACCCTAGAACATTAAAACCTTTAGATATAGATACCCTAGTAAGATCAGTAAAGAAGACAAAGCACGTGATAGTAGCTCATGAGGCGGTAAAGACTAATGGATTCGGCGCAGAGGTAGTAGCAACACTTGTAGAGAATGCCTTTGATTATCTCGATGCTCCAATTATAAGGGTTACTGCTCCAGACACACCTGTCCCCTATTCTAGACCACTAGAGGATGAATTTATCCCCCAAGAAAAAGATATTATCGCTGCAGTTAAAGAGATTATCTAATAGGAGGGTACTATGAGTAAAGAATTTGTAATGCCGAAACTCGGCATGACAATGGAAGAGGGCACTATAACAAAATGGATAAAGAAGGAAGGAGATAGAGTAGAAAAGGGGGAACCAATTGTAGAGGTAATGACTGATAAGGTAAATATGGAGGTGGAATCCCCATATGATGGGGTAATCCTAAAGATTGTGGCCAAGGAAGGAGAGGTCGTTCCTATATTGAAACCTATAGCTATCATAGGGGAAGAGGGAGAAAAGATAGAAGAAGTGTCTTCTCAGGTAGAAGAGATTAAGGCTTCTCCAGCAGCAAAGAGACTAGCTAAGGAATTAGGAATAGATCTATCTTTAGTAAAAGGTACTGGACCAAGTGGGAGGATTACAGAAGAGGATATAAAAGCGTATGCAGAATCTATCAAAAAGGAAGTTTCTGTACCAACTCCCCAGCCTCAACCAATGGTTCCAACTGGTGAGATTATTTCTCCTGTAAGAAGAGAAATCTCTCAGAAACTATCCAAGATCTATAGAGAGGCTGTACATATCACATTAGAATTCACTGCAGAAGTAGACTCTATTATAGAATTGAGAGAGGGTGTAAGAATCAAGGCTGAAGCTATGAAGGTCCCTATTCCAACGATCAACGACTTCTTTGTAAGGATTGTTTCTAAAGTATTAAAAGAGTACCCAAATCTAAATGCCCATTTTGATGGGGAAAGGGTTACTAGATTTGATACGGTAAATATGGGAGTAGCGGTGGCAGTAAAGGAAGGATTACTTGTTCCAGTGGTAAAAGAGGCAGAGAAGAAGAATATATTCGAGATAGCTAAGATTACAAGTGACCTTGTAACTAGGACAAGAGAAGGGAAACTCCTTCCTGATGAACTTTCTGGTGGCACATTTACTATCACTAATCTTGGGATGTATGGAATAGATTTCTTTACACCAATATTAAATCCACCTCAAGTAGCTATCCTTGGGATAGGAAGAATCAAAGATGCGCTAAGACCAGGAGGAAAGATTGCAAAGGAAGTAGTATTGAGTCTTACAGTAGACCATAGGGTAGTTGATGGTGCTCCAGCAGCAATGTTCCTAAGGGACCTAGGGGAAGCTCTAAAAGACCCAATCATATCCCTTATCTAAAACACTAACCTATAAAAGTAAGGGGGTATCTATCTCTTTATCAGCTTTCCTATCCTTGTACCTTGGAAAACCGTCCTACCTAATTTTAGATCTTCTACTTTCAATATAGCTATTTCGCATAGAGAGAGAATTAGACACCCCTCTTCTAGATGTCCACTAAATGATCTGAACTCTCTATTCACTATAGAGATATGGAGATGAGGCTCCCCTTTAGCTATTATCCCCTGCAAAGAGACAATCTCTAATGGACCATCAAAGTCTAGAAAGTCATCCTCTGGAGGAAAGTCATTAGAAGCTACTATATGAATCCTAGCCTTTAAAAGGCTACCCACCCCAGAAACCACAATCCCTGTATCTAACTTAGTATCTTCTATAGCCTTTATAATACTTTTAAGTAGGTCTTCCTCTCTATCTATGCGACAGAATAAAAACTGTCTTCCATCTATTACTTCCATAAATCTTCTCCCTCCTTTAAACATCAAAGCATCTAAAGATTATTTAGATTTGAGTTCTATTATACCAGGAATCAAATTATAATTAATCTAAATCTTGTATCTTTGGAGGTATTTTGGTATGTGTTGGAAGGTCCTTGTTACATCGAGGTCTTTTGGGAGAATAAATGAAGAGCCTGTTAGTCTACTTAGGGAAAATGGAATCCAAATAGACTTTCTCACTGAACCAAAAGAAGAAGATATATTGGAGATTATTGATAGATATGATGCCATTATAGTGGGAAATGATAAGATCACTCAAAGGATGCTAGAAAAGGCAAAGAATCTAAAGATAATATGCAAACATGGGGTAGGGACAGATAATATCGACCTAGAAAGAGCCAGGGAGTCTGGTATAAGGGTTACAAATGTTCCTTCTATGAATTCTGAGGCAGTTGCTGACCTAGCTTTTGGCCTTATAATAGACCTTGCCAGAAGGATATCTGCTTCATCACAAAGGGTTAAGAATGGCATCTGGGAGCCACTTATAGGCGTAGATGTACATCAAAAAACCTTGGGGATAATAGGATTTGGTGCTATAGGTAAAAGGGTTGCCAAGAGGGCTAGGGGTTTTGATATGGAAGTACTCGCATATGACCCCTATATAGAGAAACTTTCGGAAGAATTTTCATTTGTAAGATTAGTCTCTTTAGAAGACCTCTTAAAAAATGTAGATTTTTTGACTATTCACACACCTCTTACTAGCCAGACTAAAGGACTAATAGGTGATAGGGAGATTGCGATGATGAAAAAGGGAAGCTTTATCATAAACACTGCTAGAGAAGAGATAGTAAATGAGTCCGCTCTATATAAATATTTAAAAGAAGGACATCTCAGCGGTGTAGGTCTAGATGTCATAGACAAGAATTCCCATGTAAAAGACCTTTTGATCTCTTTAGATAATGTTATAGTGCTTCCCCATATAGGGATGTATTCAAAAGAAACCGTAAATTCAGTAAGTATGGTATGTGCGAGGAATATCTTAAAGATACTACATGGAGAGGTACCAGATAACATAGTTGTTTAGGTGATAGAAATGCTAGAGATATGCCGGAGTGATAAGGAAAAAGGAATAAATGAAAAGGAACTAATAGAAATAGTAGAAGCTACTATTGAGAAATACAGACCGCTAAAGAAGATTCTCATACTCCCTCCAGATATAACTAGGAGATATTCGATGGCAGGAAATATAACCTCAATACTTTACGAGCTACTTAAGAATAGTTGCAAGATAGATATAATGCCTGCCCTTGGGACACATATGCCAATGACAAAAGAAGAACAACTATCAATGTTTAGCAGGTTTATACCTAATGAGAGTTTTATAGTTCATAACTGGAGAGAAGATGTAATAAATATAGGAAAGATTCCAAAGGACTTTGTTAGAAGCGTTTCAGATGGAATATTTGATGAAGCTATAGAGGTAGATATAAATAAAAAACTCTTAGATAAAAATTATGACCTCATTATCTCTATAGGTCAGGTTGTTCCCCATGAAGTGAGTGGCATGGCTAACTATACAAAGAATGTCCTTGTTGGCTGTGGAGGGAAAAGAACTATAGATAAGACACACCTCTTAGGTGCCTTCTACGGTATGGAAAGGATACTCGGAAGGATAGATAATCCTGTAAGAAAGGTCCTTGATTATGCAGAGGAGAATCTTTTAAATGAGATCCCAATCTTGTATATCCTTACCGTTACCACTCAAGTAGGAAATTCCGCCAATCTGTGGGGAATCTTTATAGGGGGAGGGAGAAAGACTTTTGAAGAAGCGGCAAGACTCAGTTTAGAGAAGAACGTAACCTTTGTAGAAAAGCCTCTAGAAAGAATTGTTGTCTTTCTAGAGGAACAAGAATTCAAAAGTACCTGGTTGGGAAACAAAGCAATATATAGGACAAAACTTGCCATAAAAAATGGGGGCGAACTTATTATAATTGCTCCTGGGGTGAGACAGTTCGGAGAAGATAAAGGGAATGATACTATTATAAGAAGATATGGCTATATAGGAAGAGAAAAGATCATAGGATTATTTAAAGAAGATAGGGGGCTTCAGGAGAATCAATCAGTAACTGCACACCTCATACATGGCTCTTCAGATGGGAGATTTACAATTACGTATGCAGTGAATAAGCTTAGTAGAAAAGAGATAGAGGGTGCGAATTACAAGTATATGCCGTTAGAGAGAGCTTACAGGAGATATAATCCTGAAAAGATTAAAGAAGGGTTTAACCTAACAGAAGATGGAGAGGAATTCTATTTTATAAAGAATCCTGCCTTGGGCCTATGGGTATCTAAAAAAGATTTTTAGAGAACAAATTATTGTATATCACTACCCTTAACTAACCTTATCTCTAGGATCCTATCCAGTCTAAAGATCCTAGCATCCTTTCTCTTTGTACAGTATGCAGAAAGGCCTAGGAACTCTTTGCCATTGTAGGAAAAATTCCCTATCTCATACGGCTTTATAATCCTTCTTGACTTTTCATCGTTAGGCTTTAGATATACTATAGATAGATAGAGGTCTTCTCTTAATGCTTTTTCTATCAATTCTATCTTTTCTTTCAGAGGCATATCCCTTTCCGAGATGCTATACTGAAATCTAGTAAGGAACTCTACAATCCTCCTATCTAGGTGGATATGACCCTTCTTTATGGGCTTTTTGAGTATAATACCTTCAAATGATGTACATCTACTTAGGGCTACGTATACCTGTCCAGGGGCAAAGACTCCTCTTCCTAGGTCAATTATAACCTTATCAAAGGTTTTACCTTGACTCTTATGGATAGTAACTGCCCATGCAAGTTTTAGAGGATACTGAGTAAAAGAACCTATTGATTCTGTCTCTATCATCTTCTTCACATCATTGTATCTATAGTGAAATACCTCCCAAGTGTATGGAAGGACTTCTTCAACCCTACCATCGGGGAATTGAACCTCAATTATATCTTTCCCTCGATCTCTAGATTCTATCCCTACAACCATTCCAATAGACCCGTTCACCCACCTTCCCTTATTATCATTATTTAGCATCATAATTTGTGCCCCTTTCTTAAGAAAAAGCACAGGGTCTCCAGGGCAGGAGTTTTCATCTACATCTCCTTTTATCTCCGCCTCCCATATGTACAACTTCCCCTTTAGACTATCAAGTTTTTCCTTGTTTATCCTATTTACTGTCTCATTTAAAGGGGCAAGATAAACAACATAACCTGAATCATCTTTAAACTCTGCTCCTACTCTACTATTTAAAAGGGCTAAACTTCCTTCAGTTACTGTATTATTCCTTATCTCATTGAGAAGGGTAATAAACCTTTCATCCTTCTGTCTATATACCTTTTCTAACTCAATAAATTCCATCTGGAGCTCATTCATAACATCTGCATCAAAAAAATATTGGCTTCTATATCGCTTAGTAAAGAGTTCCTTCTCTAGAGATGTGACTACAGGGGGAAGCTGATATAGGTCCCCAATAAAGACCATCTGGATACCGCCAAAAGGTTTCCTCTTCTTCTTGCCATTTAAGCGTAAAAAGTAGTCTATACAATCCAAGAGGTCTGCCCTCACCATAGAGACTTCATCAATTATAATGGTATCTAACTCTTTATAGATCTTAGCCTGAGTAGAGGGAAGCTTCTTAATATTCTGGATAGTAACATTTGGTTTAAATCCAAAGAAGGAATGGATAGTCTCTCCTCCTATATTTATTGCTGCCACCCCTGTAGGTGCCAAAACCACAATATCCTTTTTAGTAATAGAACGAAAATAATTTAAAAGGGTGGATTTTCCTGTCCCAGCTTTCCCTGTAATAAATACACTCTTATTAGTATTTTCCATCAAATCAAGGGCTTTTTTAAATTGTTCGTTTAGTTCAAGTGTCTCTATCATATTTTTCCTCTTATCATCTTCTCTATACTAGCTTTAATCATCGACTGAATCTCTAGCAGCTCCTTCTCGTCCTTATATCTAGTTCTAGGCCAGAAGAAACCCTTTAATCCATCCCCTCTTTTCCTAGGAATAATATGGATATGCAGATGAGGCACACTCTGGCTCACCTTATTATTTATACCTATAAATGAACCGTCTGCCTTTAAAGCAATCTCTACCGCCTGAGAAACAAGCTTGGCGTTTTTGAAGATCTTCTCAATAGAGTCATCAGGAAGGTCAGCCAGGGTTTCGTAGTGTTGTTTAGGAACCACAAGACAGTGCCCAGGGAATAAAGGTCGTATATCTAAAAAGGTTATAGAAGAATCATCTTCAAATACTATGTAAGCCTTCTCTTCCCCTCTTATGATCCTACAGAATACACAATCTGTGCTATCAGTAGACAAATGAGCTTCCTCCTATAAATTCTCTAAGTATTGAGGTCATAGGAACCTCAGTAGGAGAAAGGGGAAGGAAGTGAGATAAGATATCTAGTAGCCTCTTTGCCTCTGGATACTCCTCGTAGTATGGAGGGACAGCCTTTAACATAGGTTCTATAAAAGTCTTAAGGACAGAGAATTCGTATACCAATGCTGAGTTGAACATAACATCAGCTCTTTCCTGATTTGGAAATATGTATAGGTCTTCAGCCTTTCTTACTGAGGGCCATTGGCGTATAGAGTCTAAAGCTCCATGAGCTCTAAATATACTATCCCTTACTATACGGCGTATAAGCCTAGCATCGGTAGTGGGAACCCTATTCTGATTATCCAGATTTAGATGGGTCAAGGCGCTAACAAATATGTGATATTTCATATAGCCAGGAATATCTACGGTTAATTCCGGATTAAGGGCATGGATCCCTTCCATCACAATAATACTATTCTCCTCTATCTTTACCGTTCTTCCTGACTTTTCTCTCCTTTTCTTTCCAAAATTATACTTTGGAAGCTCAACCTCTTGGCCATTCATAAGAAGGGTCAAATGCTCATTGAGGAGATTAATATCTAATGCCTTAGGACTATCAAAATCATAGTTCCCATACTCATCCCTAGCCACCATTTTAGGCGATAAAAAATAATCATCCATCTCTATAACTACTGGTCTTATCCCATTTACCTTCAGTTGAATCTGTAATCTCTTGCTAAATGTAGTCTTACCCGCTGAGGAAGGACCAGCAATAAGGACCAGTCTCAGATCCGGAAGTTTAGAGCATATCTCATCAGCGATCTTAATAATCTTCTTTTCATGCAATGCCTCAGCTACCTTTATTATCTCTGATATCTCTCCATTCTCTATAGCATCATTGAGGGATGCCACATTAGTAAGCCCAAGGATCTCGAGCCAGGTTTTATACTCATAGAATGCCTGAAATAATCTGACAACCTCTTTAAACTCTGCAAGCTCTGTAATATCCTTCTCAGAGGGAAGAATAAGCAAGAATCCTGGTTGATATAACCTTAGGGCAAAATTTGTCAGATACCCTGTAGATGGAGCCAATGGAAGATAGGAATATTCATAATAGTCCTCTATATGATATAATGTTACATATTCAGATTGGATATTCCTCAATAACCTCATCTTATCATTTTCTTTCCTCTCCTCAAAAAACTTCAGTGCCTTCTCCCTCTCCCACACCTCTTTTCTAATAGGGATATCTAACTCTGCCAGTTTCTTCATCTTGGCTTCAATATCCTCTATATCTTTCAATCTTGGGGTATAATTCCTAAACCTTCCATACAGACTTTTATGATAGGAGTGTTCTACGACTATATTCAATTCAGGGAATAGTTTTTTGCAGGCAAGATTGAGAAGAAATATATAACTTCTCTCCCATATTCTCCTGCCAAAATTATTTTTTACTCCAATTAGGTCTAATTTTTTATCCTCTTCGATAACTAGGTTCAGATCCTCTATCCTATCCTCTAATCTTACCGCTATCGGCATATCACTGTTACCTAAAAGTTCTTTAGGGATGTTCGGATTCTCTTCTATAATCTCCCTAACAGAACTTGGCTTCTCTAAATCTATCTTAATAGCCCCTCTAAACTCTACCTGTATCATAATATCCTCCAATCTTGTAGAAGTGAAATCTTCATTTCTGATATAATTATATCTATAAAGGTGGATAAAAGAAAGGACTGTTTACAATGTTTATCCTAGAGAGAGTAAAACCAGAGGATAAAGAAGAGATCCTATCCTTTACTAAGGATACTTGGGATTGGGGAGATTATATACCCTATATATTTGATGAATGGATAGAATCAGAGAATGGTGACTTTATTAAGGCGGTCTTAAATACTAAGGTAGTAGGGATATCTCATATAGGCTATCTAAGTAGTTGGGAAGCATGGCTTGAAGGGTTAAGAGTCCATCCTGACTATAGAAGGATGGGTATAGGAACATTCCTTCTTGATACCTCTTTAGATATACTAAAAGAGAAGAAGATAAGAATAGCCAGAAATGTAATAACATCAACAAATATAGCCTCTCAGAATCTATGTAGAAGGAAGGGGTTTGAGCTTGTAGGAGAGTTTGCCCTCTTTACAAGTAAAACAACGGAACAGACTGTAGAGGGATTAATGGTAGCACTTCTTAAGGATATTAACATAATATTGGAGATAGCAAGGACTAGTATAGATACAATCCCTTATCTAAAGAAGATTGGCATCTACTGGAATTGGGAATGGCAAGGGTTAAGTTCAACAGCTATAGAAAGAGCGATAAATAAGGCAATTGTTTTGGTAGATCAAAACTATAAAGGATTTGGTATATTAAGAAGGTCGAGAGAAGATATAGAAGTTACCAGTCTCTATGGTGATTTCGATTCCATAAAGAGGATAATAGGCTATGCATTAAATCTTGGTTATAAAGAAGGTATCAAAGACTGTGAGGTTATAGTCCCTAAGGAGTGGCATTATAAAGAGGAACTACAAAACCTAGGATTTATAGAAAATCCTAAGGGGCATACACTGTTGGTCTTTGAGAAAACTATAGTATAGGAGGATAAGATGGAAGCAAAGGTATCTTGGCAGAAAGAAGGTCTCAAATTTCTAGGTCATATTGATGGAAGTCCAGAGGTCATAATGGATAGTGAAAATGGGCCTGCTCCAATGGAGTTAGTTCTTATGGCGTTAGGTGGCTGTACAGGGATGGATGTGATATCCATCCTTCAGAAGATGAGACAAGATGTAAAAAACTTCGAAATAAACCTAACTGCAGAAAAGGCTCAGGAATATCCAAAGGTCTTTACTAAGATCCACCTAGAGTATGTAGTTTATGGAACGAATCTTGATGAGGGTAGTGTAAAAAAGGCGATTGATCTCTCAAGGGAGAAATACTGTAGCGTATCTGCAATGCTAAGGAAAACAAGTGAGATTACCTACAGTTGGAAGATAGTAAATATATAAAAAGATAAAAAGGGCTCCTAAAAGGAGCCCTTGATCTCTAAAATTTCTTATGTAGTAGCCTCTTCAAACTTTGATTTTACCATATCTAAAAGGTCTCTAATAGGAAGACCCTGAGGGCACTTTGGCTCACACTCTCCACACTTTATGCAGCTACTTGCCCTCTCCTCTGGTTTTAGGCCGTTTAGATACTGCCATCTTGGTCCACCAAAATCATTATATCTAACTCCTTCGTTATAAAGGGCGAAATTTCTAGGTATATCTACCCCATTTGGACAAGGCATACAGTAGCTACATTGTGTACAATCTATAGCCTTTATACCAAGATAGGTATCCCTCACCCTTTGTATTAGTTGGAGTTCCTGATCGCTAAAGATATTTATCCCTGACAGAGATGCAATCTCTACATTCTCTTTTACCTGTTCAAATGTGCTCATCCCACTTAATACAGTAGAAACCTCTGGCTGATTCCAAAGCCAAAGGAGAGCCCATGCTACTGGAGATCTCTTTATACTGGCACTATTAAATACATCTAGGACCCTTTCTGGAGGATTGGCTAATCTTCCTCCTCTTAGTGGTTCCATAATTACTACCGCTATACCCTTATTAGCAGCGTACTTTAACCCTTCCTGTCCAGCCTGTGTATAGATATCCATATAGTTATACTGTATCTGACAGAATGTCCAATTGTAGGTATCTACTATCCTTTTAAATGTATCTAGGTCATCATGGAATGAGAATCCTATATATCTTATAAGTCCCTTTTTTATTACACCTTCAGCCCAATCTAGGACCCCTAGATTATACACCTTATCCCAGGAGTCCTTATTAAGGGCATGGAGGAGATAAAAATCTATATGATCTGTATCTAACTTCCTTAACTGTTCATTTAAGAGTCTATCCATATCTTCTCTTGCGTTTACAAGCCAAACTGGGAGTTTTGTTGCTAACTTAGTCTTTTCTCTATATCCATCTTTTAAAGCCTTTCCTACGACAATCTCACTGTTTCCCCTATGATACCCATAGGCAGTATCCACATAATTTACTCCATTATCTATGGCGTATCTTATCATTTTAATAGCCAAAGCCTCATCTATCTTTGACTCGTCTCCTCCTATAATAGGAAGTCTCATTGCACCAAAGCCCAAAGCTGAGACCTTGAAATCGGTACTACCAAATTTTCTATACTGCATATTAGCCCTCCTTTATAAGGAATAGAAGATTTCGTTTTTCTACGTTTCAGCACATTTTATCACAATTTGTTTTGGGAGTCAACCATTCCACCTTTCTGTGATAAAATATTACCTAGAGAACTACATTAAGACTAGGAGGAATTTATGAAGAGCGAGAACATTGTAGGGACAGGAAGGCTCTTAAAGAGGGTCCCTGAACACCCATACATAGGAAGAGAGTTTTTAGATAGAAAGGACATAGAGACAAGGATCCTAGAGAAGGTAAATAGCGAAAGGACCTACAGAGGAGAAGCTGTAGAAACAAAGTACTATGTTGCAAGTAGGATGAAGGATAATGAATTTACCGGGATAGAAAGAGCCATAGAGATGATGCTCATACATGGGACAACAGAAGCCTGGCAAGAAAAGGGAGAGAAGCCGCCAGAGTATGATAGTCATATGTCTTGGCTAAAAGAAGTAAAACTGTTGGGAACAAACAATGAGGAATCTTTAGAGGCAGCCATAGTAACCATTGCTACACCATTAGAATTTTTTAATAAAGATGATACGCCTCTAATTCAATTGAGGATGGCAACATCCAGTGAGCCATTCAATGCATTCAGTGACTATACTGCAAGGGTCATAGACTATAGATTTCCAGAAACCCTTAAGAAAAGATTTCTAGGACAGGTATGGCCGCACAGAAGGATTAGAGAGTATCTAAATATAGATAGAGAGGAACCGATAATAGGTACTATCGTAAAGCCTAAGTGGCTTCCCCCTGATCTTTTTGCTAAAAGTGTAGTGGAGTCAGCCTTAGCTGGAGCATCATTTATTAAGTCAGATGAAAACCTACATCTTACTATAAAGGAGTTAGAAACCTATGTAAAACTTACAGTAAAGGGTCTAGAAGATAATGGTTTTGACCTTTCCTTCAGCCCAAGTCCAACGAAAAAGAGGGTCATATTTGCACCTCATATTACAGTAAGTCCATTTAAGATCCTAGAGTATGCCAAAGTAGCAGTTGATTGTGGAGCAAATGCATTGATGTTCTCTCCTCACTTTGCAGGCGATTTCCTAAGTATCAAAGAGATCTATAGGATGGGAGAACAGTATAAGGTTCCAATATATGCGCATACTGCTGGAATGAATAGATATGCAGGTGATCCAAATTACTCCTTTGGTGAGGACCCTAAAACAGTATATCTGTTAGCTGCCCTCTCTGGAGTAGCATTTATGCAACTTCCAGCCTTGAGAGGTTATATAAGACCTACTGATGAGGAAAAGTTTTCAATAATAGAGAGATTAAAGGAGGAAGAACTTGAAGGGAACAATGGGATGACACTGGTTATTGCTGGAGGTCTAAGCGCAAAAAACATCGGGTATAACATAAAGGTCTTCGGAGCTGATGGAAGGATGTTTCTAGCTGGAACATCGATCTATCATCATCCTGATGGAATCAAGGCTGGGATAGAAGCCCTTAAGCTTGCTGTAAAACTTGCCTATAAAGGGATAGTAGAGATTTCAGAAATGAAAGAATACATAAAAGATTTACCAGAGGCTTATCCTCTATTAAGAGCACTCGAATAGTAGTATAATTTATAACTATGAAATTTAATAAGATAGGATGTATCACCCTACTTACCTTATCGTTTATCTTGGCGATATCTACAATTGCCAAGGCTGATTATTTTTTACTTGATAGTTTCTTCTCTAGCAAGAATCCCCTACTAAAACTTCCTATGGAAGTTAGTGCCCTTGCATTTGATAATAATAACAATCTATACCTCCTAGATAAAAGAGAGAATAAGTTACAACTCTACTCTTCTAGTGGAGTACTAGTTAGAGAGATGGAATCAGAAGCAGACACAATAGCTGTAGACCCTTGGGGTAACCTCTATACTGTAACTAATGGGAAGCTTGTCTCCAAGATAGATCCAAAAGGTAAAGTAGTCTCTAGATTTCTCTTAGAGGGAGAGGGAAATGCATATGAATATATATCGTATAGGAGGACCCTATCCGTAGATGAGAGGGGTTATCTATATATAGTAAATGCTGGAACAGGAGAAGCTTCAGTGTTCTCGCCTAAGGGGAAATTTGTTGGCACAATTATAAAGAGTGATTATGGAAGCTCAGATTTAAACATGGTTAGTTCCCTTTCTATAGACCCGCTAGGGAATATATACATTGTAGGGAATATCCCTCAGCCTACATTAGATAGGTTCTCACCAATCCTCTCTATAATAAAGAAGATAAACTATCAGGGCTATGAAGTTATGAGGATTGGACCTTTAGTAAATGTAAGAATACTAAGCATTGGTACAGATAAACTTGAAAATCTATTTGTTCTCGATTCATCAAATGGGATAGTCTATAAATATGATAAGAGAGGGTCTCTTGTCACACGTTTTTCCGTCGGAAATAGTGCTACATCTATAGCAATAAGAAGCGATGGATACCTAGCTGTAGGGTATGATGATGGGGAGGTAAAACTCTTCCATCCATCAAGGCTTATGGTAACAATAGATAAGGCAAATAAAGCATTACTAGATGGAGACTATGACAGCGCTATCTTCTTCTGGAATGAGGCATTAAGGCTAAATAACTATATGAACTTCATCCATTCAGGGCTTGGTGAAACATACCTAGCTATGAAGGAATACTCTAAGGCGTTAGAAGAGTTCAAATTGGCACAAGATAAAGCAAGATATTCCAATACTGTAATCCTGTATAGGAGGGAGCTGTTCTATAGATATATATTCCTCTGGGGGATACTAGGGATAGTGCTTTTACTAGTAATCTTCTTACTGGGAGATAAGATCTTATATATATTCAGGAATATCATAGGTAAGATGCTGTATAAACCAGTAGAAACACTGGAACTTTCAAAGAATAGGTCCATAATATTAGGAGTTTTTATCATCCTAGTTATTGCATTTATAGACGCACTGAATAGAAGATATGTCAACTACATATTCCAGCCAAATACAGAAGGAATCAATTATATCTTCTTTAGAAGACTCCTTATGTTTTCGGGATTGTGGTTTATAGCTGGCACTACATTCTACGGTGTAGGAGAGATCTTTGATGGTTTAGGAACATGGAAGGAATGTATGGTAACTACTGCTATGTGCGTAGTTCCATACCTCATTCTCTCGTTTCCTATCGCTCTTCTAAGTAATTTCTTAACATTCCAAGAAAAGATATATTACGACTATATACAGAGGGGACTTATCCTATGGAGTATAGGATTGTTTCTAATAAATGTTAAAGTTACTCAACAACTTGGAGCAGGAAGAACCCTAATTATCTTTTTGGTAACTGGAATAGGTATATTAGTAGGTATCGCTATTGTTCTATTCTTGCAGGGAGTGAATCTTGAGCTTTGGTCCTTTATAAAAGAGGTGTATCTCGAAATATGGTACAGATTAGTAGGGTTCTAAGGCTTATTATAATATTTTGTTCTATATTTATCTTTGCCTCATCTGTAGAAGCAATGATAAGTATAGATTACAGTGTAAAGGATGACCTATTAACTATTAGGGATGGGAAATACACTATTACATCCACACCTATAGGGTGGAAATCTGTAAATGACTATTGGGATGCAAGGATAAAGTCAACATTTGTGGTAAGTTTCTGGGATAAAAATCTTGGTAGAGTAGATGATGTGTTTTCTTACAATGCAAAGAGGACATATTTAATAGATGGAAATACAGTAAAGGTGACATATAACTTTCCTGAACTGGGATTCAAATTTACCAGTTTTTTTGAAAGCAAAGGGAATCTCTTCGAGGTAAAAATTCCAAATAACGAGATAGTAGAAGATAAAGAACATCCAGTTGTAAGTATCGATGTACTTCCTTATCTAAACGCTGGTATGGTAGGAGAAAAGGGATATCTCGTAATTCCTGACGGGTGTGGAGTGATTATTCCATTTAATAAGGTATTCTCTGTAGTTAACCAAGAGAAAATAGTATATGGGGATCTAACCCCCCAGGAATCTGACATAAATCGAATCCCAATAACACTTCCAGTATTTTCCTGTATAAAGAATAATCTCGGTCTCGCTGGTATATTAGATGAGGGAAAAGAATTTTCTAGTATCGTAAAAGAGATAACCCCAGGGAATGGCTACTATACCGTGAGTGGAAAGTTTTTCTACAGAAAGGTCTTTGAGGATATATATAGGAAGAAACGTATAACTCAGAGAGTAGATAATAAAGAAAAGAGCATAAAATACTATATTTTAAAAGATAAAGATGCAAACTATGTAGGGGTAGGTAAGACATACAGGGATTATCTTCTCAATATAGAGGGGGTAAAACCATTGAAGGAAAAGGTCAAAGACTTTCCACAGATGAAATCAGACGTGATGGATATTAGTGTATTTATGGGTATAAAGAGAGGATTTGAACTATTTGATCCTATTATCAAACTTACTACATTTAAAGACATCGAGACAATGTTAAATATACTCCAAAGCTCTGGGATAAAGGTAAATTTTATTCTTGTTGGATGGGAGAAGTCAGGATTTGAAGGGGCTAACCCAACCACATTTCCTCCATTTGATGGATGGAAGGGACTTAAAAATATTATAAATATAGCAAGGAATTCAGGTTCCTATATAAGCCTTTCTGTAAACCTCTTTGATATCTATCAAAACTCTAGAGAATTCTATAGAAAGATGACATTAAAGAATCCTGTAAAGCTTCCAGTAGAGCAGAATAACTATCGATATGGCTTTATTATGTGCCCTAGCATTGCCAAATCGAGGTTTCAAAGATTCTATAATGAGGCAAAGGCGTTGGGAATAACCTCTATAGAACTGAGGAAGATAGGTTATGGTTTAATAGATTGCTATGATGATAACCATCCCCAATCTAGATTCGATACAAGTGAGAGTTATTCCAATATGATAGAGAGCTCTAGGATGGTAGAGGGTGGATGTGACTATGGAATAAAATGGATCAATCATATAATAGATGCCCCATCAGAATCAAGTGGATTCTTTGGGGGCGACACCATACCCCTCTGGGAGATAGCTCTACATGGCATAGTAAGATACAACTTTACACCAATGAATCTAAGGAAGGATTGGAACTATGAATTTCTTAAGAATCTTGAGTATGGAGCCCTCCCTTCTAGTATGGTTACCTACAGATCTCCTCTCCTAATAAGGGATACATTTTATAAAAGCCTATTCAGTTCTAAATTCAGTGATTGGATTAATGATATAAAAAGGGAGTATAATCTAATAAATAGAGAAACTGGAGACCTACAGTATCAGTTTATTATAGACCATAAGGAGTTGGCAAGACATATATATGAAACACGATATGAGAGTGGAACAAGGATTATAGTGAATTACTCTACACATACATACCAAGGGATCAAACCATGGGACTATAGGATAATAAGATGAGTTGGTTTTACTTCCTCATATCTCCATACAGTGAGTGGGGAAAGATAAGATTAAAGAGGTGGTATGTTCTCCCAATATTGGTTGGAATCATTTCTAGCATCTGTAACATGGCTGTCTCATCTCATAGAGAGGTCTTATACTTAAAGGCAGAGTCAATTATAAGAATGTGTCCAACTCTAACACTTCCTGAAGGAGAAGCCCTTATTAGACTTGTCATTACATTGGCATTCCTTTTACTACCTCTGTGGTGCATAGTAAAGGTCTTCATCATCTCAAAGGTGATAAGGGTTGGGGTAAAGGATATAGACTACGACAAAATACTACTTATTTCATCTCTTTCCTTGCTTCCTATACTATTTTCAAATCTAATATCTACCTATCTATTACTTGCAAAGGGATTTGACGGACTTGTAGATCTAAAAGACCTAGATATTGCACTTGCACCAACAATCTTCTCACCCCTTAATAGGGATATGCTTAACAATGATATCTTATTTATGATTATTAGGGAGATAAATATTAGTAACATATGGAGTATAATTATTCTGGTAGCTACATTTAAAGCAGAAGGGATAGACCCTAAAAAGACATTAGGACTATATATATTATCATTAGGATTGATAAGGGTTATAGAGATAATATATCAGATGAATAGTTCCAAAATATTATGGTTTATTTTTATTGGAGGGAGACATTGAGAAGACGCATAGGTATTATAATACTTATTATAAGCCTTGTATGGATTACGTATCTTGGCTATGTATACAATAAGAGCTATTTTGAACACTACCCAAAGGTTACTGTGGCAATGGCGGAAAGAAAGCCATTCATACAGGACATATCTACCACAGGCTATATCGAATCCAATATTACTTCTACTATAAAAAGTACTGTCTCTGGGAATGTAAGGGCAGTAAATATAAAGATTGGAGACTATGTAGATACAAATAAGATATTATTTCTTATAGATTCTCCCGAGATAAATCTTCAGATAGAAGAGGCAAGGTTAAATATAGAAAGGATAGGACTAGACATAGAAAAAGCTAAAAAAGAGTCTATAGATACCTCTCAGGCAAGGATAGCATTAGAAAGAGACGAAGAGGCTTATAAAAAGGCAGAAGAAGACCTAAAAAGGATGGAGAGTCTATTTAAGGTTGGAGCTATTTCAGAGATGAACCTCAAAAACTATAGAGATCAGGTGGAATCAGCAAGACTTACATTTGAGGCATCGAAAGCCAACTATGACCTTCTAAAAAAACAAGCAGATACAGAAATGCAGTTAAATAAAAAGACAATAGATATATCACTTAAATCTCTAAAAAATACCCAAGAAAAATTGGCATTTCTAAAGAGCCAACTAGAAATAAAGTCTAAGACAAAGGGAAGAGTGGTATCAGTATTCGTTCAGAAGGGTGAATCAGTCTCACCGGGAACACCTCTAGCTACTATAGCTGACGAGGATAGTATTAGCGTATCCTGCTTGGTAGACCCTAAGCTTATTACAAAGGTAGGCATAGGACAGGAGATAAGGTTTAAGATAGACCCTTTCTCTACCAAAGAATATTCTGCAAGGATTACATCCATCTCTGAAGGATTTGAACAGTCAAATGGAAGCTCAGGAATAAGGGTCGTTGGGAAGATAGATAAGTATTCTCCTGAAATAAAGATAGGAATACCTGTCTATGCAAGGATACTTATAAAGGAAAGAAAACTGAGTACTGTTGTACCAATATCTGCAATATATCAAGAATCCCCTGAAGATATAGAAAATCCTCTCTACTATCTAAATCCTCCCAGCCCAGAAGAGACAGAATCGTACGTATTTGTAGTAGAAACTACTCCATCTACCCCTGACGATAGAGAGTTGGCAAGGCTAATAAGAGACAATGTAAAGGTAGTAAGAAAGAGGAAGGTAAAGATAGGTGGAATAAAAGAGGATGAAGCAGAGATCTTATCTGGAGTAAATCAGTTTGAAAGGGTAGTCACCTACAGTAGTAGACCGTTAAATGACTATGATAGAGTGATAGTTATAGAAAGAGGAAAATGGTTAGAAACGCAATAGTAAAGATAGTATTAGCAGTTATGCTGGCTTCATTTATACTTTCTGTATGGGAATCTATAACTATAGGGTTGGGAGAGAACCCGCTTACCTATGGGCTAAATGTCTTTGCCATATCTCCCTACTTTACAGAAGATATGAAACTAGAGCCACTTACCTGGGAGGACGCAAAAGCTATCTCTAAGATCCAAGGAGTAGTAGCAGTTGATACTGTAAAAAGGTTTACTACTACTGTCTTATTTGAGGACAAGGAAGAACCGATGAATATAACAGAAATAACCCCTGACTTTCCTCAAATAACTGGAAGGATAGTAGAACTTGGAAGAAGCTTTAAACCTATAGACTTTCAGAGATTTCAGAAGGTAGCACTCATACCTGAAAGTTCAAAGAATATCTTTTTCTCAAATGAGGTAGACCCTATTAGAAGTGAGTTATATATAAATGGTAATAGGTATATAATTGTTGGAGTCCTTTCCCAATCATTTATAGAAAAGATTATAAATAGATATACAGTCTTAAGGGACTATCTTCCCATGATATCTCAACTGGCAGACCTTATATATCCAAAGAGAGAGGTAATAATTCCATTATTTTATAATCCAGAAGAAAAGTTAGATGCAGTGATAATAAGAGTAAAACCAGAGTTTAGTTGGGGGACACTAAAGTCAGTCCTAAAAGATGAGATAGTAAGGACACTAAGATTTAGACATCTCCAAGAGAGTGATTATGAGGTCTTTAATGTTCACGAAAGGCTAATGACCTTAAAGGTTTATCTTGGTATATTTATCCTTGTCCTTGTAGCTGTTTCTATAATACTCCTGTGGTCAGGATTGATGATAATAAAAAGCCTCCATAATAGATGGAAGTCTGTTATCCTAGGTATATCTGTTGGAGAGATATCTAGTCTTATCTTATCTAGAACTATTTCTCTAAGACTTGACCTCCCTCCATCCCCATTATGGGTATTTTTGATCGGGCTATTAATCTTACCTTATATATTAGTAGGTGAGAAATGAAACTAACGTATAAAAAGAAAAATGTGATAATGAGTTATATAGCTATATCCCCTTGGATAATAGGGGCGTTGATATTTTTAGTATTTCCTCTCATCTTCTCTTTCGGACTCAGTTTTTTCAAATGGAGTTTCAATGGAAGTCAGTTCATAGGGATCGAAAACTATAGAGAAGCACTTTTAGAAGATAGAGACTTCTGGTATAGCCTTGGTATGACACTTGGTTATGGGGTAATAAGCATACCCTTTACTATGTTGTTCTCACTTATCCTTGCAATACTAGTCAATCAGAAGGTCAAAGGTATAGGATTCTTCAGGGTTGTATATTTCTTACCAGTTGTAGCAGCTTCAGATGTAGTTGTTGCAAAGATAGGGCCAGATATCTTTAGTAAGATGGTCAATGTCAATGTCACATTAGAAACATTCGGGATAAGGTTAGAACCAAATATCCAAAATCTAATCTCTCTCTTTTCAACCATACTAGTCTTAGGTATGTGGAGGGTAGGAATCCAGATGCTCATATTCTTAGCAGGTCTTCAAAGTATAGACCCACAGATATATGAAGCGGCACAGATAGATGGGGCCAGCTGGTGGAAGAGCCTCTGGGCTATTACTATGCCATTGTTAGCTCCATTTACAGTGATAAATATGGTATTTACAGTTATAGAATCATTTACAAATATATTTACTATTGCCAGGGTTCTCGCCCACGGAAGAACTGTTATACCATTCTTTATGGACTATGTATACAATATAAGCTTTGAGCAGTATAGGCTCGGTTATGGGGCAGCAGTAAGTTGGCTCTTCCTTGGGATTGTTATATCATTTACTCTCCTTACATACTATTACTCTCAGAGATACCTTGTAAGATATCAGAGGAATGAAGAATGAGACTTTCAAAATATAAGATAAAATACATACTTCCTAAACTCCTGTTGTATCTACTACTTATAGATGGAGCATTCATATTCTTATATCCAATACTGAGAAGCTTAATAGTATCCGTAATGACAATAGAGGATTATATGGACCCATCAGTAACATGGATTCCAAACCATATTAATCTTAGAAACTATATAGATGTTCTAAAACCCATGGACTTTGCTACCTCTATCATCAACTCTATAAAATTAACTGGTACCTGTATAATAGGACAGGTCTTATCCTCTGCTGTAGTAGGGTACGGATTTAGTAGAGGGAAATTTCCGGGAAAAGAGATTCTTATGATGATTGTACTTGCTACACTAGTTATACCACCCCAAATACTTATGATTCCATACTATATACTCTTTCACAGCCTCAACTGGTTAGATACCCTAAATGTATTCATAGTTCCATCATTCTTTGGTTTTGGTATATATGCGCCCTTGTGTATATTTTTATTCAGACAGGTATTTAATACCTTACCATCGGAATTAGAAGATGCGGCAGTGATAGATGGAGCATCATTCTTTGAATGCTTTTGGTATATCTATCTACCGCTAGCAAAATCAGCAATAATCACAGTTGGACTCTTTTCTTTTGTATGGTACTGGAATGAGTATGCAAGAAGCATTATATTCTTCAATAATATCAAGACACTGCCCATATCTCTCTCTTTACTATTCTCTGTGGACCCAAGCTTTATAGGCAGTGGTTTTGGGGCTATGAACCCAAACGTAGTATCATATCCTATGATGATGGCAGCGGTTATGATTACGATGATTCCTTGCCTTCTATTGTATCTTTTTACGCAGAAGTATTATCTTACAGCTATAGAACAGGTAGGACTGAAAGGGTAGGATTACTTCTTTTTCTTTCTCAAAAGATGATACCCTATTATATTGAATATGGGTCTTTTTAGTTCTTCATACTTTAAGTCAGCGAGTAAAGAGTTTATATAATCTATCTCTTCATCTGTAAGTTCTTTAAGATCAAGATTTTCCTTCTCTTTTATATTAAAAGAATAAACCCTAAACTTTATGTCAGTGATAGATATACCGGTCTCTTTTACTAATGCATCTACGATCATCAACTTAGCAACGGAAAGCTCATTTGACCAGGCAGGAGCAGGAACATCCACATAGAGGACACCATTTTTATAGTAAGATACCCGAGCAAATCTTGATGCATAATCCCCTACTACCTTATGCCAAGCTATAGGAAGTAAGGAATAATTACGGAATGGCAGGTTCAAAAAGATATCAAAAAGTCTTTTCATTCAAGATCTCACCTTTTTCTATAGAAAAAATAATACCCTTTTTACCTATAGGAATATCTACTAGTTCTGATAGAAAGACCTGGGGAGATTTTTCTTCTATTATCTCTAGGATAAGATTTACATTATTTCTGTCCAGCTTATTTAAAAATTCATCAACAACAAAGATAGGTTTATACTTTTTTAAACTTCTTATAAGTTCCCACTGGGTAAGCTTAATAAGAAACACAATTATTCTTGACTCTCCATTAGAGGCAAAACTTCTACTATCCTTTCCATCCATTTTTATAACAACTTCATCCCTATGGGGTCCTACTAATGTAGCCCCAATAACTTCTTCTTTCTTTCTTGATGCCTCAAATCTTTTCCTATATATGGAGACCTTCTCTTCAATATCACCAGAAAACTCAGGGATATCTATCTCTATAGAAAAACCTATTCTTTTACATTCCCTAGCTAGATATTCATTGTATATAGAAATGAATCTATCCCTAGACCTTATTATTTCCCCTCCATATTTAAGGAGGATTTCGGTTAGAGCCTCTATGAGTCTTTTATCTGAGGTTCCCTCTTTTAAAAGTCTATTCCTCCTTACTAATACATTTCTATATCTAGTAATAAGAGAATAATACGAAGGTTCAATACTTATAATAAACTTATCCAAAAATTCTCTCCTCTTATCAGGATCTCCTGAGATAATCTCTTCATCATCTTCAAAGATAGAAACTACAGAGAATGTTCCTATATATTCTTTTAAGGTCTTTATCTTCCCATTTATGGAAAAGTCCTTTCCATTAGAATTTATCTGTACTACAAGTTTTACAATCCTCCCGTCTTCATAACTTACTTCTCCCCTTATCCAAGAAAATGTCTCATTCCATTTTATTGCTTCCGCGTCCCTCCTTCCTCTCTTTACCTCTCCATTAGCAAGAAGGTGTATAGCCTCAAGGAGATTGGTTTTACCTGAACCATTAGGACCTGTAAGCACATTAAAATAGGGGCTAAATTCAAGAGTTGTATGAGAATAATTCCTATAATTGAGAAGCTCAATAAGATCTAGGTTCATATAACCTTTCTTCTTATTATAAATTCTTCTGGATATCCCTTTATACCTACTATATCGTTCTCCCTTAATATCTTACCTCTTTTGGTCTGGACCTTGCCATTTACAGTTACTAATCCCTGTTGGATCAAAAGTTTTGCTCCTCCTCCAGTCTGTGCAATCCCTATCCATTTCAAGAATTGACTTAATGTTATACTTTCAGTATAGATCTCTACCTCTTTCACTCTGCCTCCATCGGCATCGTGACATAGATAAAGTGAGGATCACTGTCAAATGTAAAGAGAGCAGAAGAAAGCTCCCCAGAAAGAGATATAGTTATCTGTCCGTCTCCAACTGAAAGAAAATCTAGAATATAGTTTGCCGAGAATGTGATATCAAGTTCATCACCTTCACACGGAATTACTAATTCATCAAATACTACCCCTATAGGAGAACGGGCACTTACAATAGTTTTATCCCTTTTTATGCTAAACTTAACAGCATAATCTTCCTCACGAGAGATCGGTAATACCCTTCTTATAGAATCTCTAAGAGAATCTTTGTCCAATCTTAACACCGTTACAAACTCTTTAGGAATGACCTTCTCGTATACAGGAAATACTCCTTCTATTGTAGATGTAGTAAGCTTCAAATCGTTGCTTCTGAGTCTAACCCTAGAATTAGAAAATTCCAAAATAACATCTCCCTCTAACTGAGTATCAACTATAGTCTCTAAACTTAGAGAAGGAAGGATAACACTTTTAGATAATCCTCCAATGGGAATTTTCTTTACTGCCAGTCTATTTGCATCTGTAGAGACAAACCTTGTTTCATCCTCCCGAGAATCTATAAAGATCCCAGATAGAACAGGTCTTAAAGCTGTCTTATCTACAAATGGCATTACCTTTTTAACTGCATCCCTTAAGGTATTAATATCGATAGATAGTTCCTCTTCTGGAATTATATCATCCATAATAGGGAAGTCGGTCATATTTTGAGTAGGAATGTGATATATGGTCATATCAGCGGTTATATTTAATGTCCTGTCCTCAAGGTCTCCCACAATAGAATTGGAACCTAGACTATCTATTATATCTCTGAAGAGCTTCGCAGGTATAAGAAAACTCTCTTCTTGGTCTGTTTCACACTTCATTAGAGTTTCTATTCCAATCTCTATATTTGTACCATACAAATATAATTTATCTGGAGGTTCTGTCTTTATAAGGATAGAACTAAGACTTTCCTTTGTACTTCTTGTTGGTATTATCTTTGAAATCCATTGTATCCTTTTCTCTAATTCCTTTCTATTACATACAAATCTCATAATATTCCTCCTGTGGAAATACTATTATGGTTACTAATATTTATTAAAAATATAGCAGCAGTAATAGGATAGTGAATTCTGTGGATAAAATTTATAAAACCTCTATTTTTGATATTGGAGTCTGTGGATAACTCTGTGGATAACTTAGAAGTTTTCCACAAGTTATCCACAGATGATATAAAATACAACCTACTTATCCACATTTTCCACATTTTGTACCCTAATAAATTTATTAAGTAGTTGATTAATGGTCTTAGCAAGCTCTGGATCTTGATGCATAGAAGCTTTTATCTTTTCATAAGAGTGGATTACTGTAGTATGGTCCCTTCCACCGAACTCTTTTCCTATACTTGGTAGAGATACGTTTGTTACCTCTCTTGCTATATACATAGCTACCTGTCTTGGAAAGACAGCCTCTTTTGTTCTCTTCTTCCCCTTTATCTCGTCTATACTTACCCCATAGAATTGGGCTACAACCTTTTGGATCTCTTCTACTGTTGCAGGATGTTTGATCTCTCCTCCATGAAATAGGGTAGCTAAACATTCTTCGGCAAGTTCTACTGTGATTTGTCTCTTCGTTAACGATGCTGATGCAATAACCTTTATAAGGGCTCCTTCTAGTTCCCTTATATTTGAAACTATCTTTTCTGCTATAAGATTTATAACCTCATCTGGTACAGATATCATATCTAACTCTGCCTTTTTCCTTAAGATGGCTATCCTAGTCTCTAGGTCTGGAGGTTGAATATCTACTGTAAGTCCCCATTCAAATCTTGAGATAAGTCTTTCCTCTAGTGTAGGTATCTCTTTTGGAGGTCGATCACTAGAGATTACGATCTGCTTTCCTGCCTCGTACAAGGCATTAAATGTATGGAAGAACTCTTCTTGAGTGGTCTCTTTTCCCGCTAGGAATTGTATGTCATCTATGAGAAGAAGGTCAACACTCCTATACCTTCCTCTAAATTCTACAGTGGTGTGGTCTCTTATAGAGTTTATAAGTTCATTTGTAAAGCTCTCTGAAGATATATAGACTACCTTCATCCCCTTTCTCTTGTCGATTACATGATGTCCTATAGCTTGCATTAAGTGGGTTTTACCTAACCCAACTCCTCCGTATATGAAGAGAGGGTTATATGCCTTTCCTGGATTCTCTGCTACGGCAAACGCTGCCGCATGTGCCATTCTATTTCCGCTACCTACCACAAAGGTGTCAAACGTATATCTATAGTTCAATCTTGGACCATCTGATGTACGCTCTTCTACCCTTGGTTCTCTAGCAGCCTCCTTTTCAACTAAAGAGTCATCTACTATAATCTTTACTACTATATCCATTCCTGTGAGATTAGAGAGAGTACTCTTTAAAGTGGGCATAAGCCTGGTCTCTAACCACTCTTTAGCAAAGGTGTTTGGTGCACCTATTATTGCAGTTCCGCCCTTTATATCTATAAGTTTGGCCGTCTTTAGCCATGTTTCAAAGCTTGCAGGACTTAATACAGGTGCAAGTTCCTCCAATAAATCATTCCATATCTTAGTTATCTCCATTATCTGCTCCATATTATCCCTCCCACTTATTAATGGATTTTACTATAAGAATGATTTAGAGTAAAGGTGGGGTAAATTAACAATTAGCGTAAAAACAAGGGTTGAACTACAATTAATTCATAAAAAATTAATGAACTTCTAATGGTTTATCTCCAGTTAATTATATGTTAGAGTCTAGCCTAGAGTCTAAAACGTACTGACCTTATATACTAGTCAGTCAGGAGGTATACATGATAGGTGTAATAGGAGCGACAGGACATTTAGGAAATGTTTTGATTAGAGAGCTCATAAAACAAGGCTTTAGAATAAGGGCGATAATACCTGAATGGGAAGATATCACATCCATTAAGGATGAAAATGTCGATATAGTTAGGGCAGATGTGACTAATCTTTCTAGTATTACTAATGCGATTTCTAGTCTTGAATATGTATTTCACTGTGCCGGGATTATTAGTATTTCAGGTGGATATAGTAGTATGTATAGAGTAAATGTAGAAGGCACGAAGAACGTTATAGAAGCCTGTATAAAGAATAAGGTTAAAAGGCTTATTTACACAAGTTCTGTCCATGCGTTGGCAGAACCTTCTAAAGAGGAGAAGCTTGATGAGACGTGTAAGATTTATCCTGATAAGGTCTATGGAGATTATGCTAAGACCAAGGCATTGGCTAAGATAGCTGTATTAGAAGCCACAAAGAGAGGTTTAGATACTGTTGTTTTGTGTCCTTCTGGAATTATAGGACCATTTGATTATAAGACCTCCGAAATGGGACAGCTAATATTAGATTTTGTAAATAGAAAGCTAAAGGCATATATAGATGGAGCTTATAATTTTGTTGATGTTAGAGATGTTGCTACTGGTCATATTGAAGCTATGAAAAAGAGTAAATATGGGGAAATATATGTACTTGGTGGAGAAACCATCTCTGTCTATGAGATTCTAGAAGTCTTAGAGAGTATAACTGTCATCAAAAAGCCTAAGACAAAGATACCTTATTGGTTGGCTTATGCTACTTCTCCTTTTACTCTAATCTATTACAGTATAGTTAAGACAAAACCTCTCTTTACAACTTACTCTATCGTAGTATTGCGTTCTAATGCTCATATCTCTAGCAAGAAGGCGATAAATGAGTTAGGATATTTATTTAGACCTATTAAAGAGAGTTTCAGGGATTCTTACCTCTGGTTGAAAGAACAGGGGAAGATGGTTGTATAGATTTTTGTATACTATAAACATTAAGGATGCTTCCAGAAATTACTCATTTCAGACTGTAAGGGATTAAAAAATGAAAAATTCTAGCTTTTAATAGCAACACAATACCACCTAATCCCTTCAATTGTCTTTTTAAAAAGGGATAGCTTTACTTCCCTATAGAATCCCTAAAAGATAAATTTATTAACTCTAAATCCTTTAAGAAGTATCCTCATAATGTCCCAATGTCTTGAGGAAGTCTTTCCTTAATAACCTAAATGACACCCTATGCCATCTCTTCAGATTCAATCCCTCTTTATACTCTTCAACTAAGGTCCTATAAACTTGTATTGTTATAAATGATGCAAATAGTATTAGTAATAGCGCTATCATCCCCTCGTTCCTTACAAAGGCATGCTTACTGTGACATTGTTCATTGAGCGCTTTAAATGTCTCATTCTCTATATGCCATCTAATCTTAGCTAATTCCCTCATTGCTATCGCTGGTAATTCTGTAGCTGTAGTAATAACATAGTATACATCTGTCTTCCCTTTGTACTTACCAACT